>NZ_ANAH02000066.1:0-600000 GCF_000335475.2 Cystobacter fuscus DSM 2262 | reverse complement strand
ATGAAAGGTTCACCGTCATGCCGCACTCCCGTCGTTCCCTCCTGGGGGCCTTGGCCGCATTGGCCTCGCTCCCGGTCCTCGGTCAGGTGAAAGGACAAGTCAAAACCATGCGGATTGGCATCATCGGCGCGGGGTGGCTGGGCGGCACCGTCGGCCGGCTCTGGGTTCAAGCCGGGCACGAGGTGCTGTTCTCCTCCCGCCATCCTGAACAGCTCGTCTCCATGACCCGCCCGCTCGGCCCGCGTGCTTCGGTGGGCACGCCGCTCCAGGCGGCCGAGTTCGGCCCGGTCGTGTTGATCGCCGTGCCCTATGGCGCGCTTCCGCAGCTCGGGAGTGACCTGCGGGAGGCGCTTCGCGGCAAGATCGTACTCGATGCCTGCAATCCTCCTCCGGGCAGCGACGACGCCCTGGCGCGCGAGGCGCAGGCCAACGGCGTCGGCCCCACCTCGGCGAAGTACCTGCCGGGCACGCGGCTGGTCCGGGCCTTCAGCGCCGTCGACGCCACGGCGGTCGAAGCGTCGGCCGGCCGGCGGAGTGGAAAGCTGGCCGTTCCGATCGCCGGGGACGACACCCAGGCCGTTCAAGTCGCCGCGTGGCTGGTGCTCGATGCCGGCTGCGAACCATTGGTGGTGGGCAATCTGGCCGCGGCCACCCGCTTCCAGCGGGGCGGCCCGGGCTTCCGCGCCAACACGACGATGACGGAACTGCGTCGCCGGCTCGGCCTGCCCAAAGCGGACTGACCTCCCTTTCTGTGCCCTTCACGATATCAGGCCCGAGATCACCAAGTTCCCAATGGAGAAGATCGACGACGCCTGGACGAAGGTGGTCAACAAGGAGGCGCGTCATCGCTTCGTCATCGACATGACGAAGACGTGATGTCGCTCATTTCTCACGAGGACCTGACAGATGAATGGAGCGAAGCGGCCATACGTGATTTGCCACATGGTTCCCTCCGTCGATGGACGGATCGTCACCACGAGCTGGAAGCTCCCACCCAGAGCCCATGCCGAGTACGAGCGTACGGCCCAGACCTTCGACGCCGATGCGTGGATGATCGGCCGGATCTCCATGGAGCCCTACGCCGGGAAGGCCAGGGTTCCGTCGCGCAAGGTGCCACACCCGATCCCGAGGACGGACTTCATCGCGAGGCGCGATGCGGAGTCCTATGCCATCGCGCTGGACCCCGCTGGCAAGCTCACCTGGAAGTCGAGCTCCATCGATGAGGAGCACGTGATCACGGTCCTCACCGAGGCGGTCTCGGACGACTACCTGGCCTTCCTTCAATCCAAGGGCGTCTCCTACCTGTTTGGCGGCAAGACGGACTTGAACCTGAAGCGGGTGCTCGAGAAGCTCAGGAAGGAGTTCGGCATCAAGAAGCTGCTCCTCGAGGGCGGAGGGAAGATCAATGGCTCCTTCCTGGCCGCGGACCTCATCGACGAGCTGAGCGTGCTGGTGGCTCCCATCGCGGACGGTGCCACCGGAACCCCGTCGCTCTTCGATGCGAGCGAGGGAAAGGGGCCCGCCCGGCACCTCAAGCTGGTCTCGTTCGAGAAGCGCACGGGCGACCTGCTCTGGCTCCGCTACAAGCTGAAGCGCTGACGCATCGGCCGGCGACCCTAGAACTCACGGGTGCAGCAACCACCCATCACCCCACCGGAGAATGAACATGAAACTCCTCGCCGCGACATTGCTCTCACTCCCGCTGCTCGGTATGGCCATGGCCCAGGCCAGCCCGAAGGGCGCGTCTGCCGATGCGGGCGTTTCCCCGGCCACCTCGGGCGGAGGGGCTCCGGCGCTGAGCATCACGCGCAGTGGCTCGCAACCTTCCGCCAAGGGGCCCGCCGAGAACTTCACGGGCACCGTGCGCGTCGACCCGCTCTTCACGGCGAACGCCCCCGCGCGTACCTCGGGCGCCTCCGTCACGTTCGAGCCTGGCGCCCGCACGGCGTGGCACACCCACCCGCTCGGGCAGACGCTCATCGTGACGTCCGGCGCCGGCCGCGTGCAGCTCTGGGGCGGCGCCGTCGAGGAGATTCGTCCGGGCGACGTGGTGAGGATTCCCCCCGGCCAGAAGCACTGGCACGGCGCATCCCCGACCACCGCGATGACCCACCTGGCCATCCAGGAGGCGCTCGACGGCAAGGTGGTCGAGTGGATGGAGAAGGTCACCGACGCGCAGTACGGCACGCAACGTTGAAAGGAGAACGCACCATGAGCACCCCCAAGCCCACCACCGCCGCACAAAAGGCCATCGGCGACTTCGCGCCGAAGCTGGTCGAGCTGACCGACGATGTCCTGTTCGGGGACGTCTGGGAGCGGCCGCAGTTGTCCAGGCGCGACCGCAGCCTGATTACCTGCGCGGCGCTCGTGGCGACCGGAAAGACGGAGCAGATGAACTTCCACTTCCCGCGCGCCCTCGAGAACGGCGTGACGCAGGAGGAACTCGTCGAGCTCATCACCCACCTGGCCTTCTACGTCGGCTGGCCCAACGCCATGTCGGCCATCGCGCGCGCCAAGGAGCTGTTGGGGAACAAGCAGCCCTGAGATTCGCCCGGACGAGAGCCCGAGCGCGCTGGGACACCTCTCGCGCTCAGGGTCCGACGGATTGTGGCAACTTCTTGCGTTTGCCGACCGGCATGTAGCACTTGCCCTGGTACTCGGCCGCATCCGTGTCGTCGCACGGAGGCTTTTGCTCCAACGTCACCCAACACCCACCGTTGATCTCCACGACGACCTTCCTGCGCGGGCAGGGAGCAGTCATCTGATTGAGGAAGGGCTCCTTGGGCAAGGGATAGGAGGGGACCACCAGCTCGGACTCCGAAAGGTCGACGAAGGTCGGAGCCTCCTGGCGTGAGAAGGTCTCCGTGGCTGCCTCCCGGGCATGGGGAGCCGGGCTCCCGGGGAGACTCGACAGCAGCCAGACGCTCAGGCCGAGCAGGAGCCCCGTCCGGCTCGCCGCGGCGTGTCCCGCGCGCTGGCCTCCAGCGGGGCGTGGGGGAAGCTGCCCCGAGGCGAGGTGGGCCCGGAGCCGCTCACTGTCCTCCACGCGGGTCACCGCGGCACTCGTGAGCACGAGCAGGTCCGCCAGTTCCGACACGGGCATCGACGCGGGCGCCTCCTCCACCCGCACGGTCACCGCGACCGGCTCCGGCTCGCACAGCAGGCTCACCCGCCAGGGCCCCTCGGGTCGCCAGTCCACGCGCTCGGTGGGCAGCAGTTGCAGGACCGCCTTGCCCGTCTCCACATCCCAGGCTTCGTGGAGGCGGCCCAGCTCGGGACCCACTTCGTCGTAGGCACCACCCCGCTCGAAGGGTCCCCTCCCCCCACCCTTCCCGCTCGTCTCGTTCGCCACGTGATTTCCTCTCCGCTCGACGCCCAGCGAACCGGATTTGACCTGTCGAGTCAAGAGCGAGCACAGGTCCTCCAGAGTGGTTCTTCCCGTCGGCGAAGGTACTGCCTGGTGTCGGCCATCCCTGACGGCACATCCTGGTGGAAGTCTTCCAGCGTGGCTTCTCACAAAAAATTCACAAGGTGTGGTGCTTATTGCACCAGAGGTGCTGCCTGGACGATGCTTCCAGCGAGGTTATTGCTCGTTCGAGAAACAGGGGAGCCATATGTCGATAGCGCGGTTCATTTCTCGAACACGAAGGGGTACTTGTCGGATTGCCGGAGAGTGCATGCGGTCGCCGCTGATGAGCCTGTTATTGTTCACAGGTTGTGCCACGGGGCTTCGCGGTCTGCCGGAGTACGTCCCTTCCCTCCAGACCCAGTCCTGTGCACTCAGCCCCGGGTGCATGGCGCCGGCCGCCAGTGGAGAATTGCTTGTGCCCTCGACACCAGCGGTGGTGAGGGCAGCGCAGGCCATGAGAGGACTGCTGACACTCAAGGACTTCCTGAATGAGGCGGAAGTGGCCCAGGTAGAGGCGGTGCTCGTGCAATGCGCCCGCGAGGCAGACTTCCAGGTCAATGAGCGCGAGTATGGCCAGGGCAAGTTCCCGGATGACAAGGAGTGCAATCGCGTCGTTGGCCACGACAAATTGGGGAGGAAGATCCGGCGATCCATGGAACTTGGGACGATGAAGCACGAGGTCGCCTTCGCGTGTGTCGAGCGAGAACTTGGCGAAAAGTTCCCAGACCACTTCACTCGGGAACCGCGTTACGGCAAGGAGCCCACAACCGGCGGATACTCCATCACCGACACACGATGGGATTCGCTGGTCCCCGATCTCGTTCTCCACTTCGTCCGGAATGCCAACCACATTCAACGTCTTTATGACTTCTACTTTCCCTGTACGGCGAGCAAGAAGAGCAATCCCCTAGGTGACACCGGGGAAACCGTGCGTCAAAAGTTGGACAAGTACAAAGAGCTTTCCGGTGCGGAGCAGCCAGCACTCGTCACGCCCCAACTGGGAATCAGCCGATGAAGCATCCTCTTCCTCGCATCCGTCACCCTGCCTCACCCAACAAAGGAGGACGCCTCCTCCAGCGGGAGGTGATCCGTCTCGTGCTGCACCTGCCTTTCGGGCATCGAGAACTCGCGATTCCCGTCAGTCATGCCCTCGAGGTGTACTTGCGGAACGCGGGACTGGGGGCGGACGCCTTCACCGAGTATTTCCTGGGAGATGAGCCCATGCCGCTCGATGAGGACGGCTGGGCGGACATCCGGGACACCCTGGCGCCACCCCCACCGGATGCGATCCTGGATGAGGAGGCGGAGGAGTCCTTTCTCAAACAGAAAGTGAAGGAGCAGTTCGATCGCACGGTGGAACTCTCGGTGGGGACCACCGGCGTCACGGGTTACGGCTTCTTCTACTGGGCACGTCTGCCGTGGCGCCCGCCCATCCAGGATCAGGTCAGTCTGGTGAGCTTCTCCTGGCCCACCGAGCACCTGGAGGCGCATGGTCCCGAGCGGATGCGAGCGGAGATCATGGAACTGGCCGCACTGCTGCCCTATGTGTCGGGCCACGCGGGGCTGGCCTTCTTCTCCCCCAACCTCTGGGGGCCCTCCATGAGGGACATCCACGAGGAAGCACTGCGCTACCCGGGACTGGACGTGACGCATGGCCAGCGCGACCTGGGCTCGCGCGTGGACGGCGTGCACTGGCTCAACTTCCTCGGTCCGCAGGTGCTGACCCAGGTAGGTGGGGCCGAGGCGCTCCGCTCCCGGCTGCACTCCCCTTCCACCACCGTGCAACCCTTTGGGGACGACCGGGCCGTGGTGTCGCTCGGCGCGGAGCCCGAAGCGGGCGACCTGCTCCAGGGAGACACCTTGCCCGCCTACCGTGAGTTGGCGCGCGCGCTCGAGCCCTGGCTCTTCCCCTTCCCCGAGCACGTGACTTGGCGGGACTGTCCTCCCGGAGTGGCCCGTCGCTGGTGGCGCCGCTTCCTCGACTGAGTACGGTTCTCAATGACTCGCGCTGGAGCTGCTCGCTGAGTTCATGGAGCCTCAACAACCGATCGGGTTGATGGCAGCTCATTACTCCCCCTTCTCCCTTCATTGTCACACGCTCGTCACGGAGTCCCATTCGGGGCCCGACGGGTTGTTGCGGATTCTTGGATTTTGCGACTGGGATTCGTGTCTTGAATATGGCGTTGACCTTTGGGGGCTTTTCGTGTTTTTCCTGGATGGCAATTTTCTTCCCGAACCATCCAGGAAGCCATCGAGCCCGTACAGCCGGAGGTCGTGTCATGAAAAGAATGGGGATGTTGCTGGGCGCGGTGCTGTTCACCGCCGCGTGTGGAGGCGGCGTCGCGGAGGAGGAGTCAGCACTCACGGAGTGGGAGCAGCGGCTCGCCGCCCCCGTGTCCTTCTTCCTCCAGACGTCGAGCAATGACTGGTGGCTGGAGGCCCGGATCACGGCCTCCCCCGCCCCGGCTCGGGTGGAAGTGTCGGTGAACGGAGGCTCGTGGACGGCGTTGAGCCAGGCGGCCTGGGACGCGAACGTCTGGACCGGCAGTCAGTCCTTCCGGGGCACCCAGGTGCGCCTGCGCGCCGTGAACGCCGGGGGCTCGGCCACCTCGTGCTCGGCCCTCTTCCAGCCGGGGGCCACGCTGTCCCTGTGCGCCTCGGACGGCGTGTACGGGACCACCCCGAGCCCCGACGCCGGCAACGACGCCGGTACCGACGCGGGGACGGACGCCGGAACCGATGCGGGCTCGGATGCGGGCACCGACGCGGGGACGGACGCCGGAACCGATGCGGGCACCGACGCCGGAACGCCGCCGCCAGGCGCCGCGGGCTACCTGCACACCGAGGGGGCGAAGATCCTCTCGTCCACGGGCCAGGTGGTGCGGCTCACCAGCGTGAACTGGTTCGGCTTCGAGGGCCCCTCGCGCGTGCCCTACGGGCTGGATCGCCGCGCGATGGACAGCCTGCTCGATCAGGTGAAGTCGCTCGGCTACAACTCGCTGCGCCTGCCCTACAGCAACACCATGCTGCGCGATGGGGTGTCCCCGGATCCACTCAGCATGAACAACGCGCTCAATCCGGAGCTCGCCGGGCTCACGTCCCTGCAGGTGATGGATCGCATCATCGCGGCGGCTGGGGCGCGCGGGCTGCGCGTCGTGCTCGACCGGCACCGTCCGGACGCCAACAGCCAGTCGGAGCTCTGGTACCGCTCCAACCGCGCCACCGAGGAGCAGGCGTGGATCGATGACTGGAAGATGCTCGCCCAGCGCTACAAGGGCAATCCCACCGTGGTGGGCGTGGACCTGCACAACGAGCCGCACGGCCGCGCCACCTGGGGCGATGGCAACCTCGACACCGACTGGCGGCTCGCCGCCGAGCGCGCGGGCAACGCCATCCTCGGCGTGAACCCGGACCTGCTCATCATCGTGGAGGGCATCGAGATCTATCAGAACAACTGGTACTGGTGGGGCGGCAACCTGCGGGGCGCGCGCGACTACCCGGTGCGCCTCAACGTGCCGGGGCGCGTGGTGTACTCGGCGCACGACTACCCGGAGAGCGTCTACGGCCAGCCGTGGTTCCAGAACAAGGGCTCCACCGGCTACCCGGCCAACCTGCCGGGCGTGTGGGACGCCACCTGGGGCTTCCTCGTGAAGGAGAACCGCGCCCCGGTGTGGCTCGGCGAGTTCGGCACCAAGCTGCTCATCGACTCGGACAAGCAGTGGATCCAGACGCTCACGGGCTACCTCGCGAACAACGGAATGAGCTTCGCCTTCTGGTCGCTCAATCCCAACTCCGATGACACCGGCGGCCTGCTCCAGGACGACTGGACGACGGTGCAGCAGGCGAAGCAGACGTACATCGCCCCCGCGCTCGCGCCCCTCATCCCCTGAGCTGCCCGCGTGGGCTCTCCGGACGCGCCGCCGTGGCGCTCCGGGGCGCTCGTGCCCGGGACGGGTTGTCCGCGCCCGAGGCGATGCGCACCCTGAAACCTCGCGAGGTGCGCATGCCACGGGAAGTCACGGATAGCGACGGAATCAAGTGGAGCTGCATCCAGGCCTTCGCGGGCCTGGGCAAGGATCCGGAGAAGACCGAGGCGGCGCGTGTCGGGGACTCGGGCAACCGCTTCCATGTCACCTGCACGCCCAGCGGCGGCGCGAAGTCCGTGCGCATCGAGCTGCCAGGCGACTGGGAGAAGGCCCTCTCCGATGAAGCGCTGCTGCGCGCCATCCAGCAGCAGCGCGCCCGGGACGACTCCGCTTGAATTGACTCGAGACCTGGCGTACCGCCGTGCGCGAGGCGGGCGTCACCCGCGGCGGTAGAGCAGGTACGGGCGGCGCCGGGCGTCGAACTCCGCCAGCTCGTCGCTCCACGCGCCGACGATCTCCTCCGTGGACGCCCCGGCGTCGATCATCGTGCGCAGCCGCTCGGACCCGCTCAGCTTGTCGATCCAGTACGGTCGCCCGGCGTCCCAGGAGTCGGTCCGCCAGGCGAAGGCGGGGAACTTGCGCGCCTCCACCAGCATCGCGACGGCCGTCCGGATCGGGTCGAAGGCCCGCGGGTCGGTCACCTTCACCTCGACGCCGGCACACAGCGTGTTGGCGAACTTGTTGAACGTCGGCGTGAAGTAGGCCTCCCGGAAGGACACCCCGGGCAGGTTCGCGGCGTTGAGCTGGTCGCTCCAGTGGTAGTCGAACCCGGGCCCGCCGATGAGCTCGAATGGGCGCGTGGTGCCGCGACCCTCGGACAAGCTCACCACGCCCTCGAACATGCCGGTACCGGGGTACACCAGCGCGCTGTCCGGGGTCGGCATGTTGGGGCTCGGCATGACCCACGGAACGTCGGTATCGGCGCCCATCATGTTCGGCACCCAGCCGCTGCACTCGATGACCTCCAGCTCGACCTGGCGCCCGGCGTCGGTCGGCAGGAACTCGCCGTTGTAGAAGCGGGCCAGCTCGCCGACGGTCATCCCGTGCTGCTGGACGATCTCCTTCTTGCCGACGGCGGTGGTGAAGCGGGTGGTCATCATCGGCCCGTACGCCTTGCCGCCCACCGGGTTGGGCCGGTCGAGCACGACGTAGCGCAGTCCACGCCGGGCGGCGGCGACCATCGAGTCGTAGAGCGCCCAGATGTAGGTATAGAACCGGCTGCCGACGTCCTGGATGTCGAAGACGACGGTCTGTACGCCGGCCCGCTCGTAGAGGGTCTCCCAGGTGGCCTGGCTGGCGTTGTACGCGTCGTAGACGGTCAGCCCGGTGCGCGCGTCGATCCCGGTGCCCTCGCTGCCGCCGGCCTGCGCGGAGCCGCGGAAACCGTGCTCGGGGCCGAAGACGCCGCCGATGGTCAGCCCCCCGGTGTCCCGGGCGTGTGCGTGCATCAGGTCCGCCAGGTGGCTGTACCTGCCGTCCACGCCGGTCGGGTTGGAGATGATGCCGACCCGCGCACCGGCGAGCGCCGCGAAACCGCCCTCCACCAGGTGGTCCAGGCCGGTGCGCACCGGAAACCGGGGGCGCACGCCGGGTTGGGGCTGCTCGGGACTGGTCGGATCGCCGGCCGCCGTACAGGCGACGGCGCTGACGGCGGCCCCACCACCCAGCGCGATGACGCGTCGGCGGCTCAGCCGCACAGGATCTCTGCCCATGACACCTCCCGTAAGGAGTTTGGTTGACGAGGGCCTCCGCGAGCGCCCCTCCGGAACCCTTGCCCCACGCGGACTCGCGCGGGCGCTAAATCATATCACCTGGACGTCCTCGGTGAGGTACGCCAGCAACTCGTCCTCGTCCTTGGAGATCATCCGTTCGAAGCCGTCACTTCGGGCATGACGTTGGATCTGCATCACGCCCACGGTGCTGCGCACGAGCACGCCGACCTTGCGGAAGCCGCCGACCCAACGGGGGCGGTGGTGCTGCTCCATGACGACTTCGAACTCGGGATCGTTCCGGCCGGGGCCGGCCCGGAGGTCGGCGAGCAGTCCGTACCGCGAGCGCCCCAATGAATCCAGGACGTCACCGAGCCGCGCGAAGATGCCGCCGAGCTCCTCGAGCGAGGGGAACGGTGTGCTGCTGCGAATGGTGCGGACGATGCCCCTCCGCTCGTCGACGAGGACGGTGAAGTACTCGTCCTGGAAGACCTGCTTGTCTGTCATGGAGGGTGACCCATCGAGTGGATGTGCACCCATCTAGCGCGATTGAATCGGCCGTCGCAACCAGGCGCGAGGCGCCACCCCGGGGCGTCAGAGGCCCGCGCGCAGGCGGTTCCAGTCGAAGTTCTCGGCGGGGTCGCTCTTGCGGCCCTTGGGCACGGCCACGTCCTTGTGCCCGAGGATGTTGTTGGCGGGCACCTTGTACTCCTGCTTGAGGTAGCCCACGAGCTGGGTGAGGGACTTGTACTGGGCGTCGGTGAAGGGCGTCTTGCCCGAGCCGTCGTTGACGATCTCGATGCCGATGGAGCGACCGTTCACGTCGGTGGGCACCCCGTGCAGCTCGCCCTTGCCCGCGTGCCAGGCGCGCTTCTCGTCGCCCACCAGTTGGTAGATCTTCCCGTCGCGGTCCAGCATGTAGTGGGCGGACACCTGGCTCTGGGGATTGCGCATCCAGGCGAGGTCCCCCGCCCCATTGTTGGAGCCCGTGTGGTGCAGGACGATGGTGTCGATGTCCGCCCCGCCGCGCGAGTTGGAGTTGGGCGAGGGCGCGTTGACGACGGGCGGCTTGGTGAAGGTGCCGGGCTTGGGGGGCTTGGAGTCCGCGCCGAGCGCCTTCTTGAGCGCCGCGTGGGTCAGGTCTCCGTAGTAGCCGGTGGTAGGCAGCTTGTGGTCCGCCTGGAACTTCGTCACCGCGGCCTTCGTCTTCTCGCCGAAGATGCCGGGGCCGGTGGCCACCTGGGCCTTCGTCATGTAGCCGAGCTTCACCAGCGCGTCCTGCAACTGCTTCACCTGGGGGCCCCGGTTGCCGAACTCCAGGCCGGCGGGCGGTGCGGTCACGGTCGCGGCGGCGGCCGTCCGGGCGGTGGCGGCGGTGGGGAGGGCGTTGCGGATTTGCATGGGAGTCTCGGGAAATGAGTATTCTCGATTATCGCGAGACGGCGGCGGCGGTTGCGCCTTCTGCCCGATTCCCCCTGAGCGGTACGTTCCCCGGGGCCGCGGATTCACTCCCCGTCATGTCCACCACACTCCCTGACTTCGGCAACCTGGCCCTCACGCAGGCCACGACGCGCTTCTGAGTCTCCCCACTACGGCCGGGGTCCCTGGATGATCAGCGGTCCTCCCGGGGCCACGGCTTCGTTGCCCGCCATGTCCACCGCGATCAGCCGCACCGAGTAGCGCACGCCCTCCTCGAGCTGGAAGCCGCCCCCGCACATGCCGCGTCCGATGGCCACCTGCTCACGTCCTTGTCACGGCCTGTCATGAGGCGTGGGCGGTGGAGTGACAGGCCTGAGGACCACGCTCCGCGGATGACCCGGGTTGAGGTGCGCGGCAAGCTCGCTCAGCGGCGGGCGATGCCTTGGGGGGAGCGCGTGCCGCTTCTGGAAGAAGGGTGCTCGTTCGAGATGCTCGAGGAGCAACAGGAGCCACGCATCGAAGGACACATACGTGATGTCTCGCTCGGCTCCTACCTTGTAGTTGAATTGGATGATCTGTCCTGGCGGGCCCCCGAAGCAGCCGGTTGTGTCGATGACTCCCAGCCCCCAGCGCTCCATTTCCAGGAAGGGAATCCATCCGGCGTTCCAATACTCGCCCGGGTGGAACCGCTGGGAAAACGCATCCTTCTCCAGACGGTTCCACTGACGAAGGATGTCTTCGAGCGGGACGAGGCTGATTCCCAGATAGATCTGTGAGCGGCTGGACGTATTCGTGTCGTAGTGGCAACCGTTGAAGGTCCGGTAGAGGATCCGGAAGGTCTCGGGTACTGGCCGGGAGCAAGCGTTGGATCCTGGGTGAACGCCGATCGAGGCCAGGTGCTGAGCAAGCACTGGCGACTTCAGGGCTTCATGCCCCCCGCCCTACCGCCGGGAGGCCTTCGCCTCGCGGCGCCGGGCGTGGAGGATCCACTCGGTGTAGCCGTTGGGCTGCTCGCGGCCCTTGAAGATGAGCTCCCTCGCGGCCTGGAAGGCCACCCCGTCGAACCGCGGCCCCAGGGGCCGGTAGCCCGGGTCTCCCGCGTTCTGCCGATCCACCACCACGGCCATCCGCTCGAGGCCCTCCCGCACCTGGGCCTCCGTCACCACGCCGTGCCGCAGCCAGTTGGCCACGTGCTGGCTGGAGATGCGCAGCGTGGCGCGATCCTCCATCAGCCCCACGTCGTGGATGTCCGGCACCTTGGAGCAGCCCACGCCCTGATCGATCCAGCGCACCACGTAGCCCAGAATCCCCTGGAGGTTGTTGTCCAACTCCTGGCGCACTTCCTCGGGCGACCACTTCGCCTCGGGGGCCAGGGGGAGCGTGAGCAGCGTGGACAGGGGCGTGGGCGCGCGCTGGCGCAGGGCCTCCTGCCGGGCCGCCACGTCCACCTCGTGGTAGTGCAGCGCGTGCAGGGTGGCCGCCGTGGGCGACGGCACCCAGGCGGTGTTGGCGCCCGCCTGCGGGTGGCCCACCTTCTGCGCCAGCATGTCGGCCATCTTGTCCGGGGCGGCCCACATGCCCTTGCCAATCTGCGCGCGGCCCTTGAGCCCACAGGCGAGCCCCACGTCCACGTTGCGATCCTCGTAGGCCTTGATCCACGCCGTGGACTTGATCTCGTTCTTGCGCACCATGGGCCCCGCCTCCATGGAGGTGTGGATCTCATCGCCCGTGCGATCCAGGAAGCCGGTGTTGATGAACACCACCCGATCGCGCGCCGCGTGGATGCACGCGGCGAGGTTGGCGCTCGTGCGGCGCTCCTCGTCCATGATGCCAATCTTCAGGGTGTGGGCGGGCAGGCCGAGCAGCCGCTCGACGCGCGAGAACAAGTCGTCGGCGAAGGCGACCTCCTCGGGGCCGTGCATCTTGGGCCGCACCGTGTAGACCGAGCCCGTGCGGCTGTTGCGCCGGGCGTTGGGCCCGCGCAGGTCATGCACCGCGATGAGCGAGGTGACGACGGCATCCAGGATGTTCTCGGGGATGGGCGCGCCGTCCTTGTCCAGCACGGCGTCGGTGTACATGTGCAGGCCCACGTTGCGCACGAGCATCAGGCTGCGGCCGTGCAGGGTGAGCTCGCCCCCGCCCGGCGTCGTGTAGACGCGATCGGCGGCCATGCGGCGCTCCACCTTCTTGCCGCCCTTGTCGAAGTGCGCCGAGAGCGTGCCCTTCATCAGCCCGAGCCAGTTGCGGTAGAGCACCAGCTTGTCCTCGGCGTCCACCGCGGACACGCTGTCCTCGCCGTCCATGATGGCGGTGAGCGCGGACTCCACGAGCACGTCCGCCACGCCCGCCTTGTCCGTGCGGCCCACGGGGTGGCCGCGGTCGATGGTCAGCTCCACGTACAGGCCGTGGTTGACGAACAGCAGGGCCGAGGGGCGCGACGGCTCGCCGCGCAGGCCGGCGAACTTCGCGGGCTGGGCGAGGCCCGTGCGCTGGCCCTCCGCGAGGGTGGCCACCACGGCGCCCCCTTCCACGGCATAGGACGTCACGTCGCGGTGCGAGCCCCGGGCCAGGGGGAAGGCCTGGTCGAGGAAAGCGCGGGCGCGGGCGATGACGCGCTCGCCGCGCACGGGGTTGTAGGGCCCCGAGCGCGTGGCGCCGTTGTCCTCGGGGAGGACGTCGGTGCCATAGAAGGCGTCATAGAGGCTGCCCCAGCGGGCGTTGGCGGCGTTGAGGGCGTAGCGCGCGTTGGTCACCGGCACGACGAGCTGCGGGCCGGCGACCCGGGCGATCTCCTCGTCCACGTTCGCGGTGCCCACGCTGAAGGGCGGGGGCTCGGGCCGCAGGTAGCCAATCTCCTCCAGGAAGGCCAGATAGGCCTTGGGGTCGAACGGCCGGGGGTGGGCGCGGTGCCAGTCGTCGATGGCCTTCTGGAGGGCGTCCCGGCGCTGGAGCAGGGAGCGGTTGACGGGGGCCAACGCGTGCACGAGGGCGTCCAGTCCGGAGCCGAACGCCTCGGCGTCCACGCCGGTGCCGGGCAGGGCCTCCTGCATGAGGAAGGCATGGAGCCGGGAATCCACCTGCAAGCCGCCCACTCGAATGCGCTGCATCTATCCATCCCCTTTGGCTGAATGGCCGCGCTCGCGACGCGGTGCATCCTCCTTGGCAGATGGGTCCGGGCTTGTCGACGGGCGGATGCGCGCTCCCGTGCGGGACGACACAGAGCAACGGCTCGGAGACGCCCCACGGGCCCGAGTTCCTGTCGTCACGTGAACGAACGGATCAGGCCCACTCCATGAGGCTCCGTGCCCGGTCGCGATAGCCGCGGCTGAGCTTGAGGCTCGTTCCATCGCACAGGAAGACCTGGTACTCGCCATGGAAGAGGGGGCGCATCTCCCGCAGCCGCTGGACGTTGATGATGGTCGAGCGGTGGATGCGCATGAAGTGGTGGGGGTCCAGGCGGGCCTCCAGCTCCCGGAGGGACTGCCGGAGCAGGTACGTGCTCCGGCCCGCGTGCACCTGGACGTAGTCGTCCTGGGCCTCCAGCCAGTCCACCTCGCTCACGGGCACGAAGAGCACCCGGCCGACCTCCCGGATTACCAGGCGCTCGAGCGGGCGCGAGGGCGGAGGGGGCTCCGCCCGGGAAATACCGCGGTGTGTCAGGGTCCTCGAGGAAGCGTCCACGCATGTCTCCTGGAATCGGAATGGTGTGGAGGACTTCTACGGGGGCAGCGTGATGGGGGCGTGACGGCGCGGCCGCCGGGCGCCCGTCAGAACGTGATCGTCATCTCGTGGAGGATCGAGCTGCAGCCCGTCTTGGAGCCGGCCTCGTCCCCATCCGTGTCCGCCACGCAGGAGATCTGCCATACCAGCCGGCTGGCGGGGTTGAGCTGGGGGAACTGGAACGTCTTGGTGGCATGGCCATAGTTCCTGTAGCCGTAGTGGAACTCCGGCCCCGTGGGGACCACGCCCTGGGGGGCCACGGACAGGATGGGAGAGGGAGCGGTGAAGACCTTGTGCCATACGCCGCCCTCGACGCGCGTGGTCCCCCCCACCTCCTGCCCGAAGACGTACATGCCCACCCACAGCTCGGTGTCGCCGTTGCGCAGCTCCATCTCGAAATCGATGTCCATGTCGGGGCCGTGGCCGGCGAAGTCCGCGTCACCCGCCACTCGGGGCGGCACATAGAAGGGCATGTTGTAGCGGCCGAGCGTCACCGAGGTGAGCCCCTGGTTGGCGGTCACGGTGGGCTCGGCGGAGGAGGCGGCGTCCGTCGCCTCCGTCATGTCGCCTCCACAGGCGCTCAGGGCCAGGGCGAACACGGGGAGGAGGAGGGACTTGGGGGTGGGGAACATGGAGGGCTCCTGGGAAGGGTGGGTTGCGAAAACCACCCTACAGAGCCCGCTCCCGCCTGGCGGCCGGTGTTCCGTGAAGCGCTCCACCCGTGCGGTGAACCGGCCGGAGGCGCCGGTGAACCGCCCAGGTCAATTGACTTGAATCGTGCCCGTGCTCAGGGGAGCCGGAACACGCGCAGGTTCTCTTCTCCCTTGCGCACGTAGACGAGGGCGTCGTGCGTCGCCAGGTAGAAGAAGCGGTTCTTGACGAGCTCGTGCCACCCGCCGAAGGCGCCGGCCTCGTACTCCGGCGCCTCGCGGAGCTCGAGGGCCACCGGATCGATCTCGAAGGTCCGGTACTCGAAGCTGCCATCCCCGTCGCGGTCGTACCGGAACGCGGCGATGTAGCGGTTGAGCGGTGGCACGTAGGTGAGAATCTGTCCCTCGAAGTAATCGCTGTAGCAGCGGGAGAGCTCGAGGTTGCTCTTCAGGCGCAGCTCTTCCCACTTCGTCGTGTCCAGGTCGTACGTGATCAGCCTCGGAGGGAAGGTGCCATGAGGCGCCTCCGGGGCGGGGAAGCTCACCAGCTTGCGACCCACCCGGACCACCTGGGCGAAATGCCAGATGGGGGGCGTCACGACCTCCCAGCGCCAGGACTGGTCGTCGGTGCCGAAAGACCACCACTTCGAATAGTTGTAGTTCTCCGTGGTGCCGAAGAGGTAGCGGTGGCTCACCTCGTCCCAGAACGTCCAGCCGGCCGAGCCGCCATATCCCGTCACTCCGTCGTAGGTGGCCCCCGGGGTGTTGAAGGGGTTGTGGCGCTTCCAGGTGTGGGTGGTCAGGCTGTAGCGCCACATCCGCCGGACGCCCAAGGCCACCTCCTGGAGGTCCGGGTTGTAGACGAGCCCGTTGTACGTGTGGCGGGCCACCGGGTGGCCCGTCGACGCGGCGGGCCGGGCCGGGTCGAAGAACTCATCCGAGTAGACGTCACTGTCCGGGTGGGCCTTGGAGTACTCCTCGGCGGGCGGGTAGTAGCTGTACGTGTTCCCATAGACGACCCCCGTCCAGTTCGCCGGGTTGTCGGGGAGCTGCTCGATGCTCCAGCGCATCTTCGCCATGTCGAAGCGGTAGAGGCCGTTGTTGGAGCTGTCGGCGTGCCCGCCGCCGAAGGCCCACCAACGGGCGCCAGGCGCGTCGACCGCCACGCCGGAGAAGGCGTTGATGACCGCGGCGATCCCCCCGGAGCCGAGATCCCGGAAGCCAGGAAGCGCCGCCTTGACCTCCGCGTCCAGCGAGGTGAGCGGCGTTCCGGCGACCTCGATCCACCGCCCCTTGGGGACGAGCGCCCACGACACCGCGTTCACGAGTCCCGCCGTGTCACGTCCAGGTGTCCACACGTTGCCCGCGAGCGTGCCGGTGTCCGTGCCGGTGCCCCAGGTGAACGAAGGCGGAGTCCCCCCATCGGGTGAAGGAGTGCCGCTGTCGGGTAGAGGAGTCTCGCCGGACGAGCCCTCCGACGGCGAAACACAGCCAGCGAGCACGCTCGCGACGGAGAGCGCCAGGAAGAGACTCCAAGATGACGAACGTCGGCCCAGACGGACTGCGCGCATGCTTCACCTCTCGGCGAGATGGCTGACGGCCTCGCTACGTGTGGAAGGCACTCTGGTGAGCATGCCCCATTTGCGACCCACTCAGCCCGGCATCGGCCCCACGTAGCGGGAGGCGGGGCGAATGAGCCGGCCGGTGGCGCGCTGTTCGGCGACATGGCCCAGCCACCCGGCGACCCGGCCACAGGCGAACACGGCCGGGAACAGCGAGCGCTCCAGCCCCACCGCATCGAGCAACACCGCCGTGTAGAACTCCACGTTCGCGCGCAGCGGCCGGTCCGGGTAGCGCTGGCGCAGCAGCTCCTCCGCCGCGCGCTCCACCGCTCGCGCCAGCGCGAGCCGCTCGGTCTTCAAGCCCCCCTGCTCGAGCCGCTCGAGCGCGCGCTCCAGCACCGCCGCGCGAGGGTCCCTCACCCGATAGATGCGGTGGCCCATGCCCATGATGCGGCGCCCGGCGCGCAGCTCCGACTCGAGCCACGCGGCGGCCCGCTGCGGAGCGCCAATGGCGTCCAGCATGTCCAGCACCGGCCCGGGAGCGCCTCCGTGGAGGGGTCCCTTCAACGCCCCGATGGCCCCCACCACCGCCGACACCGCATCCGAGCCCGTCGAGGCAATCACCCGCGCGGTGAACGTGGAGGCATTCAGCCCATGGTCGGACACGGTGACCAGGTAGGCCTCGAGTCCGGCCGCCCGCTCGGGCTGGAACTCGCCCGTCACCATGCGCAGCAGATCCGCCGCGTGCGAGAGCGAGGGATCCGGCCGCACGGGGGCCAGGCCGCGTGCGCGCCTCGCAAAGGCGCCGGTGAACACCGCCAGCGCGCCCGTGAGCAGAACGAACGTGGCCAGCTCCTCGCCCGGGTGCGCCGGAACGTGGGCCGCCGCGGCCCGGAGCGCGTCCATCGCGTCGCGCGCCTCCAACGCATCCCCTCCCCGCTCGAGCAACCCGAAGGCGCGCACCCGGGCCTCGCCCAGGGCCGCCTGGAGCGAAGGAGGCAAGGCCTCCTTCGCGTACGGGGCCCAGAGCCTCGCGCACACCTCCTCGAAGCCAATCGCTCCGGCGAGTGACTCCACGTCCCCACCGGCAATCACCAACCGCCCCCGCTCGCCATCCACCTCGCTCAACCGGGTCTCGGCCACCACCACTCCCTCGAGACCTGCCTGCACCGCAGCCTGCGTCGCGTCCATGTTCGTCACCCTCCGAGGCAAGCTTTAATTTCCGCCCTCCGGGCTCGAAACTCGATTCGACAATCGACATGTCCGAGCCCGGAGCCTGGTGCGCGAGCCCCTCTTTCACGGCCCTCGTTTCCAACCGTCATGGGAGGGAGCACTGCCTGAGCGCGCACTGGGGGAACGAGGCGCCCAAGGGCAACTGCCTGGATCGTGGTGCGGGTGACGAAGCACTCCGGCCGTCTTGGCAGAAGGTGAAGTCCCATGCCCTGGCCTTCCCTCATGAGGCCTCGACCTCGCCCCCCTGTGTGTCATTGGACGGTCTCGGCCATGAGCATGGACGAATCCGTCCACAAACACTATCACGCACCGAAACGAGAAACTCACTCGCCAGCACAATCAATTCAATTTCACCACAAACATCCCCCCCCACACACGACAGCGCAGCAAAACAACAGCACAAGCCATTGACACCCATGCCTGATTTTTCTATTTATCGGCAGGTGGATTGGCGCCGAGCTTCGCGGCGGCTGCCTGGTGAACCAAGATCCACATCGTGCCGTTCAATCCCTAACCAAACCGGTGAGTCATGAAGAGTCTGGGTGCGTCCACTTTTTGTATGGTCGCTTGTGCGCTTGCCCTGGGGGCGTGCGGTCCCGCGCTGGAGGATGAGCAGGGAGACGGCACGGAGCCTGCCTCGGCTCCGTCCGAGCAGCCCAAGAAGTCTGGCACCACCGACTCGAGCGCGGCCGAGTTCGCGGAGCCTGGAATGGTGTACGCACAGACCCTCGTGAAGGACCTGGGCAGTGCCATGGGCTCTCCTGTCACCACCTATGCGAACATCAGCACGGCCACCAACCAGTGGTCGGTCAGCTGCAACGGTGGGGGGTCGCGAGACATCGCTTATGTGTGGAAGGCGCCTTCGGCGGGCTCGTACTCGTTCAGCACCTCCAACTCGAACTTCGATACCGTGTTGCAAATCCGCAACTACAGGAACACGTCGCAAGTCATGGGATGCAGTGATGATGTGGGAAGCAGCCTTCGGTCGCGGATCACGCTCCCCTCGCTCCAAAAAGGGGATCTCCTGCTGATCATCATCGAGGGCTACGCGGGTGAGTATGGTAATTCCGCTCGACTGAACATCGCCAAGAATTGAGGGACAGGCTCGCTTGGACGATTCGGGGGAGGACGCAGCCTCCCCCGCCCTGACGTCAGGGCGAGAGCCGGGAGTGCTGGCGTATCGGAGTTCCGCCGCACGCGCCCGTGATGCCAATCTCTCCCACCGACTTGATGCCGAGCGGGGCCCCTTACGGACGGAGAGTTCCTCCCGGCTCCGGCGGTGGAGCGGGGAGGCCGGCTGCCGACGCGCGGCTATGGCCAGAGTGGCATGAGTGTGCCGCACCTCGGCCGCGCCCATGCCCCCACACCGCTGGAAGACGCACGGCGAGGTCATGCTCTCAGTGCATCCAGGATGGACAGCCGTGAGGCCCGCAGAGCGGGCAGCATCCCGCCCAGCACGCCCATCACCGTCCCGAAGACGAGCGCCGCCACCACGATGCCCAGGGTCGGCGTGAAGCCGAACCGCACCTCGGCGAACGTCTGGAAGTTCAAGGTGCGAATCTCCATCCACCGCGTCGCCAGCGCTCCCAGCGCGCCCAGCACCCCTCCGGCCGCCCCCAGCACCGCGGACTCGATGAGGATGCTCGCGAGCACGCTGCGGCGCCGGTAGCCCACCGCCCTCAGCATGCCCAGCTCGGTGAGCCGCGCCGACACCTGCGCGTACATGGTGATCATCGCGCCCAGCACCGCGCCCACGCTGAAGATGAAGGACACGAAGAGGCCGAGCACCCGGATGAAGCTGGCCAGCCACGTGGCCTGCTCCGCCCAGTACTCGGGCTCCGGCTTCGCATCGAGCGTGAAGCGCGGGTCTCCCTCTACGTCCCGGATGAAGGCATCCCGGGCCGGCACCGAGCCCGTCCGCACGACGATGGAGTTGAGCCCCGGCCGGTCGAAGGCCGAGCCCAGCCGGTTGACGTCCACCCAGAGCTCGGACTCGTAGGCCCCGCCGTCGGCCGAGAAGACGCCCACCACCGGCCAACGCTGCTCGGCGAAGCGCAGCTCGCCTCCCAGCCTCGCCCCCGGCGAGCGGCCCACCAGCGCCTCACCCAGGGCAATCTCATTCGTCCCCGCCTTCGGAGGCCGTCCGGCGATGAGCCGCACGATGGGCCGGATGGCGAAGCTTTGGGGGCCGATGCCCCGCGCGTTGACGTTGGACTCGTTGCCGTCCGGGCGGGGCAGCAACACCGGCACCACCAGCTCGCCGGCCACCAGCGGGGCTCCCTCCACCGAGGAGGCCACCTGTGTCGCGCTCCCCAGGGCGCGCAGGGCGTCGCGCGCCACGGAGCTCATCAGCTCGCTGGTGGAGCCCTTGTTGAGGAGGACGACGTTGCGCGGGTCTCCCCCGGAGGCGAGCGCGGACTCGATGCCGTTGGCCAGCATCAGCACCGCGGCGAAGACGAAGACGACGAGCCCCAGGCCCACCACGGTGAGCCCCGTGGACAGCCGCCGCGCCCAGAGGCTGCGCGTGTTGTAGTAGAGGGGAATCATCGCTCAGGCCACCTTCCTCAGCCCCTCGGCCACGGAGATGCGTACGGCGCGCAGCGCCGGAATGGCCCCGGCCAGCAGCGACACCCCCAGCGCCGCCAGCGCCCCGAGCAGCAACGTGCTCTCGCGCATGAAGTCCTTGGGGACACCCAGCTGCGAGCCCACGGCCGAGATGAACCCGTGGATGAGCGGTGGCGCGATGAGCACCCCCAGCGCGGCCGAGGCCAGACCGATGACCAGCGACTCGAAGAGCACGAGCATCACCACCCGTCCGCTCTTGAAGCCCATGGCCCGCAGCGTCGCCAGGTCGCGCGTGCGCTCACGCACGCTCATGGCCAGCGTGTTGCCGATGACCAGCAGGATGATGAGCAGGATGACGGTGGACACCACCTGCACCGCGGTGATGATGGCCGACAGCATGGAGATGAAGCCCAGCGTGGCCGCGCGCTCGCTCTCGGTGCGCGTGGGGTACGGGCTGTTGGCGAACATGGCATCCACCGACGAGGACACCAGCGCCGAGCGCGACGGATCCTCCACCCGCAGCAGGAAGGCGCCCACACGGTCCCGGCGCTTCTCCGGCAGCTTCTCGTTGAGACAGCGGAAGCCGAAGAAGAACGAGGCCGTGTCCATGCCGCCGCTGAGCACGTCGTAGACGCCACGCACGGTGAAGGTCCAGTCGCCCGGGTAGATGGTGCCCTTGAGCGTCACCCGATCTCCCGCCTTCCAGCCGTAGCGCGCCGCCAGATCCTTGCCAATGAGCGCACCGCACGGGTCCGCCGTGAAGGCAGCCACCTGCTCCGGTGGGACGCTCACCTCGTCGAAGACCTTCATGAAGGAGGACGGGTCCACGAAGGCCGAGCCGAAGAAGTCCTTCTGGGACTCGCCGTACCTCCCACCGAAGAAGCCATAGAAGGTGACGTCGCTCACGCCCGGCACCGCGGCGATGCGCGGCAGATAGGCCAGCGGCAGGTCCTCCGTGATGGAGACCTTGCTGCGGGTGAAGAGCCGGTCCGCCTGGGCCGCCGCCGCTCCCACGTAGAACAGGTCCACCACGGTGCGCAGGAAGATGAAGGCCATCACCCCCACCCCTCCCGCCAGCACCGTGAGGCCCAGCCGCAGGGGATTGCGCAGCAGATCCTTCCAGACGAGCCGCCCGAACGTCATTGCAGCAGCCCCTTCTCCAGGTGCCGCACCAGGTCCGCCCGCCGCGCGGCATGCGGGTCGTGCGTCACCAACACCAGCGTCTTGTGCAGCTCGTGGTGCAGCACCTCGAAGAGGTCCAACACCTGCTCGGCCGACTGGCGGTCCAGGTCTCCCGTGGGCTCGTCCGCGATGAGCAGGTCCGGGTCCGTGACGATGGCCCGCGCGATCGCCACCCGCTGCTGCTCGCCGCCGGACATCTGTGGTGGGCGGTGCTTCATCCGGTGCCCCAGGCCCACCACCTCCAGCGCGGCGGCCACGTGCTCGCGGCGCTCGGAGCGCGAGAGCGGCGAGAGCAGCAGCGGCAGCTCCACGTTCTCCGCCGCCGTGAGCACGGGCAGCAGGTTGTACATCTGGAAGACGAAGCCCACGTGGCCCGCGCGCCAGTCGGACAGCTCCTTGTCGCTCATGCGCGCCAGATCCTGCCCGCCCACCTCCACCACGCCCGTGGTGGGCCGGTCCAACCCGGAGATGAGGTTGAGCAGCGTGGACTTGCCCGAGCCGGACGGGCCCATGAAGGCCTCGAAGGCCCCCGTCTCGATGTCCAGGTTCACCTCCTCCAACACGGGCACGACGAGGTCGCCGCGCCGGTAGGACTTGGAGACTCCTCGGAGTCGGATGAGGGGAGGCGTCACCTCGCTCGGCACGGTGCTCATCCACCCTCCGTCAACACCTTCACCTTGCGCCCCGTGCGCAACCGGTTGTCCGGCGACACCACCACCTGCGTTCCCGGCCGTGGCCCCTGCGCCAGCGCCACCTCGTCCCCCACCTTCTCCGCCACCCGCACCGGCTGGCGCTTCAGCCGCCCGTCCCGCACCACCCACACCACGGACTGCCCCTCGCTCCGCACCACCGCCGAGGCCGGGACTCGCAGCGCCCCGTCCTTCTTCGTGAGCGCCTCCGGGGGCAGTTCCTCCTTCAGGAAGGCCACCCGCGAACCCATGTCCGGCAGCGCGCCCGGGGGAATCTCGTCGAACTGCACGTTCACGTCGGCGGTGGCCTTGGAGCGATCGATGGCCGGGCGTACCGAGCGCACCTTGCCGGCGAAAGCCTGGTCCGGGTACGCATCCAGGAAGATGAGCGCGGGCTGGCCCACCTCGATGCGCGGCAGCTGCTCCTCGCTGACCTCGGCCTCCACCTCGAGCGCCCCCAGGTCCACCAACTCGACGATGCCGCCGATGTTCTCCTGCTCGAGCGCGGCGGGCGCGAGCACCGCGCCCTCGTCCGCCAGCTTGCGCACCACCGTGCCCGGGAAGGGCGCCCGCACCACGGTGTGGGACAGTTGCAGCTGCGCGGCCTCCGCCGCGCGCCGGGCGGCGGTGAGCTGGGCACTCGCGGCCAGCTCCTCGGCGGAGGAGGCCTGGGCGAGGGCCTGTGACTCCTCCAGGCTGGCCCGGGTGATGACCTGCGCCCGTGCCAGCCGCTCGGCCCGGGCCAGATCGTTGCGCGCCCGTGTCGCCGTGGCCCGTGCGGCGAGGAGCCGCTGGCGGGCCGCTTGGATCTCCGCACGGGCTCGAGCGGCCATCACACGCGCGTCCCGGTCATCCAGGCGGGCGAGCACCTGCCCCTCCTTCACCGCGTCACCCTCGTCCACCGCCACCTCCACGAGGCGGCCCGCCACCTGGGGCGCGATGACGGAGCGCCGGCGCGAGGCGACGAATCCAGCGGCGGAGAGCTCCGTCTGCTGCTCGCCGGGCCGGGCCTCACGGACCTCGGCCACGCGCACGCTGGGGGCACCGCCCACCACCAGCGTCGCCACCACGAGGGCGAGCACGACGGCGAGCGCTCCCCACGGCAGCCACCGCCGCCCGTGTCTCCGCCGGGAGTGGGCCGAACGGTCGATCCTGAGCGCGTCCAACCTCTGGGCCTGCGCCTCCGCCATGGGCATCACCCCGTGCTTCATGAGACCTCGGTGAAAAAGATAGGGGGAGACGCGGTGTGTGACTTGAGGCAATGGCCGCCCGTCCCCTCCTCCGCCGAGGTGGTACGAGCGCTGGTGGGGCGGGCAGGAGCGTCAGCGCACGCCCAGCATGACGGAACGTGATTCCTCGAACCGCTGAGCGCCGCGTCGAAGCCCACCACCACGTGCCCCGCCAGGTCTTCCGGTGAGCGCGGGAGCTGCATGCGAACCCCCGGGTTCGGGCGTCAGACGGACATCCTCTGGAACACGAGCGAGCCCAGGCGACGCTCCAACGCCGTCATCCGGCGGCCCACGGTGGAGGTGACGACGCCCAGCGCGTGAGCCGCCGCGGACAACGAGCCGGCCTCCGCCCTCGTCGCTGCCTCAGGCGGCGGACTCGCCTCTCGCGGCGTCGGCTCCGCTCCCGCTGGAGTGAGCATTTCAGGATTGTCCTCGAAGATGTTGAGCTGGTGCTGGATGGCCGCACAGTGCTTTCCGGCGGCGAAAGCCCGGGCCCGCACCGGATCATCGGTGCTCCAGCCATAGGCACGGATGTGACCCTCCGCCACCAGTGATTCGAGGGTGTCCAGCACATCATCCACCTGATCCGCGGGATGGCCGCCCACATGGAACTGAAACAGGTCGATGTATTCCGTACCCAGCCTGCGCAGGCTGGCCTCGCAGGAGCGGCGGATGGCTTCTGGATGGACCTCCAGACCGTCTACCAGCTTCTGATCGTCCAGCACCCGGTAGCCGAACTTGGTGGCGATCACCACGCTGGACCTGTGACCGCCGAGGGCTCTTCCCAGAATCCGTTCACTGTGCCCAGCCCCATAATTGGCAGCAGTGTCAAAGAAGGTCACGCCCAGTTCGACGGCCCTCTGGATCGCATGGATGGATTCCTGGTCGTCCACCGGTCCGTAACCCCATTCCTCGGTGCCGCCCCGGAAAGGGCCTCCGATGGCCCATCCGCCCAGCCCGAGGGCGCTGACCTGAATGCCTGTGTTTCCCAGTGTGCGTGTAGACATGACTGCTCCCTGGCTTCGCTTCTGGCGAAACCTCTTGCGTGGATTTTCCGTCGTCGTGCGGGTGTGGTGTTTCCCGGCTCAGCGGATCAGCCAGGCCACTTCGGTGCGGTAATCGGCGGTGTCGTCGGTGTTGCCCTGTTCGAACAGGTACACCTCATAGGGGGGCCCCTGGGTTTCATGGCCGTGTTCCCGGATCCAGTTACAGACCGCCTCATAGGCTCCCTGCATCCCGAAATCCCCGCCGCATTCCCCCCCATGCACCGTGTAGGCCGCCGTTCCTCCCGGGAGGGTCAGCACATCGAACCCTCCTGGAAGCAGTAGGGGTCCATCGATCGTGAAGGGCTGGCAGACTTCCACATCCCAGGTGTCCTCCCCCTCGCTCTCGAAATACCGCACGATTCCAGATCCGGAGGGGTGGGCGCCTGCCTCTCCGAGGGCCGAGAGTTGCGTATGCGTATAGGCGGGATAGAGGTGTGGAGGCAGGCGGCGAGTGCTGCTGCTACTTCAACGCTTCCCGAGGCCTTCGAGGTAGGCGCAGAACATATCGGCCATGGCCTCGGCGAAGGCTTCGATCTCCGCGGGGGTCCGGGGACTTTCCGAAAAATCCTTTCCCACCGCGCTGAGCGTCGTCGTGACCAGCTCGGCGGCCAATGCACGCGTCGCCTCCGTGGCCTCGGGGAGCACCTCCCGTATGAAGGCCTGGAAGGCGCGGTCACCCGACGCCCTCGCCTCCCGCGCCTCGGGCGCATCGCGATAAAGAGGGGCGGCGTCGTTGAGTGCCACGCGCATCCCGGCCTCCTCGCATTCCGAGCGGATGAAGGCGTGGACAAGGAGGCGCAGCCGTTCCAGCGGCGGTTTCCGGACGTCCTCGAGGATGCCGCTCAGCAACTCGGACGTCCGCCGCCATTCGTCGCTCTGCAGCCGGAAGAGGATCGCCGCCTTGTTCGGGAAGTACTGGTACACCGAACCCACGCTGACGCCGGCCTGCTCGGCCACCCGCGCCGTGGTGAAGCGCTGCGCGCCTTCCTTCGCCAAAACCTGAGCCGCCGCTTCCAGGATCGCCGCGACGAGTTCGGTCGAGCGAGCCTGTTTGGGCTGTTTTCGTGAGGAAATCCTGGGGGTTTGGCGGTCGGTCATGGGTGGGCACGGCAATGCGAATAGGAAACCTGACGGATTCGTCGCATTCTAATCCGGCTCAACGACGGACGCACCTTGAACCGGAGATAGACATGACCACCCTCACCACCTCCCCGCTTGCACCGCTGTTGGATCGGTTGTTCGAAGAGGCCGCCTCGACGTCGCCGACGACGAGCCCGGCGCTCGCCAATCTTTCCAGCGAAGAACGGGCCAGACGGATGCGTAGCAAGACCGACTACCTGGACTTCTATGGGCGCCTGAAGGATTTTCCGCTCGCGGTCTCGCGAGAGACAGGCACCCTGCTCTACATGCTGGCGCGGAGTTGCAACGCGCGGACGATCGTCGAGTTCGGGACCTCGTTCGGCATCTCGACCCTGCACCTCGCCGCGGCGCTGCGTGACAATGGCGGCGGCCGCCTGATCACCAGCGAGTTCGAGCCGTCCAAGGTGGAGCGCGCCCGCGAAAACCTGACGGCCGGTGGTCTCATCGACCTGGTGGAGCTCCGCGAGGGAGACGCGCTGCGGACGCTGGCCGTCGAGCTCCCGGAAACGATCGACCTGATCCTGCTCGACGGCGCCAAGGCGCTCTATCCCGAGATCCTGGACCTGGTGGAGAGCCACCTCAGGCCGGGCGCGCTCATCATCGCCGACAACGCCGACTTCAGCCCCGACTACCTGGCGCGCGTCCGCTCGCCCGCCGCGGGCTACCTGTCCACGCCATTCGCCGAAGATGTCGAGCTGTCCATGCGGATCGGTTGAAGAGGGGACTGAGCCCATGCACGATAAGATTTGACAGATGAAGCGGCGCGGCTCTATCTAGCCACGCATCCCGTCGAGGCAGGGGGGGACCCGCCTCCAGCCTCCAAGACCGGATGATCAAGGAAAGAATAGACATGCGAAGAAAGCTCCTGGCGTTTCTCTGTGCCTCGATGGCCGTCCTGGGTTGTGGCTCGGAGCAGCCGCCTTCCCAAGTTCCGCGTGTATCGGTGGCGCCTCCCGAGGGGATGAAGACGCTCTCCGCGAGTGCCGCGCTGATGTCGCCCCTGGCCGCCAACAATCACGATGCGAGTCAGGCCATTCCCATCAATCTGGAGGCCGTCTACGGCGACTACCTCACCGCCGTGGGACAGGAGGATTGGTATTACGTCCATACGCCCTCCGCCGGAAAGCTCACGGCCCTCATGGTGCCCCCGAACGACGCGACCATTGATTATGACTTGAGCGTGTTCCGTCTGAATGCGTCCACGGGGTACCTGGAGAACCAGCTGGATTCCATGTACGGGCCGGGCACGACCGAGCAGCTCAGCCTGTCGGCCAGCGCGGGAGGCTACTATTTCATCCGCGTCACCTCCTACGCGGGCTCGTCGGAGACCACCCCGTTCTACCTGCTGGCGACGTTCTCGCCCAACCCGGACCCGGCCGAGCCCGATGACAACGTGACCCAGGCCCGGGCCGTATCGGGCTTGCCCACGCTCCAGCAGACGATCGACAACGTTTATGACCAGGACTGGGTCGCCTACCAGGTCACCACCCAGACGAACCTGCGCGTGAGACTGGACGGGCAGACCGCGGGGAGCACCTTCTTCCTGGACATCTTCAATTCCAACCTGGGCAGCATGGGTCGCGGTGCTCAAGGAAACACGTACGCACTCTCCCTGTCGCCCGGCACGTACTACTTCCGGGTCGCCTCCTCCAGTGGAACGGGAAGCTATACGCTGTCACTGCTTCCCTCGGTGCCGGTCCGGAGTGGGACCCTGTCCTATATCCAGCCCTGCTGGAGTAATGACGCCCATCCCGTGAATTACGGGTATGGAATGCGTTTCCGGGCGAAGGAGGGGTGTGAGCTGATCGTGACTGGGCAGGCCTTCGACAGCAACCAGCAGGCGGCCAGCTTCGCCCGCGTCACCGTCTTTTTCCAGACGGAGGGGATCTCGAACATCGTCCGGAAGGACGTCGTCGCGGATGTCTTTGGCTACTTCACGGCCTCCGTGCTCGTGCCGAATGGCTATGGTCTGCACTATTACGACAACTGGGTGAGCGGCCACTACTGGGACTGGGGTTACGTGGACGTCTATTCGACCGATACCGCGGCCTTCCTGGGCTCGGACGCCATCTACGCGTTCTCCTACCAGGTGTATCAGCCTCACTGAGGCGCC
Organism: Cystobacter fuscus DSM 2262; assembly: GCF_000335475.2. Taxonomy (NCBI): domain Bacteria; kingdom Pseudomonadati; phylum Myxococcota; class Myxococcia; order Myxococcales; family Archangiaceae; genus Cystobacter; species Cystobacter fuscus. The sequence continues at coordinate 572,408 of NZ_ANAH02000066.1, read as the reverse complement.
TTCCGGCCCCACGCGCCCGAAGAAGCCGCCCCGCGACGGAGACCGTTCCGTCGCGGGGCGCCCCGTGTCACCTGCTCAGTCCGGGATGCGGTACGAGTGGTGCGTGTACTCGGCCGTGAAGGAGTCGGTGAACCTGCCGCCGGAGTAGGAGATGGAGCGGTTCTCGCCCAGCACTTCGAGGGTCCCGCTCGCGGGGAGCTCCGCCGGGAGGGTGAAGGTGTAGGTCCCGCTGGTGAACTGCCGCTTCTGCATGGCGAAGACGTAGGCCGCGCCGTCGCGGTACTTGAGCATCGTGCTCAGGCTCGGGTTGAACTGCCACACATAGGACTGGGTGTTGAGCACCCGGGCCAGCGCGGTCACCTCGGCGTTGATCTTCTTCACGCGCTCGCGCGTCGCCTGGTACTCCGCCCGCGAGTCGTTGAGGACGTCGGTGGAGAATGGGTTCGCGGTGGAGTCGGAGAAGACGTGCGAGAAGTACCCGAGCATGCGCGCCTCGTGGATGAGCGTCGACCACACCGCCCCCTCCACCTGGTTGGCGGTGATGACACTGCCCTGGGCCTGTCCGCCCAGCTCCACGATGACGCCCAGCGGGATGCGCGGCTCGCCATTGTTGCCGGCGCCCGACGCTCTGCGCAGGCCCGTCATCAGGATTTCACCGTAGTTGGCGGCCCGGCGCACCTCGTTCGCGGGAATGTCGAACCAGTTGGGCGCCTCGCCACCAATGTTGCCATCCGTGTAGAAGTAGATGTCACCGGTGACCATGCCGAACCGCCAGTTCGCCCTCGGGTCCGGGCCCTCCGCGCCGTTGATGCCAATCTCCCGCTGCTCGTCCGACCACCACATCAGCGCGCCCTTGCCCACGTTCGCGTAGATGAAGGCGTTCGGGTTGTTCAGCTCCTGGTACAGCGCGTTGTAGATGGTGAAGCCACAGCGGCGCGGATCATCCGGGATGCACACGTCATAGGTGGCCACATTGCCGGTCCACGGATCCCACCCGGGTCCGGCCCACATGTCCGTCTCATCGTAGAAGGTCGTTCCCACCGCCTCACCGCCCAGACCCGAGCCGGCGAGGTTCCAGATGCCATGCTGGCGCATCCATCCCGCGGACGAGCCGTTGCCGGCATAGGTCTCCAGGAAGGTATTGATGCCGTGCGCCTTGTCGGTGGTGATGCGCCGCTCTTCGTCCGTGTACGCGCCCCAGTAGCCGATGGGGAAGAAGTCCTCGGACAGCCAGGGCGTGCCCGCCATGGCCGGGAAGCGGGCGTAGAAGGCGGGCCCGCCCTCCCAGGGCACACGGGGCAGGTTCAACCCATCGGGTGGCTGTTGCGCGGACGTGGTGGCCGAGGCCGTGTTGGAGGCGGCGCTGAGATTGCCCGCGAAGTCCCGGGCCTTCACCGTGTAGCGGTAGAGCGTGGAAGCCGCGAGGCCCAGGTCCTTGTAGCCGCGCGTCGTGCCAGGCACCGAGGCGACCTCCTCGCCCTCACGGAAGACGAGATAGGCCGTCACCCCGACATCGTCCGTGGCCGCGCCCCAGGTGAGCTGGATGCTCCCCGGCGCGGAGGCGGTGGCGACGAGCGAACCCGGAGCGGAGGGGGCGCTCGTGTCGGGGGTGGGGAGGAAGAGCACGTCCACGAAGTAATGGGTGTTCTGATAGCTCTGCGTGGGGAAGCCGCCGCTTCCATAGACATAGACGCCGTTCTGACCATCCACCCCGGACGCCAGCGCGGTGAGGGGGCCATTCGTCGCGTCCTGCCCGGCGAAGTAGCCGCCCGTCGCGGAGTACCGGCCGCGCGGAGCGAGGTAGGAGGCGACATAGGTGGTATGGGCCGCGATGCTCACGGGCGAGGCGAAGCGCACCGTCTGCCACCCGGTCGCGGTCTCCTGGGTGAACGTCGCGGAGGCGAGCCGCTGCCCGGCACGGGTCCAGAGGCTCCCGACATGCGTGCCCGCGTTGGCCGCGCTGCCCTTGTAGAAGCGGATGCCGGTGACGGCGCCAGGGACGCTGGAGCGGAACTTCACGCCCAGCTCGACGGAGGCCGTGTCCGAATCCTCGAGCGTGGTGGGCGACGCGCTCGTGCCGAAAATACTGATTTCACTCGCGAGGCCACTCGGGGTGGACCTGGGTTCGTGGACAGCGGGTGTGCCCTGGGTGCAGCCCACGAGGAGGCCTAGCGACAGGAACAGACACAAACGCGACGCGGAATGGTGAAACCGGCTCATCTCTCTTCCTCTGCAACTCGGTTGCGATGTGGGGTCTCCGAAAGCCACACGGAAAAGGCGTGTCATCCGGAGGGTGAAGGCCCTCTTCACGGCATGTGCTAACCATGACATAAGCCGCTCACAATGGAAAACCAGATTATCGAATCAAAGCAGAAAAAGCCGTGAGGAGCGCGCCTCGTGCGCCGGTCGCTGGGCTTGCCATGCGGCGCCGCCTCATGGCTCCGCGGGGGTTGCCGCACGCGGACGGCGATTGGCGTGGTGAGCTACCTGACGGCATGTTAACTTCTGGAGCGTATCCGAACGCACTCCAAGTGAGAGATCATGAAGAACCCAGGGGTGATCAGCCGCTGGAATGACGACAAGGGTTTCGGCTTCATCCGGCCCACGGCGGGTGGAGACGAGGTCTTCCTGCACATCTCCGCGTTTCGCGGCGACCGGCGTCCGCAGACCGGAGATCAGGTGAGCTTCATCGTGGGCAAGGACACCCAGGGCCGCTTGCGTGCCGAGAAGGCTCACCTGGACAGCCTGACCATCGACGAGCCGAGCGTCCACCACGAGCCGCGGAGGGAAGGCCAGGCCGTGCGGAACCCGAGGGTGAAGTTCGCGATCTTCCTGGCACTCTGCACGCTACCGACCCTCGGCAGCCTCCGACTGTTGGTCGCCGGGCTCTCTGTCTGGCCATTGTTGATCTACCCCGTAGCGAGCCTGCTGACCTTCGCTCTCTATTGGGACGACAAACGGAGCGCCACGCGTGGCTCCTGGCGGACGTCGGAGTCGATGCTGCACTTGTTTGAGCTGCTGGGCGGTTGGCCGGGAGCCCTGATCGCCCAACAGAAGTTCCGTCACAAGACCCGGAAGGTTTCGTTTCAGGTGCCGTTCTGGCTCATCGTGCTGGCGCATCAGGCGTTCTGGGTCCTGATGGCCATCTCGCTGTGGGGTGGCAGGTAGCGAAGCCCCGGAGGCAGCAGCACCCGTGGTGCCGCCTGCTGGAGACGACGACGAGCGTGGAATCCATCGCCAGCCAGGTCGGCTACTCGGGCGTCACCTCGTGAATGTGGCCCTGGCGCGGAGCGGGCTCCTCGCGCATAACTACCCCCCCCAAACCGCCCCGAGCAGGGGCCACGGACAGGTGGGTTCCACATGGTGGAGGCAGTGCGCGTCAACCTTCAGCGCGAGTTCGAGTCCCCGGAGGCGCGGGCCAATCCCATTCCCGTCTACGCGAAGCTGCGGAAGCTGGGGCCGGTCCTCCGCTCGCCCGCCCTCTACGGCGAGGGCTTCGTCCTCCCCCGGTACGAGGAGGTCGTCAGCGTCCTCAAGGATCCACGCTTCGCCAACGACCGCCGCAACGTCCCCGGCGGCACCTCCCTGGACCGTTGGTGGGTGCCGGCCATCCTGCGGATGCTCGTCTCCAGCATGGTGCTCAAGGATCCGCCGGATCACCGCCGCCTGCGCAACCTCGTCCAGAAGGCGTTCACCCCCCTGATGGTCGACAAGATGAACGGGCGGGTGGAGCAGATCACCGAGGAGCTGCTGGACGCCGCCGCCCGGAAGCCGGTCGTGGACCTCATGGAGGAGTTCGCGATGCCCCTGCCGCTGACCGTCATCTCGGAGATGCTCGGCGTCCCCGAACCCGACCGCCTCAGCTTCCGCAAGCTGATCACCAAGGTCCTGGATCCCGCGGCGATGAGCCCCCTGGCGTTCATCCGCAACTACCCCTACATGCTCCAGCTCAACCGGTTCCTGCGCAGGCTGGTGAAGCTGCGCCGCGACCAGCCGGGGGATGATCTGGTGACGGCGCTGGTGCAGGCCGAGGAGGGCGGGGACCGGCTCGGCGAGGACGAGCTCATCTCCATGGTCTTCCTCCTGCTCTTCGCCGGGCACGAGACGACGGTGAATCTCATCGGCAACGGGATGCTGGCGCTGGTGCGGCACCCCGACCAGCTCCAGAAGCTGCGCGAGCAGCCCGACCTCATCGACAGCGCGATCGAGGAGATGCTGCGCTTCACCAACCCCGTGGGGCAGGTGGCGCCGCGCTTCGCCAAGGAGGATGTGGAGCTCGCGGGCGTGCGGATTCCCGAGGGCAGCGCGGTCACCCTGCTCATCGCCTCGGCGAACCTGGACGAGGCGGCGTTCCCGAACGCGGACACGCTCGACATCACCCGCACCCCGAACCGCCACGTGTCCTTCGGGTACGGGATCCACTACTGCCTGGGCGCTCCGCTGGCCCGGCTGGAGGCCCGGGTCGCCATCCCCGCGTTGCTGCGGCGCTTCCCGCGCCTCGACCTGGCGGTGCCGGCGGAGAAGCTGCGCTGGCGTCCCAACATCGGCCTGCGCGGCCTGGAGGCACTGCCCCTCTCCGTATCGCCGGCCGGCTCGGCGGCGGGACGGTCCGCCGCGTAAACTCCGCGGATATGGCCTTCGGAAGCGGCGCTGAGTTCCGCGCCGTCCGGGGACCGTCGGGCGCACCCTACTTCGCGATCTTCCAGACCTGGCTGGAGTTGCGCCAGTAGACGCCCTCTCCATCCACCGCGATGACTTCGGGAATGATCTCCGGAGGGGACGAAACGGTGGCCAGCACCTGGGAGCCACCGCCGTTCTTGCACGTCGCCGTCAGGGCCGTGCCATTGAACCAGTAGTAGCGCTCCGCATCGACGGTGATGGACAAATTGGTCGCGGTGCTCGCGAGCCGGGTGACGGCACCGCCGCTCTTGGACACCTTGAAAATGCCTCCCGTGCGGTCGGCGAAGTAGAGGTCCGTCTCGTCCGGGGTGAGCGACACGATGCTGCCCGGGATGGTGACGAGTCTCGTGGGCGTCGCCAGGCCCTGCTTCGAGGCCTTCCACACGGTGGACTGGTCCTTCGCCACGTCGTCGGTCACGATGTACACGCTGGTGCCGTCCACGCGCACGCTCCTGCCCACCTCGTTCGCGATCGACCGGGTGGTCTGGGTCCAGGCGCCTCCCGAGGAGAGCGACGTCGACCAGACGGACCCGTCACCGAGAGACAACGCGTAGAGTTTCGTCGCGTCCACGGCGGTGAGGGTGAGGGAGCGGGAGCCGTCGATGCCCGGCACCGGGGTGATGCTTCCGTCGGGATTGATCTCGTTCAGGTGGCCGAGCCCCGAGTTGCCCGGGTATCTGACGACGGCGTAGGCGGAGGTTGCGTTCGACAAGAACGTGGGCGGGCGCAGGAGATTCTGGGCGAGCAGGACTCTCGAGCCGCCCTGCTTGGAGACTCGGCCGAAGTAGCTGTAGCTGGCCTCGTACGTGATCGCCCCGGCGAAGTACACGTCGTTGCCCACGGGAAGGATGGGCTTGTCGAGACCGGTAGCTTGCGCGAGTTGCACCGGCGTGCAGCTCCCACCGCACAGCGGCGTGCAGCTCACAGCGGAGGCGGAAGGCGCGGGCAGGACATCCGCCGGGTTCGTCGCCAGCTCCAGCCGGTCCTCGCCGCGCGCCGTCGTCGCGATGTCCGACAGCTCCCCTCCCTCGCTCCCCGCTCCGCATCCGAGCAGAGCGGCCGCGAGGAAAAGCGCCGGGACAGAACGAGACAGCTCGCGCGACGTGAATGCCTTCGTGCGGAAGCTCCTGAATCCATCCTCGTTCTTCTCCATGATCATGTTTTTGCCCATACCAAGTTGTGTTATTGCTGGTTTTCCATTTTTAACCTATTGTCTTGGTCCAAGGCTGTCAAGACGATGTTTCGAGGGGAATCGATGACGCGATGTTATTCGGATTGCCTCTCAACGCAGCCATTTCCCCGGTGATCCATGCTCCTCATTCGCTCCACCACTCTCTCCTGCCTCGTCGTGCTCGGCCTCGTAGCGGCTTGCGGCGATCATTCCATTCCCAGCCCCGTCGACACACCCGACGGTTGTGACAAGGCGTGCGCGACTGGCGAGGCTTGTGAGAGCGGTGTTTGTGTCGCGACCTGTCAGATCGACGGCAAGCAGGTCCCCGCCGGGGCGGTGAACGAGACGAATCCGTGCGAACAGTGCTCGCCGCTGACGTCCGCGACCGCGTGGACGCCACGCGCTGACGGGACGTCATGCAACGCGGGACAGGTTTGCTCGGCCGGCACGTGCACCCCGAAGTGCTTCATTGACGGCGTGCTCCACGCCTCGGGTGCGCCGAACCCGGGAAACGCCTGCGAGACGTGCGTGCCGGAGACGTCGACCACGCGGTGGACGGCTCGGGCGAGCGTTCCGCTGCTGGTCGGCGGTAACGACATCGCGGCGCAAGGATGGACGACGGCCTCGCAGACACCGAACACGCTCACGTACGGCGCGGACTACGTTCGCCTCGCGACGTCGACGAGCAGTGGCGCGCGAACGAGCGAGCAGTTGCTCATCATGCGGGCGAACGCGCTCGACGCCACGAAGCCTTTCACCCTCCGCGTGACGATGCAGGTCGAGTCGGTGAACACCCACAACCAGCTCGACAGCGGCGCGGCCATCCTGGGCAGCTTCACACCCCCGGGCGGACAAGCCGTGGATCGCGCGCAGATGATCTACCTCGACAGCGCGGCGATCGGCTGGGCGGACGACACGCAGTCCGCGGCGTTCGCGGTGACCGACGGCGCGTATCATGTTTACGAACTCTCGGTGGACGCGGCGAAGGTGGCAACGGTGAGCATCGACGGCGTCGCGAAGCTCACGCGGAACAACTTCGCGGCGAACGGCACCATCGCCATCGGCGACCAGACGAACGACGCGAATGTCGACGGAGCCGTGCGGATCAAATCTGTCGAGCGGCTCTGTCCCTAGATGTAATCCCTTGTCCGCGGAGGAGGCGGCGTCCTCGCGAGTGAGGCGCCCTCCCCTGCTCCTCGGCGTGCTTCCTGGAACGACGCGATGCGGCATCCCGCAGCTGAACCCGCCGTTGCGCTTCACTGGACAGGTCCGGAAGTCATTTTAATCACTGTCTTCATGTGAATTCATTGGAAATCGTGTAAATGGGCACAGCCCCGGAGACAGCTGAATCCCCCCTGTCGGCTCCGGGAGGACACCCATGACCCAACCCTCTCGACGCACACGTATTGGCGGCACGGCGCTGCGACTGCTGCCCCTGCTTTGTGGCTTGTTCTCGTCCCAGGGAGCCCAGGCCGCCTGGGCGCCCAAGACGCCGCCGCTGACGACGCAGTGGACCTCGCAGGCGACTCCCAGCAACGCCCTGCCGGAATATCCCCGGCCGCAGATGGTGCGCGCCGATTGGCAGAACCTCAATGGCGAGTGGCAGTTCGGCAACGCCACCGCGGGCCAGACGCCTCCCTTCGGCCAGAACCTGTCCGAGAGCATTCTCGTCCCCTTCCCCATCGAGTCGGCCATCTCCGGCATCAAGCGGCACCAGGACCGGATGTGGTACCGGCGCACCTTCACCGTGCCCGCCGCCTGGAGCGGCCGGCGCGTCCAGCTCCACTTCGGCGCCGTGGACTGGGAGGCCACCGTCTACGTCAACCGCCAGCTCGTGGGCAGCCACCAGGGCGGCTTCGACGGCTTCAGCTTCGACATCACCCCCCACCTCAATGGCGGCACCAACGAGATCATCGTCGGTGTCTATGATCCCACCGACGCGGGCGGACAGCCCGTGGGCAAGCAGCGCAACAACCCCAGTGGCATCTTCTACACGGCCGCCTCGGGCATCTGGCAGACGGTGTGGCTCGAGCCCACGCCGTCCGCGAGCATCACCCGCCTGGACATGACGCCGGACGTGGCGGGCTCGGCCCTGCGCCTGACGGTGCGCGGCGCGGGAATCGCCGGCCAGACGGTCGAGGCCGTGGCCTTCGATGGCACCACGCAGGTGGGCAGCGCCACGGGCAGCGTGGACGGGGAGATCCGCATCCCCGTGCCCAACCCCAAGCTGTGGTCCCCCGACAGCCCCTTCCTCTATGACCTGCGCGTGTCGCTCAAGAGCGGCTCCACCGTCGTGGACCAGGTGACGAGCTACTTCGGCATGCGCTCCGTCGGGCTCAAGCTCGTGGGGGGCGTGCTGCGTCCGGTGCTCAACGGCCAGTTCGTCTTCCAGCTCGGCACGTTGGATCAGGGCTACTGGCCGGACGGCATCTACACCGCGCCCACGGACGCGGCGCTCAAGTTCGACATCCAGAAGCACAAGGATCTGGGCTTCAACCTCATCCGCAAGCACATCAAGGTCGAGCCCCAGCGCTGGTTCTACTGGACCGACAAGCTCGGCCTGCTCGTCTGGCAGGACATGCCGCTCATGGCCCTGACCGGGCCGTCCACGGCGGCGAAGGCCCAGTTCGAGCGCGAGCTGCGCGAGATGGTGGACGAGCACCGCAGCTCCCCCTCCCTCATCACCTGGGTGGTGCAGAACGAGGGCTGGGGTCAGTACGATCAGGCCCGGCTGGCGGACCTGGTGAAGAGCTGGGATGCCTCGCGGCTGGTGGACAACATGAGCGGCATCAACTGCTGTGGTGCCGTGGACGGTGGCAACGGAGACCTGGCGGACTGGCACGTCTACCAGGGCCCGGGCTCCCCGGTTCCGTCCGCCACGCGCGCGGCGGTGCTGGGGGAGTTCGGCGGCCTGGGCATGCGCATCTCCGGCCACGAGTGGAGCCCCGGCAATGGCTTCGGGTACGGCGAGCTGTACACCACGAGCGCGTCGCTCACCGCGCGCTACCTGGAGCTCATGGCCGGCCAGCGGGCGCTGCTCGACAACCCCGGTTTGAGCGCGTCCGTCTACACGGAGATCACCGACGTGGAGAACGAGGTGAACGGCCTGTACACCTACGATCGGGCCGTGTTCAAGATGGACTTCAACCAGGTTCGCGCGGCCCATCTGGATCTGATCGCCGCCTCGAAGCTGCTCAACAACAAGGGGCCGCTGCCCGTGGGACAGTTCCGCGCCCTGCAGGTGACGACGCCGGGCTACACCAACCGCTTCGTGCGGCACATCGAGAGCCTGGGCACCACCGAGGTGGTGACCCCCACCAGCGCCACCACGCTCAAGCAGGACTCGACCTTCAAGATCGTCGCCGGCCTGGCCGATGCCGCCTGCTACTCGTTCGAGTCGCGCAACTACCCGGGCAGCTACCTGCGCCACTCCAACAGCCGCATCCGCCGGGACGGGCGTGACGGCTCGGCGCTCTTCGACCAGGACGCCACCTTCTGCGCGCGCGGCGCGCTGGATGGCTCGGGGAACGTGTCGCTGGAGTCCAAGAACAAGCCCGGCGCCTACCTGCGTCACCGCGGGGGCGAGGTCTGGGTGGACGTCCTGGAGAACACCACGGGCTTCCGTCAGGACGCGACCTGGGCCATCGCGACGCCGTGGTGGAAGAGCGGCGCGAACGTCCCCACGAACACGTTCCAGTCCTTCCAGGTGACGTCGGCGGGCTACACCAACCGCTACCTGCGTCACATCGACAGCCTGGCCAGGACCGAGGTGGTGGACGGAGCCAGCAGCTCGGTGCTCAAGCAGGACGCGACCTTCAAGCTCGTGCCCGGCCTGGCCGAGTCGAGCTGCTACTCGTTCGAGTCGCGCAACTTCCCGGGTGAGTACCTGCGGCACATGGGCAGCCGCGTGCGGAGGGATCGCCGCGATGGCTCGGCGCTCTTCGACCAGGACGCCACCTTCTGCGCCCAGCCGGGTCTGACCGGCTCGGGGGTGTCGTTCGAGTCCTTCAACTACCCCGGCCGCTACATCCGCCACTACGCCGCCGAGGTGTGGACGGCCTCGGGCTACGGGAGCACCTGGGATTCGGCCGGCGGCTTCAACGCCGACTCGACCTGGAACGTCGTCGCCCCCTGGGCCCCCTGAATGACCTCCCCCCGAGGGAGGCCTCGCCACACCGCGAGGGCTCCCTCGAGCGGGGACTGGGCTACGCCGGCATCCTCTTGTTCGCTGTCCCTTGGTTGACTCGGCCGCACGGCCTCCCTGTAATCCCGCGTGGGGCTCCTCGCGAGCGGAGCCCATACCTGGAGGCGCTGGGTGCCAAGAGGGGTCGCTCTGCTGACATGCTTCGCTGGAGCGAACTTCACCGTTACACAGGATACTAGGACATGCGGCCAACGCATAAACCAGGTTCATTCATGAGGATTCCCCTTCCAGACGGCTCCTTCGGCTATGGAAGAGTTCTCGAATTGCCGTTCGATGCCTTCTACAATTACAGGACCACCGAGCCGGACGCGGACCTGGGCAGGATCGCATCCAAGCCCATCCTTTTCAGGATTGTTGTCCGCGCTCCACACCCGAAATCATGGGAACCCATCGGGTGGAGGGAGATCGAAGAACGCCTGACTCAACCCGTTACTCAATTCAGAATGGAAGTGGGACCGCTCCGCCGCTGTTGGATTTTCGATAGCATCGGCAATTCGAGAGAGGCGACCCCAAAAGAATGCATTGGGCTCGAGCCAGCCACTGTTTGGGAATCGCACGGTGTCGAAAAACGTCTGCTTGATGCTTTCATGGGACGTCCCAACGCAGTACTAGAGCGCATCAAGAGGGAGCTGGAGCCGTAGAGTGTGCGCGAGAAATCCCCCGCCCTTGCGAGACTGAGTGTCGGCTTCCGCGGGCGTGGACCGTGGACACGTTCTCTTGGTACGCGCTAGTAACCCCGCCAACATGAGCATCAAGAAACGGCGGGAGTGGGCCCGAGCCTTCGTCGGCGCCAGGCACCACGGGTTCAGCAGGTTGGAGCTCATCCTCTTTTCCATCGCGTGCGCGTGGAAGACAGGGAGCACGGCGCCCTTCGTTGTGGTCTTGCGAGTGGTGCTACGGGTCGAGTCCACTCGGGAGCGGAAGGCGTGGTCGGTGTGGCACATGCCCGCCACGTGGCCTCCGCGTGCGCTGGGGGCTCTCGCCGTGAGCATTGCCCTGTGGGGTGTGCTCGCGCCGCACCCCGAGCCCATCCGCGGCGATCCCCCTCCGGAGTGGCCCATACCCGAGCACCTCACCACCGATTGGCTGACGCGTGACGGCGGCGCCATCGCCGTACCCATGCCCCCGAAGCGCCTGGAGCGGCAGCAGGCCCCTCCGTGCTTGCCACCTCCGGGCGGACAGGTGGAGATCAACGGCGGGTGCTGGTTCGAGATGGTGGGTAGGCCTCCGTGTGGCCAGCTCTACGAGCATGCCGGGAAGTGCTACGTCCCCGTGCGCGAGATACCCAAGCCGCCAACGTCGGTTGACCCGTAACTTCCGGGGCTCAATGCCATGGGGCGCAGGGGCCGACGTCTCCTGGAGGGTGAGGACCACGGCGGAGGGCTACACCAACCGCTACCTGCGTCATATCGACAGTGTGGACGGCCTCGGGCTACGGGAGCACCTGGGATTCGGCGCGCCCGCGCAGCTTGAACACCTGGTAGCTCGATCCCAACAGGAAGAGGAGCAGCAGGCCAAGCAGGCTCCTCTGCACGAGCGGTGACTCCGGACCCGAGGCCAGGGGTTGGCCGACGGGCAGGCGGGTCAGGGTCTCATTGATTCCAGGCACCAGCAGAAGCAGGAAGCTCGCGGAGAACGTGAGCGTGCGCACATAGGGGAGGGCTCGCCCGAGTCCTCGAATCTTCCCCGCCACGGCTCCCGCCAGCATCAATCCCAGCGCCAGCAGGCCCAGCGCGTGCCCCGGATTGAAACCGCCCCGGCTCGACAAGCCGAAGGACGTCACGATGGAGGCCACCATGGTGGCCGTGTACAGCTTGCCGATCCGGTTGCGCGGATCGATCTGCCCGTCACGCACGAACGCGAACACTCCGAAGACGAGGGGAACGACGCTGATCACGGTATGCACGAGGCCAAGGGTCGACATGGAGGAACTCATTGCGCTTTCCTTCGGGGACAACGGGGATGAACGAGCTTCTACCGACTAGTTGATAGACAGACAGGACAAACGAAAGGAGCAGGCGCGGCCCTGCCCCGGCGACTCAGGTCCTGGTTTGGAGGAGGCGAAGTACCTCGGTCGTCACCGAGCTGAAGACCATCCACTCCCCCGAGGCTCGCGCGGCCAGCATGGCGCCATGGACCGTGGCCATGAAGAGTTCGGCTTCCAGTGCGGCCGTGCGCCCGAAAGCGAGACTGCCCCGGCGCCGGCCTTCCTCCAGGGTCTTGGCCAACCACCCCGCGAGTTCTCGGAAATGGTCCCGGACCTCGGCCCCCACCTCCTCGGGGAGCGTCGGCATCTCGGCGGCGAGCAATGCGCACACACAAAAGGGCGTCGTCTTCTCCCGGATGCAGGTCTCCCAATAGGAGACATACGCTTTCAACTGCCCGAGCGGGTCGGGCACCATCTGACCAAGGTGGGTGAACGACAGGCGGATGTTCTCGCGGTACCTCACCACCACGTCCCTCGCCAACATCGCCTTGCTCGGAAAATGGTGGTGGATGGTGGGCTTGCTGATCTTCACGACCTCCGCGATGTCCGCGTAGCTGAAGCCGCTGTACCCGCGCTCAATCATGATCGCCTGGGCTGCGTCGAGGATGCGGTCCGCTGTCGTGGCGCTCATGCCGACTATCTACCAACTAGTCGGACGAAGCGCAAGCGGAGACATCCACCCCAGACCTCCAGTCTCGAAGTGGGCATCAACCGGGTGAGTGCCGACCTCCGCGAGGAAGGCGCCGTCCGAATCCCGCTCCGTCGAGCCTTGACGTCCGAGGTCGCTCCCCGGCCTCGCCCGAACAAGTCCTCCGCTCACGACGGACGGGGCGGTTACGATTGCCGCCTCACGTGGGGAGGACATCGTGGCGGACATCGCGGACGGCGAGCAGGTCGAGGTGAAGGGGTCGGGGAAGAAGCCGTACATCTTGAAGAACACCGGCGGCGTGTACTCGTGCACCTGCCCGGCCTGGCGCAACCAGTCGGTGGGCATCGAGCGCCGTACCTGCAAACACCTGCGCAAGGTGCGCGGCGACGAGGCCGAGAACACCCGGCTGGGCACCCTCGCGGCCTCGGCTCCCCTTCCCTCCCAGGAGGGCGACTCGGAGGGTCCCGGTGTCACCGCCCCTCCCCTGCTGCTCGCGCACCCGTGGGAGAACGACGTCGAGCTGACGGGCTGGTGGATGAGCGAGAAGCTCGATGGAGTGCGCGCGTACTGGGACGGCAAGCAATTCCTGTCACGTCAGGGCAATCCCTTCCTCGCGCCCGAGTGGTTCACCGCGCGGCTGCCCGACTTCCCGCTCGACGGCGAGCTGTTCGGCGGGCAGCGCAAGTTCCAGCACACGGTGAGCGTCGTGCGGCGGCAGGACCGGAGCGACGCGTGGAAGTCCCTGGCCTTCGTCATCTTCGACGCGCCGGGCGTGGATGCGCCCTTCGAGGAGCGGCTCGCGCGCTGCCAGCGCTACGTGGAGGACATGGCTCCCCCCTATGCCAGGTGGTTGCCGCACGAGCCGTGCCGGGACGTGGCGCACCTGCGCGCGGAGCTGGCCCGGGTGGAGGCACTCGGGGGCGAGGGCTTGATGCTCCGCCAGCCGGGCTCGCGCTACGAAGCGGGGCGCTCGCCCACGCTGCTCAAGGTGAAGAGCTTCAAGGACGACGAAGCGCGCGTGGTGGGCCATGTGGCCGGAGCCGGCCGGCACAAGGGCCGGATGGGCGCGCTGGAGGTGGAGCTGCGCGACGGCACCCGGTTCTCCGTCGGTACGGGCTTCTCGGACCAGGAGCGCCGTGAGCCGCCCGCGGTGGGGACCCTCATCACCTTCCGCTATCAGGAGCTCACCGACGGCGGCGTGCCCCGCTTCCCCTCGTACGTGGGCGTGCGCCTCGACGCCGAGCCCTTCCCTCCCGCAGCCCGGCGCTGAGTCTCAGGGCTTGTCTACTGCCGCCCCCGTCGATCCATTCGCTCCATCCGTGCACCCTCCTGGCCGTCCGGTCCGCTTTCCCTTTTATTCCGGGTAAAAATGGATTAGTTGGATTTAACCTCCGAATCAGGAGGTCTCGACTTCCAAGGAGGAAGCCTACATGAACTCGCGGCTCTTGAATGGCCTGGTCGCGGCCGTGGTGGTGGCGTCCGCGCCAGGTGCCCTCGCGCTCAGCCCGGCGGAGAAGAACCTGGCGTTCGACTCCTACAACAACGCCTTCTATGTCCAGAACGGCGGCAACGGATACTACGTGGTCGACACGAACCGGGCCGCGCCGAGCCGGTTCGACTTCTGGCGGGTCTGCGAGCAGATCGAGGCGGCCGAGGACGCCTATGATCGGACGCGCAATCCGGCCCACCGGGATCTGGTGTTCAGCCTGCTCAACGGACTGAACAACGTGGTCAGCGGCACCACGGACTTCGCGTCGTGGAACGAGTACAACGATGACGTCATGTGGGCGGTCATCGCCCTGACGCGTGGCTACGAGATCACCGGCCACCGTCCGTTCCTGGATCAGGCGCAATGGCAGTTCAACAAGATCTGGGACCGGGCCTGGGACAACCAGCTGGGCGGGGGGCTGTGGTGGCGCACGGACAAGCAGACCAAGAACGCGTGCGTGAATGGTCCGGCCACCATCGCGGCGATGCTGCTCGCGCGCAACACGGTGAACACGGGCTACCGGGCGCAGGCGGATCAGATCTACAACTGGCTGCGCGCCACGCTGGTCAACCCCTCGACCGGCCAGGTGGCCGATCACATCCAGGCCAACGGCACCAAGGTCTGGTGGGCCTTCACCTACAACCAGGGCACCTTCGCGGGAGCGTCGACGCTGCTCTACCAGGCCACGGGCAACACGAGCTACCGCGACGTGGGCGGGCTGGCGGTGAACTGGACCCGCCGCAACCTCACGGGCCAGCACCTCGCCGACATCCTCAATGACGAGTACGACGCCAACGGCGGCAGCGGCGACACCGCCGGGTTCAAGGGCATCTTCGTGCGGTGGGCGGGCAAGTGGGCCGGCGCGGCCAATGACGCGTCCATCAAGAGCTGGCTGGCCAACAACTCCAACACCGCGTGGTCGTACCGGAACTCGTCCGGCGTGATGTGGGGCCAGTGGTGGCGGCGCACCCCGGACAACTACGTCACGTCCTGGGAGTCGAGCCCCGGCCTCGCCGTGTCCCAGACGCCGTACTGAGAGAGCGGAACGCGGACATGACAACGCCCCCGGCCGAGACGGCTCCGGGGGCGTGGGTGTTCAGGGGCGTAGCGGACGGTCAGACCGTCGGCATGAAGATCTTCAGCCCGCTGCGGCCACCAGCGGCGAGCGTATTGCGCTCGATGAAGTCGCTCACGGACGAGCGGCCATCGCCGGTGGTGATGGCGGTGTGGCCGTACTTGCTGCCCGCGGCCGACGAGGTCTTCTCCCAGGTCAGCACCATGCCCGGGATCTTCAGCGCGTCGGCGAGCGACATGTTGACCTGCTTGAACTTGTCGCGCGGCAGGTTGTTGTCGATCTGGTTGCCATTGCCCCAGACCTTGACGCCGAACGCCTTCTGGATGGCCCGGCTCACGCCCGTGGCGCACAGGCCCTGGCTGTTGTACCCGCCCATGCCCATCGCCGCCGCACGGCCCGCTTCCGCGAGCCTGCGCATCGCGGGCGACGCCCCGTTCGGACCCGCGGCCCCGCCGCTCTGCTGCACCTGTCCACCCCCCGTCGCGCCGCCAGCACCCTTCTTTCCGCCGCCCTTGGCGGGCTCGAAGCTGTCGACCTTGCCGGGGATGCGCAGGGACTTGCCCGCGATGATGAGGTTCGGGTTGGCGATCTTGTTCGCGCGGGCCAGCGCGGAGACACTGGTGTGGAAACGGGACGCGAGGGCCGAGAGGGTGTCGCCGCGGCGGATACGGTAGGTGGACATGAGATCTCCTGGGTGCATTGTCGCCACGTGCCTCGCGGAGTTTCGTCCGAATTTCCCAATATCTCGGAATTCAACAGGGCCCACCGCCGCCCCCCGGAGAATCCTGAGTAAAACCGGGTACATGAGGGGACCCCACGCCCGGGTTTCTCCATGAGGGTTCGTCCCTCTCCTCGAGACCCGGCGGCTCGACCGTTCAATCCGCCGGGTCCGACGAGGGACCGGGGCGCCCACCAGGGCACCCCCGGGCAGCGCGCGTCCAGGCTCTCCGCGCGGCGTCACACCCGCCGCGGCGGGGGACCGTAGCGACCGGAGCGGTACTCGCCCATCACCCTCAGGATGTCGGCCTGGGTGTCTCCGATGAACGGGCCGTAGCTGACGAGCGGCTCCCCCTGGGGCTGGCCGGCGTACAGCAGCGCTCGCGCCCGCGTGGTGCCGGTGATGCGGATCGTGCTGTCCCCGTCCACCTTCGGACGATCCAGCCAGCCCACCTGTCCGGGCCGCAGCGCGTGGGCGTCCGGGCCCACCGCGATCTCACCCTCGAGCACGTAGAAGAAGCCGTTGTACGAGGCAGGCAGGTCCTGCTCGATGGCCGCGCCCGGCTCGAGCAGGAACTCGGCGAGGGTGACCGGCACGTAGTTCTTCGTCACCGAGCGCACCGCTCCCGAACCGCCGCTGTACAGCCGGACCTCCACCCCTGGCTCGCGCCGCACCGGCAGCTGCGCGTACGCGATGTCCTGGTAGCCCGCGGGTACCCAGCGCTGCGCCCTGGGCAGCGTCAGCCACAGCTGGAGGATGCGTGCCTGACCCGCCTTCTCCAGGCCCTCGCCGTGGATGACCCCGCTCCCAGCGGTCATCCACTGCACGTCACCCTCTCCCAGCCGCCCGTCGTCGTGGACCATCCCGCCCTTCACCACCAGGGTCACCGTCTCGAAGCCGGCGTGCGGGTGCGGCCCGCCAATCGGCTGGCCGTCGATCCGGTCGTCCATCAACAGGATGAACGGATCGGCCAGCGCGTAGTCCTCATGCGAGATGACCGGCACCACCGTGTGCGCCGGACCGAACTGCCCCGGCATGGGAGCCGGAAGGTCGATGACCCGCCCCAGACGGCGCTCAACCCCTTGCTGTCGTTGCGTGGCAATCATGATGTCCTCCTCCTGGTCAGCGCAGCGCCGGGTAGTCCGTGTAGCCCTTCTCCTCGCCCGTGAAGAAGGTCGCGAAGTCCGGCGCGTTGAGCAACGCCTCCCGCCGGAAGCGCTCTGGCAGGTCCGGATTGGCCAGGAACGGCACGCCGTAGGCCACGAGCTCCGCCTCTCCCCGGGCGATCGCCGCCTCACCCGCCCGCGCGTCGTAGCCTCCGTTGGCGACGAGGGTGCCCTGGAACGCCTTGCGCAGCAGCGGGGTGATGCGCTGCTCCGCGCTCGGCACCGCCTTGCCGGAGACGTTCTCCGTCACGTGGAGGTAGCCGAGCCCCAGCCGGTTCAGCTCGCGCGCCATATGGGTGAACGTGTCGGCCGGCGTGGAGTCCGACATGCCCGCGTACGGGAAGTTCTGCGGCGAGAGCCGGTAGCCCACCCGCTCCGCGCCCCAGATGTCCACCACCGCCCGCGTCACCTCCAGCGGGAAGCGCGCCCGATTCTCGATGCTGCCCCCGTAGGCATCCGTGCGCTGGTTGGAGCCATCCCGCAGGAACTGATCCAGCAGGTAGCCGTTGCTGCCGTGCAGCTCGACGCCATCGAAGCCCGCCTCCCGGGCGTTCTCGGCCGCGCGCCGGAACTGCTCGACGATGCCGGGGAGCTCCCCGGTCTCCAGCGCTCGCGGCGTCACGACGCGCTTCTTGCCCTGGAACGTGAAGACCTCGCCCTCGTACCCGATGGCGGAGGGCGCCACCGGCAGAAGGCCGTCATGGAAGTCCGGGTGCGAGACGCGCCCGACGTGCCACAGCTGGGCGAAGATGACGCCACCCACCGCGTGCACCGCCTCCGTCACCCGCCTCCAGCCCGCCACCTGCTCGGGCGAGTGGATGCCGGGCGTGCGGATGTACCCCACGCCCTGCGGGCTGACCTGCGTCGCCTCGGTGATGAGCAGCCCCGCCGAGGCGCGCTGCTCGTAATAGGTCGCCGCCAGGGGGTTGGGCACGTTGCCATCGACCAGCGCCCGGCTTCGCGTCATGGGAGCCATCACCACCCGGTTCTTCAGCTCGAGGCGGCCCAGGCGATAGGAGGAGAGGAGCTTCGTGGTGTTTGTCATGGTCACGAAATACCGGGGGCGATATGGACGTGCCATGTCATCGAGTCCAAAAGAATTGACCAATCGTCCAGAGCTGCAGGATGGGCAGCCCGCCGATGTCCTCGCGGACGTGCTGGACACGATGCGCCTGTCCACCCTCGTCCACGGCCGCTTCGAGCTGTACGCCCCCTGGGGCATCCAGTTTCCCCAGAGCCCGGGCGCGCACATCGTCCTCCTGGCGCGCGGGGGCGCTCGCCTGGAGGTCGAGGGCGTCGAGGGCGCCGTCTCCCTGTCGGCTGGTGACCTGGCCCTGCTGCCGCACGGTGGCGCGCACACGCTCCGAGACGCGGAGGGCAGCCCGCTCCACATCCTCGGGCAGGGCGAGTGCCAGCGAGCCCGTGGCATCGGCTCCATCCGGGTGGGAGGCAATGGCGCCCGGACGGCCCTGATCGCCGGCACCTTCCGCTTCGGCGCCGCGCCGAGCACGTTGCTGTTCGACGCGCTCCCACGCCTCATCCACGTGGCCGTGGACGCTCCGGTGACGGCGGCCTCGCTGGCGTCCACCGTGCAGCTGCTCATCGCGGAGAGCGCCTCGAACAGCCCGGGCGCGACCGTGATCATGAGCCGGCTCGCGGACATCCTGCTCGTGCAGGCCATCCGGGCGCACATCGCGGGAGGCCAGTGCCAGGAGCACGGCCTGCGCGCGCTCGCGGATCCGCAGATTGGCAAGGCGCTCGCGCTCATCCACGAGCGGCCCGCCGAGCCGTGGACCGTCGAGAGCCTCGCGACGGCCGTGGCCCTCTCGCGGTCCGGCTTCGCCGCGCGCTTCAGCGCGCTCGTCGGAGAGCCCCCCTTGGAGTACCTGGCGCGGTGGCGCATGACGAAGGCGGCCCAGTTCCTCCGTGAGAGCGAGCTGCCGCTGAGCGAGGTGGCGGCGACCGTGGGCTACCAGAGCGAGGCCTCGTTCAACCGGGCCTTCAAGCGCTGGGGCGGGAGCGCTCCTGGCGCGTACCGGCGCGACCACCGCCGGGGGGTGAGCAGCGCCGCCGGCTCCTGATCGTGGCACCCGTCAGCAGCCCTCCTCAAAAAGGCCCAAGCCGGAGCCCAAGGGGCCGGATTTTTTCCCGCCGCTGGAGCCACCCGAGACTTTGGAGCGAGAGCGCCGCCGCAGGTGCGAGCCCGTCCCAGTGCCGTACCACCGTGGCGGTAATAGACTGCACGACAAGTGCGCCGACAGAATTCCGAACAGCAGTTTCCCCGGCGGGGATGTGTTCGTGAATGGGAAAAACTTCGACGCGCTGCAACTGGCCACGCGCACACTTTGGGAAGTCAAGACCGACAACTTCGACACGTACCCAGAGGCCCTTCGAGAGTTTGTGATCAGAGATCAGTTGGCGAAATTGCGGATTGAGCGCGACCTTGCAAGGGCCTGCGGCTTTGACTTCCGGGTTGGTGTGCGAAGCAAAGCGCACGAGGAAGCGCTGGAAGAAGCGGACCCGACCTTCGATGGCCTCATCGTCGTCATGGACTGGTGCTGAGATGACGGCCAAGCAAAAGATTACCCTCATCGTCTACGCACCCGCGCTCGTGGGTGACGACAGCCGCCCTGTGGCCGTGGTTCATGGGATGGAGCGTGCGTTCCCTGGCCTGCGCCTGGGGTGGAGGATTTCTGAACAGGGGCATTTCATCCCCTTGCCACAGCGCGACGCGACGGTCGCTCTAGAGAGGCCGGACGGGGGATTTCCGCTCATCAGCAACGACAAGGAGAGCGCCCTCGTGACGGTGACGGGATTGGAAACCTCGGCGGTCAGCTCGTCAGGCGGTCAGGCCCAACTTGAAGTCCATGCGAGGTTGCCTCTAACGCCAGAGGGCATCGCGGCAGCCGCAGACGTGCTGGAGGCCGTGGCAGAAGCCGCGCGCGCGTACTGGGGGCATGCCACGCCTTCCAGGGCGGGGCTGGACATCGCACGGCAGACGAAGAACTGGGCGGCCAACCCGCAGCCTCCCCCCCAGGGATTGCCGGCACTCAAGCTCGCGTGGGACATCCCTTCGCCTGAGATTCCGCATCGGCTGGGATGGCTCAATTACTGGTCTGCCGCTGCCGCACGCGCCATCGGGTTCCCGAACCCGGCCCGCGACGCGGAGCTGCTGTCACGTGCACGGCGTACCGCGACGGGCGGGTGGGTCGTGCAGCTCACCGATGCGCCGCTCGACCTGGACAACCCCGCCCACTTGGACGCGCTCAAACGGGCCTACGAGCGCTTCCCGGAGATCGGCGGGCGCTCCACCCCTTGAGGCTCGGCACGGCTCGTGCTGGCCGCACTGTTAGCGGAACCTGAGAGGTCCGCAACCTGACGGTCACCCTGGCGAATAACACGAGGCAAGCGTGTCCAACACGTTCCTCGTGACCGGACAACTTCCCGGGGGCGACGTCTCTTGCGCGAACGAGCGCTCCCGGTGAGCGCGGGGGCGCCGCCGCCGACGTGGCGCCCCCTCCTGGCCGACGTGGCTACCCCCGACAAGGCTCCTGTCCTTCCTCCACGCCGGCTGGTGTATAGAGACACGCACCGCGAGCGTGATGGCGGTGTCTGACCTGGAGGCATTCAATGGGCTCGAAGAGATTCGGACGAAGGACGGTCCTCGGCGCGGGAGTGGGTGCGTTGCTGGTGCCGACGATCATCGAGAAGGCCGTGGCCGCGCCAGCGGCTGGCAAGGGAGCGGGAACGACAATGGAAGATGGAATCTGGCTGAACGAGCCGAAGGTCTGGAAGCGAGCCGAGGGCGTCCTCGAGGTGACGACGGACAAGTCGACCGACTTCTGGCGTGAGACCCACTATGGCTTCACGCGCGACTCCGGCCATTTCCTGGGGGTGCGCACGGGCGCCAGCTTCACGGCGCAGCTTCGCGTCGAGGCGGCCTATGAGCAGTTGTATGACCAGGCCGGCATCATGGTGCGCGTCGACAATCGGCGCTGGGTCAAGGCGGGCATCGAGCTGTCCGATGGACGGGCGATGCTCAGCAGCGTGCTGACGAATGGCAAGTCGGATTGGGCGACGGGGCCCTATGAACACGACTCCCGCTCGTTCTGGATGCGCGCGACGGTGGCCAAGGGGGTGCTGCGGTTGCAGGTGTCGGCCGATGGCAAGACGTGGCCGTTGGTCCGGCTCGCACCCTTCCCGGAGGCCGCGTCCTATCAGGTGGGCCCGATGTGCTGTACGCCGGAGCGGGCCGGGCTGAGCGTGCGTTTCTCCGAGTTCCGCCTCACGCCTCCGCTCGGCAAGGATCTGCACGACCTGACGTGACGGCCCGCGCGGCCGTGTGGGAGCGGGCTGCCACGCCGGTCATCACGCGAACAGCCCGCGCAAGTGCCTCTCCAGGATGGGAATCATCTCCATCACCTTGGGCGAGGAAAAGCGCTGGGTCGGGTAGACGAGATGCACCGGCGCATACTCCGTGGCCCAATCCGGAAGTACCCGGACCAGCCTCTTCCTGGCGAAGTCTTCCTTCAGCAGGGGTTGGGGCACCAAGGCCAATCCCGCCCCGCTCCTCACGAGACTGAGGATCCAGGAGAAGGACGTAGACGAAACCACGAAATCCGGCTTCATCCGGACGAACTCTCCGCCCGCCGAGCGAAGGTGCCACGGCATCTCGCGCTTGTCGCCCTCTTTGATCACGAAGCCGATGCACGGATGCGCCGTGAAGTCTCGCGGGTGCTGAATGGCCGAGGCTCCCTGGAGATAGCGAGCGCTCGCCACCACGACCAGGTTTCCCTCCCCGAGGCGCTTGGAGCGCAGGCTGGAATCCTCCAGGTGCCCTCCCCGGATGGCGATATCGAACCCCTCGGTGATGAGGTCCACGAAGCGATTGCTGAAATAGGTCTCCACCTTGACCTGAGGATACTTGTTCCGGAACTCGCTCACGGCAGCGGCGAGCTCCGAGGAGGCAAAATCCGCGGGCGCGGTGATCCTCAAGGTGCCGGAGGGTTGCCGCCGGAGCGCCGTGGCTCCGTCGAAGGCACCCAGCAGGGTCTGGATCGCGGCTTCGGATTCCTTGAAGAAGGCGGCGCCCTCGTCCGTCAGTTTCAACTTCCGGGTGGTTCGGGTCAGGAGACTCACCCCCAGGGCCCTTTCCAGGGCAACCACCCGGTCACTCACGGTGGAGACGGAGAGACCAAGGCCGTGAGCTGCCTTGCTGAAGCTTCCCGCCCTCACCACGTTCACGAAGATCAACGCCGCATTCAAGTCCGGACCCATTTTTCGCCTATCCGGAAGATATATTGGGATTCTCCGCCCTTCTCAAGGGGGTCCGCCGGGCCAAGGATGGGGGTATCAAATGAACGAGGCCCCGATGACCAAGACCATTGCGAAGGAATCCATCCAGCAGCTCTTCACCGAAGCCCGCACCCACCATTTCTGGCAGAACAAGCCCGTCCCGGAGCAGACCCTGCGGGAACTCTACGAGCTGATGAAGTGGGGCCCCACGTCGGTGAACTCCGCACCGGCGAGGATCGTGTTCGTGCGGAGTGAAGCGGAGAAGGCCAGGCTCTATCCAACCTTGATGGGGTCCAACATCGAGCAGGTGAAATCGGCCCCCGTGACGGCGATCATCGCCTACAACGAGAAGTTCTACGAAGATCTGCCCCGGCTCTTTCCGAGCTATGATGCGAGGCATTTCTTCGTCGATGATCCCAAGTTCAGCTACGAAACAGCCTTCCGCAACAGCTCCCTTCAGGGAGCCTACTTGATTTTCGCGGCCCGGGCGCTGGGCTTGGACGCCTGCCCCATGTCAGGCTTCGACAACGCGGAAGTGGACAAGGTCTTCTTCGCGGGCACGGCCCTCAAATCGAACCTCATCTGCACGCTCGGGTATGGCGACAGTTCGAAGCTCTACCCGCGGGGCCCGCGCCTGGCTTTCGAGGAAGTTTGCACGATTGTTTGAGTGTCGCTCGGAAACCGACCGCGCACCATTCAGTCGAGGACAATCCTCTCACCTGTCCCCCGGCGCGGATATGAACCCGTGCGTGTGCCCAATGGGGCCGCACCGGGCAGCGGTGTGCCGTGGTGGGATACAGCCCGACCGATTGCTGGGGCGTGTTCGACCCCTCGGCTCCAACCCTCTCCCTCAACACGGCCCCCATCCCGCCTATACGCCCCGTAAGATGGCCGGGCATGATCTACCACGAGTTGCTGGATGCCTACCTGCGCCGTCAAGCTTCCTTCGAGGCGCTGGGCCAGTCCCTGCACGCGCGCCTCAAGGAGGTGCTCAAGAGCGGCGGTGTGGATGTGCATGCCGTCAGCTACCGGGTGAAGAACCCCAAGAGCCTCGCCCACAAGCTGGGTCGACCCGATAAAACCTACCAGCGCCTGGATGACATCACCGACCTGATCGGGCTCCGGGTCATCACCTACTTCGATGACTCCGTCGATCAGGTGGACAGTCTCATCAAGGAGCACTTTCGCATCGACCCCAAGCGCTCGGTGGACAAGCGGCGGAGGCATGATCCCCATAGCTTCGGCTATGTCGCCCTGCACAGCATCTGCTACCCCCCCGAGGACCTGCTGCGGGAGCACCCCGACTGGGACTGGCCGTTCGAGATCCAGATCCGCACCATCCTCCAGCACGCCTGGGCCGAGATCGAGCATGACCTGGGCTACAAGTCCGCCGAGTCGGTTCCGCTTCCCGTCCGGCGGCGCTTCTCACGCCTCGCGGGCCTGCTGGAGCTCGCCGACAGCGAGTTCGTCGAGCTGCAGCGCTCCATGAAGGACTACATCCGAAAGGTGGCCCAACAGGCCCAGCTCGCGCCTGACACCCTCGAGCTCGACACTGTGTCGTTGCAGTCCCTCACGCAGGGGGGCCCCGTGGCCGACCTGGACCGGATGCTGGCGGAGCGGTTGTGCAAGCCCCTGAGCCCGACGCCCTTCTACCCCGCTTACGTGACGCGCATGCTGCGCCTGGTGGAGCTCGGGGACCAGTCCCGCATCCTGAAGAGACTGGAGGTATTCAGCTCGCGGCTGCTCGCCTTCGCCGAGCGATACTTCCGCTTCACCACGGAAGCCTGGGGCTTTGGCGCCGAGAAGCTCCACAGCGTGCAGCGGGGCTACAGTCTGCTCCTGCTCGCGCACTGGCAGGCCCTCGGTCAAGCCGAGCAGGCGTCTCTCCGGCTGGAGAACATGAAGAGCTTCTATCAGCAAATCGACTACCCGCACGACGAGGCGGAGGCGCGCCGCATCGCCCGCCTGTTCGTCAAGGGCTTCGCGGACTGGTAGGCCCGCGGTGGCGAGCGGGCTGACCCCTCAGGAGGTTGGGATGCCTTCCTCCCGAGCCACCTCCGTAAGGAGTGGGTTTGGCTCAAGGCGGCGGGAGTCGAACCCGCCGCCTCGGGTGCTGAAGCGCGCCGCCGGATGGGCTCAGGGGGCGGAGGTATAGCTGGCGGTGAGCGTCACACCCGAGAAGGAGGAATACGGGTTGAGCATCACGAACCAACCGCCAGCCTTCGTTTGCAAGGGATTCTCGGTGTTGCCAGACCCACCGCAGCTCTCGTCGTTGCCGGAGGCGTACGGACGGCAGTCATAGGCAGAGGACGTGGGAAGCTCGCCGTAGCGCACATACAGATCGGCATCACCGGAACCGCCAGAGACACGCACGCCGAGGAGCGTCGCCCCAGTGGGGACGTCGATCCGGTAGTACAGCGGCTGCCCCTTTTGCGCGGCCAGATTGGACACGGGCACTCCGTTCTGGAGCACGCCTCCGTCGAAGACGGAGACCTGCTGGGACAGGCCGTGGCGGGCCCCCTTGTTGTCGGTGACGGTCAGGGTGACGGTGTAGCTGCCCGGGGTGGCGTAGGTATGGCTCGGATGGGTGGTGGTGCTGCTGCCGCCATCACCGAAGCTCCACGCGCGCGTGGCAATGGTGCCGTCGGCATCGGTGGAGGCATCCGTGAAATTCACCGTCATCCGGCTGGCGCTGTAGCTGAAGAGCGCGACGGGCGCGGCGTTGCTGCTGTCCCCGACCTCGAAGCGCACGGCCTGGGGGGTCCCCGGCTTGCCGTCGGCGTCCGTCCCCTGCACGAAGACGGTGTGCACTCCGGCGCTCAGGCCGGTCGTGGGGATGCTTCCGGTGACGGTTTCGACCGATGCGTTGAACGTGCCGTCGGCCGCGGAGAGCGTGATCGGCGTCGCCCCCGTGGCCCAGGGAGGCAGATCCAGGTAGGCGCGGGCCGAGGCGATCGTGTGCACCGGCTCGGAGCCATTGCCCTGGTTGAAGCGGCGATCATCGATGGTGGCGGTGACGGGCAGCGGTGTGCCGGGCGAGACGACCGACAGTCCCGTGCTCACGGCAGTGGTGTCCGGCCCGGAGGGATACCGGTACGGCGCGTGCAGGTTGCGCGCGGCATAGCGCAGCGCGGCGAGGTTCTTCGGGAACGTGCTGGACTCGAAGTTGGCGCAGTCCTCGAAGAAGGCGACCCCGAGCTCGATCGTGTACGCCGGCACGCCGAGCAGACCATAGAAGTTGTCGTCCGTGGCTCCCGTGGTGGGATACAGCCCGACCGATTGCTGGGGCTTGTATCCGTTGAAGCCGGCGAGCCGGCGGCCGAGAGTCTGCAACGCGGTGGCGTTGGGTGCCTTCGTGCTCGTATCGCCCCAGGGCCACAGCACGAGCTGCGAGTAGCTATGGATGTCGAAGAACAGGCCTCGGTAATCGTCCGGAGCCGCGGAACTGGCCGTGTCTCCGCGGCGATCCGGGAACACGCCTCCGGTATAGACCCCGTTGCTACCGGCCACGCCAGCGACGTACTTGACGACGTTCTGCGTTTCCGGCTCGGAACCGGCCGTGGGCCCGCGATAGGTCTCGTCGCAGGGGGACGTGCTGGCCCCCCCGGAGACGCTGTTCCAGTGGAACGGGAAGTTGCGGTTGAGATCGACGCCGAAGCGGGAGCTGCTACAGGTGCCGTTGGTGTTGTTGGTGTTCTTGCGCCACGACGCGCCCGCCTCGGCGCGCTTGCGGCCGTCGGGGTTGGCCTGCAGCACGAAGTGGAAGCGGAAGTTGTCGAGCAGCCAGGTCGCCTCGGCGTCGCTTCCGTAGCCGGAGACCAGCCATTCCGCGAAACGGGTCATGGTCTCGGCGGTCGTGTACTCGCGGGCATGGATGGCGCTGAGCACGACCATGTTCGCCTTGTCGGGCACGGTGGCGTTGGTCGCGGCATTGGTCAGCCGCAGCACTCTCATCGAATAGCCCGCCTGCGCGTTCCTGCTGCGCTCCCAGCTCGGGCCAATCTCCACCACCGAGGCCAGGTCCGGTGCTCGCTGCACCAGCGAATCCATGGTGCCGTGGGTTTCCTCCACCGTGCGGTAGCAGGAGTAGCCGGGAATGCTCCTCAGGCTGCCGTACTGTGTCAGGGCCGTCTGGAGTCGCTGCAGACGCTCGGTGCCCACCTTGTCGATCTCCACCCGCAGGCCGGCGCGGCGGAGTGCATCGAGTTCCTCGGGCAGCGCCTCGGTTTGCACCGTCTTCTTGATGCGGTCGACAATCAGGTGCTGAAAGCGCGGAGCAATGGAACGAACCTGCGCTTCCTGGTCGTAGTGGGCAGTGACGAAAACGGGAAGCGGCTCGGCCGCGAACACGGCGGAGGACCCCCCCGCGGTCGTCAGCAGAAACGCCAGCACCGTGGCTCGGTTTCTCATGTTTTCGGATCTCCTGAAGAGAAAGTGGAACCTGACAGATCCGCTTGCTGGAAAAACAGCATTTCATGCATTATACAAATAATCCATGAAACACGAAAAAGTTACCGGTGGACTGAATCGCAGTACCTGGGGGCCACGGCTGCTGTCGTGGTCATGGCTCGCGAGCCTCCTGTGCCTCACCCTTCTGCCCGGGCGGGCCGGGGCGGTGAGCACGGTCATGACGGCCTGGTCGGGCTCCGACGGCGTCTTCAACACCATCAGCCTGGATGGGAAGACCGTCTACCAGGGCCAGAACCTCGGCGGCGGCAACTACACGGGGTTGATGTATTTCAAGCGGCCCGCGGGCGTGAACTTCACCCCCGGCGCCACGCTGTACATGGAAGTCGACTTCAAGGACATCGGGGGCACGGGCAACTTCGGCACCCAGTACAACGCCGTGGGCAATGACTTCCAGTTCGCGGGCTTCACCGTCGGCAACAGCGTGCTGGGCTCCGGCGCCTACAAGACGGCCGTCTTCCGTCTGGACAACGCCAACCTGCACTACGGCGAGAACGGCGGCACGGACCTGCGCCTCACCCAGCCCGGCCCCCTGCAATTGCATATCGTCCAGGTGCGCGTGAGCGATCAGCCCACCCCACTCTATCAACAACTGACGGCCTTCCTCGGGCCCTACACCGGGCCCACGTATGCCGGGGGCACGCCGGTGGACGCCACCACGCTCAAGGGCAAGCTCCTGTGCGGCTACCAGGGCTGGTTCCGCACCCCGGGCGACGACGACAACACGGGCTGGCAGCACTACATCCCCGACTGGGGCGGCGTCATGAGCCCCTCGAAGATCGCCGTGGACTACTGGCCCGACATGACCGAGTACACCCCGGCCGAACGCCACGTCGCCACCGGCTTCACCAACCCCGATGGCACTCCGGCCACCCTGTTCAGCGCCAACAACGCCCGCACCGTGCTGCGGCACTTCCAGTGGATGGAGGCCCACGGCATCGACGGCGTGGCCGTGCAGCGCTTCCTCCCCGGCGCGAGCCCGGACCTGCCCACCCTGCGGGTGCTGAGCCACGTGCGCACCGCCGCCAACCTCACCGGCCGCACCTTCTTCGTCGAGTACGACATGACCGGCACGCCCGAGTCCGAGCTCGTCTCCACCATCACCCGCGACTGGCACTACCTGGTGGACAGCCTGAAGCTCACCTCGGACTCGCGCTACCTGCACCACAACGGAGTGCCCGTGGTGGGCATCTTCGGCTTCTTCCGCGACCGCTTCAGCCCCGCCACCGCCCACGCCATCCTGGACATCTTCAAGGGCCCTGGCCCCTATCAGGCCTTCGTCGAGGGCGCCGGCGCCTGGTACTGGAACATCGAGCCCTACCCCGAGGAGTGGAAACAGGTCATCTACCGCATGGGCGCCTGGCAGCCGTGGAACACCGGCAACAGCGGCAGCAATCCGGGCGATGTCCCCAACTCCTCCTACTGGGCCGCGGATCAGGCCGCGCTGGCCGCTCGCGGCGTCATGTACGTGCCGCAGCTCTACCCGGGCAGCAGCGACTTCAACCGCTCGGGCAAGATCTGGGACCCCAATGCCGACAACCGGCAATCCGGCGCCTTCCTGTGGAGCCAGGTCGCGCGCGCCGCCTCCATCGGCGCCTCCTCGGTGTTCCTCGGCATGTTCGATGAAATCGACGAGGGCACGCAGATCTTCAAGGTGTCCTCGACGCCTCCCACCCAGGCGCGTTTCCGCGACAACCAGGGCCTGCCCTCGGATGCCTACCTGTGCTTCACCGGTCAGGCCACCAAGATGATTCGCGGGGAGATTCCCTATCGCGCCACCCCGCCGAACTGCGCCGCGATGACCCAGCCCACCATTCCGGACGCGGTGGCGCCCCTGAATGGCGCCACCCCGGCGGGCGCCCAGGTGACGTACCAGTGGACCCCCGCCCTCGCGCTCGCCCAGGGCGGCACCCTCGCGCGCTACGAACTGTGGCTGGATGGGGTCATCACGTCCGTGGGTAGCTCCACCCAGGTGACGCGGAGCACCTCCTCCGGCCGCCACGTCTGGCGCGTGCGCGCGGTCAACTCCCTGGGCAACGCGGGCGGTTGGAGCGTGGCACAGACCTTCACCGTGCCCTGAGCCCCCCCGGGTCGGTTCCGCGCGGGGACCTATTCGGTCCCCGCCGGTGGCTTGAGGAGCAAGCGGCGATAACCCCCTTCCATGAGCGCTCCCCCGCG
Source organism: Cystobacter fuscus DSM 2262 (assembly GCF_000335475.2). NCBI lineage: Bacteria > Pseudomonadati > Myxococcota > Myxococcia > Myxococcales > Archangiaceae > Cystobacter > Cystobacter fuscus. Next base: position 543,329 of record NZ_ANAH02000066.1, on the reverse strand, counting down.
CCGCACGGCGTAACGGACGGCATCCTTCATGTGACGGGCGGGGTCCCTCCAGCGCCTGGCCGCGGCGGCCTCGCCATACAGCAGGATGGCGATGTCCCGGTACGAGGCGCCCGCATTGGCCGCGTCGAGCGCGATCAGATAGCTCTGGAGCTGCTTGGAGCGGGGCAGTGGCTCCGGCGGGCCGGGCCGCAGCAACGTCCGGAAGTCATTCAGGGCGGAGATGGCGCCGTCGAGATTCTGTGGCCCGGGGATGCCCAGGGCGAAGGCGGCCCCGGGCAGGAGCAAGGCCTCCACATCCCCCTCGCATCCCAGGGAGACCATCTCGCCATTGCCGGTGAGCAGCAGCGTTCCCCCCTCGGGGCCGAGCAGCAACCCCTTCTGGCAGCGCAGGTGCTCCAGCCGGAATCCCCGCTTGCTCTCCAGGCCCGTCTGGATGCGGGCCATCAACCGGGGCAGGGCTCCATCCGCCCAGAACACCGAGGTCGTCCAGGCATCGAGCGAGGGGTCCACGAAACGCCAGGAGTCCCCAGCGGGCTGCCTCCTCCTGTCCGCCGGAGATCCGTCGCACCTCCAGCTCGCCCCTGGAGAAGTGCACGGGGAGCCGGCCCTGGGCCTGCAGGACCTTCCACTCGGACTGGTACTCCGGATTGCGGCGAAGGAATTCCCATGCCCAACCACCCCAGGACAACGGCAACGCCCGTCGCCCGCCATCGGAGGCATGAACCATGTCGCTTGGCATGAATCTCTCTTTCTTCCTCGTTGGGGCCCAGGGCCGCCGTGCTTCATTCCGTTCGGTTCAAGAGGTGGGCGTCGTGGACGTGCTCGCCATCGAGCACGATGCTCCCCTCGACGCGGCTGTCCCCGAGGATGCGCGCCCCGGGCAGCACGACGCTGTCGCGCACCACCGCGCGTGGGCCGATGATGACGCCTGGAAATAGCACCGAGCGCTCGGCCCGGCCCTCACACCGCACGTCCTCCCCGGTGAGCGTGTGGCGAAGCCCCCCCGCCTCGGACACCCAGCGGCGGGCGGCCTCCGGCCGGAGCGTGTGCGGCAGTTGCGCCAGGCTCAGCGTGGGCGGTCGCGAGACGAGCCGATGGTGCGCTTCCAGGTAGCGGGCCGTGGTGCCGATGTCCTCCCAGTACCCGTCGAACCGGTAGCCGAAGATGCGCTCCCCCGCCTGAATCATGGCGGGGATGACATCCCGACTGACATCCGCCTGCCACGGCCCCCGGGACAGCACGTCCAGATAGCGTTGCAGGGACTCCGCGTCGAAGATGGCCACCGCGGTGAACACCGTATCGGCCGTGGGGTGGGCGGGCTTCTCCACGAAACGCAGGAGCCGGTCCCCGGCGCCGAACTCCACCATGCCAAACAGGGACACGGCCTCGAGTGCGATGCGCTGATAGCCGATCGTCAACGCCGCGCGGCGCTCGCGGTGCAAGGCCAGCATCGGCCGGTAGTCGAATCGGTAGACATGGTCGGCATGGAGCACGAGCACATCCCGCACGTTCTTGCCGAAGATGTAGGGCGCGTTGAACAGCAGGGCCTCGCCCGTGCCGGACTCGGCGGGCCGGTGCACCGTGGCCAGCACGTGCTCACACGTCTCCGGGGTGATGCCCTGATAGGGGCCGAAGTGAATCTTCATGCCCTGACCGTGCCAGCACTCCAGCAGGTAGTGGATGAGTTGGGCTTCGTTGTGCTGGGACAACAGCAACACCTCGTCAATGCCCGAGTCGCGGCAATTCGAGAGGCTGAAGTCGATGAGGTGGCACTGGCCACCAAAGGGGACCAGCGGCTTGAGCCGGCCCTGTCCCAGGCGGCCCATCCGCACGCCACGCCCGCCGGCAAGTAACACCGCTCGCAAGTGCTCCATGGACGATGCTCCTCTCCCATCGCGTGGGCGCCCTCGGCCCCGTGATGCATGGAAGTAAGCAACATCCCGTCTCACGGGGAGAGTGGAAAACCGCGGAGCGCCCCGTTTCCCACTCCCTGGCCGGGATGAATCTCAATACCTGTTGCGGCAGACACTTCGAGTTGTCCGGGAGTCGATCCATGCCATCCACTGCATCCACAGCCATCCCCACCCCCGACGTGAAGTCTCCTCATCGCGGCTCGCTCCTCATCGATGGAGCAAAACAGGGAGGACACGAGAGCTATCGCGTCACGGTCCAGCGCGAGGATCGCTACGACATCCTCGTGGGCCGGGACTCCCTGGCCCGGCTCGACGAGCTGCTGGCCCCGGTGATGAAGGCCAATGACGCCAACTCCGCCGTGGTCATCACCGACAACCACGTGGGCCCGCTGTACGCGGAGCTGGTGATGAAGCGGCTGTCCGCCGCGGGCGTGCGCGCCCAGTGTGTCGTCATCCCCGCGGGCGAACCCTCGAAGTCCGTCGCGCAGGCCCAGCGGCTGTGGGACGAGCTGCGCTCGCGCAGTGTGCGCCGCCGCACCGTCCTCGTGGCCCTGGGCGGAGGCGTGCTGTGCGATCTCGTGGGCTTCGCCGCCACGACCTACCTGCGGGGCATTCCCTACGTCAACATCGCCACGTCCTTGATGGGCCAGGTGGATGGGGCCATCGGGGGCAAGGTTGGTGTGGACCACAGCACGGGCAAGAACCTCATCGGTGGCTTCTACCACCCGGCTCTTGTCGTCATCGATCCCTCGTATCTCGCCACCCTCCCCCTCGCCGAGGTCATCAACGGCCTGGCCGAGGTGGTGAAGGTGGCCCTCATCGGCACCCCCGGGCTCTTCGAGCAGCTCGAGCGGCTGCCCATGCAGCAGGACTGGGCGCTGGATCAGCCCGCACCGCGGCACTTGATCGAAGGCCTCGGCCCCATCATCCCGGCGGCCATCGGCAAGAAGCTGGAGATGCTCGCGCCGGATCCCTTCGAGCAGGACCTGCGCCGGCTGCTCAACCTCGGGCACAGCGTGGGCCATGGCCTGGAGGCCGCGACGAACTACGTGCGCTACCGGCACGGCGAGGCGGTGGCCATCGGGATCGCCACCGTCACGGCGCTCTCCGTGGGGATGCGGCTCGCGTCCGTGGACACGCTGCGCCGGGTGCTGCGCCTGCTGCGCAAGCTGCGGCTGCCCGTCTCCGTGCCGGATGATCTGCGGGCCGTGGTGTGGAACCACCTGGAGACCGCCCGGCTGGTGCGCAACGGCCGACTCCTGCTCGTCATGCCCACGGCGATCGACCAGTGCACCATCATCGATGACATCACCCGGAGCCAGTACGACACCGCGTGCCAGCTCGTCGACCAGGAGGCGAAGGCATGCGACTGAGCCTCGCTTCCACGGCCTATATGGACCTGCCGCTCGGGGAGGCCGTCTCCCGGGTGAAGGAGCTCGGCCTGGAGTGCATCGACCTGGCGGTCGACTCCTCCTCGCGCATGCTCCAGCTGGAGGATCTGCTCGATCCGGCCCGGCGCGCGGAAGTGCAGCGGGTGCTCGCGAAGGCGGGGCTCGGCATCTCGGCGATCAGCAACCACGCGGATGGGCAGCTCTTGCTGGGGCCACTCCATGAGGTGACGGATGGCATCTACCGGGGCACTCCCGCGGAGAAGCGGGCCTACGCCATCCGGCGCATGCAGGACTGCGCCCGGGCGGCGGATGCCATGGGGGTGCGCCTGGTGGCGGGCTTCATCGGGTGCCCGGACTACGCGCGCTGGTTCCGCTGGCCCGGGCAGGAGGACGGGTGGGCCCCCCAGTTCGCCCAGTGCGCCGAGGTGATGGGCGCCGTGCTGCCCGTGTACCGCGAGTACGGGGTGCGCTTCGCGCACGAGCTCCACCCCAAGCAGCTCGTCTACGAGACGGAGAGCGCCGCGCGGAGCCTGGAGGTGCTGGGCGAGTTCGCCGAATGGGGCTTCAACGTCGACACCGGCAACCTGGCCCTGGCCGGAGTGGACGCCGTGGACTTCATCCGCCAGTTCGCCGACCGCATCTGGCACGTCCACGCCAAGGACGCGGAGATCCTCCGGCCCGTCACCCGGCGGCACTTCCTGGCCCACAACCGGTACTACTCGCAGGCGGAGCGCAACTTCCGCTTCCGGATTCCCGGCTGGGGCCAGCTCGACTGGCGCCGCATCCTCACCGAACTCCACCTGGCGGGCTACACCGGCGACATCGCCGTGGAGAACGAGGACAGCACCATCGGCCGCTGGGAAGGCAGCCGCCTGGCGCTCGACTTCATCCGGCCCCTGCTGCTGCACACCCCGCGGCAGGAGCGCTGGTGGTGAGGCGCGCATGAGACACGTCCTCATCATCGGCAGCGGCTTCATCGGCCAGCGGCTCGGCCGGGCCCTGCGGGACGCGGGGCTCGAGGTGACGCTGTCCTCCCGCCACTGGCCTCCGGGGCTCGGACAGGAGCCCTGGCGGTGCCTGGATGCCACGCGGCCCGGAGCCATCGCCGAGGCGGTGGGCGCCACCGGGGCGCACGCCGTGGTGCTCGTGCACGGGCCCTCGGACATCACCGGGTGCGAGAGCGCGCCCGAGGCCGCCATGGCCACCCACGCGGGCATCGCCGCGCGCCTGTGCCAGGAGGCCCCCTCGGTCCGCAAGGTGTTGATCTCCACGGACAACGTCTTCGACGGCCAGGACACCAGCTACGACGAGTCCCGGAGCCCCAACCCCGCCAACGCCTATGGCCGGGCGAAGCTGGCCGCCGAGCACGTGCTGCTCTCCGCGGACCCGGGCGCCCTCGTCGTGCGCACCAGCCTCGTCTACGGGTACGAGCCCCAGGGCCCGGGCCGGGGCTGGCGCAACTTCTTCATGGTGGTGGCGGAGGCCGTGCGCGCCGGCCAGCCGGTGCAGGCCCCCGTCGATCACTGGAACACCCCGATCCTCGTCGATGACGCGGCGGCGGTGCTCGCGCGCCTGATTCCGGGACGCCAGGCGGGGCTCCTCCACCTGGCGGGACCCGACCGGGCGTCCCGCTTCGAATGGGGCCAGCTCATCGCCCGGAGTCTGGGCCAGGACCCCGGCCTCGTGCGGCCCGTGGAGCGTGCCGCCGGGCGCTACTCGTGCCGTCCCACCAATGCCTGTCTGCGCAGCCTGCGGCTGCACCAGCTCCCGGAGCTCTCCGGGCTGAGCATCTCGGGCCTCGCCGCGGGGGCCGCGCGTCTCGGCCCCCTTCTCGATGTCCCCCCTCCCCCCGCCTCGATTGAGGAAGTCATCCCATGAGCCAAGAACGCATCTTCCTTGCCAGCAAGCGCGCCCCCGTGACGTACCACCGCGATACCTCCGGAGCGCTCTCCGCGGAGCTGGCCCCGGGCGGCACCGCCAACGTGGTGGCCGATCTGGCCAGTCAGTTGGGCGTGTCCTGGATTGCCTGCGCCATGACGGAAGAGGACCGGTACATGGCCACCCAGCACCCCCGGGGCATGGAGGTGCAGGTGAGCGCCGCCGCCCCCGTCCGCCTCCACCTGCTCCAGCATGATCCCGCCGTCTTCGAGGACATGCAGGAGATCATCACCGCCGACCTGCTCTGGGCCAGCAACAACTACCTCTGGGATGGTTGGACGAAGCCCACCTTCGACGCGCGCAGCCACCGGGCGTGGAAGAACTTCGAGCGCTTCACGGAGACCTTCGCCACCACGCTGCTGGAGCGCTCGAAGTCCTGCGCGGAGCCCGTCTACCTGCTGCACGACTACCAGATGTGCGGAGTGCCCCAGCACCTGCGGGCCCAGCGCCCCACCGCGCCCCAACTGCTCTTCGTCCACATCCCCTGGCCCTCGGCGGACTACTGGCGGATGCTGCCACGGCCCATGCGCGAGGGGCTCCTGCGTGGAATGCTGGGCGCGGACGTCATCGCCTTCTTCGCCCACCGCTGGGTGCGCAACTTCCTGGCCTGCGTGGAGGATCTGCTGCCGGAGGCACGCGTGGACTACCCGTCCGCCACCGTGCGCTGGGAAGGCCGCACGGTGCGGGCGGAGGCGATGGCGCTCGGCTACAGCCCCTCGGCCCTGGACATCCGCGAGGGCGAGGGTTCCCCCGAGCTCGACGCGTGGATCGGCGACCACCCCCTCGTCGTCCACTCGGGCCGCACCGACCCCATCAAGAACGCCGAGCGGGCCGTGCTCGCCTTCACCGCGGCACTGCAAGAGGACCCGGGCCTGCGTCATGCCCGGCTGCTCGTGAAGATGAACCCCAACCGGCTCTCGGTGGAGGCCAACCAGCAGTACCGCGACCGGGTGGGCCGGGCCGTCGAGGCGGCCAACCGGACCCTGGGCGGCGAAGTCGTCCGGATGGTGTGCACCAACAGCGTCAACGGCACCTTCGCGGCCCTGAAGCGGGCGGACGTGCTGCTGCTCAACTCCACCGTCGACGGGCAGAATCTCACGGCCTTCGAGGGAACGCTGTTCAACCAGCGCGACGCGGTGCTCATCCTCTCGGAGCGCTGCGGCGCGGCCGAGGCGCTCGCCCACGTCTCGCGGCTCGTCAACCCGTTCGACATCGTCGAGCAGGCCCAGGCTCTGAAAGAAGCCCTGCGCGCCACCCCCGCCGAGCGGGCCGAGGCGGCGCGGCGGCGCCGGGAAGTCGTCCTCCGGTATGACCTGCCGACGTGGGTGCGCCAGCAGCTCTCCAGCCTGGGACTCGGCGCGGCCCAGGGGGAGCGTCGATGACGGTTCCTCCTCCCCCCTTCTATTACGAGACCGGCGACATCGTCCTCACCGAGGCCTCGGGAGTGCGGGTGCGGGCCCGGGACGGCCGGGAGTTCCTCGACTGCATCTCGGGGACCTTCAACCTCCTGCTGGGCCACAACCACCCCGAGGTGATGGCCGCCGCGAAGGCGCAGATGGACCGGCTGGTGCACACGGGCTCCTCCTACCTGTCGGAGCCCGTCGAGCAGCTGGGCGCGGCGCTGGTGGGCCTGGCCCCACCGAACCTCACCCGCGTGCACCTGCGCAGCCCGGGCGGCTCCACCGCGAACGAGGGCGCCATCCGCATCGCCCAGCACGTCACCGGCAAGCGGGATGTCATCACCATGTTCCGCAGCCACCTGGGACAGACCATGGCCACCATCGGGTACTCGGGCTTCGCCTTCCACCGGGCCCCGTTTCCCTACGTCATGCCGGGGGCGTTGCACGTGCCGGAGCCCTCGTGCTCGCGGTGCTTCTACGGCCAGAAGGCGGAGCAGTGCGAGCTGCCTTGCGTGTCGCGCATCGACGACTTCATCCGTTACGCCAGCTCGGGCAGCGTGGCGTGCGTGTTGATCGAACCCATCTTCGGGGTGGGCGGGAACATCGTTCCGCCGCCGCGCTACTTCCCCGAGCTCAAGCGCTTCTGCGAGGAGCGGGGCATCGTCCTCATCTTCGATGAAATACAGACGGGCTTTGGCCGCACGGGCGAGATGTTCGCCGCGAACTACTTCGGCGTCTCCCCGCACATGATGACCCTGTCCAAGGGCCTCACGGGGAGCGGCTTTCCGCTGGGGGCCATCCTCACCGAGGAGCGCCTGATGGGTCTGCCGCGCATCCACCACGGCTTCACGGGAGGGGGCAACGCGGTGGCGTCGGCGGCGGCCATGAAGACGGTGGAGATCGTCTCGCGTCCAGGCTTCCTTCCCCATGTCCGGCACGTGGGCACGCGCCTGCGCGACGGTCTGGCCCGGCTCGCCCAATTCCATTCCTTCATCGGAGAGGTGCGGGGAGTCGGCCTGATGCTGGGGTTGGAGGTGGTGGGCCCCCGCGGAGAGCCCGCGCCAGCCCAGGCGCTGGGATTACAGGCCGCCCTGCTGCGCCAGGGATTGATGACCCGGGTGTCCGAGCATGGGCGTGGCCACGTCATCGAGATGCGCCCGGCACTCATCATCACCGAGAAGGAAGTGGACGAGCTCCTCGCCCGCTTCGGAGAGGCGTGCCATGCCCTCGCCTGAGACGCGGACGCCAGAAGTGGGTGAAGCGCGCCCGGAACTGCGGCACGTGGCCCTGACGCCCGAGGGCCCCCAGCTCCGCCCGGGGCTGGCCTGGTCCCCCCGCCACCCGGCGGGCGTGATGGTGCGGCCCCTGGTGCTGGGCATCTGCCGCTCCGACTACAAGGAGGCCGCGCGGCAGCGCCAGGGGGCGAGCCAGTTCGGCCATGAAGTCGTGGGAGAGGTGGTCGCGCGCTGGGGCAAGGCTCCCTTCGAGGTGGGAGAGTGGGTGTGCCTGGATCCCAACCGCCCCCTCAACCGGGGAACGGCCTTCGCCGACCTCATGCCGGCCGATGGCACGGAGCAGGAGCTGACCGAGGCCCTGCACCGGGTCCCCGGCAGCGTGCGTCTGGAGCGGGCGGTCTTCGCGGAGCCGCTCGCCTGCGCGGTGCACTGTCTGGACCAGGTGACGCGGGCGCTGGGAGGCCAGGTCTCCGGAAGCGAGGTGCTCGTGGTGGGCGCGGGCATCGCCGGTACGCTCATCGCCCTGTCGGCCCAGGCCGCGGGCGCCACGGTCAGCCTGCGCAACGCGGGCGTGGACAAGCTGGAGTTCCTGCGCGCCACCGGGCTGCTGCCCGCCGGGGCCCTCGGCCAGGACGAGCCGCCCCGGACGCCTCCGCGGGCCATCGTGCTGGCGACCGCCTTCATCGAGGCCCGCTGGCTGCGCTGGGCCCTGGACACCGTGGCGCCCGACGGCGTCATCCTCCTGTATGGGGGAACGCAGGCCACGGATCGCTTCACCGAGGAAGGGGTCGCGCTCGAGCTGGACTCCTTGCGCCGCCAGGAGGGCACCGCCCACGTGCGCTGGGGGCAGAAGAACCTGACGGTCGCGGGCAGCTATGGCACCGAACCATCTTGTTTTGAACGAGGCCTGCGGTGGCTGGCGGCACCGGACACCACATGGGCGTTGGAGCGGCTGGTTCTGCGGCGTATTGGCCTGACGGAACTGCCCGTGGAATTGAGGGCGGAAGGGCCTCGAGCGCGGCCCGGAAAGGTATTGGTCGTGCCATGAAGGAGACAACGAGCAGTCCGGAGGGAGTCCCCCCGGCGACGAGCCCCTCGCGGTGGCCCATTGTTGGCATCGTCCTGGCCTATGCGGCCTGGGGCGTCTTCTGGGGCGCCTGGGGGGCCCTGCTGCCCGCCGTGAAGGAAGCGACGGGTTCCGGCGAGCGGGAGCTGGGGCTGGCGCTGCTGGGCGTGGCGGTGGGCGCCATGCCGGCGATGCTCCTGTTCGGTCCGTGGGTGGACCGGCTGCGCAACCGGGCGCTGCCGCTGACCCTGGCCGCCTTCGCCGTGGCCGTGGTGCCCCTGGGACTCGTCACCTCGCCCTGGGCGCTGGGCATCGCGCTCGTCTTCGTCGGCGCCACCTCGGGAGCGCTCGACATCGCGCTCAACGCGCGCATCGCGTCCCTGGAGGCGGCGATGGGGCACAAGCTGTTCAACATGGCCCACGCGGCCTTTCCCATCGCCGTCGTCTTCGCCAGCACCGGCGCGGGCCTCGGCCGTCAGCTCGCGCTGCCCGTGCCCCTGCTCATCTCCGTGATGGCGCTCCTGGTGTTCCTCACCGTGCCCGCCAACCTGGCCCGGCTCCCCGTGCCGGCCCACAAGGACAGCGCGCCCAAGGAGAGGCCACACGGTGCCTCGCTCCTGCTGAGCCTGGGCTTGCTGGGCGCCGCGGTGCACCTGGTGGAGAACGCGGTCGAGCAGTGGTCCGCCCTGTATCTGGAGACGGTGCTCGGCGCCCCGCCGGTGCTCGGAGGCACGGGCCCCGCGGTCTACATGGGCAGCCTGTTCTGCGGCCGGCTCGTGGCCCAGAAACTGGCCACGAGGATCGACGGGAGGACCCAGCTCTCCCTGGCCGGCGTCAGCGCCGCGGCCGGCCTGTTGCTGGTGCTCACCGCCACCCAGCCCGTCGTCGCCCTGGTGGGCTTCGCGGTGGCGGGCCTCGGCATGGCGGGCGGCGTCCCCACGGTGTTCAGCATGACCACCGAAATCACCGAGCCCTCGGCCCATGGTGCCGCCATCGCGCGGGTCACCCTGCTCGCCTACCTCGGCTATCTGATCAGCCCGCCCCTGTGTGGGGCCATTGCCCATCTCTGGGGGCTGCGGGCCACCTGGGGCATGCTCGCGGGGGCCGGGGCGGTGCTGGCGGTGGCGGCGTTCGCCCTGCCCCGGCTCCAGCCCCGGGTGGTCGCCTCATGACGTGCGATCTCGTCGTGGACGGAGGTGGCTCCACCACCCGCCTGGGGCTCGCCATCGAGGGCCGGCTCCTCACCCGGCTCGAGGGGCCGAGCTGCAACGAGCAGACCAGTGGGGGCCGGGGCATGGAGGTCCTCGCCGGGCTGCTCGAGCGGCTGTGGCGCGAACGGCCGGTGGGGGTGGAGCGCATTTCCACCGCGTGCCTGGCCCTGTCGAATGCCGGGACACGCCAGGCGCTCCAGGAGACGGGGGCCGCCCTGCGCGCCCTGGCGGAGCGCGGGTTGGAGCCCCTTCGGGCCGAGCGGCTGTGGCTGATGAATGACATCGTTCCCCCGGTCGCGGCCGGAGCGTGTGACCTGGTCGCCATCTGCGGAACGGGCACGGGCTACGCCGCCATGTCGCCCGAGGGGCACTGGGCCCGGGCCTCCGGCATGGAGTACCTGCTCAGTGACGAGGGAGGAGGCTTCGACATCGGCCGCCGGGGTCTGGCCGCCGTGGTGCGGATGCAGGATGGCCGGGGGCCGGTGACGAGCCTCGCCGAGGCGGCCGAGGCCTGGGCGGGCGAGGACCCCCGCGAGGCCACCCGCGCCGAGCGCCTGTGCACGCGGGTACATGCCACGGGCTCGCCCAAGCACACCGTGGCCAGCTTCGCTCCGGCGGTGCTGGCCGCGGCGGCCCAGGGAGACACCGTGGCCAGGACGATCCTCGCCGAGGCGGCCCGGGAGCTGGCGGCCGGCATCACCGCCGTGGCGTCCCGGTGCCACCTGAAGGGAACCGTCCGCGTCGGGCTGGGCGGCTCCCTGCTGCTGGCCCGCGAGGGACTGCTGCGCCGCGAGCTGACGGCCATGCTGTCCTCCCTGGAGTGGCAGTGGCTGGAGCTCCCCGGGGATCCGCTGGACTCGGTGGCCCGCCTGGCCCACCGGCTGACGCACGAGCCCGGCCGCCTGGCGAAGGTGCCCCTGGCCTTCGATCTTCGTGCCGCGGGAGAGTGGCGTGCGCGTGGAGGCGTTGCCGCCGCCCACGCAAGATGAGGCCAGGCTCGAAGGGCACGCGCGGGAACAAGGGCCCTTGGACAGCGGTCCTTGTCCCTCCCAGGTGCGTCGGACCTGGGAGGCCGGGGCGCCCTCGACGCTTGGGGGGCGACAACCGCACGCTCCCTCTGCACCTGCGCTCTCCCTCCACAGGTCTTCTCTTCGCCGCCAGGTCGCATCGCTCGAATTCTTCGACACCCTCTCCGGCCTACCGCAAGCAAATTGCCAATTCCTTCTCATTGAGCGGCTGCGCCGCGGGGCGTAGAGGAGGACTTGAGCCCCCTTGGTTTGGGATCAGGGGGTCGCGGGTTCAAACTTAGTCGCTCGGCCAGGCTGGCCCACTCACTGCTCCTCGAAGGGGTTGCTGGGAGGTGTAATTGTCGCTGAGCAGTCACAATTCCCGCCTGCCCCCTCCATCTGTATGCCTGGTTCATCATCCCCAGGCTTGCGGAAAAGGAGATCCACCATGTCGAAGAAGGTAATCCAAGTCTGGAAGGATGAAGACTTCCGCCTGTCAATGACGGAGGAGGAACGCGCGCGGTTCCCCGACAACCCAGCTGGTCTCCTGGAACTGACCGATGAGGCACTCGATGCTCTCGTCCACGGAGCTGCGGGGGTGAACGCCTCCTGCGGCTGGAGTAGCTGCAATAGAACCAACTAGAACCAGGCGGGACTGGCTGGACGCCGTGCGGCTAGCCCCGCCGCATACATCGATCTCGCGCCTCGAGCTGAAAAACCAAACAAAGGCAGATTCTCAATGGAATCGCTACACGACTCAGGAGAAAGTGATTTCGCGGGACCTCCTTTGGAGGAGCACGTCCTGCACAACCCTGTCTGGCATCGCAGCACGACGCTGCAGGAGCGGGTGCGGGTGCTTCGCAAGCGCTCGTTCGGATGCACGGACGAGGCGAGAAGCGATCTGGCCCGTGCCGCGCGTCGGCTCACACGCTGGCGCTCCCGGGCCTCACTCGAGCGCGACGATGACTTCTCCCACCGGCTCGCACTGGACGGACTGAACGAGGAGCAATTGCTGCGCTTGCTCGGTGAGCCCGCGGAGATATTGGCCGCACGCCAGGGCCCTCCCCCTGAATGGGTATCACGGCTGTTGCGGAGCCTGAGCCAGCCAGCAGCGGCCGATACGGACCAGGAGCAACTGACCCGTCGCTTCTCCCCGACGTCGGCCGCGTTCCTCTCGTTGCTTCAGCCGCTCATCTCGGAGGGCCGGTCTCGCCTCGAAGAGAAGCTGCGCCGATTGGTGGCCCGTCACCCGGGCGCTCCCCTTGGACTGGCGTCCGCTGCCGCGCTCTGCCTGCCGTACCTCTACGCGCGGCTGCACGAGCTGCAGGTTCGGACCCTGGTTCTCGAAATGAACGTCGCCCGTCTCGAGGGGCTCCTGACGGGAGGGAGCGCGGAGGAGCGCTTCCAGAGCTTCATCGAACGGATGCGTCAACCCGCACAGCTGCGCTCCCTGCTCGCAGAGTATCCCGTGTTGGCCCGGCGACTCGTCGCCTGCGTCGACACCTGGGTCTCCACCAGCTTCGAGATGTTGGAGCGGCTCACCGGGGACTTCCAGGAGATCCGCCTGGCGCTGAGCCCGAATCGGGAGCCCGGCGAGCTCACCGGCTGCGAGCCTGGTGCCGGAGATGCTCACCGCGGGGGCCGAACCGTCGTGCTCCTCACCTTCTCGTCGGGCCTGCGCCTCGTCTACAAGCCGCGCTCGCTGGCGGTCGCGGTCCACTTCCAGGAGTTGCTGACGTGGCTGGATGATCGGGGCGCCACCCCAGCGCTGCGGACCACCCGTATCCTCGACCGGGGCTCATATGGTTGGGTCGAGTTCATCGAGCGGAGTCCCTGTCGCTCCATCGAAGAGGTCCGCCGTTTCTACGAGAGGCAGGGCGGCTATCTCGCGCTGCTCTATGTGCTCGAGGCAACGGACGCGCACCTCGAGAACATCATCGCGGCGGGGGAGCACCCCGTGCTCATCGACCACGAGTCGCTCTTCCACTCGCACTTCCCCGTGGAAGGCGCCGACAGGGCCGGCCGGCAGGCCGACCTTGCTCTCGCGGAGTCGGTGCTACGCGTGGGGCTCCTGCCGACTCGGAGCTGGGCAGATGAGGACTCGGAAGGCATTGACTTCAGTGCCCTCGGCGCAAAAGCCGGGCAACTCTCTCCGGGCGCCGCGCCGATCGTGGAAGGGGTCGGAACGGACGAGATGCGAATCATCCGCAAGCGGGTCGCGGTCGATGGCAGCTCCAACCTCCCCATGTTGGAGGGGGTCGAGGTTGGCGTGCTCCCCTACGCTGACGCCTTCAAGGGGGGCTTCTCCCGGATGTACCGGCTGCTATTGGAGCACCGGGACGAGCTGCTCGATGCCAATGGCCCCCTCTCCCGGTTCGCCACCGACGAGGTGCGCATCATCGTGCGGCCCACCTATCTGTACCACCTGATGCTGCGCGAGAGCGCCCATCCGGACAACCTGCGCGACGCGCTGGACCTGGATGGCTTCTTCGATCGTCTCTGGAAGACACTGGAGCACATGCCCTACTCGCGCCCCCTCATTCCTTACGAGCGGGAGGATCTCTGGCGGGACGATATTCCCTTCTTCACCTCCCGCCCCCGCTCCCGCGACATCTGGAGCAGCAACGGCCAGCGGCTGCCAGACTTCTTCCCCGCCTCGGGTCTGGAGTTGTCCCGGCAGCGCATCGAGACGCTCTCGGAGGAAGACCTCTCCCAGCAGCTCTGGTTCATCGAGGCCTCTTTCACGGCGATCTCCGTAACGATGGGCGGCGGGCTGCTGCCGAGCCGTCCGTTGAAGGAGGCGGCGGTACCAGCGAGCCGGGAACGCCTTCTGGCACGTGCGGAAACCCTCGGCGACAGGCTCGCGGAGCTGGCCTACCGTCGTGCGGGGAGCGCCTCGTGGATCGGCCTCATGCCCGTGGCCGAGCGGTATTGGTTGCCGACCCCACTGGGCATCGACCTGTACAGCGGCCTGTCCGGGGTGGCGCTCTTCCTTGCCTGGCTCGGCGAGCTCACCGGCAAGGGGCATTACACGGAGGTCGCCTGGGAGACACTCGCCTCGATCCGACAGCGGCTCGAGGAAGACAAGTCCCTACCGGGCACCTTCGGCGCCTTCGGGGATTGCGGCGTCCTTCATGCGTTGGCGCACCTCGGCGCGCTTTGGAACGAGCCACGGCTCTGGGATGAAGCCGAAGCGCTCCTAGCGCGGCTGCCCGCACTCATCGACAAGGACAAGAAACATGATGTCTTTGGCGGCGCGGCGGGGTGCATCCTGCTCCTGCTGGGACTCGATCGCTGCCGTCCCTCGTCCCGTGCACGCGAGCTGGCTGTCCGGTGCGGGGAACAACTCCTCGCGTCGGCACAGACCATGGAGCAGGGTCTTGGGTGGCCTACCCCGCTGGGCCCGAGTCCCCTCACCGGGCTCTTGCACGGCGCATCCGGCATCGCCTGGGCCCTCTTCGAACTCGCGACGGCGACGGGAGAGGAGCGCTTCCGGACGACGGCACGACGAGCGCTGGAGTACGAGCGTGCCCACTTCTCGCCGGAAGCTGGCAACTGGCGGGACCTGCGTGCCGAGCCAGCGCCGGGTGGATTCATGGTGTCCCTGTGCCACGGTGCTCCCGGGGTGGGTCTCGCACGGCTGTTCATGCTCCCGAACCTCGATGCTGAGCAGGCGCACGAGGAACTCTCGGCCGCCGTGGCCACGACCCTGGCTCGGGGCTTCGGTGGCACCCATTCCCTGTGCCACGGCGACCTCGGAAACCTCGAGTTCCTGATGCTCGCGGAGAAGGTCCTGGGACAGAGCGCACTCGGCCACGAGCGGCAACGGCTCGCCGCTGCAATCCTCACCAGCATCGAGGAGGCCGGGGTCCTCTGCGGGGTTCCGTTGGGCGTGGAGACTCCGGGCTTCATGACGGGGCTCGCTGGCGTGGGCTACGCGCTGCTCAGGCTCGCGGAACCAGAGCGTGTCCCCTCGGTCCTCGCGCTGGAGTTGCCAGGATACATCCGGCGTATCGTTTCCAGGCCAGAGAGGAAGGACTGAGCACCATGCGATTCCTCTTCTGCTCGCTCAACAGTTACGGATTCCTCCTCTCGGCCATCGGGACCGCAGTGACCCTGCAAGAGCGTGGCCATGAGATCGCCTTCGTGACCGACACGATGCTCTCGGGCGCGTTGGCTCGTGCGGGCTTCCCCCGGATTCCCCGGGGGACTCCGGATGGGCCGAGTTTCGTCATTGATGGCTCGGGTAGTCCCCTGGAGATCCTGCGCCAGGTCCGCCACGTGGAGCGGGCGCTGGAGCACTTCCCGGCGGATGTGTTGGTGACCCAGCCGCCTGCCTTCGGGCCGTACCTTGTCGCGGAGCGCACGGGGCTTCCCGTGGCAACGCAGGGAATGGCCGTCTACCTGTGGCCGACGGCGGTGCCGCCCATCGATCCCCTGGTACGGGAGTTCGTGGCCCGCCGCTATCGGGGCTTCGCGCTGACCTATGACTCGGTTCGCGAACTGCTCGGCATGAAGCAGCGGGTGCGGGGCCTCGCGGACAATCCCATGATGGGAGACCTGCATCTGCTGCGGAGCGTGCCGGAGTTCGAAGGGGACATGGACAGCTTGCCCCCCCAGGTGTACTGCGTGGGAGACTGCCTCTGGGAGCTGCCGGAGAAGACCGAGCCCGCGCTCCTCGAGTGGATTGCACGAGCGCGGGATTCCGGCGAGCCGATCCTCTATGCGCAGCCCGGGCGATCCTTCTCGGGATATGAGTACTGGCCCAGCCTGGTAGAGGCGTTCGGAAACACACCCGTGCGTGTGGCCGCTTCCGTGGGACGCATGAATGCCCAAATGGGCGAGCCGCCGGAGAACTTCTTCGTCCGGCCTCACGTGCCACAGTCGGTCGTCCTGCCCCATACGCGAGCCGTCATCTCCAGCGCCACCACCACCTCCGTGCTCGGAGCCCTCACCCATGGCCTGCCACTCCTGCTGATTCCGACGGACGGAGGCGAGCAGATGGACGTGCTGCTACGCTGCATGCGTGCCGGGGTCGCACTCCGCCTGTCCGAAACAGTGGCCAGTTCCAGCCCCGAGCGGCTCCGCGCTTCGGTGGAGGAGTTGCTGGCTCGGGAGGATCTCCAGCGACAGGCCGCTGTACTCCAGGACGCGTTCCGGAGAGCTGGTGGACACGCGCGGGCAGCCGCGCTCCTCGAGGAGTTGGGGCGGCACGGGCGCGGCATGGAGCATGAAAGGGAGGGGACATCCCTCTTTCCAAGGCGAGGACCGAGAGAGGAGCCCGACGCCCCCGCCCCGAGAGTGGGCGGTGGGCTCCTCTCTTAGCCAGCGATTCATCGAGGCGCAGGTGCGCGGGGCGCTCACGGACGCGCCCGTGGGAGCGCGTCCGGGCGGCCTCCTCGCTCACGGTGTGTAGAGCATGCCCAGGGCCCAGCCCTCGGCGTAGCCGCCCACCACCAGCACCTGCCCCGAGGGCAGCAGCGTCGCCGTGTGGTACGCGCGCTGGCCGCCGATGTCTTCCGAGGCGCTCCAGGTGTTGGTGGCCGGATCGTACTGGTTGCTCCACCGCCCGCCCTCCCCGTCATCCCCTCCCACCAGCAGCACCTTGCCCGAGCGCAACAGCGTCGCCGTGGCGCTGGAGCGGGGCGCCAGGGGCAGCTTCCCCGCCGCGGACCAGGTGTCCGTCGCGGGCTCATAGAGCTGCGCCGTGTCGACGGGAGACCCGCCGGCCACCAGCACCTTGCCCGAGGGCAACAACGTCGCCGTGTGCCGCCTGCGCTCCTGGCCCGGGGACGCCGCCGGGGACCACGTGCCCGTCGTTGGATCGTACAGCTCCGCCGTGGCGGACGGCGCGCCTCCCACCACCAGCACCTTGCCCGAGGGCAGCAACGTCGCCGTGGGCGTCTGGTGATCCGCGAGCAGGCCTCCCGTCGGCGCCCAGGTGTTCGCCCCCGGGTCGTACAGCGCCGCCAGCGCTCCCGCCACCAGCAGCACCTTGCCCGAGCGCAACAGCACCGCCGCGGGCTTCAGGGCCGTGGAAATGCCCGTCTCCAGGTCCGCCGCCGGGGACCAGGTGCCCGTCGCCGGATCGTACAGCTCCGCCGAGCGCAGGGGCTCGCCCGTGGCCGCGCCCCCCACCACCAGCACCTTGCCCGAGGGCAACAGCGTCGCCGTGTGTTCGCGGCGGGGCGTGGCCATGCCGCCCGTGGTGGACCAGGCATTGGTCGCCGGATCGAACAGCTCCGCCGTCGCCACCGCGCCCGCCGGACTGCCGCCCCCCGCCACCAGCACTTGGCCCGAGGGCAACAGCGTCGCCGTGTGCGCGGTGCGGTTCAGCGTCGCCGAGGCCGGGGAGCGCCAGGTGTTCGCCGCCGGATCGTACAGCTCCGCGCCGGCCTGATCGTTGTCGCCTCCCAGCACCAGTGCCTCGCCCGAGGGCAGCAACACCATCGAGGCCCGATAGCGGGGCCGAACCATGGGGCCGGTGGGGGACCAGCTCTCCGTCGTTGGATCGTACAGCTCCGCCCCCCGCCCCTCGAGCAGCACCAACACCTTGCCCGACGGCAGCACCACCGCCGCGGCGATGTCGCGCTCCCGCCCCGCCGGAGACCACGTGCCCGCCGCTGGATCGAAGACCTCCGAACTCGCCCCTGGGTCGTCCCCTCCCCCCGTCACCCACACCCTGCCCGAGGGCAGCAGCAGCGCCACGTGGCCCATCCGGGACGTATGCAGGGAGCCGACGGAGGACCACGTGTCCGTCGACGGCTCGTACAGTTCGGCCGAGGTGGTGTCGCCCCCCGCCACCAGCACCTGGCCCGAGGGCAACAGCGTCGCCGTATGGCCACCGTGGCTCGCGAGCGGAGAACGCACCCGCCTCCACGTGCCCGTCGCGGGATCGTACAGCTCCGCCGTCGCGAGAGTGGTGCCATCCCAGCCCCCCACCACCAGCACCTGGCCCGATGGCAACAGCGTCGCCGTGTGCGAGTCGCGCGGCTCGGACATGGAGCCCGTCGGGGTGCTCGTGCCTGTCGCCGGATCGTACAGCTCGGCCGAGGCGGTGCCGCCCCCCGCCACCAGCACCTTGCCCGAGGGCAGCACGGTGACGGTGGGCCAGACCCGCCGCTCGCGCAATGCGCCCGTCAACCGGGAGATTCCCAGCGACGGCTCGTACACCTCCGTCATCCGCGCGGCGAGCGGCGTCGCCACGCCGCCAATCACCAGCACCCCACCCGAGGGCAGCAGCGTCGCCGAGAAGGACTCCCGGCCCCAGCTCAACCCCGCGATGGCGCTCCACGAGCCGGGCGCGAGCCGCGGGCACTCGGGCAGTCCGGCGAAGGTGAAGGCGCGGGACGTGGACAGCCCCAGCGCATTGCTCACCGTGGCGGTGATGGACGGCGTCTGCCCGGCGGACACGCACGAGGGCGCCTTCCAGGCCACCTCGCTCGCCGAGGCGCCGTTCACCGGCGTGCCCAGCGTCCCCAGGCTCGCCGACCAGGAGAAGCCGAGCGCGCTGCCCTGGGGATCCCTCGCCTCCACGCGCAGCGTGAGGGTGCCCGAGGGGGTCGCCGTGTCGGCGGAGCTCGTGGCCGACACCACCTCGGGCGGCCGGGGGGGCGGGGGTCCCAGCAGCGGCCGCAGGGTGATGTCCACCCGCGCCGTCTGCCCCGCCAGGATGGTGACGTCCGAGGCCTCGCCCACGAAGAGCTTCGAGTTCCCCGCGCCAAAGGCCTCCGCGTGGAAGGCTCGGTGGTCGCCCGCGGGGAGTTCCTCCATCGTCCCGTCCCACTCGCCCTCCACCCGCGCCAGCTCCAGGGTGCGCGGCTCCAGGCCCGCCGCCGAGAACGTGACGGACACCCGCTCCACGTTCGCCGAGGCAGGGCTCTGCTCGAGGTGAGCCACCAACCGGGCCGCGCCCGCCGTGACGGGCGCGCCAGGCGCATCCGGACGGCAACCCGAGACCATCCACACCAGCCCCACGGTCAACCATGACAACAGGAACGAACCTTGACGTCGCACGAACTCCCCCAGGGAAAACCGCGAGCCGACTGGAGCGCGGCACCGGACACGCTACCCGAGCCATCGCTCCCCCGGCAGGGACAACCGGGAGCCCGTCGAGGAGATCCCTCCTAGCGACGATGCCCCGCGGACGAGGAGTGGAACGCTTCCGCTCGGTTGCCCGCTCCCATGGGTGGGCGCGGATCCCGTGCATCCCTAGTTTGAATGAGTCGTTGAGTTCCGAGGGAACAGCTCCAATGGCACGCAAGCCCGTCATGCACCGAGACATCGTGGTCGTGGGAGCCTCGGCCGGAGGGGTCGAGGCACTCATGAAGCTGGTCGCGCAGCTGCCCAGGGACTTCCCCGCGGCCGTCCTCGTGGTGCTGCACCTGTCCGCGGGCCACCGCAGCCTCCTGCCGGAGATCCTCATGCGCGCGGGTCCCCTGCCCGCCATGCACCCGAAGCCCGAGGCGCCGCTGGAGCCGGGTCGCATCTATGTGGCCCCCTCGGATCTCCACCTCCTGGTGGAGCCAGGCCGCGTCCTGGTGAACGCCGGGCCCCGGGAGAACGGCCACCGGCCGGCGGTGGATCCGCTCTTCCGCTCGGCGGCCCGGGCCTACGGGCCGCGAGTCATCGGCGTGGTGCTCACGGGCGCCCTGGACTGTGGCACCTCGGGATTGCTGGCCATCAAGGCGCAAGGGGGCCTGGCGGTCGTCCAGGATCCCGCCGATGCCTATTGCCCGGACATGCCGCGCAGCGCTTTGGAATTCGTGAAGGTGGATCACACGGTGCTGCTCGCCGACCTGGGGGCGCTGCTCGTGCGGCTGGTCTCCACCCCGCTCACCCGCCACGAGGTCCCCAAGCCCTCGGGCCGCCTGCAGGAGGAGGTCAAGGTCATGCGCGAGGTGCGTGGTGTTCATTTGGATCCCCAGGACACGGGAAAACCCTCGCTCTTCTCCTGCCCGGACTGTGGCGGGGTGATCTTCGAGATGGATGAGGAAGGGCTCCTGCGCTACCGCTGCCGCGTGGGCCACGGCTACACCGCCAAGGCCCTCTCGGTGAATCAGCAGACGGCGATGGATGGCGCGCTGTGGGCCGCGCTGCGTGCCCTGGAGGAAAGCGCCGCGTTGTCGCGCCGCATGGCGGCGCGCGCGAACGAGCGCAACCAACACCATGCCGCCCAGCGCTACGAGGCGCGCGCACGGTCCACCGAGGATCAGGCCGAGCTCATGCGCCAGATGGTGATGAACAGCACCACCCGGCCGCCTCCCGAGGAAGAGCCCGAGGAAGCCCTCGACGCGCCGAAGCGGATGGAGGTGTGAGCCCTCAACCCCGCCGGGGCTTGCCTCGCGCCGGCGCGCGCTTGCCGCGGGAGGCCCGCTGAACGGGGGCGGAGGGAGACAGGAGCGGGAAGGTGAGGGTGAAGAGCGCCCCACCCTCCGGACGGTTGGACGCGGTGATGGTGCCCCCGGCCCGGGAGACGACGCCATAGGCCATGGACAGACCCAGGCCGGTGCCCTTGTCTCCCTTGGTGGTGAAGAAGGGCCGGAAGATGGAGTGCAGGTTCTCCGGGGGAATGCCCGTGCCCTCGTCGGCCACGGTGAGCACCACCTGAGCGGACTGCGCGTGGCCGCGTACGCGAATGGTGCCGCCCCGGGGCATGGCATCCCGCGCGTTGAGCATGAGGTTGATGAGCACGTAGCGCAGGTCCGTGGCCGAGCCGTTCACGAGCGGCAGCGACGGCACCTCCACCTCCAGGTGCAGGGGCACGCCCTCCCGGGCCGAGCGGTGCTCGAGGTCGTCGCGGACGATGTCCACCGCCTCGTGCACCACGTCCGTCAGCCGCACCTGTTCGCCGGGCCGCGGCTCCGGGGCCTGCCGCGCGAAGTCCTGGAGGTGGTGCACGCGCGTGGTGGCATCGCTGACGATGCGCACCAGGGCATCCAGGTTGCCCCGCTGGCGCTCGGCGAACACCGTGTCGCGCTGGATGAGATCCAGGCGCAGCTTCATGGCGTTGAGGGTGTTGTTGAGATCATGCACGAGCCCGGCCGCCATCTCCCCGAGCCCGCGCAGGTGCTCCCGCTCGGCGAGCGCCGCGCGGGCCCGCGCCAGCTCCTGCTCGGCGAGCACCTGCTCGGTGATGTCGAGCGCCAGGACGAGCACGCGGGACTCCGCCCCGGGGGCCTCGGTGATGAGATCCGTGCGCAGCTCCAGGTACTGCTCACCGCCTTGCAACTGGTAGCGGGCGACACGCGGACCCCCCGCGTCGAGCGCGGCCCGCGCTTCCGTCAGGGCCACGTCGCGCAGGACGTGCGATGGCCCCTCGCGCTCCTCGCCGAGCCTGCACCACCGCCCTGGCTGCTGGGCCAGCGCATGCCAGCGGCGGTTGGCCATCTGGAGCATGTTCCCGCGCAGCAACGCCAGCCCGCTGGCCGTCGTCTCCAGGGCCCAGGAGGAGAGCTTCCAGGTGGTGATGTGCTCGGCGTTGCGCGCCTCCAGCCGGTGGACCAACGCCTCGTGCTTGCGCAGCAGCTGCTGGTACTTGGCCAGCAGCTCCGAGACGAACGGGATATGCACGGGCCGGCGGGGGGGACTCATTTGCGCGGCCGCCCCTTGAGCTCGCCCTTGAGCTCGCGGTTCTCCTGGGCGAGACCGGAGGAGCGGGTGGTGTCCTCGAAGAGGAGGACGGCGCCGAGGGAGTGGGACTCGTTGTTGAGCGGGGCGACGATCAGCGTGGCGGCACCGCGGCCCCCATGGGGCAACTGGTAGATGACGTGCTCCAGGCGCAGCGAGCGGTTCTCCGCCACGTGGCGGCGGATGCGCTGGAGCAGCGAGCGCTTGAGCGCGGGGACGTGCAGGGTCCAGAGCACCTGCCCCACCGCCTCGCGCTCGGTGAGCCCCAGCAGCCGCTCGGCCGCGAGGTTCCAGGTGGTGATCTTCCCCTGGGGATCGAGCACCAGCACGCCCACCGTGAGGGTGCGGATGATGGTGCGCTGACAGAAGCCGAGCGCGTCCAGCTCCTCGGTGCGGTGGGCCAGCTCGCGGTTGATGGCGTCCATCTCCGCGTTGGCGCTCTGCAGCTCCTCGTTCGTCGTCTCCAACTCCTCGTTGGTGCTCTGCAGCTCCTCGTTCGTCGTCTGCAACTCCTCGTTGGCGCTCTGCAGCTCCTCGTTCGTCGTCTCCAGCTCCTCGTTGGAGGCGCGCAGCTCCTCGTTGAAGGTCAGCATGCGCTGGCTGACGGTGTTCAGCTCGTCGTTGGCGCGCTTGAGGCTCTGCTCCAGGGCGCGCAAGGAGGAGATGTCGTCCGAGCTGAACAGCAGGCCCTGGGCCTCGCCCTGGGTGTCCCGGAAGGCAACCACCACGGTGCGCAGCACCACCGGGTCCTGGCCGGCGACCTCCATCACCCCCTCCACCGTCTCCCTCTCGGAGCGGCCCGCGAGCACCCGGGCGGTCAGCTTGGCGAGCAGCTCCGGCGTCAGACCGGGCAGCCCCACGGCGGCCAGCTTGTGGTCGAGCACCTCGGTGTCTTGCCGTTTCCACAACCGCGCGGCCGCGTGATTCCAGAAGGTGACGGTGCCGTCCAGGTCCGTGACGATGAGGGGGCAGGGCTGAGCGTTGAGCACCTCGCGCAGGTGGCGCTGGAACTCCTTGTCCCGGGGGAGTTCCTCCGCGAGGGGCGGCGGCGCCGGCGGGGCCGGGTCCGCCGGGATGGGACGCCGCAGGAGGTTGGAAGGGTCCTTGCGGAAGTCCTTGCGGTAGATGCGCCGGCCCAGGTCGATGGGCTCGAAGAGACGGGCGGCGAAGGGGATGAGCTCCGAGCGGCCCAGCACCAACGCTCCCTGCGGCCGCAGCGCGAAGTGGAAGCGCGACAGCACCCGCTTCTGCAACTCCGAGTCGAGGTAGATGAAGACGTTGCGGCACAGGAGCAGATCGATGCGTGAGACGGGCGCGTCGGACACGAGGTTGTTGACCCCGAAGACGACCGCGCGGCGGATCTCCTTGCGCACGGTGAAGCCCTCGCCGGTGGGCACGAACCAGCGGGCGAGGCGCTCCTTGGAGACACCTTCCACCTGCTGGGGGGTGTAGATGCCGCGGCGGCCATAGGCGATGGCGGCCTCGTCCACGTCGGTGCCGAACACCTTGAGTTCCGCGCCCGGGGCGCCCGAGCCGAGCGCCTCGGCGGCGATGATGGCCAGGGAGTAGGCCTCCTCGCCTGTGGCGCACCCGGCGCTCCAGATGCGCAGCTCCTGGTCCGGCCGCCGTCGCCGCACCAGCTCCTCGAGCACCTTGTCGAGCGCCCCCCACACCTCCTTGTCCCGGAAGAAGGTGGTGAGCTTGATGAGCATGGAGGAGACGAGGGTATTGACCTCGTCGGGGTCGCGCTCCAGCAGCGCCAGGTAGGCGGCACGGTTGCGGCACCCGGTGGCGGCCACGCGCCGCTCGACGCGCCGTTGCAGCGTGGCGCGCTTGTAGTTGCGGAAGTCGAAATTGCGTACGTGCCGGACCCGCTCGAGGATCGCTTCGAGTTCGTTATCTCGGGAAGAACGGGAAATGGCCATTAGACCCAGGGCTGTAGCGGAGAAAACTACAGCTCTTCAAGTATGGCGGCACCTGCCCAGGCACCAGTAGGTCAGGAAATACTCTCCTGGAGTACAGCCCTCCTGGATGACTCCTGAAGTGCTGAACAGAGACCCCTCCCTCCGGGCCTGGGAGCCTCAAGCGAGGAAGCGCTTCCACCACCGGGACAGCGCCTGCTCGTCACCCGCCCGGCTTGTCCCGCTTGCTGCCCCGCCTGCTGTCACTCACGGGGCGCGCCGTGCGAGCCCTGCCGCGCTGGGGAGGTGGGCGAGGCGGTTCTGGCTGCTCCACGGCATCATCAGCGGGTTCCAAGGCCCAGGTGCCCTCCTCCCAGCGCTTCAAGGCCTCGGAATCACCAAACGGAACCACCCCCTGCCCCTTCGCGGAACTTCTCGAGATTCTTCACCAGATCTCACTCCCCACATTTTGCTCCTGACCTGATTGGAGGATGTAGCCATGCGTTTCCGAGCGTGCATCGCATTTCTGCTCTTTGTCTCGGCCTGCGCTACGTCGGCATCGAACCCAGGAGAGCCAGCGGCCCGAGACCCGAGGCGCGCCAACCTCCAGCGAGCGGCGATGCTGCCCTGGACGGACGAGGGGCGGTGCGCCGTCCGCGAAGCTTCCGAGCCCTGGCCCGTGCTGGTGGAGCGGTGCTTTCATGCCCTGGACCATGACCGGATCGAGTTTCACGACCCCACGGGAAGATGCGCGCTCGCCTCTGCTGGTGCCGCTGCCGTGGGACTTGGGGTCTGCGTCCTGGCGGCACCGGAGATCGTCGTGGGAGCGGTGATCGTCACGGGCGTGGTGGTGGTGGGCTTCGCCATCAAAGAGGCCCTGGAGGTGTATGAGCTGAGTTGGGGCAACCCCGAGGTGGGGCCCGTGCCTGAAACGCGGCCCGTGCCTGAAACGACGCCAGCCCCACAGAAGCCCTCACCGAAACAAAGTCCCAAGCCGGAGCCAGCGGAGCAGGACTGGCTGCCCCCATTGCCGCCCGGGCCCTTGGAGCGAGAGCGCCGTCCGGAGTGCAAGCCTCGACGGGTGCCGCCCAAGGGTGGGAACAGGCTGCACAACAAGTGCGCTGGCGTGTGGATTTGACTTCCGGGTCGGTGTGCGAAGCACAACGCACAAGGCCATGCTGGAAATCGAGGAACCGCAACTCCAGGATATTATCGTCCTCATGGATTGGTGCTGAAATGTCCGCCACACGAAAAGACCAGATGTCCATGATCGTCTACGCGCCTGCGCTTGCGGTCAATGATGGCCGTCCATTGGCTGTTGTTCATGGAATGGAACGCGCGGTCCCTGGCTTGCGCATCGGGTTTCTGATTTCTGACGAGGGACAACTCATCCCGTTACAGGATCGTGATGCACTCGTTGCCCGTGAGAGCAAGCGCGGGGAATTTCCGACTCTGCGCAGCATCGATGACAACTTCCGAGTGATCGTCATGGGATGGGGGAAACCGGCGGGGATATCCCCTGGCGGTCGGGCACAGTTTGAATTCCATGTGTCACTGCCTCTGTCCGCGGACGGCATCGCGGCCGCGGCGGCCTTGCTAGAGGCCGTGGCGGAGGAAGCACGCGCGTTCTGGGGGCTCGTGACGCCGTTCAGCGCGGGGGTGGACATCGCGCGCCAGACGAAGAATCGGCCCGACGACCTGGAGCCCCCTCCCCGAGGGCTGCCGGTGATCAAGTCCCCGAGTGCCATGCGCTTGCCTGAGATTCCGCATCGCCTGGGTTGGATCAACTACTGGTCGGCTTGCCTCACGAGCCATCGGGTTTCCGGACTCCACCCGCGACGCGGACCTGCTCTCTCGCTCACGGCGTACCGAGACGGGCGGATGGGTGGTGCAGCTCACGGACGCACCGCTCGACCTGGACAACCCCGCGCACCTGGACGCGCTCAAGCGGGCCTACGAGCACTTCCCGGAGATCGGCGGGCGCGCAGCCCCTTACGCGCGCTGAGCCTCAGAGGAAACGCTTCCACCACTGGAGCAGCACGGGCTCGTCACCCGCCTGCTCCGAGCAGGAGAACACCCCCGGCGCGAGGTCGAAATGGTCGTGGGGAAGGAAGAAGACGATGCGAAAGACATCTCTCACGAGGAGATGGTGCTCGACGGTCTCGACCGTTCCCCCTTCGGGAGTCCACGACGACCGGGTGATGGGCCCGGAGATTCTGACTCGGGGGGCCCGCGTCCAGGGCCAGCCGGGTCGTGGTGAGGACACGGTGTCAGGGCCCGCGGGCCAGGCGCTCGATGTACTCGGTGGGCAGGCCCGCGCTCTTCGCGCCACGCACCAGCGCCTCGATGAAGCGCGGGCTCACCGGCCCCTCCGTGGACGCGCGCCGGGGCGACGTCACGAACGCCGTGGCCTTCACCTCCTGGCCCTCCACGCGCACGCGCACCTCGCGCTCCACGCACATCCCCGTCACCGCCCCCTCCTTGTGCTGGATGATGGGCCAGTCCTTGCCCCCAATCTCGAACAGCCGCCCGAACACGCTCCGCCCCGGCGTGTCCGTCAGCCCCGCCACCCGCCCTCCCCACCACCGCGAGGGGAAGTCGTAGACCAGGTCCACGTCCAGCGCCTCGGCCAGCCGGCCCTCGGGCAACTCGAAGAAGCCGTAGCTGTGCTGATCCCTCCACTCCAGGAACGCGGCCCGGTCCAGGATGGTGGAATAGGCGAAGTACAGCCGGGTGGCCCCGGTGTCCGCCGCGTTCCGCGCCTTCATCACCTGATCGTAATGCGAGTCCATGGGGTGCTCCTCCTCACGACGGGCCTACCGGTTCGACTCCTCGCGCAGCGCGCCGAGGATTCCGCCCACGTCCAGCCGCGCCGTCTTGATGAACAGGCGCAGCGCGCGCTCCACGCGCTCGGCGAGCGTGGCCATCTTCTCCAGCCGCGCCAGCCGCTCCGAGGGCACCAGGCCCTGCGCCTGGGCGAGCCGGCGCGCCTCGAGCAGGTCCTCGCGGATGCGGGCGATGAAGGACGCCTCGCGCTCCTCCACCACGTGGGACACCATGCGGATGAGATCCGTCTCGGCCGCGTAGCGCCAGGCGCTGTCCTGGGGCGAGCGCACGCGCCGCACCACGCCCCAGCGCTCCAGGTCGCGCAGCAGCATGGACACGCCGCCCTTGGACAGCTCCAGCTCGCGCTCCAGCTCGCCCGCGGTGAGGGGCTCGCCGCGCAGGTAGAGCAGCGCCCACACCCGGCCCTGGTTGCGTTTGAAGCCCCAGAACTCGATGACGTTGCCCACCGCGTCCGTGGCGACGGCCTCCCAGGGAGCCAGGTGCCCGGAGACGGGCGGCCCACCGCGGCCCGTCTCGCCACCCGTCCACAGGTAGCCCTTCATGCCGCCCGGCTCCGGGCCTCGGCCTGGGCGGTGATGCCCTCGGAGAGCTGACGCGCCCAGCGCACCAGCTCCGTGCCCATGCCCTGGTGCGCGTAGGGCCCGAGCGCTTCCAGGGCCGAGGCGATCTCCGCGTTCATCCGCTCGACGGCCAGCGGCACCGCGTCGGTGCGCTCGATGGCGTCGCCGAGGGCGCGCGTGCGCTCAGCGTTGATGGTGGTGAAGGCCCAGGCGTCCTTGAGCTTGCCGCGCAGGGAGCCATCGCGCGCCACGGCCAGGAGGATGGGCAGCGAGGGCGTGCCGGAGAGCATGTCCGCGTAGCGCGGCTTGCCGGGGTCGGTGCCGAGCACGTCGCGGATGTCGTCGGCGATCTGGAAGGCCACGCCAAGCCGGCGGCCGAAGGCGTCGAAGCGCTCGGCGGCCTCGGGCTGGCCGGCGAGCGTGGCGGCGGCATGGCCGCACCAGCCGAAGAGCGAGCCCGTCTTGCCCTCGGCCACGTAGCGCAGCCGCTCCAGGGGCAGCTCCAGGTTGCCGCGCGACTCCACCTCGGCGATGGCCGCGCGCGACATCTCCATCACCACCGCGAGCGCGCTCTGGGTGAGGCGCGGGTCCAGATTGCTCAGGCGGAAGAGCGCCGTGGAGAGGATGAGGTCACCGCTCATCACCGCGACGATGTTGCCCCAGCGCGCGTTCACCGTGGGCCGGGCGCGGCGGAACATGCCGGCGTCCACCACGTCGTCGTGCAGGAGGCTGGAGGAGTGGATCATCTCCGCGGCCACGGCCACGTCGAGCAGCTTCTCGGGGGGGACGCCGAAGACGCCGCCGAAGAGGCGCACCAGCAGGGGCCGGGCCCGCTTGCCGCCAGCGCCCAGGCACAGGTGGCGCGCGGCCTCCATCAACGTGTCTCCCTGGGTGTCCGGTCCCGCGTCTCCGTCCTCCAGCATGGTGCCCAGCCGCTGCTCCACGCTCCCCAGAAAGTCCGCCAGCTCACGCGCCAATTCCATGTACCCCTCTCCTCCCGCGGCCGTTCATATAGTTCAAGACCGCATGAACCGCACCAGCTTCCTGTGGGCCCGGGCCGGCCCGGGGGGCTCAGGGGGTGGGCGGAGGACACTCGGCCCCGGAGCAGGCGGGCCCGGGGGGTCGGGTGGAGTGGGAGGAATGGGTCGGGTAGAGACAGGCGCGTGTCCCTCGCCGTCCTGCACCGTCAAGTCCTGCGCAGTCTGGCCGCCCTCGCCTCCGTCGTGCCGTTCGCCCGGCCCGGCTCCGCACCCCTCGCGGGCGCCCCCTCCACGAGCACCACGGCCCACGTGCCCTCGAGCCTCAAGGGGCGCCGCCGCCTGCGCCGCTCGCTCCGGGCCTCGGTGGCCGAGGGCATCATGGCGGAGGTGGTGACGGCGGGCGCGGGCTCCACGGCGCTCACCGCGTGGGCGCTGGCGCTGGGGCTCGGGCCCTTCCAGGTGGGGATGATGACCGCCCTGCCCTTCTTCGCCCAGTTCGTGCAGTTCCCGGCGGCGTGGTTGACGTCCACCTTCGGCCACCGGCGCATGGCGCTCTCGGTGGTGCTCTTCTCCCGGCTGATGATGCTGGCGCTGTGCGCGCTGCCGTGGCTGCCCCTGTCGCTGGTGGGCCAGCAGCGGCTGCTGTTGGCGGTGGCGGGGTTGTGGGCGGTGCTGGGCGTCATCGGCAACAACGCCTGGGTGGCGTGGATGGGCGAGCTGGTGCCCGAGTCCATCCGCGGGCGTTTCTTCGGCCGGCGCACGGCGCTGTGCACGTTGAGCAACCTCATCGCCTCGCTGGTGGCGGGGGTGGTGATGGACCGGCTGCGGCCGGCGACGGGCGTGGGTCCGGCGCTGCCGCTCCTGGCGGCGGTGTCGTGCGCGGCGGGCATCGTGTGCACGGTGCTGATGGCGCGGCAGCATGATCCGGCGCCCCCCGGCACCCGGGAGAAGCCGAAGCTGGATTTGCGCGTGGCGCTGGTGCCGCTGCGCGACGAGCGGGCGCGCCGGGTGCTCGTGTACCAGACGTTCTGGAACGCGGCGGTGGGCCTGTCCGCGCCCTTCTACTCCTTCTTCAGTTTGCAGAACCTGAAGATGAGCTTCCTGCTCATGTCCGTGCATCTCGCGGCGGTGGCCGCCGTGCGCATGCTGGCGGCGCCCATGTGGGGCAAGCTGATCGACAGGCTGGGGGCGCAGCCCGTGGTGGTGATGTGCTCGCTGAGCCTGGGCCTGCTGCCGCTCGTGTGGCTGTTCCCCACGGCCACGTTTCTCTGGCCGCTCATCCTCGACGCGCTGATGGCGGGCGTACTGTGGGGAGGACACAACCTGGCCATCTTCGCGCTGCCGCTCGCGGTGGCCCCGCGCCAGGGCCGGCCCTTCTACCTGGCGGCGTTCTCCACGGCGGCGGGACTGGCCTACGCGCTGGCCTCGTCCGTCGGTGGAGCGCTGGCGAGCGCGCTGCCCGCGGAGTTCACCCTGGGCGGCCACGTGTGGGCCAACCTCCAGGTGCTCTTCGCCCTGTCCGCGGTGGCGCGGCTGGCCGCGGCACTGCTCGCCCTGCGCATCATCGAGCCGGGGGTGAGGAGCGTGGACTCGCTCGGGGCGCTGGTGGCCCTGGTGCGCCCGTCTCGGAGCAAGGCCCCGGTGGTGGAGTCCCTGGCCCCGCTCGGCGAGCCCATGCGCGTGGAGAGCTGACGCCCGCGCTCAGACGGAGTCGAGCGCCATCTGGCGCAGCCGCTCGTTGTAGACGGCCGAGGCCTGGGTGAAGTCGCGCACCAGGGAGAGGAAGCGCGCCCGCCGCGCCTCCAGTCCTGGCTCGGGCGGGAGCTGGGGCGCGCCCCGGTCGAACCACAGCAGGCCGCGCAGTCCGCCAATCAACCGGTGCAGGGGAAACAAGCACACCGCGTCCAGCACGACGATGCGCCGCGCGTTCATCGGGGTGAAGGTGCTCTCGTACCCGTCCGGACCCTCGCTGCTCCAGATGCCCACCTCCTCGACGTACGCCAGCGTCTCGTCGGGCAGCAGGAACAGGGAGCGACGCAGGTGCACGCCGCCCGGGGCGCCGCAGCGGGGTTGCCCCGAGACGGACAGGCCAGCATCCATCCCGAGCGGATAGCCCGGCGAGTCCAACCACGCCTCGCGCAGGACCTTGTCCGGATGGGTGCCCAACCGGGCTTCCAGGGCGCGCCGCCGCGCCTCCAGCGAGCCTCCCGGGAAGTCGAGGCGCTCGCGCAGGGGGGCGAGCTGGAAGTGCTTCATGGCCGGGGCGGCCAGGGGGATGAGCCGCTCGAGCAGGAGCGCCTGGCGCACCTCGATCTCCTGGAACAACTCCGCCTCGGACAGGCCCTCGTCCGGGGAGGGAGCCTCGGAGGCGGAATCCCCGGCGGGCTTGAAGGTGGGGAGATCCTTGAGAGTGGGCCGCCGGTCGGACAGGTAGATGACGGGAGGCGGTTCGCTGGAGTCCTTCATACGGGGGGCGAGGTTAGCGCCGGAGCCGCGCCCGCGTCAGGGACTCAGGGTGTAGGGGTGGGGGCACGCAGCCTCTACGAGAGCACTGGGCGGAGTAGGCCCTTCGCGTCCAACACCTCCTGGACCCTGCGACCGAGCTCCAGGTGCTCTGGGTTGGAGGCGCTCAGACGCTCCGGTGCCAGGACCATGACCGTCCCCTTGTCCTCTACTGGCTCCGCTCGGACGGGCGGAGGCAGCGGAGGCACATCCCCGCGCGCACGCGCTACGTAGGTGAGCCAACCCGCGAAGCCCCGCGGATCTCTCGCAGGTCGAAGCGCCCTACGAAACTCATGGGTGGCGATGACGCCGAAGAGCGGCTCCCACGCGAGCACCATTGCCCGCAGCACGCTCACCAGGACGGGAGCTGTCAGCACGCGTGCACCCTCTGGTTCAACGTCCGTCCGAGGGAGATAAAGCACGCAGCTATTGGGGTAGGCGCCAGATGCATCCCCACAAGTGAGTTGCACCATGCCCCCGCGCCCAGCCTCCGCGTGCCCCGTCCAGGCTCCAAGGCTAAATCCGTCCTTTCCGAGCTGGTTCTCCTCACACTGAAAGTAGCGAAGGAAGGTCCCAACATCCGGCGTGAACTCCCTCTGAAGCGCTTCCTCCAGTGAGTCCCCCTGCTCGAACCAACGAGCGTAAATCTCGTCGCACTGCGCGAGGAGACGAAAGAAAGCAACCGAACGCCGGGCGCACTCCTCTGCGGACTCAAGCCGGGCCGGCCAGTAGACGCCTGCGTAGTACCTCTCCGTCATGGCACTCCTCCCGCTGAAGCCCTATGGCCGACAACGACCTCGAACAGCGCCGGAAGCGCGAAATCGAACAGGCTCCACGACGAGCTCGCGGCCACGTCCCCTCAGCTTGAGCGTGTACGCCCCCCGGCACTGCCCGCAGCGTCGGCTCGCTCACCACGTGGAAGCGCAGACACCCACCGCCCGCACCGGTGAACGGCTCTCAATGGCCTTGAGCGCCATCATGACCGACTCACTGACTCCCAACTTGAAGGGAGCGCCGCCACACGCGCGGCGCTCCCTCCGACGGGGTGTGTCAGCTCGTGGGCAGATCGAGCTTGTAGCCCGCGCGCTCGAGCATCTGCTTGAACTCGCCCTTGGCCACGGCCTTGATGTAGGCGTCATTCGGCTCGCACAGCTTGCGCTTGACGAGGTCGAACAGCGAGTCGTTGAGCGTGGACATGCCGATGCCGCGCGAGGTCTGCATGATGGACGGAATCTGGAACGTCTTGCCCTCGCGGATGAGGTTGGCGACGGAGCTGGTGCACAGGAGCACTTCCTGCGCGGGCACGCGGCCTCCGCCAATCTTCTTCACGAGCATCTGCGAGATGACGCCCTTGAGGGACTCGGAGAGCATCATGCGGATCTGCTCCTGACGGTCCGCGGGGAACTGGTCGATGATGCGGTCCACCGTCGAGGGCGCCGTGTTGGTGTGCAGGGTGCCGAAGACGAGGTGGCCCGTTTCGGCCGTTTCAATCGCGATGGCGATCGTCTCCAGGTCTCGCATTTCGCCCACGAGCACGATGTCCGGGTCCTCGCGCAGCGCGGCGCGCAGCGCGTTCTTGAAGCCGTGCGTGTGGACGTGGACCTCGCGCTGGTTGACCAGGCACTTCTTGTTCGGGTGGACGAACTCGATCGGGTCCTCGATCGTGATGATGTGATCCTCGCGGTTGCGATTGATGTAGTCGATCATCGCCGCGAGCGTGGTGGACTTGCCCGAGCCGGTGGGGCCGGTGACGAGCACCAGGCCCTTGCTCAGGAAGCACAGGTCGAGGATGTGCTTGGACAGGCCCATGTCCTCGGCCGTCATGATCTTCGTGGGGATCTGCCGCATCACCGAGCCGATGCCCTTGCGATCCTCGAAGACGTTGACGCGGAAGCGCGCCCGGTCCGTCTCGTAGGCGAAGTCCGTGTCGCGCGTCTCCTCCCACTGCTTCTTGTTCTTCTCCGGCGCGATGCTCCAGAGCATCGCCTTGAGCCGGTCATGCGACAGCTCGCGGTAGTCGTCCTGGGCCACCATGTCGCCGTCGATGCGCAGCATGGGCACCACCTGGCTGGACATGTGAAGGTCCGAGGCCTTCTTGTCGAGCATGCGGTTGAGCAGGCCGAGCAGCGTCTTGTGCGCGTCCGGATCCACCTCCACGGGCAGGACCTTGATATTGGACGGCTCGGGGGCGGCCGGGGCCGGAGTGGGGGCCTTGGCGGCGGGGGCCTTGGCGGCGGCGGGCGGGGGCGAGGTGAAGGCGCCCCCGGAGCCCCGGGCCGCCAGGTCCATCATGTCCGCGGGCGAGGCCAGCTCCAGCTTCTCCTCACCGGAGGACGGGGGCAGCTCCAGGGCGGCTGGGGCCGAGGGCGCCGCCACGACGGTGTTGGCCGCCGGGGCCGGGGCCTTGTAGGGCACCAGCGCCACCTTCAGGTGGCCCGAGACGTTCTGCACCTTCACCTGCACGGAGCCCGCGGGGGCCGAGTACGGGAAGGAGGACACCCCCTCGGGGGGGAAGTTGGCGCGCAGATCCGCGGGGACGATCTCCGAGAGCGCGCCGATGATCTGCTGCGAGTTGAGTCCCGCCTTGACCATGGGCACGTTGCCCGAGGCGGTGCGCAGGGTGATGCCACTGCCGGTCTCCAGCATGATGGCGACAGCGGATTCCTTGTAGAGCTTGTCGATGAAGGCGTCGAACCGGGCCATGGCTACTCAGCGGCGAAGGGTTTCCACATATGCGACGTGTTTCTTGTTGACGAGAACGACCTGCCCCGCCTCTTCGAGGATGGGGAAGAACGGGGGGGCGCTGTTGAGGTAGTCCGTCAGGCGCGAATGGGCCTCGGGCAGCACGTAGGTGATGAGCCCGCGCAGCCGCTGCCCGTCCATCAGTCGCACCTCCACCTCGTGCTCGGTGGGGATGTTGAATGGATCCACGACGTTGGGCTCGTGCTCGGCGGCCACGCGCGCCATGGCGAGGTTCTCGCAGTGCACGAACGTCATGGTCTCCGTCTCCGCGTCGAGCGCGGGGATGAACTGGGAGCCACTGTCGTTGAGGAGATCCGAGAGCCGCTCGCCTCCGGCGCGCGCGGGAGTGGCTTCGGCGAGGAACACGGCGACCTGGCGCGAGGAGCCACCCGGCAGGATGAACTGGGCCGCCACGCGTCGTTTCGGTACGGAGAGGGAATCCAGCATAGGGAGCAGGGGGAGAAGACGTGTGTTTTCTAGCACACTCCCGCCCGCGCCCGGCATTCCCGCCTCTCCCCTTGCCCGCTTCCCACCCCCTTCACCCTCCCGTCACCTCGGAGCCACCCGCGAGGCGCTCCCCTGCCCCCCCGCCTGGGAGGCAGATTCAGGTTGCCCCCTGGCGCTCCGTCCAATATGACAATGCGAATCATTATCAAGATTCAGGAGAACGACTGATGGAGCCAACCGAACGCGCCGGCCGGCGAGGACCCCTCCCCGTGAAGCTGCGACTGCTCGAGGTGCGGCGGGTGACGCAGCTCAACCCCCACATGAAGCGGATCACGCTGGGAGGCCCGGAGCTGGAGGGCTTCCAGAGCCCCGGGGCGGATGACCATGTGAAGCTGTTCTTCGCGGAGCCGGGGCAGCGCATGCCGTCCATGCCGGTGCTGGGGCCCCAGGGGCTGACGATGCCGGAGGGCAAGCCCAAGCCCGCCTCGCGCGACTACACGCCCCGCCGGTATGACGCGGCCCGGGGGGAGCTGGACATCGACTTCGTGCTGCATGGCGCCGGACCCGCCTCGTCGTGGGCCGCCCAGGCCAAGCCGGGTGACTTCCTCGGCGTGGGAGGCCCCCGCGGCACGTACTTCATCGCCGACGACTTCGACTGGTACCTGCTCGCCGGAGACTTGAGCGCCCTGCCCGCCATCGGCCGTCGGCTCGAGGAGCTCCCCGCCGGCGCGCGCGCCCTCGTCTTCATCGAGGTGGCCGACGCCTCCGAGGAGCAGCGCTTCGACACCAAGGCCCAGGCGACCATCACCTGGCTGCACCGCAACGGGGCCGAGCCCGGGACGACGAACCTCCTGGAGAAGGCGCTGCGCGAGGTGCAACTGCCCCCGGGAGACGGCTTCACCTGGGTGGCGGGCGAGGCCAACACGCTCAAGCCCATCCGCGAGCACCTGACCCAGGAGCGCGGCCTGCGCAAGGAGTGGGTGAAGGTGACCGGCTACTGGAAGCGTGGAATAGGCGACCATCACGACTCCAAGGGGTAGGCGCGACAACTCGCCGCAGGGGGAGGCGCGGGCGGCTGGTCCTACAGTGCGAGCGCCATGTGGAAGACCCGACTCGCCCTCGCCGCCCTGGCCTCCCTGCTGCTCCTCGTGCCCCGGGAGGCACTCGCCTGCGCCACCTGTGCCTGTGGCGACCCCACCCTGACGTCCATGGGCACCGAGCAGCCCTTCGCCGGGCGCCTGCGGCTGGCCACCCAGGTGCGCGCCTGGAGTCTCGCGTCGGGCCAGCCCCGCGTGGACGGCATCGACCTGCGCGAGCTGCGCATGGATTTGTCGGTGGCCTATGCCCCCGTGCCCTGGCTCTTCCTGTCGGTCATGGCGCCCCTGCAGGCCCGGAGCGTGCAGGACGTCAGCCTCGCGCGCGAGGGGGGCTGGGGCCTCGGGGACATGGAGGTCGGCGCCCGCTTCTTCCTCTTCCGGGACCGGGAGTTCTCCGCCAACCACCTCGTGAGCGTGCTCGCCGGCAGCCGGCTGCCCACCTCCGTCACCCAGACGGCCCGGGGCCTGCCGCTGTCGCTGGATGCCCAGCTCGGCACGGGCTCGTGGGATCCCTTCCTGGGGCTGTCCTACACGGCCTACGCGGGGGACTGGTCCTTCATCGCCAGCGCCACGGGCTACCTCCCCACGCGCGGGCGCGAGGGCTTCCGCGCGGGCGCCTCGGTGCTCTCCACCCTGGCCGCGCAGTTCCAGCCGAGCCCCGCCTGGGCACTGCGGCTCGCGGTGGATGGGCGCGTGGAGGGCGAGAGCAACCAGGCCGGCGTCCGGGACGAGGTGGGCAGCGGCACCATCGCGTACGTGTCGCCCGACGTGCTCTTCAGCCCCGTCACGGACGTGGTGTTGCAGCTCGGGGTGCGTGTGCCCGTCTTCAACCAGTTGCGCGGCAACGTCCGGCCCACCCCCATCCTCCAGGCCGCGCTCGTCCACGATCTATGAAAACCTCCTCCTCTCTCCTCCTCGCCCTGCTGACCCTGTGCGCGTGTGGTTATCGCGAGGAGGGCACCCGGCTGCACCTCGGTCTCGACTTCCGCCCGACGGGCGACGTGCTCACGCAGGGCACCACGCGCGAGTTCCTCACCGACCGGGGAGATCGCATCATCCTGCGCCGCGCCCACGTCACGCTCAGCGCCGTGGAGATCTTCCCCTGCCAGAAGAGCACGGCCTGGAAGTGGCTGCGCGCGCTCTCCCCCATCGGCACGGCCGAGGCGCACTCGGAAGGCAGCCCCCGGAAGCTGGGCACGCCGTACGTGATGGGGCTCGGGCCCGCGGACGGCGAGGCGCTGGCGCTGGGCACCCTGCGGCCTCCGCCGGACAGCTATTGCCGCGTCCACCTCGTCTTCGCCCCGGCGGACGCGGATGCCGAGGGCCTGGGCGCCTGGCCCGACATGGTGGGGAAGACATTGGTGTTGGAGGGGGAGCGGATCTCCGCCGACGGAGGCCCCGCCGTACCCTTCCACCTGGAGACGAGCGACCTCATCAACGCCGAGGTGTCGCTGGAGGGGCTCACCCTGTCGCCCGAGTCCCTGGAGGCGAGCCGCACCCTGCACCTGGCCTATGACCAGTGGCTGGATGGGGTGAACTCCGTGGTGGTGGGAAGCGCGGCCACGAACCAGGTCCTGCGCAACCTGTCCCGCTCCGTCACCCTCCAGCCTTGAGCCCGTCACCTCCTCGTGACGAAGCCGAGGTGGACTCCGAGTCAATGGCGTCAGTAGACGGGCTCTGGGGTGGAGCCGAGGGGAGTTGCAGGCCGGCCGGGGTCGTTCTACACCCCGGCTCCGCCGGGTGAGGACCTGTTCCCCCACCGACTCACCCGCAGGTGACCCATGAGTCCCGAGCCGCAGCTCGCCGTCGTCTACGAACACCCCGAGTGGTTCAAACCGTTGTTCGCGGTCCTCGATCGGCGGGGCGTGCCCTACGTGCCGCTCCGCATCGATCAGCATTCCTTCGACCTGAGCGAGCGCAAGCCGCCAGCGCCGGTCATCTTCAGCCGCCTGGCGATGAGCTCCTTCCTGCGCCAGGGCGAGCACGCCATCTTCTATACCCAGTCGCTCTACTCGCACTGGGAGCAGGCCGGCGCGCGGATCATCAACGGCAATCCGGCGCTGGCGGTGGACACGTCCAAGGCGCGCCAGCTCTCGTTGATCAACTCCCTGGGCTACGCGACGCCGGCGACGCGCGTGGTGCATCGCCGGGCGGACCTGGTGCGCGCCGCCGAGGGCCTGCGCTTTCCCATCGTGGTCAAGGTCAACATCGGCGGCTCGGGGGCGGGCGTCGTGCGCTACGAGAGCGCCGAGGAGCTGGCCCAGGCCGTCGAGGAGCGCTCCACGCCCGACAGCATCGACAGCGTGCTGCTCGTGCAGGAGTACGTGCCCACGAAGGAGCGCCACATCGTCCGGGCGGAGACGCTCAACGGCCGCTTCCTCTACGCCATCACCGTGACCACGACGGGCGGCACCTTCGACTTGTGCCCCGCGGATGCGTGCATGGTCGGCAAGCCCCAGGTGACGCTCACGAAGACGACGCTGGACGCGGACACCATCCGCGCGGTGGAGACCATCTCGCGCGCGGCGAACATGGACGTGTGCGGCATCGAGTTCATGATCGACGAGCGCGACGGGGTGCGCCGCTTCTACGACATCAACGGACTGTCCAACTTCGTGGCCAGACCGCTCGAGGTGCTGGGGTGGGATCCGCACGAGCAGTTGGTGGACTATCTCGAGGGCGTCGTCGCCACGGCGCGGCGTGGGGAGGCGGCATGAAATACGGGTTCTGGGCTCCCGTCTTCGGCGGCTGGCTGCGCAACGTGCGGGACGAGGGGATGGAGGCGAGCTGGGAGTACATGAGCCGGCTGTGCAGGCGCGCCGAGGAGATCGGCTATGACCTGACGCTCATCGCCGAGCTCAACCTCAACGACATCAAGGGCGTGACCGAGCCGGCCCTGGATGCCTGGTCCACCGCGGCGGCGCTCGCGGCGGTCACCCGCCGGCTGGAGCTGATGGTGGCGGTGCGGCCCAACTTCCACCACCCGGCGTTGTTCGCCAAGCAGGCGGCCAACATCGATCGCATCTCCGGGGGCCGGCTGGCGCTCAACGTGGTGTCGTCGTGGTGGGCGGACGAGGCGAAGCAGTACGGCCTCCAGTTCGATCAACACGATGACCGGTACGCCCGCACCACCGAGTGGTTGCAGGTGGTGGACGGACTGTGGTCGCGCACGCCCTTCAGCTTCGAGGGCCAGCGCTACCAGCTCAAGGACGCCATCTGCGAGCCCAAGCCCCTGTCCTCGCCGCGTCCGCTCCTCTACGCGGGAGGCGAGTCCGAGGCGGCCAAGCAGATGATCGCGCGGCAGTGCGACGCCTACGTCATGCACGGGGACGAGCCGGAGGTGATCGCCGGGAAGATCCAGGACATGCGGGCGCGGCGCGAGCGCGAGGGCCTGCCCCCGATGCGCTTCGGCATGGCGGCCTACGCCATCGTGCGTGACAGCCAGGCGGAGGCGGAGGCCGAGGTGGAGCGCATCACCACGTTGGATCCCCAGGCCGCGGGCTTCGCGAACTTCGAGCAGTGGCTGTCCGGCACGCAGCTCGAGCGGGAGCTGAAGATCAAGGAGTACTCGGTCTCCAACCGCGGGCTGAGGCCGGGCCTGGTGGGCACGCCCCAGCGCGTGCGCGCGCGGATCGCCGAGTTCGAGAAGGCCGGGGTGGATCTGCTGCTGTTGCAGATGAGCCCGCAGCTCGAGGAGATGGAGCGCTTCTCCTCGGTCATCATCGCGCCGGAGCGCAAGGCGGCCTGAGCGCCGCTCGCCTCCTGGGGCCCGCTGGGAGATCGGCGGGGCCCCGGGGGGTCCATGAACTGGGATGGGAGCCTTGCGCGGGCCGTGCCAGCCATCGGGTGGTCGGATGAGGTTGGCCCCCGGCGCGTGGGGCGGGTAGAACCCTGGCACTTCATGACTTCCACCCCCTCGGATTCCCCCGCCCCCATGGCGCCCGATGAGGGCCCGGGGGGCGTGCGTGTGCGGCTCTCGGGCCTGCGGCGTACCTTCCCGGGCGGAGTGCCCGTGATCTCGGGCATGGACCTGGACATCGCCGCGGGCGCCTTCGTGGCGCTGGTGGGACCCTCGGGCTGTGGCAAGTCCACCCTGCTCAAGCTGGTGGCGGGACTGGACCGGCCCGACGCGGGCACCCTCACCTTCTCCCCCCCGCTCGAGCACACGCGGGGCGCGCGCAACCCCATCGCCTACGTCTTCCAGGACGCGCACCTGCTGCCCTGGCGCTCGGTGCTGGACAACGTGGCGCTGCCGCTCGAGTTGACGGGAGTGCCGGCCCCCGAGCGCCACGCGGCGGCGCGGGCCCTGCTCACCGAGGTGGGCCTGGGGGACGCCACGGCGCGCTACCCGGCGGAGCTCTCCGGCGGCATGCGCATGCGCGTGTCGCTCGCCCGGGCGCTCGTCACCCGCCCCCGGCTGCTGCTGCTCGACGAGCCCTTCGCCGCCCTGGACGAGCTGACGCGCAACCGGCTGGATGATCAGCTCCTCGCGCTGTGGAAGGAGCTGGGGATGACGGTGCTCTTCGTCACCCACTCGCTCTCGGAGGCGGCCTACCTGGCGCAGCGCGCCGTGGTGCTGTCACGGCGGCCCGCGCGGGTGATGCTGGACCGGCGACTCGAGCTGCCCGCGGAGCGCCGCGCGTCCCTGCGCTCCGAGCCCGGCTTCGCCCGGGAGCTGGGCCTGCTCCAGGAAGCCCTCGAGCGAGGAGACGCGGCATGAACGGCTCCTTCGCACGGCAGGTGGTGCCGCCCCTGGTCGCGCTCGTGGTGCTGCTGGCGCTGTGGGAGGGGGTGACGCGGGTGTTCGGCATCGCTCCCTGGCTCTTGCCACCCCCATCCGCCATCGCGCTCGCCGGGGTGCACGACGCGCAGACCCTGTGGAACGCGATGCTCACCACCGGCCGCGCCGCGCTGATCGGCTTCGGCTTGAGCGCCGGGGTGGGCGTGCTCACCGCCATCCTCCTCGGCTCCTCGCGGCTGTTGGAGCGGGCGCTCTACCCCTACACGCTCTTCCTCCAGACGGTGCCCATCGTGGCCATCGCCCCGCTGCTGGTGCTGTGGTTCGGCCCGGGCACGCGCGCCGTGGCCGTCTCCTCCTTCATCGTCTCGCTCTTTCCCGTCATCACCAACACGCTCACCGGGCTGCGCTCGGTGGAGCCGGCGCTGCGCGACCTGTTCCGCCTGTACGGGGCGAAGCGGCTCGCCACGCTGTGGAAGCTGGAGCTGCCGGCGGCGCTGCCGCAGCTCTTCACCGGGTTGCGCGTCGCCTCGGGGCTGGCCGTCATTGGCGCCATCGTGGGCGAGTTCGTCGCGGGCTTCGCCGAGGAAGGCGCGGGCCTGGGCATCCTGGTGCTGACGGCCTACCGGCAGTTGCGCACGGATCTGATCTTCGCCGCCGTGCTGGCGGCGGCGGTGTTGGGACTGGCACTGTTTGGCGCGGTGAACCTGACGGGCTTCCGGCTGCTCAAGCGCTGGCACCCCTCGGCCTCGTCGGGGCCGTGAGAAACCCTTGCATCGGAGAGGAAGGCACACGTGAAAGGACGTCTGGCTGGAGTCGTGGGTGGACTGGTGCTGCTCGTGGTGGCCGGGGCGTGCTCGCGCGCGAAGGAGAGCGCGCCCCAGGCGGCGGGGGACGCGGGCAGTCCCGCCCCCCAGGTGGCTCAGGTCAAGCTGGCCCTCAACTGGGTGGCCGAGCCCGAGTTCGGTGGCTTCTACGCCGCGAGGGACTTGGGGCACTTCAAGCGCCGCGGAATGGACGTGAGCATCCAGGGAGGCGGCGCCGGCGTGCCGGTGGTGCAGATGGTGGCCACGGGGCAGGTGGAATTCGGCATCCTCGGCGCGGATGAACTCCTCACCGCCCGGGCGCGGGGCGTGGATGTGATTCCCCTGTTCGCCGTGTACCAGACGGCGCCGCAAGCCCTGATGACCCATGCGTCGCGCGGGGCCAAGGGCATCAAGGATCTGCTCTCCTCGGGCACGGTGGCCCTGGAGCCGGGCCAGCCCTACGCCGCGTACCTGAAGAAGAAGTATGGCTTCGACAAGGTCAAGGTGGTGCCCTACGACGGTGGCGTGGCGCGCTTCGTGGCGGACAAGGACTTCAGCCAGCAGTGCTTCATCACCTCGGAGCCCATCGCCGCGCGGCGTCAGGGCGCGGAGCCCACCGTGTTCCTGGTGGCCGACGAGGGATTCAATCCCTACATCGCCGTGGTCGTCACCCGCCGGGAGCTCTGGAAGCAGCAGCCGTCCCGGGTGAAGGACTTCGTGGAGGCGGTGCGCGAGGGCTGGCGGGCCTACCTGGACGACCCCACGGCCACCAACGCCGTCATGGGCAAGCTCAACACCTCCATGGACGCGGAGACGTTCGCCGAGGCGGCGCGCGCCCAGAAGCCCCTCATCGAAACCGAGCAGACGCGCGCCAAGGGCCTGGGCACCATGAGCCGCGAGCGCTGGGACACCCTGGCACGGCAGCTCGTGGACCTGGGCCTCATCGACAAGGTGCCCGCCCTGGACGACTTCCTGCTGCCGGAATTCGTCGACATGGGTTCGCCCGCCCCCGCTACTCCGTGACAATGACAGACATATTTGATATTGATTGACAATAATTACAAATCAATATCAAACACCTGAATTCATATGTCTGTGTTTTCTCAAAAAACACAGACATATGGACATGCAAGCGTCGGACCAGGCAAACACAAACAAACATTTGCATTTCATGTCTGTCTATTGAAAACGCGGGCCCACGTCCATTCACATAGTCCGTCTATGTGGGCTAGACTCCAAACGACTTTCCGCCCCGCCCCCGAGGCCTCCGTGCGCGTGCTCTTCATTGGCAACAGCTACACCTACAACAACGATCTTCCGGGGATGCTGGAGGGGCTCGTGCGGGCGCTGTCTCCGGGGACGCGGTTGGAGACGGGCGCGGTGCTCCTGGGGGGAGCGACGCTCGAGTCGCACTGGAAGCGAGGCGAGGCGAGGGAGCTGCTGCGCGGGGAAGCCTGGAGCCACGTCGTGCTGCAGGAGCAGAGCCTGCTGGGCCACCTGCGCATCGACGGAGCGCTGCGAATGAACGAGCCCGAGGAGAGCTTCTACCCCTACGTCCGCCTCTTCGCGCGGGAGAGCCTGGCGGTGGGCGCGAACCCGGTCTTCTACATGACGTGGTCGCGCAAGGCGGACCTGCCCGCCCAGGAGGTGCTCACGCGCGCCTATGCCCATATCGCGCGCGAGCAAGGAGGCGTGCTGGCACCGGTGGGGGTGGCGTGGGAGCGGGTGCGGCGGGAGCGGCCCGAGCTGGAGTTGTACGGGGAGGACGGCCACCACCCGGGGCCCGCGGGCACCTACCTGGCGGCCTGCGTGCTCTACGCCTCGCTGTTCCACCAGCCTTGCCTGGGCGCGCCCAGCACCCTCTCCGGGGCGCCCTGGACGGGCTCGGCCTTCGACACCACGCGCACCGAGACGCTGGTGGAGCTCCCGGAGGACACCGCGCGCTACCTCCAGCAGGTGGGCTCCGAGGTGGGACTGTCCCCCGCGCTTGCCGAAGGCCCCACCCCCACCGAGCCCCGCCTCGCCTTGCCCCAGCTACCGCGCGGCGCTCCGCTGGACGCCTCCAGGATGGCGGGCACGTGGCAGGGGACGCTCTCGCTCTACCCCGAGGAGCTGGACATGGCGCCCGTGCCCCTATGGCTCTCGGTCGAGTCCCGGGGGACGCGGCTCACCGGCCAGGTGCGCATCCTGTTTCCACGAGACGCCCCCCTCGAGGAAGACGTGACACCCCAGGTGGAGGGCGAGGCGCTGGCGTTCTCCCTCCACGACCCGAGGATCCTCGGCGCCACGCTGCACTTCCGCGCGGTGCGCACGGAGGGCGGACTGCTCGGGGTGGCCCACGCCCAGGACTCCCAGGGCGGGCGCTGGTTCGGCTCCTGGTCCGCGAGCCGCTCCTCGCCGGCCTGAGCCACGAAGGACGCGGCCCTACTTCGGCGGGCGCATGCGCATGAGCCCCTCTTGCGCCACGGAGGCCACCAAGCGGCCATCCCGCGTGAAGATGTGCCCATACGACAGGCCGCGCGCGTTGCCGGCCCAGGGACTGGCGATGGAGTACAGCAGCCAGTCATTCATCCGCAGGTTGCCGTGGATCCACAGGGCGTGGTCCAGGCTCGCCAGCTGCACCTGGGGATTCATGTAGCTGGTGCCGTGCGGCTGGAGCGCGGTGGTGATGAGGTTGAAGTCCGAGGCATAGGCGAGCAGGTAGCGGTGCACCCGCGAGTCGTCGGGCAGCGCGCCGTCGACGCGGAACCACACCTGCTTGGCGGGCTCGAGCACGTGGGGATCGAAGGGATCCAGGTGCGTCACCGGGCGGATCTCGATGGGCTTCTCGCACAGGAGCTTGTCGCGGATCTTCTCGGGGATGAGGTGCGCCTTGCGGCTGAGCAGCTCGCGATCCGTGGGGAAGCCCTCGGGGCCGGGCACCTCGGGCATCTTCGCCTGGTGCTCGAAGCCGGGCTCCTCGGCCTGGAAGGACGCCATCACCGTGAAGATGGGCTCCCCCTTCTGGATGGCCACCACCCGGCGGGTGGTGAAGCTGCCGCCATCGCGCAGCCGGTCCACGGTGTAGACCACGGGCAGACTGGCGTCGCCGGGGCGCAGGAAGTAGCCGTGCAGCGAGTGCACGGGGCGGTGCGGGGGCACGGTCTGGCTGGCCGCCGACAACGACTGTCCCAGCACCTGCCCCCCGAACAACTGCCGGAAACCGAGATCCTGGCTCCGTCCGCGAAACAGATTCTCCTCAATGGGCTCCAGCTTCAGGAGCTCCAGCAGATCCTCCAGGACGCGACTCATTCCTCTTCCTCAATGCAGGGGCGGAGATGGGGCGGCGAGGCACCTTGCCGCGCCGCGTAAATCCGCACCATGGAGGATGTGGTGCGAGCGCGCCAGAGACATCGCGCGAATCAGGGCTTGGTGAGCGTCGTCTCGACGGGGGCGCACGTCACCGGCCGGGCGGTCATGACGTCGAACGAGCGCGCCGTGTCGGGCAGCTTGTCGGTGACGTCCATGAGCGGACCGGGGAACGCGATGCGGTAGCGCCCGGGCTGGCTCAAGTCATAGGCCAGGGCCAGGTCGAGCCGCCCTTCCACCGTGGCCCCCGGCGCCACCGCCAGGTACTGGTCCGGGGAGGGCGCGGCGCGCTTCTTCATCGGCCCCTGGTAGGCCACTTCGGCGCCGTCGCGGGTGATGTCGAAGTCACGTCCCCCCACGCGCTCGAGCGGCGAGCGCCAGGAGAGCA
Organism: Cystobacter fuscus DSM 2262; assembly: GCF_000335475.2. NCBI lineage: Bacteria > Pseudomonadati > Myxococcota > Myxococcia > Myxococcales > Archangiaceae > Cystobacter > Cystobacter fuscus. The sequence goes on along the minus strand of NZ_ANAH02000066.1, from coordinate 499,183 downwards.
CGTACAGCGGCGCCGCGGTGCGGTTGGTGAGCTGGAAGAGCAGCTCCACCGGCTGGCCCACGGTCGCGCTCGGCGGCACGCTCAACTTGCACTCCAGGGTCGTGGCCATGGCGGGAGTCTCCTTCTGCTCGGGGGCCTGCGTCTCGGGGGGCTTCTCCGCCGAGGGCTGTGCTGGGGCCGAGGGCTGCGCGGGCGCCGCCGGCTCCGGGGGCTTGCCCTCCGCGGACTCGCGGCGAGACGAACAGCCGCCACCACTCAGCGCCAGACAGCACAGCGCGACCCAACCCACATGTCCACGCGTCATAAACAGGGTGTTCTCCTCTGGTAGGGGAGCCCGGAATGGGCCCTCCCCTGGCAAAAAAAAACGGGAGCGTCGCCGCTCCCGTCCCTTCCTTCAACTGCTCGTTTTGCTCCGCCTCAGTTCTGGGCGGGAGTGTTCTCGGCGATGTACTCGTGGCTGTCCGCGTTGTCCAAGGCCTGGGTGGGGCTGGACTTGGCCAGGCTCTTGGCGGCGCTCTGGCCGTAGGCGTGGTCATCCGTGCCGGCCACCACGGTGAAGTGGCTCATCTCGTGCACCAGCGTGCCCGCCTTGGAGTCCGTGCCCGTGTTCGGCGCGCTCCAGAAGGCGCTGCACACGTAGATCTTGTACGGCTGGGACGGGTACACGTAGGCGTAGGCCGAGTCCGTGCAGCTGCAGTCCACCGTGACCGCCGCGGAGGCGAAGGCGCTGCTGATCTTCGTGAAGTGCGTGCGGGCCGTGCCCACGTTGGTGGACGAGTAGGTGCCGAACCACGTGGTGTAGCGCGCGGTGCCCGACGAGATGCCGTTGAGGTAGCTCGACGTGCTGCTCGCGTACGTCTTGGCGGAGGCGAACGCCGTGGAGATCTGCGAGGCGCGGGTGCTCGAGCAGTTGCTGGCGGAGGTCACGCCCTGGGCCGTCACGGCCTGGGCCTGCATCTGCGGCTCGCGCTCCGGACGGCCCTCGATCCACAGGCTCACGAGGTTGGAGTCGAGGTTGGCGGCGCGGGTGAGCCCCACGTTGTGCTGATTCGTGGACTGGGCGGCGAAGCGCACCGAGTAGGTGCCGCTCTCGCTCAGGTCATACATGCCCGACAGGGACGCGCTGCCCGACAGGCTCTCGCCGGGGGCCAGGGTGACGAAGTCCTCGGCCTGGGGGGCGCGACGCTTGATGTGGGGGCCGATGTACGCCACCTCCTCGCCGTTGCGAGAGACCTCGAACAGGCCGGCCTTGATGCCCTCGGTGCCGGGCACGAACCAGCGCAAGAGCTGCACCGGCTGGGAAGACACGTTGGTGAAGGTCACCGTCACCGCCACGTCCTCGCGGGCGCTCAGGCTGCTGCTCGCCACCGACAGGCTCACCGCCACGTCACCCAGGGCCTGCTCGCTCAGCTCGGACGAGGTGTTCTCCCCCTCCATCGGAGCGCCGCACGCGCCCAGCAGGGACATTCCGACCACTCCGCCCACCAGCCACTTGAAACCACGCACGTTCTGGCTCACGCAGGTAATTCCTTTCAAAAGGACCGGTAGCTCTGCTACCCCGGTGGACCCATTGTAACACGATAGCTCTGGATTAAGTACAGGTACTGAAGGACGTAGAAATAGTTCTTAATGCGAACCTGGTGCTTTGACGGCAAAGCGAGATCATCTCGACACGGCGTGCGACACGGAGAGCACGCCCTGTAGCATTCCGCATGGGGTGAAATAGGTCCGCCGCCAGGCAAAAAAAACGGGAGCGTCGCCGCTCCCGTTCCTTCCTTCTCCTGCTCGACCGACCCGGCCTCGGTTCTGGGCGGGAGTGTTCTCGGCGATGTACTCGTGGTTGTCCGCGTTGTCCGAGGCCCGGGTGGGATTGGACCTGGCGAGGCTCTTGGCGGCGCTCTGGCCGTACGCGTGGTCATCCACGATGGCCTGGTTGGCCAACTGGGTGTTGATGGCCGTGGGTGCTCGAGCAGTTGCTGGCGGTGCTCACGCAATGAAACCAAAGCGCGAGGACTACGCGAGTGCGCGCACGTCGGGCCGGTCGCGGTGCTGATCGGCCCAGCGGGAGAGTTCCGGAGGCAGACGCCAGCCCAGGGAGAGGACCTGGGCGACCATGGGGGCGGTGGCCGCACGCGCGGGCAGAGAAGCAAGCCAATGCTCCGCGGTGAACAACCACATGTCCGGCGCGGACCAGCCCCGCCGGCAGAAGGTGGGACGCGAGAGCGCCGCGGCCCGTTGACCCAGGGAGTCCAACGCGCGCTGCACACGCTCCATGGCCTCGGTGCGGACGGTCTCCCAGGCCTCGGAGGAGCGAAGCGGGTGGTAGCGCCCCCCGAGCTCCACCACGGTGCTCACCACCACGTCCACGAGCGAGGCCACCTCGAAGGCGGCGAGGGCCTCGTCGGGCTCGGTGGGCCACAGCGGTGGCGTCGAGGGATAGGCCCGGTCCAGGTAGTGGGAGATGGCCGTCGAGTCTCCGAGGACCCGCCCATCCTCCTCGACCAGCACGGGAACCGTCATGAGGGGGGAGAGTTGCCGGGACTCCTCGAAGAACTCGGGGTGGGCGCGCACGTCGCGCAGCTCGACGGTCAACCCCTTGGCGGCGAGGGCGAGGCGGGTACGTCGAGCAAACGGCGAGTTGGCCATGTGAAAGAGGATTCTCATGGCGCGGGAGTATAGGGTGCCGCGCGCTTCGTTCGACCCCTTTGGGAGGTGCCTTTTGAAATCACACGCCCTGCTCTTCTCGCTCCTGACCGCCCCGCTCCTGGCGTCCGCCGCGCCCCCGAAGACCGCTCCGGGAGTCGTCGCCCTGCGCGGCGCGCGGCTCATCGACGGCCAGGGAGGAGCCCCCCTCGAGGACTCCGTGGTCGTCATCCAGGACGGGCGCATCCTCGCGGTGGGTCCGGCCTCGAGCACGACGGTGCCGGCCAAGGCCCGCGTGGTGGACTACCAGGGAAAGACACTCATCCCGGGATTGATTTCCAATCACTCGCATGTGGGCGTGGTCCAGGGAGCCGACATGGGCGCCGGCCACTACACCCGCGCCAACATCTCGCGGCAGCTTCGCCAGTACGAGGCCTATGGCATCACCACGGTGATGGCGCTCGGGCTGAATGGACCCCTGTTGCAACAACTCCGCACGCAGCAGCACGCGGGCCGCGGGCCCGGCGCCGACCTCTTCGGGGCCGAACGAGGCATTGGCGTGCCCCAGGGCGCGCCGCCGACCCTGGGTGGACGCCCGGTGGGCGAGGATCAACTCGCCCGCCCCGAGACGGCGGAGCAGGCGCGCCAGGCAGTGCGCGAGATGGTGGCGCGCAAGACAGACGTGGTGAAGCTGTGGCTGGACGATTTCGGCGGCTCGCTGCCCGTCAAGATGAAGCCAGACATCTACCAGGCGGTGATCGACGAGGCCCACCAGCGGGGCGTGCGCGTCGCCGCCCACATCCATGATCTCGAGGACGCGAAGACGATCGTCCGGGCGGGCGCGGACATCGTGGCCCATGGGGTGCGCGACCAGCCCGTGGACGCCGAGTTCATCCAGCTCATGAAGGAGCGCTCGGCCTGGTACGTCCCGACGCTGAGCCTGGACGAGGCGACCTTCATCTACGCCGAGCGTCCCGAGTGGATGGCCGAGCCCTTCTTCCAACACGCCGTGCAGCCCGCGCTGCGCGCCCAATTCGCCGATCCGGCCTGGGTGGAGAAGACGCGCGCGGAGCCGAAGGCGGAGAAGGCCCGGAAGGCGGTGGCGATGAACCAGCGCAACCTCAAGGCCCTGTACGACGCGGGCGTGCGCATCGGGTTCGGCACGGACTCGGGCGCGACGCCCCTGCGCATCCCCGGCGTCGGCGAGCACCGGGAGCTGGCCCTCATGACCGAGGCCGGGCTCACGCCCCTGCAAGCGCTCACGCTCGCCACCCGGGAGGCCGCCACCCTGCTCGGGCTGGAGGATCGGGGCGTCCTGGCCCCCGGCAAGCAGGCGGACCTCGTGGTGTTGGACGGCGACCCGAGCACCGACATTTCCCGGACGAAGACGATCCACGCCGTCTGGCACCGCGGCAAGCAGGTCTCCGGGACGGTGGATACGTTCAAGCCGTGAGGCATTGGGGGGCGGCCCGCCCCCCACGTCGTTCACGCCGGCAGGAGCCGCTCGAGCGCCGTGCGCAGGCGCTCGGGAATGGCGACGGCCTTGCGGGTGTGCCGGTCCACGAAGACGTGCACGAAGTAGCCGTGGGCGGCGGCCCGCTCCTCGCCCTGCTTGAAGATGCCAATGCCATACGTCACCGAGCGGTTGCCCAGCTTGTCCACGCGCAGCCCCGCCCGGAGCGCATCCGGATAGGCGAGCGGCGCGTGGTAGGCGCACTTGGACTCCACCACCAGGCCGATGACGGGGCTCGCGAGGATGTCCAGCCCTCCCTCGTGGATGAGGTAGTGATTGGCCACCGTGTCGAAGTAGCTGTAGTAGGTGACGTTGTTGATGTGGCCGTAGGCGTCGTTGTCCATCCACCGCGTGGTGATGGGCAGGAAGTAACGGTAGTGCTTGGCGGTCTCGGCGTCGGACACGGGCGTGGTCTCCGCGGGGTTACCAGTAGCGCAACGCCTGACGGAACAGTCCGGAGAGCACGGGCTTGCTCATCTCCCGGGGGGCGTTCTGCAGCAGGCGCTGCTGGGGAAAGGCACCTTCGGTGAGCGTGTCGACATCCGCCTCGGTGTACCCCACCCCGCTCAGCCCGTTGGGCATGCCCACCGCGCGCATGAGTTGGAGCACCCGGCCCGCGAGCACCTCTCCCGCGTCCTCGGGTGTGGCCCCGCGCACGTCCGCGCCCAGCCACTGCGCGGCTTCCAGGTGTCGCTCGGGGCTCACCTCCGCGGTGTAGCGGAACACCGCCGGGGCATTGACGATGACGGCCATGCCGTGCGGCACCAGGGGCTCCTCCTGTGGGTAGCCCGAGGGCCGGAAGTCGCGCACCGCCCCCGCCACGGCGTAGGCCATGCCATGGGGCGCGTGGACTCCGGCGTTGCCGAACGCGATGCCCGCCAGCGTGGAGGCCCACATCAGTTGCTCGCGCGCCTCGCGATCCTCCGCGTCCGCCACCGCGCGCTCCAGGTACTGCCCCATCAGGCGCAGCGCCTCGCGGCAGCCCAGATCGCTCCAGGGATTGGCCCCCTGGCTCATGGGCCGCAGGCTCGGCCGCGCGGGCGCGGGGCGGCGCACGTAGGGCCGCGCCGTATAGGACTCCAGGGCGTGGGAGAGCACGTCCATGCCACTGGCGGCCGTCACCTCGCCCGGCAGGGTCGCGGTGCAGTCCGGATCGATGAGCGCCTCGGTGGGCCGCAGCCGGAGCGAGGCGATGCCCGTCTTCGCCCCCAGCGACAGCAGATCGAAGATGGTGATGCCGGTGACCTCGCTGCCCGTGCCCGAGGTGGTGGGACAGGCGATGTGCGGCTTGAGCGGACCGGGCACCGCGCGCCCCTCGCCCACGGGCGCGTTGACGTAGGCGAGGAAGTCCGCCGGGTGCGTGGCGTAGAGGTTGGCGCCCTTGCAGGTGTCGATGACCGAGCCCCCGCCCAGGGAGACGTAGCCATCCGGCCGCGCCTCGGCGGCGAAGCGCGCCGCCTCCAGGATGGATTGGTCCGTGGGCTCCACGTGCACGTGGGTGTAGGGGACCACGTCCAGGCCCGCCGCCTTGAGCGACTGGAGCACCGTCTGGAAGAACGGCAGCCGGGCCAGGCGCTCGTCCGAGAACAACGCCACGCGCGTCATCCCGAGCGCCCGGGCCCGCTCGCCCACCTCCGCCAGGCAGCCCCGGCCGAAGGTGACGCGCGAGGTGTCCACCGTGAAGGCCGAGTCACAGCCCTCCGCGACCGTCTGATAGTGATGACAGCAGCCCATGTGTCGACCTCCTCGGGGAAAGCTCGCGGACTGTAGCGCGAAGCAGGGGCCGCTGACGCCCGGAGGAAGGAGTCCTCCGGGCACCGGGCTCACTTCGTGAGGAGTTCCCGCCAGAGCACGCGCTCCTCGCGGCCCGGATCATTCCGCACCTGGGACTGGAGGTCGAAGAGCATCGTGGCGCGCCGCTCCGCGTCATAGGCGGGCCACTCGGGGATGCCCGGGTGCTGGGGGTTGCCCGAGCGGGCGAAGGCGATCCACGCGGTGCTCATCTGGTCGACGAGGCTCGCGCGCTCGGGGGCGCGGCCGGTGAGGCTCGGCATCAGGTCCACGTTGTCGAACACGAAGGGAATCTCCAGGGCGTGCGTGGCCTTGAGCTTGCCGTCGAGCACGGGCGTCTCCCAGTTGAACTGGTACACGTAGACCGGGGCCTGCTGGGCGGCCTTGCGCTCGGCGACGAGGAGCGAGGACGCGCGGAACATGTCGCTGCCCGCGGTCATGAGCACCTCCTTGGCCGACGCCTCGGGCAGCGTCTTGCGGTAGTGATCGAAGAGCGGACCGGCCGCGTCTCCCGCGATCCGGCCCATTCCCATGCGGGCCATGCCATCGGTCATGAGCGACGTCTGTCCGTAGAGGAAGAGCGTCATCTCGTCCTTGTTGGTGCCGATGAGCAGCGGCACGCTGGCCGAGATGGCCGGAGCCTCGGGATCGAACGGGTGGCCGGGCAGGACCTTCCCATCGGCCACGGGGGTGAAGGGCGAGTTGAAGCTGAACGAGCCCCGGTTCTTCTTGAGCATCGCGGTCTGGGCGTCCAGCACCTTGTCCACGGGAAGCTCCCGCAGCGCGGCGAAGTCGCCGGGCTTGAGGCCGAGCTCGGCGAGCAACTCCCCGGCCTGCGTGGTCGCCAGCTCGGGCGCCAGTGCCTTCACCAGGGCCCCACTCTGGCTGATGGCGCGGTGGAACAACCCCTGCGCCGCGGGCATGGCGAGCAGCAGCGTCACCTTCATGCCGCCGCCCGACTCGCCGAAGAGGGTGACGTTGCCCGGGTCGCCGCCGAACGAGGCGATGTTGTCGCGCACCCACTGCAGCGCCGCGACGATGTCGAGCATGCCCGCGTTGCCCGAGGAGGCCCACGTCTCGCCGGCCGCGGCGCCCGGGTACAGGTAGCCGAGCACGCCCAGCCGGTGGTTGAGCGTGACGACCACGACGTCGCCCCGCCGCGCGAGCGCGGTCCCGTCATACATGGCGGCCGAGCCGGAGCCCTCGACGAAGCCCCCGCCGTGCAGCCAGACCATGACCGGGCGCTTGCCACCATCCGCCACGTTGGGCGTCCAGATGTTGAGGCGCAGGCAGTCCTCGCTCATCTCCTTCGTGTCGGGAGTGACGAGCGCCGAGACGACCTCGCGGGCCACGTTGGCGCCAATGGCGCTGCGCTGGGCACAGCGCGGGCCGTACGCGAGCGCATCCTTCACACCGCTCCACGACTCGGGCCGCGTGGGGGGCATGAAGCGGTTCTTGCCCGAGGTGGGGCCTCCGTAGGCAATGCCCTTGAAGGCGCGGATGCCATCGAGGGTGGCGCCGCGCACCTGACCTTGAGCCGTGTCCGCGATCACCGGCCCCTGGTCCTGGGCCTCCCGGGCCTTGTTCTCGGAGCGAGGGGTGTGGGCACAGCCGCTCGCCAGCACACACGCGAGCAGGCCCATCAGGGCGGATGAAGCGGACACCACGGACGGACGAGCAGAACGCATCGATTGTTCCTCCTGGCGGGGCGCCATAGCAGAAGGACGGGCCCGCCCCTGACGGAGAAATCGGTGCGTTGGCGAACGGGTTGTCCTCTGCTTATCGATCGCCGGAGTCAGTAGGCCCAGAAGCCATTCACGAAGCCGCGGGTGAGCTTGTGATTGGCCCAGAAGGCGAGGATCGGTACTTCTGGTGCACTCTGTTCCAAGCGCGCCGCACGCTAACGGGAGCCCTCGGAGCGGACAACACGGATGTCACCCGAGGCGGTTTTCCACCCTCCGCGGGCGAAGGCGGGCACACTGCGCGCCCCCCACGCAGGAGAGCCGGATGTTCGGAGACAGGTTGCGCTTCGGCGCCTTCATCGCCCCGTTCCACGCCCTCGACGAGAACCCCACGCTGGCGCTCCAGCGCGACCTCGAACTCGTCCAGTGGCTCGAGCACCTGGGCTACGAGGAGGCGTGGATCGGCGAGCACCACTCGGCGGGCTACGAGCTCATCGCGAGCCCGGAGCTCTTCATCGCCGCGGCCGCCGAGCGCACCCGCTCCATCCGCCTGGGGACCGGCGTCTCCTCGCTGCCCTACCACCACCCGCTGATGCTCGCCGAGCGCATGAATCAGCTCGACCACATGACGCGGGGCCGGGTGATGTTCGGGGTCGGGCCGGGCTCGCTCTCCTCGGATGCCGTCATGATGGGCATTCCCGTCGCCCGGCAGCGCGACCGCATGGACGAAGCCCTCGACGTGCTCGTGCGGCTCTTGCGCGGCGAGGAAGTCACTCACACCAGCGACTGGTTCCAGCTCGTCAACGCCCGCCTGCAACTGACACCCTACTCCCGGCCCTCGATCGAGATGGCGGTGGCCAGTCAGGTGTCGCCCACGGGCGCGCGCGCGGCGGGCAAGCACGGCATCGGCCTGCTGTCGCTCGGCGCCACCACCACCGCGGGCTTCAACGCGCTGGCGGCCAACTGGCGCATCGCCGAGGAGCTCGCCCGGGACCATGGCAAGACGGTGAAGCGCGAGGCCTGGCGGCTGGTGGGCCAGATGCACATCGCCGAGACCCGGGACAAGGCGATCGACCAGGTGCGGTTCGGGCTCGAGAAGTGGCTCTATTACTTCCGCGAGGTCGCCAACCTGCCGCTGGTGCCCGACCACGCGGGGGGCGATCCCGTGGAAGCCTATCTCGCCACGGGCTCCGCGGTGATCGGCACGCCCGACGACGCGATCGCGCGCATCCACCAACTGACCGAGGAGAGTGGCGGTTTCGGCAGCTTCCTGCTCATGGCGCACAACTGGGCGGACTGGGAGGCCACGAAGCGCTCGTACGAGCTGATCGCCCGCTACGTGATGCCGCGCTTCCAGCAGCTCAACGTGAACCGCCAGGCGTCCATGGACTGGGCGCGCCAGAACAAGAAGGGGTTCACCGCTCAGTCGCGCGCGGCGGTGGGCGAGCGCATCGCCTCGCACATGGAGGAGAAGGGCGCGGAGAACATCCAGCCGGACATCGCGGAGAAGGTACGGGCCCGGGCGGCCGGCAAGAAGCCACCCGGGTGAGGACCCGGCTCAGATGCGCAGGCCGAGCTGGATGCCGGGCCAGTACTGCATCGATCCGCCCTCGCCCAGCGGACGCTCGCGCGGCGTGAACCGCGTCATGTCGCGCCGCTCCTCGGGCGAGAAGGCGAAGTAGACGTTGTACGTGGGCGCGGCGAACACCGCGAGCCGCGGGAGGATCTGGAAGCCCACCATCGCCCGGGCCTGGGCCAGCAGGTTGTTTCCGGCGAAGGGCTCCCGGAGCAGGTGCACGCTGCTGCCCACCGCGTCCACGTCCACCCAGAAGCGCGTGCCCAGGGGAATGTGCACGCCCAGCCCCGCCCCCAGGCTGAAGCGCTGGAACCGATCCGTCGGATCGAAGCCCCCCACGAAGGTGGAGTACACGTTCCGGCCGCCCAGCTTCACTCCCACGTTGGTGAGCAGGATGTCGCTCGACCACAGCTCCAGGTGCAGCTGCCCCTGCTTCACGAAGGACAGCAGCCCCACGGGCGCGCCGTGCACCTCGTCGGCCACGTTGATGAGCCCCACCTGCGCGCCGCGCACCACCCTGCCCACGTTGATGATTCCCACCTGTGCGCCGGACACATCCCCGCCCACGTTGACGAGCGAGAGCTGCAACCCCGAGACGCTCCGCGCCTGGTTGACGGCCGCGCTCGCCTGGAAGCCCGACATCGTCCCGCCCACGGTGTTCACCACTCCCGCGAGCTGGGCTCCCGTCATGCTCCCGCCCACCACGTTCACCCCCGCCGTGAGCTGCGCGCCCCCCTGATCCCGGCCGGTGACGTTGAGGAGCGAGGACAACTGCGCGCCCCGCATGCCCCCGCCCACCACGTTCACGCCCGCCGTGGCCAGCACCCCGTCCGCCTCGTCGCCGTAGGCGTTCGACAACACCGACAGGGACGCGCCTCCCTCGAGCGCCGTGGCGTGGTTCATGAAGCCCAGCGCCCACCCGTTCTCCACCTCCGCGCCCCGCGCGAACCAGTCATTGCTGCTCACCCCCGGTGCGAGGCCGAAGTTGAAGGCCAGACGCCGGCGGCCGGGGACGGCCTCCCCCACCTCGTCCACCGAACCGCCCCGCGACACCGTGGCCTCGCCCAGCACCGAGGAGAAGCTCGCGGTCACCAGCTGCGTGCTCCGGCCCTCGGAGAGCACGAAGGACGCCTCGGACAGCCCGCCATCCAGCTCGCGCCGCACCCGGTAGCGTCCGGGCGCCAGGCCCAGCTCCGTGGAGCGCCCCGCCACCTTCATCACCTCCACGACGAGCCGCCCCGCCTCGTCGCGCACGAAGAGCCGCCCCTGCAGCGAGTCCGTCAGCACCAGCGCCGCGGAGGTCGCGCGGAGGTCGGTCATCACCAGATCTCCCGTGCCCGCCAGCTCGATGTCATAGGCCGGGTGCTGGGCGCCGCGCTGGGTGCGCTCGGTGCGCGAGAGCGTCTCGTGGAAGGCGAACTGGTAGGCCTCGTTGAGCGTCACCCGTCCATCCCGCGTCATGTCCGCCGCGCCCCGCAGCCCGGAGATGAGGTGGTGGGTGAAGAAGGAGCCCCCCAGCCTGTCCGACTCCTGGGAGGCCTCGTCCTCGCTGGACGAGGTGAGGATGGCCTGCCCCGTCACCCGGCTGCCGGCATCCACCAGGAAGGCGGGCCGCGGCGAGCCGCCCTTGCGGCGCGCGAAGGCCCCCGAGGCACAGGAGTCCAGCACCGCGATGCGCACGTCCGCGGGCAGGCCCTCCAGGGCGCGGCGCAGCTCGCCATACGTCAGGCGCTCGCCCTGGAGCAGCAGCCCCGTCTCGTCCGAGTGCCCCGAGTAATAGAGCAGCACCTCGACCCGGCTGACCCCCGAGGCCTTGGACGACGCGACCAGGCGCTTCATCCGCTCGAAGCCCTCGAGCAACCCGGCCCGGCCCGTCTCCAGCAACAACACCCGATCCGCGGGAGCCACCCCGCCCAGCTCCCCCAGCACCTGGGAGAAGGACTGGGCATCGGTGGCGGCGTAGCGCAGGCGCGTCCGCTCGGGCCCTCCGTCATTGACGCCCACCAGGAGCGCCAGCCTGCGCACCCCATTGTTGGCGTTGGCGTTGGCGTTGGCGTTGGCGTTGGCGTTGGCGGGCGCCGCATCCGCCACGGAGGAGACCAACAGCAGGGCCGACCACAACAGGACGGAGATCATGCGGCTCATGGGGAACTCTTTTCGAGGATGAAGGACACCTGCCGGAAGCGCTCGGCGAGCGGGAGGAGCGCGGTGCGAGCCCCGTCCGACGTGGCGAGCACGCGGGCGGGGGCGAGCACCTCCTCCAAGGAGAAGGGAGCGTCCGAGGTGACGAAGAAGAAGCGCTCGAAGGCGGGGGCGTCATCCAGCGCATAGGCCTGGGGCAGCGCGTGCGTCCCCGAGGGCTCGAGCGGCAGGGCGTCCAGGCCGCTCTCTGGGGCATGGAGGGTGACGGTGCCCCGGCCATCCACGGAGAAGATGACGCCGAAGCGGGCCCCCGCGGCCACGTAGGAGACCTGCACCACGTCCCCTGGCGCGGCCAGGGCGCCCTGGGCGAGCGTCTCCGGGCCCTGGGCCGCCAGGCGATGCAGACCGAGCTGAGGCGGCAGACCCTTGGTGCGGGTCTCCTCGGCGCTCTCCCCTTCCAGCTCGCCCGGCCTCGAGCCCGGACGCGCCACCACGAGCAGGAGCACGGCCAACACGGGCACCAGGGCGAGCGCGGGACGCCACCGGTGCCAGGGGCTCACCTCGAGTGAGCGCGCCTCGTCCCGCCGGGCGCGGCGTTCCACCTCGCGCGCCACGACGGAAGCGGGCAGTTGCTCCAACAGGGCGCGGTTCTCCGCCTCGAGCGCGGCCAGACGGGCCTCGCCGTCGGGCTCCTGGGCCAGACGGGCGCGGGCCGCGGCCAGTTCATCCGGAGGCAACTCGCCCAGGGCGATGCGCTCCAACAACCAATCCGGGGTGCGGTGGGGGGACATCATGCGGCCTCCATTTCCTCGAGCACGCTCGAGAGGGCCCGGAGGCGCTTGCGCACCCCGGAGACGGACAACCCCACCTCGCGGGCGGTCTCCTCCAGCGTCATCCCATCCACCAGGTGGAGCACGGCGATGTCCCGGCTGGAGGCGGGCACCCGGCCGAAGAGCCAGTCCAGCAGGCCCCTCGCCTCGGTGCGTGCCCCGGTGTCCTCGGCCGAGGCGATGCGCAGCACCAGCTCGTCGTGGGCGTCTTCGGGGCGGCGGCGGGCGCCGCGCAGCCGGTTGAGGCACACCCGCGTGGCGATCTGATGGAGCAGGCTCGAGGGAGCGCTGTTCTTCAAGTCTTCCCGGTGACGCAGGAGCTGAACGAATACGTCGTGCATGGCATCCACCGCCTTCTCTTCATCGCGCAGGAGGAAGCGGCAGCGCCGGAGCACCTGGGGGCCGTAACGGCGGTAATAAGCCTCGACATCGATGGCCAACGGACTGACGCCTCCCTCTTTCGGCGGCATGGAACACCGCCGCCGGAAGGATCCGTCACTCCCCTTCTTCTTTTTTTTTCGTGGGGGACGCCCTCCCCCGGCGCGAAGCCACTCCAGGCCCGGGCGGAGCGCCCGCGGGCCGAGGGCCTTCACGAAGGGGGGGACGTGACGAGGAGCCACGCCGCGCGAGCGACATGCTCTGGGACTCCCCGCTCACCGGCGCGGGGAACCGGGGCGCTTCACTTCACTGTTCGGCGTTCGAGGACTCGGGCGCACACTCGGCCTGATCGGCCGGAGCCGTCCTCGGCCCGTGGCCATGCTTGAAGTGCTGCTGGTAGGGCAGCTCGTTCGCGCTCGAGCGGGCGGCCTGTTGCGAGTCCGAGCAGTTGGCCGGGGTCGTCCCCCGTCCGTGCTTGAAGTGCTGCTGGTAGGGCAACTCGTTCGCGCTCGAGCGGGCGACCTGTTGCGAATGCGAGCAACCGAGCAAGCCCAGGGTGGTAACGGCGGTGCACAGGATGAGCGTCTTCATATGGGACCTCCCTTTTCTCAACAGCCAACTCGACCTAAAAACGCCCTATTTTCGGGTCAAATCAATCGGTGGGTGTGAGATGGAAGGGAGTATCCACTCCGTGTAGAAGAGCTAATCCCGCGACATTCGCGGTGTAGTTCCCCTGTTACCGAGAGTGTTCACCGAGCCCACCCTCGGGGCGGCGCGCCTACGGCTGCCCCGCCGCGGCCTTCGGGTCCATCCACATGACTTCCCAGTGGTGGCCGTCGAGATCGTAGAAGCTCCAGGCGTACATGAAGCCGTGGTCCTTCGAGTCCATCGCAGGCTTGCCGCCCGCCGCGATGGCGGTCTTCACCATCTGATCGACCTCGGCCCGGCTGGAACAGGACAGCGCGAAGAGGCCCTCGGTCTGGGTGCTCGTGTCGCAGATCTTGTTCTTCGTGAAGGTCTTGAAGAACGGCTCGGCCAGCAGCATCACGAAGGCCTGCTCGCTGACGACCATGCAGGCGGCATTCTCGTCGGTGAACTGCGGATTGAACTCGAAGCCGAGCCGGCTGAAGAACTCCATCGAGCGCTTCAGGTCACGCACGGAGAGGTTGACGAAGATCATCCGGGGGGAGCGGTTCGCGGTCATGGGTGCCTCCAGGAAATGGGGTTCGCGATGTAGACCCTCGAAGGGCGCCAGACTCATCGGTCGCACGGAAGAAAATCGACCGACACGACGCGTCATGCCGCTGGCGAGGGTCGTCGGGCCGGACGCCCCCCCAGGTGAATGCCAATCAATTGCGTCTGCCATTAATTGTCTTCCGCAACTGTTGTGGATATCAGGTAGTCCACGAGACATCTTCCGGCGAAATAAATCATCCACGACTACCCGGAGAGTCCTTTGCGCAGCAACGAGCCCCGGTAGCATGCATGTCGAAACCACCCACCGAGTGGAGACGACGACATGTCAGACGCGCAGTCGAATCGAGTGAAGCCCGGAACGGAGCCCGCCAGCCACTTCGACGCCGTCATCGTTGGCGCCGGATTCTCGGGCCTGTACATGCTCCACCGCCTGCGCCGGCTCGGGCTGTCGGTCCGGGTCTACGAGGCGGGCGGCGACCTGGGCGGCACGTGGTACTGGAACCGCTACCCGGGCGCGCGCTGCGATATCGACAGCATGAACTACTCCTACTCGTTCTCGCACGAGCTCGAGCAGGAATGGAAGTGGACCGAGCGCTACGCCACCCAGCCGGAAATCCTGAGCTACCTCAACCACGTCGCGGACAGGTTCGAACTGCGCCAGGACATCCAGTTCGAGACGCGGGTGACGGCGACCGTCTTCGACGAGGCGACGAACCGGTGGGCGGTCCAGACGGACGGCGGCGCCCACGTGTCCGCCAGGTTCGTGATCATGGCGACGGGCTGCCTGTCGGCCACGAAGGTGCCTGACTTCAAGGGGCTCGACACCTTCCAGGGCACCAGGCTCCACACGAGCCGCTGGCCGCACGAGGGGGTGGACTTCACCGGCCAGCGCGTCGGCGTCATTGGCACGGGCTCGTCCGGCATCCAGGTCATTCCCATCATCGCCGAGCAGGCCTCCCACCTCTTCGTCTTCCAGCGGACCCCGACCTTCAGCGTGCCCGCGCGCAACGCGCCGCTGGACCCGGCCTACGAGTCGCGGATGAAGGAGACCTATGCCGAGTACCGGCGCAAGGCGCGCGAGACGCGGGCCGGGGTCATCATGGAGGTCAATCCCAAATCCGCCCTGGAGGTGTCGCCCGAGGAGCGGGAGCGTGCATACCAGGCGCGCTGGGAGGTGGGCGGCACCTCCTTCCTCGCCACGTTCTCGGACGTGATGGCCAACCGGGACGCCAATGAGACCGCCGCCGAGTTCGTCCGTTCCCGGATCCGGGCAACGGTGCGCGATCCGGCCGTCGCCGAGGCCTTGTGTCCCAGGGACTATCCCCTGGGGACCAAGCGCATCTGCGTGGACACGCACTATTACGAGACCTTCAACCGGGACAACGTCACCCTGGTCGACGTCAGGGCCTCCCCCATCGAGGAGCTCACCCCCACGGGGATCCGGACCCGGAGCGCGGAGTACGCGCTGGACTGCATCGTGTTCGCCACGGGCTTCGATGCCTTCACGGGCGCCTTGTTCAACATCGACATCCAGGGCCGGGCCAACGCGTCACTGAAGCGCAAATGGGCCGACGGGCCGCGCTCGTACCTGGGCCTGTCCATCGCCGGCTTTCCGAACCTGTTCACCATCACCGGCCCCGGCAGCCCCTCCGTGTTCGGCAACGCCATCGTCTCCATCGAGCAGCACGTGGAGTGGATCTCCGACTGCATCACCTACCTGCGGGAGCACCGGCTCGAGTGCATCGAGGCCACCGCCCAGGCCGAGGACGAGTGGGTCTCACACGTCAAGGAGGTCGCTGGCCGCACGCTCTATCCCCTGGCCAACTCCTGGTACATCGGGGCGAACATCCCCGGCAAGCCACGCGTCCTCTTGCCCTATGCCGGCGGCGTCGGGGCCTACCGGAAGAAGTGCGAGGCCATCGCGGCCCAGGGCTATGAGGGCTTCACCCTGACGCGAGCAGGAGAAGCGTTTTCCACTCCCCCTCCCCTTCCGTCCTCTCGGATTCCCAGTCAGCGATAAAAGCCGGAACTCATGGAGTCATGGCGATTCGCGTCATCAATGCAATCAAATAAATCCTTGACCTCCATGTGCTTGGTCCTTAAAACAAACATGCGACCAGGAAACCAGAGAGCCGGTCCGCCCGGTCGTGGAGCACCCGATCGCAGCGGGGTGCGAGCAGTGGAAGTGTGGTCAATCACGCATCATCCACCAGTCCATTCTCGGAGGTTCAAATGAAGCACTTGATTCGCCAGCTCGCCCAGGATCAGCTGTGGAACCAGTGGGTCGAGGCCAACTCGCCCGCGGAGGCCGTGGACGCCGGTTGCATCTCCGGTCCCGCGAAGGCTGGCTGTATCTCTGGACACGCGAAGGCTGGCTGTATCTCCGGCCCCGCGAAGGCTGGCTGCATCTCCTCCAAGGCCGGCTGCATCAGCTGAGAGGCTTGTCCTGGGTCGCGAGCGCGGCGGGCACATGCTCGTCCTCATGGATTCCCGCCGCGCTCGCGGCCTTTTCAATGGGTGGGTGCAACGCTTCCGGGTGGCCCGTTCGACTGTCTTTCCCAGACTCAACCGATGAACGCCCATAAACAGACTTTCGCCGAGATGATCGATCAGGTCCGGGACATCCCCATCTACCGCCCGTCGATCGAGCAGGGGCACTTCCCGATCCTGGAGAAGCCGGAGATCGCCAGGGGCTTCCCAGACAACTGGATGACCCCGAGGCTCGCCGATGCCCTGAAGGAAGGCGCGGCGGAGTTCGTGCTTTCCACGGGAACCAACCACGCGCGGATGCAGATCATCCGCCCGCCCTTCTTCCTGTTGAAATCGTATTACCAGCTCTGGAGCGAGCACCCCGACATCTCCGACACCTGGAAGCAGGACTGCCAGCGCGTGTCGATCACCACGGTCCTGGCGACCGAGCACGTGGCGCGGGTCAACGCGAGGAAGCGCGGCGCCGAGCCCTCCGCCCTTCCGAGCCTCGAGGAGCGGCGGCTCGATCCGCGCACGCTCTATCTCAACCTGCGACTCGATCCGGCGCTCTGGGAGCGTGACGAGGTGGAGCGCATGCTCGAGGAGATGCGCGTCATCCAGCAGGCGCATCCGCGGGGCAGGTATCACCTCGACTGCGACAGCTACCACCTCGCGCAACTGGTGCGGAAGGCCCTGGACTGGGGCCTGTGGCGGCACTTCCCGAAGCCGGCCAGCATCATTCACGCCTACGAGTACACGCCGAGGAACGTCCAGCGCTTCCTGCAGCGGCACTTCGAGTGCCCGATCATCGACCTGTTTGGTAGCACCGAGCTGGGTTATCTGTATTTCAGTGATCGTCACGGGCGGTACTGGCCCTATCTCGACAAGATGCACCTGGAGCTGATCCCCGTCGAACAGGGCAGCAAGATCTACAGCATCATCGTCTCGAGCCTGCGCAACCCCTATATGCCGCTGATCCGCTATCGCTCTGGCGATTGCGCCGAGACGAGCGATGGCTCTCCTGATCCGCTGCGGATCCGCCGGTTCTGCGGGAGGGAGAAGGAGTTGCTGCGGCTCGAGCGTGGAGGGGTGATCTCCCAGGCCGATCTCGACGACTGGATCGCCGACGCCACCCCTTCCATCTTCGTCTATCAGCTCCATCTGGAGGCGCCCCGGCGGGCGCGCTTGCTGTACACCACCTTCGACGGCGGACCCATCGAGCCGGCCGCGGAGCAGGCGCTGCGGCGGGGACTCCTGGAGGCCACCGGGCTCGAGTGCGTCCTCGAGCATCGCGCGCACATCGCGATCGGCAAGTCCGGGAAATATGCGTGGCTGGTACGAGAGGATGAGATGACTGGACGAGGTGAGCCGTGAAGCCCCATCCCGCCAAGGTGACACCCGCCGCGCTCAAGGCCCTGCTCGGGGACTCGCTCTACTCCGGCGTGGTCCGGCACTTCGTGCTGACCACCGGCGAGGAGCCCGCGTACGTCGAGCGTCGGCTCCTCGAGTGTCTGCGGTACCTGTATCTGCTCTCGTGCTACCCCCAGCAGCTGGTCGGGCTGTTCCTGCCGGTGGAGCAGGCCATCGACGAGGTCTGGCACTATCTGATCCTCCAGACCCGGGAGTACCGGGAGCTGTGCGAGGAGCGGCTCCCGGGACGATTCTTCATCCACCACCGCAGCCTGCCATACGAGGACTACCAGCAGGGGCAACCCAACCGGGAGCGGATGCTGGAGGAGGCCCTGCGCTGGCTGCCGCTGTACCGCGAGGAGTTCGGGCCCTTCGACGAGGGGGCACTGCCGCACTGGACCATGGTGCGCTTCCTCCACCAGCGCATGGGCCTGTCCCTGGAGGAGATCGCGGCGCTCGAGGCGGAGGAGCCGGCCTCCGCGCCACCCGGTGCGGAGCGCGCGTGTTGAGCCTTCGCGTTCCGTGGGCCTCGTCCGCTCCATCCCTCAACACAGGCGTCCTCCTGCTGTGTCAGGTGGTGGGGATCGCCAGCGTGGCCGCGATCCAGTTCGTGGGCGGCCTGGTGGGCAAGGGGCTGGCGCTGGACATGCGGCTGGCGACCCTGCCGGTGGCCGTGCTGGTGCTGTCCGCGTCCCTGGGCACCTGGCCCGCCAGCCAGCTCATGCGCCGCTTCGGACGCAAGCCATGCTTCATCACCGCGGCGTTGCTGGGCGCCGGCTGCCTGGTGCTCGCCGCGCACGCGGTGCACCGGATGGATTTCTGGCTGTTCTGCGCGGCCGTTCTGGGCGTGGGCCTGCAAGGCGCCTTCGTCCAGCAGTACCGTTTCGCCATCCTCGAGGGGCAAGAGAGCAGCAGGGCCCCGGGCCTGCTGACCCGGATACAACTCGCCAGCGCCGCGGGCATCATTCCCGGCATCTCGCTCTTCAGTCTGCTGGAGGGAAGGACCGCCGACTATGTGCCCTGGGCCCTGCTGACCCTGGCGCTGCTCCAGGTGCTGGGCGCGCTCGCGCTGTCGCTGTACCAGCAGCCCCAGGCCACGCTCGTGGCGGCGGCATCCGCCGCGCCCAGCGCCCAGGCGCGCGAGCTGTATTGGCCAATGGTGGCCATGGGCGCCGGCGCCTTCCTGGTGATGAGCCTGCTCATGGTGCCCACGCCCCTGCAGATGTGCGGCGTCGAGAAGTACATGATCCGCCAGGCGAGCTGGGTCATCCAGCTGCACCTGCTGAGCATGTACCTGCCGTCGCTGTCGATCGGCGCCCTGCTCAAGAGGATGTCGATCGCGCGGGTACAGGGACTGGGGCTGCTGTTCCTGCTCGTGGGCTTCCTGGTAAGCTGGGTCCAGGGGTTGAGCGGGCACCTGATCGGGCTGGCGCTGATCGGGGTGGGCTGGTGCTTCGTGTTCGTGACCGCGACGACGCTGGTGGCGCGCAGCCGCTCGGGCGCCGAGTCCTTCCGCGCCCAGGGCATCAACGATCTGTGCGTGTTCGCCGCCAGCGGCCTGGCATCGCTGACGTCCGGGGCCCTGCTGTCGGTGCTGGGGTGGAATGGCCTGGTGCGCCTGGGCCTGGTGCTGGTGCTGGGGTTGATGGCCCTGTCCTGGCACATCCACCGCCCGCGACCTCTCACCGCGACCTGACCCGGGCGAGCCCCTTCCGGAAAAGGAAAACGCCTCGAGCAGGCGCGGGAAGCGCCGCTCGAGGCGTTCAGTCCTGGGAGGACCGTGGGACGTCGCGCTCAGTAGGAGGTCGCGTGCACCCTCAGGCCCGAGAAGGCGGAGTAGCCCTGGACCGAGATGAACCAGGTGCCCGCCGCCGGGTGGGGGATGCTGCAGGTCTCACCGTTGCCATTGGCGTACGGCCGGCAGGTGAAGCTGCCTTCCGTGGGCTGGGCGCCGTGCTGGACGTAGAGGTCGGCGTCACCGGTGCCCCCCGAGATGTGCACGTTGAACACCTGGAGGCCGGACGGGATGCTCACCCGGTAGTGCTTCCAGGCGCCCTCGCCGCCCGACTGGTTGGTCGTGTTGAGGCGGATGGTGGGTGACTTCTTCAGGAAGGAGGAGATCCACGGCTGGAAGGACGAGACGCGCGCGTACAGGCCGGGGAAGGCGGGATCCGCGCACCCGTAGCCCCAGCTCACCACGCCGGCGAGCACCTTGCCGCCGCCCTTGCTCACGATGAGGGGGCCACCGCTGTCACCCTGGCACGAGTCGATGCCGCCCACGCCGATGATGCCCGCGGCGAGCTGGTCCGCGGTGATGTCCTCCGGGTACGCGGCGTCGGCATCCTCGTTGGAGAGAAGGGGCACGTCGACGGCCTGCAAGGTGTCCGGAGAGGTGCCGTTCTCGGCGAGGTCGCCCCACCCCGTCACGGTGGAGATGACACCCGGAGCCGTCAGGCCCTCCGCCTCATCCTCCGCCGTCGCCAGGGCGATGGGCGCCACCTTGCCGTTGAAGGTGAGCGGCTTGGACAGGTGCAGCAGCGCCACGTCCTTGCCCTTCTTCACGCCCGCGAAGCCCGGGAAGGAGATGACGTCGTCCACGAAGCGGATCTGTCCCTCGCTGTCCACGGTGCTGAGCTTGGAGATGCCCGCGGCGATGCGGACCGTGCTCGGGGAGGTCACGGCGAAGGCCCCCTCATAGACGCAGTGCTGGGCCGTGAGGATCCAGTTCTCGTTCAGGATGGAGCCGCCGCAGAAGGCGAAACCCGACGTGGACTGGAAGGAGATCTGCCAGGGATGGGTGGAGATGCTCGTGTCGCTACCGCCGACGATCTCCTGGCGATCCGAACCGAGGGACTCCTGGGGGGCCACGCCCTCCTCGGAACCGCAGCCGATGAACAGGGCCGTGCTGGCGGTGCCGAGAAGGAACATCTTCCGGACGACGTGATGCTGGGACATGGGGGCTCTCTTCATTTGGGGGTGAGCAGCCGCGCGGGAGTCCAGAACAGGTAAACGTTTTACTTTCAGCCTGTCAAGCGACCCCCTCCACGAAAGTCCTTCTCACCTCCCTTTCTGATGTCTTGGAATCTGGGTTCTTCCTTTCAAAGAAAGCGATTGCAGTGGTGTGGATTAAGCAGGTTGTTCAGGCATTCTGCTCCCGGGAGAGGACTGGCGGAGCGGCGGCTTGCGTCCGTCGCTCCGGGAGCAACACCTGGAGCGCCCGGTCGATGAGGGGCACGAAGCCGATGAACAGGAGGACGCCCAGGACGTTGAAGATCATCTGTGCGTTGGCGATCTGCCGGCCCACGCTCGCGTCCCCTGAAACCCATTGGGCCAGGCTCACGAGCCGGGACGCACACAGCAGGCCGAGCGCGGCGGTGATGAGATTGAAGAGGAAGTGGAACACCCCCGTGCGGATGGCCTGACGGCTGCGCCCGATCGTGGCGATGAGCGTGTCCGCGACCGTGCCGATCTCCGCGCCGAGCATGATCGCGACCCCCGTGGGCAGCGAGATGAGCCCCTGGCTGGCCAGCGTCACGATGATGGCCATGGTCGCCGACGAGGACTGGATGATCAGGGTGAACAGCGCTCCCACGGCCGCGCCCATCAACGGGTTGGCACCCAGTTCCCGCATCCACCGCAGGAAGGGCGCGTGGTCCTTGAAGGGCTCCATGGTCTGCTCGATGAACTCCAGCCCGAAGAACAAGAGCCCCATTCCAAACACCATGCGCCCCACGTGCTTCCACCGCTCGCTCCGGCCGAAGGCGAGCAGCAGCGCCCCCAGCGCGAGGCCCACGGGGGCGTACTTGCTGATCTGGAAGGCGACGAGCTGCGCGCCGAACGTGGTTCCGATGTTCGAGCCCAACACCACCCCCAGGGACTGGATGGCGCTCAAGAGGCCCGCGTCCACCAGGGCGATGACCATGATGATGGTCACCGAGGACGAGTCCAGCACCGTGGTGGCCGCGGCTCCGGTGAGGACGCCGGCGAAGCGGTTGCGGGTGAATTTCCCCAACAGGCGCCTGGCCGGCTCCGTCGCGAGCGCCTTCAACGCCAACGCCAGACGAGAGACCCCATACAGGAAGAGGACGAGCCCCGCGGTCAACCCCATGGCGATCTCCAGGGGCTCGGGTCCCGTGGCGCCGCCCTTCTGCGCGGCGGCCCACCCGGATGCCGGCGACAGCATCGCGAGAGGCAGGAGGTGAATCGCTGTCTTCCGGACAGACCAGGGGACGAGGGCGCGCAAGGGTATTCCTCCAGCGGGTTCTGACCAGAAATAGGTCCGCCCTTCCCCGTCTGTATGGGGTGGGATGTGTCATTTGCGTCAACTTCGTGTCTGCTCGCCCGGCGAGCGTCGGAGCGGGAGGCGCCGTGCGCCATCCGTGACACGATAGACATTTATGACATGTGAACCGCCATTGGCGGAGATTTGACGCAATTGGAGCGCGAAGAGTCCGGGGATTGAGGCACCTTGCGCCCCGTCGAACCGGCCCGACCGGGCTCGACGCCTCTCCCCGAAGCCCGCGTTCCCGTACCCGCTTGGCGGAGAGGCACTGCCTTTGTCCAGAATCAAACCCTCGCAACTGGGAGCATTCGTCATGAACAAGATGAAGTGGGCCATGTCGGCCGCCGTGGTGGTGACGATGTCCGTGGTGGGCTGTGGTGGCGAGTCCATGAGCACCGAGCAGCAGCAGCTCGGCTCGGTGGTGCAGAATCTGGGTCCCAACAACGAGTTCTACGGCTCGGACACCCTGAAGGAGGCCCTGGTCGCCGCCAACGTCCAGTCGGGCGCGGGCCTGACCATCGAGGGCAAGGGCTCGAGCGTGGGTGAGGGCTGTCTGCGCAACGGCTCTGGCACGTCCTGTATTGGCCGTCAGCAGACGCTCGCGCCCATGTCGCGCGACTTCAAGGCGGGCACCTGCGCGGGTGGCTCCGCCTCCGGCGGCGCGTGCTGCCCTGGCGAGTCCAGCAACGTCGTCGCGCTCGACGCGGTGAACGCCTTCGTGAGCAGCTCCACCTATAGCGCCCTGGCCGGCAACAGCATCTCCACGGCCAACCTGAAGAAGGCCTTCTGTGGCGACGGCAGCGGCAGCGCCACCACCTGCGTCAGCAACTGGTCCGCGCTGGGCCGCCCCACCGCCGGCACCATCGCGAAGTACCGCCGTGACGACCTGTCCGGCACGACGGACACCTTCAAGTCGCTGCTCGGCTGCACCACGTTCTGCGCCGACGTGGTCGTCATCAAGGACGAGTCCTCCACCAACCCCTCGCCCTGCACCACCTCCGACAGCGCCACCACCTGCATCGGCAAGCTGACGGCCAACAACGCCAACGCCATCGGCTACGCCGGTGACTCGGCCAGGCGCACCGGCAACGCGGCGCTCAAGGTGGACGGCATCGCCCCCACCGCGGCCAACGTCCGCAAGCTGATCGCCAGCAACACCTCGGGCGTCTACCCGCTCTCGCGCAAGCTCTTCCTCAACGAGAACGTGAACTACGCCAAGGCCACCCAGGAGCAGGCCCTGTATGACTGGGTCTACAGCACCAACACCCAGGACTTCGAGGACCTCCTGGTCCAGCAGGGCTTCATCTCCTGCAGCACCGTCAGCCCGCTCGACTGCGGCGGGGACCTGGGCCGCGGCGCCGGCGTGTGCAAGGGCCTGTGAGCTGAATCCCACCCCCTGAGCCATTCCACGGCCGGAGGAGCCTCCCGCTCCTCCGGCCGTCACCCTTTCGTCAAAGACATACAATCGTGACGATGTTTTTTCAAACCCCTCTCCCCTTTCTCCGATAAGGCTCGCGCAGCGCAGGAGGAGATCCCGTCTCATGGTGATGACAAGGAATGGGCTCGTCACGGGCCTCGCTCTCGGTGTGTCCATGTTCGTGGTTGCCACGATGGGCGGCTGCCCGTCCCCGGAGACGCCCGCTGTCGTCCCGGACGCCGGCTCGACGGACGGGAGCGGGCCCGACGCGGGTGACGCGGGCCCGCCTCGCATCACCTGCACCCCGGCCCGCTCGAACGAGCGCATTCCCCTGCGCCGCGCGGCGACGCGTGAGGCCGTCACGGAGACCTTCGACAACCTGAGGGCGCGCGTGGACGCGCAGTGTGGCTCGTGCCACGAGGCCCCCGAGATACGGGGTGGCTTCCAATACACCTCGGACCTCGCCAGCCTGAGGGAGACGGCCCCCGCCATGGCCCGGATGGCCACGCAGGGCGCCATGCCTCCCCTGCCCTCCTCCGAGCAGCTCAAGCAGGCGGTGGCGCTCGGACAGGCACTCTCCTCCTGGCTCGCGCAGGGCACGCCGGAGGGATCCTTCGAGGTGCGGGAGGAAGGCTCGAGCGACGGCGGCGTGGACGTGGCGCGTGGCGTGGGCGAGGCGATGACCGATCTGGGCCATTGCATCCCCGAGAACGCGCCGCTGGGCAGTGATTCACAAAAGGATGCCTGGTTCGCCCGCGCCACCGCCCTGCCCCGCTTCCTGTCCGAGACGGACACCGACATCGTGACCTTCGACGCGGAGAAGCTGGCCCGGTCGGGGACCGTCGCCTTCGCGCCCACCTACCCTCTCTTCTCGGACCACGCCAAGAAGCTGCGTCAGGTGCACGTCCCGGCTGGCACGTCCATCCGGTACGACTCCACGACGAAGCACTTCGAGATCCCCCCCAATACCCGCTTCTACAAGACGTTCTTCAAGCCGGTGAAGGACGCCCAGGGACAGGTGGGCTACCGGAAGATCGAGACGCGGCTCATCGTCGTACGCCAGCCGTGGCGGGACTCGCTCTTCGGCACGTACATCTGGAACGAGGACGAGACGGTGGCGGAGCTGCATGACCTGCGCTACCGCGACGGCTCGAGCTTCTCCGACCGGGTCATCGTCTACCGCACGGACGAGGCCACCGGCGCCACGCGCAACTACGCCATCCCCGGTCGCCACCGCTGCGTGGACTGTCATACCGGCTCCGAGGCGCAGAACTTCGTCCTCGGCTTCACCCCGCTGCAACTCAACCGCCGGCCCGGTGGCGAAGGCGGTGTGGACGCCGAGGCGGACGTGCTCGAGGACGAGCTGTCGCAGGTGGACCGGTTGATCAGCTACGGCGTCCTCACGGGCATCCGCTCGAGCGCGGACCTGCCCAGGCTGGAGACGTCCGGGAGCAAGCGCCCGCGCAACACGCAGGAGTTGGAACTCCAGGGCTATTTCATCGCCAACTGCGCCCAGTGCCACAACCCGAACGGCTTCGCGGTGATCAGCAACCCGGCGATTGCCTCGCTCGACTTCTCCGCGGGCGGCAGCCTGTTCCAGTTCCCCACCACGCTGAAGGAGAGCAACGGGCTGCGCTCCTACGTCAACCTCGGGGTGACGGACTTCGCCGCCGATCTGCGCGGCCCGACCCCCGCCAGCACGCTCTTCCAGCGCGTCGCCCGCGACACCGACGAGCGCATCATCCACATGCCCGCCAACGTCCCCGGCCAGGACTGCCGCGCGCCGCTGCTGGTGGCGCGCTGGCTCGCCTCGCTGGACTGGCCTCGCGACAGCGGGCTGAGCACGGCACAGAAGGAAGCCAACCGTCAGGAGCGCCTGCGCCAGGCGGAGCTCGCCGTGAAGGACACCTGCCAGGATCCCCCCGACGTGCGCTGGGTCTCCGAGGACTTCACCGACAAGGTTCCCTACGAGCCGCGCAACACCCACTGGGAGTCCAGCATCGGCGTGCCGCCCTTCGACTACCTGACGCGCTACCCCATCACCCAGGCGCACGAGGCGCTCGCCCACCAGCGCATCCCCACCAACTTCTGGACGCCGAAGCCGGGTTGCCGCTTCGACGCCAACGCGCCGCCGCCGGAGTCCATCGAACCGTGGATGAAGGACAAGCTGGGCAATCCCAAGCAGCCGTGGGGCGAGCTCTACTCCACCACGCCCGGAGCCGCGGTGTTCCAGGGCATCTGCGCCAACTGCCACGGCCGCGCGGGTGACGGGCAGAGCGGCGCCGCCAAGACGCTGGTCGCGCTCAACGGGGCGCGCGTGGCCAACCTCGCCAAGGGGTTGTTCGGCACCTCCTCCACCGGCACACCCCATCTGGCGATGTTCGAGCGGGTGCTCGGGGAGCACGGCGGTGCGCGCTACATGACGTGGATGGCCGCGGGCGGCACCACGGTGACCTTCACTCCGGAATTCATGCAGGCGTGGATCAAATACGGCGAGGTGGACATCGACTTCTCGCCCCGGGAGACGGACTGGGGCAAGTGGGGCGCCAACATGCTCGGCGCGGCTCGCGGCGCCTGCGATCTCGTGCGCGTCGGCAAGTTCGGCACCGGCTCGAGCGAGCCGCCCAGCGGCAACCCGAGCGCCATCGGCGGCGCCACCCTGTGGAAGAAGGTCTGCACGCTCGACAATCCGCTGACCCCGGAGATCGAGGCGGGGACGGACTCCGCCGCGGTCTCGGAGTGGCTCCAGCACGCGCAGTTCAACGCGGGGGTCATGGCCTACTTCTACCTGCGCGATGAGCTGTCCAAGGGCCGCATCTACCCGCTGCGCGGCGAGTGCGACAAGCGATGAGCCACGAGCACGGATGTCTGTCTTCTCATTCCTGTGGGAGAGCACGCGTGAAGAGGAACGTTCTGGGTGTCTGGTTGTTGATGACGGTCCTCGCCCTGTCGGCCGGGACCACCACCGGCTGCGACGACGGCGGCCCGGAGAACCCGCCCGGTGACACGGACGCGGGGGGGACCCCGGTGGACGGCGGAGACCCTCTTCCGGACGGTGGGGATGGTGGACCGGTCATCGAGCCCCCGTCGGATGCGGGCACCGATGGCGGCACGGACGCTGGCACCGTCGCGCCCAAGGCCTACGTCCGCTTCGTCAACGCCTACCTGGGTCTGAAGAACAACCCCAGCGACAAGGCCGACGCACCGTGGGCGCCGTACAAGATTGATCTCTACGTCGGGGACACGAAGCTGTTCCCGGTACCGGTGGAGCCAGGAGACGAGGCGGTGACGGCCTACCGTGAGCTCGAGGTGACCCCCGGGCAGAGCGTGCGGTTCGTCGTGCGCGACGCGGAGTCGGAGCTCTCGGCGGCTCCGGTGGCGGCCTCGGAGGCCATCACCCTCGAGGAGGGCGAGCGGCTCACCCTCGTGGGCACCGGGAACGTCGTGTACGCCGGGGCGGACCGCATGGACAAGCCGCGGCTGCTGGTGCTGAAGGAGTCCTTCGAGCCGGTGGAGGCGGGCACGGTCCGGGTGCGCTACGTGACGGCGGACCGGGTGACGGGAACCAGTCGCAACCGCCGGCTCGCCAACGAGACGGGCACGACGCCCTACACCACCGCGGTGGAGCCGTACTCGGCCGACACGACCACGGGTGGCGTCTCCCTCCCGGCGGAGTTCCAGCGGCTGGCGATCATCGGCACACCCAACTTCACGCCCTCGCAGAGCGGCAAGCTGTTCTTCTCTCCCCCGAGCGGGACGTTGGCGGCGGCGAGCGCCTGGTTCGCCATCACCACGGGGGATGACCGGCGCACCTTGCAGGACGAGGGTGCTCCCGCGCTGCTGCTGGTTCCCTCGGGGAAGGATGGAGCCGTCCGCCTGAAGCGGGATCCGCTCCTCTACTTCTTCCACGCGGTCAATCCGGCCACGGCCGAAGCGACTCCCACCCCGCTCCAGGTCCTCGAGAACTCGCGAATCATCGCCAACAACCTCCGGTATGGGGCCGCGCCGGCCATCGGAGATCTGCCGGTCTCCCCGACGGGAGGGACGCTTCGGATCACGGCCTCCGGCGATGGCGCCGCGACGGTGCTGGCCGAGGCCCCGACAGGTCCGCTCGAGGCGGGCCGGCGCTACCTGGCCGTGGTGAGCGGCACGGAGGGCGCACAGGTCCGGCTGACCGTCGTGAAGGAGGAGTTCGCGCCGGACGCGGTGCCCGCGCCCCTGATCCGGCTCATCCAGGCCGCGACCCACGCGCCGTCAGCGCTCGACTTCGGTCACTTCGCGGCGGGGGCGGACGGGGTCACCCGGGGAGCCTTCACGCCCGTCATCACCGACGCGGGGTATGGCACGGCCACCGGGCCCGTCGCGGGAGCTGCCTTCCAGCCCCAGGTGATCACCCCCGAGGCCGGGAGTCCCTACGTCTACTACGGCGTCCGGGCCACCGTGAGTGGGACGACCCTCGAGCGCTCGGTGAATGGCCGAGCCCTCACCACGCCGAACTTCGTCGTGCTGATGGGTGACTGGAACAGCTCGCTGCAATTCCGGGCGCTCAACGTCCGCATCAACACCTGGTCCGCCACGGCGCCGGAGGGCACCTTCAGCGAGCGGTGAGCCCTGGCCCGCCCGCGAGGCGAGTCCCTCCTGCTCGGGGGGACTCGCCTCGAGAAGAGCTAGGGAACGGAGCCACGCTGCTGGGAGAGCATCCAATCCCAGAAGGCATCGTTGTCGTACGTCTGCGTCCAGCAGTCATGCGCCGAGCCCGGGTAGACGGTGAGGCGCGCGATGGAGCCCCCGGTGGCCACCACGCCCGGCTGTGACGTCCAGGCGTGGGTGGAGGCGCTGAACAGATAGGTCACCGTCGCCGAGGGAGTCGGCACACCCACCATCTGGTTTTGCCCATAGTTCTTCGTCACGCCGAGCAGCCACGACCGTTCCGCCGAGAGCGAAGTGCCATCATTGAACGAGTGCACCCCCCAGACCGGCACGTTCAGGAGCGTGGTCACCGTCGGACCAGGTGCCCCGATGTTGGTGGCCATGGGCGCCAGCGCCGCCAACCTGTTTCCATACGCGTAGGCATACGTCCAGCTACCATAGCCCCCCATGCTGATGCCCGTCAGGTAGATGCGCGTCGTGTCCACGCGGTAGTTGGCGATGATGAAGTCGATGAACGCATTCACTTCCGCGGGCTGCCAGCCCGTCGCCGCTCGCGGCGTGAAGACCATCACCTGCTGCTCGCCGAAGTAGGTTTTTCCCTGCGTCGTGTATCGGATTTTCTTCAGCGCCCCGTGACGAGTCACGATGTTCAGCAGATCCGCCTCGGTGGTGGACGTGCCGAACTCTCCCGCCCCATTGAGGTGGATGATGACCGGATAGTGCGTGGTCGACGTCAGATACCCCGGCGGCAGGTATTCACCATAGCCATACACGGCCCCGGTGCTACTCGGCAGCCTCGCGACCACCTGATCTTCGACCGTGATGGACAAGGTGTTCGAGCGGGTGGCCAGCGGTGAGGTGTCGAACTCCTCGGGTCCACCACCGCAAGCCACGGCCAGCAACACGACCGACAGTGCAACCCCACGCACGAGCATCGATGTCGTCCTTGAACGAGGTCCGACAACCCTATCTCGTCAAATCCATCATTTCAATCAAAACGAGCAAACCATGTCCATCGCCGCTTCTTCAACAAAAGCTGGTGGGGACGCCGAGCCTGCGCGCCGCCTCCACGAAGCTCAGGTGCTTCGCCACCGCCGCGAAAATGTCATCTCTCCCCGATGGATTGACACGCCGAATGTGGGAAGTCCTCGCGGGGGCCGCGAAGCAGGAGCGCCTCGAGCAGCACGCGCGCCGGCTCCCCGTCGGGCGGGTGGGGCTGCCCGCCGACATCGGCCATGCCGTCCTCTTCCTCATGGGCAACGGCTTCACCACCGGCGAGACGCTGCACGTCGACGGTGGGCACAGGCTCGTGTGACACGGCCGCCGTGCCTCAGCGGCCGGAAACCACGGCCTGGACCCTGCTTCAGGTGGGCTGCGGCGAAATCACCTCGGGCTCGGTGACAGCTCGAGTGTGAACCAGAAGCGTCTCCGCCCTGGCTTGCCCGGGTTGGGCCAGCCAGTCATGAAAGGACTGCGGGCTGAGCGATTGGCGGATGAGGCGGGTAAACGCCTCGGCCAGATCATGCGTTTCCACGATGCACAGCCGGGGGCAGGCCTGCAGATTCTCCGGGACATTGGGATCCACCCCGGGCTGGCAAAGTGTCACGCAGAACGTTTCCCGGTGCCCATACTGCTCCGAGCTGCTCAGGACGACTCGCGCGGCGGTGAGATCAACCAGACCGTCTCCCTGCTTCGTCTTGCACTCGACGGCGATGTCGGGGCGGCCCTCGACATGCAACAGGTAATCAAAAGCCCCTGGCTTCTGGCCCGTGTCGAACAGGGTATAGCGAATTCCAACGCGCTCCAGCAGCGCCTGGAACGCGGCCTCGAAGTGCTTGTCCCTGCTGTGGTAGAAGTTCTCGAGCAGGGGTTGGTCGGTGGTGTCCAGACGGCGGAGTTGCTGGGCTTTCGCGCGATTACGGGTGGTGCCATGCCATCCGTTGGCGAGCTGTTGCAACTCGCGCGCACGCGCATGTGGGTCGGTCGCGCCATTGGCGCCTAGTATCTCGACGAGGTGCTCCCAGTTGCTCCGGCGACGGAGGCTCTCGAAGGAACCGAGGCCGATTTGATGCAGGGACAGGGCTTCGGCTCTGGAGACCGCGCGTTCTCCATTGTCGGTTTTCAATTCGGTCATCCAGAGAACCGTCGGCGGCAGACCGACATTGAGTCGCCAGACGAGGATCCGAAGCGGTTGCAGGAGACGGCGAAGGCTCCTCACCGCGTCGGGTGACAGCGCGCGAAGACAGCTGGGCCGCTCCTCGGTCGACAGGTTGGGCTGGGTGGCGGCCGCCAGGATGTTGGAGAGTCCGGAGAGGGCCCAGGCCAGATCCCTGCACAGGCTGCGGATGTTTCCAGCCCGGACATTGGGGAACTGGCCCTCCAGCAGATTGAGGGGAACGCCCTCGAGCCAATCCATGAGAAGCATCGCGGCGTTCGCGGCGTCGCGGTAGCCCTGCCACTGCGTCTCGGCGAGGCTCGAGGCATAGGCCACGACGGGATCATTCTGGACGAGGACATCGAAGCCATAGGGGATGGATCTCGCCCTGTGGGCTCCCCAGAACTCGGGTGAGGTCAGACAGGCGTTGATCAGGCAATAGTTGAGACGTTGGGGTGAGCCCGGCCGCTGCGCTCCATCCGGGACGAAGGAGCAGAGTTCGGCGTGCCGGCTCCCCAGATAGTCCAACAGGTAGTGGGCGGTGTCGGGCCGCAATCCGCTGAACGCCACCTGGCGGCCTACCTCCGTGACATGCAGTTTCCTCACAGCATGAACCCCCATGTCCTGAGCGCCTGGATGGATTGACTCATGGCGCTCGTCCAATGTGACAGCCCCATCTTGTTCGATTCGAGTTCACGCATGGCGCTGAAGGTGCTCGACAGGAAGTCGGAAACCTCTTCTTGCGTCTGGCATACCCCGGACGAGACGAGCTGGAGCGCGAGCTGGTTGAAGTCATCGGGCGTCACCCGGGGAGTGAGCGGCGTCGACTGGTCGGGATTCAGGTAGGAGGTGACGGATTGTCTCTCTTGATAGTTGTCCTTGGCCGTGAAGATGACGCTGCCATGCGAGTGTCCCGAACCCATGCGGCCGACCCGCCCGGCCATGTTGTGGAACTCGCTCGCGGGCATGGGCACATGACCCTTGCTTCGATCGTCCCATCGCTTCCAGTCGTCGAAGACCGCTGTCTTGAAAGGGAAGTTGACCCCGGCGGCCAACGTGCTCGTGGCGAAGACCAGATCCAGCTGTTTCGATTCCAGCTTGCTTTCGACGAGTATCCGCTCCTCCTCGATCAGTTCCGCCGAGTGGAAGGCGAACCGTTTGGGAATGAAGCGGGAGAGTTCCCGCGCCGCGGTGGTTGACTCCCTCAGTTCGGGCAGCAGGGGCTGTGTCGCTGAAACGGTCAGGCCCAGCTTTCGGGCGTGAGCCTGAGACAGTTGTTCCACCTTTCGACGGGTCATGCAGAAGACGACCACGGGGAGCGCGTCCTTGTTCTTGAGCAACTGCTCGAGGATCAAGGCCGTATCGTTTGGCGCTTGAGGAGTGGGCGCCGTGCTCTGAATGCCCGCTTCCGCCTTGTCCGTTCGGAAGGAAAGAACCCGGCTGGGGGTCCGGCATTCGTAGTGGAGGTGCTTCTCCCGGCCATCGAGTCGAATCAGGGTGGCGTTGAACCACTCCCTCAAGTCCCTGGCGTCGCGCGCGTCGATCACCGCGGACAGCCCGATGAGCTGCCCCCATCGCGTCTTGCGCAGCAGCGTCAGGAGAACCTCGACGCTCCGGCCCCGATTCTGATCACCCAGAATCTGGATTTCATCGCAGATGATGACGCAATGGCTCATGTCGGAGCGGATGCCGCTTCCAGAGACCATCGCGAGATATTTCTCGTACGTCGCCACCAGGATGAGGGCCCCGAGGGGGTCTGTCGGAACGCCACCCGCTCCATCCTCGACGGCGTCTCCATTGGCGAGCACGATGCCGCTCTTGTCTCCACCCAGATACCGGTCGCTCAGGCGCCCCACGAATTCTTCGAACTTCTGTCGGGCCAGGGCGCGATGCGTGACCAGATACACGGCATGCCGGCCTGGACGAGCGAAGAGCCAGCTGCTCAAGGCCCAGATTCCAATGAGCGTCTTCCCCGTGGAGGTGGGGGCGACCACCAACATCGAGGTGCCACGAGCAACGCCCTGGCTGAGCGCCTCGTATTGGACGTCTGTCAGCGACGGTGTTCCCTCTTCGGTTTTCGGGAGAAGATCGGGGTCGCCGAGGATGCGCTCGGGCAGACCATGGTTGGCCGGGAGAATGTACTTCATTCATTCCTCTTCACTGGGTGAGAGGATGAATCTGGATGGAACCCGCTGACGTTTCCATCCCTCTTGGGAGGTAATCCCAAGCAGGAGCCGGAGGGGGGCGAGCGCTCTCGTCGGCGGCCGTCTATTGCCCGTCGGCGTGGCGGATGAGGTTGTCGCGAAGCCTGGTGACGGCGCGCTGCAGCGTGGCGAATTCTTCCGGCTCGAGGCCGGCCGCCTTGACCAAGGTCTTTTGCAGGCCCTTCTCGCGCAGCTGGCGACCCGCCTCGGTCAGGCTGACGATCACCTGGCGCTCGTCGGCTGGATCGCGTCGGCGCTTCAGATAGCCGAGGGTCTCCAGCTTCTTGAGGATCGGCGTGAGCGTGTTGGATTCCAAGAAGAGCCTGGCGCCCAGGCCGCCGACCGTTTGCTCGTCCTCCTCCCACAGGGCGACGATGATGATCCACTGGGTGTAGCTCACTCCCAGCTCGTCGAGGATGGGCTTGTAGGCCCGCCCGTACGCCAGGTTGGCCGAGTAGATCGCGAAGCACATGAAGTCCGCCAACTTCGGGGGCTTCGGGTTCTGGGACTTGGTCATGTGGGCCTTCGTGTGATGGAGACCGACTACATATAGCTCGGACCCGATTGAATCGGAAGGTTGACGAATGCCACGGGCTCGGGTTATCAACTCGGAACCGATTAAATCGGTTCCGACCAACAGGAGCAATCCATGTCCCCCATCGAAAACGTTCTCTACACTGGCAAGACGCATACGACCGGCGGCCGCGACGGCACCGCGCGCAGCTCGGACGGCCGGCTCGACATCAAGCTGTCGCCGCCCGGGTCCGCCGGAGCGGGCACCAACCCCGAGCAGCTGTTCGCCGCCGGCTGGTCGGCCTGCTTCATCGGGGCGATGAGCCTCGCCGCGCGCGGCATGAACGTGACCCTCCCCGCCGGCGCCGCGGTCGACGCCGAGGTGGATCTCGGCACGACGGCGGGCGCCTTCTTCCTGCAGGCGCGCCTGAAGGTGAGCCTGCCGGGCCTGGAGGCGAACCTCGCCCGCTCGCTCATCGAGGCGGCCCACCAGACCTGCCCCTACTCCAAGGCCACGCGCGGCAACATCGCCGTGACGCTCGACCTCGCCTGAGCTCGCGTCCAACCGACCAGAGACAAGCCAGGAGACCGCCCATGACCTTCAAACCCGACGACCTCGCCAATCCAGGCCGGCGCCGCCTGCTCATCGCGGGGGCCTTCGCCGTCGGCGCCTGGAACCAGCTCGCCTGTGCGGCACTCGCCGAGCCCACCCTGCCCGCCCCGCCCGCTCCCTGGGCGCCGATCCAACAGATCGACGCCGGCGACCTCTCCATCGGCTACGCCGACTTCGGCCCGCCCGACGGCCCGCCGGTGATCCTGCTGCACGGATGGCCCTACGACATCCACAGCTTCGTGGACGTCGTCCCGCGGCTGACGGCCGCCGGGCGCCGGGTCATCGTGCCCCACCTCCGTGGCTACGGGACGACACGCTTCCGCTCCGGAGACGCCGTCCGCAACGGGCAGCAGGCGGCCCTTGCCATCGACGTGATCAACCTCATGGACGCGCTGGGTCTCGCCCAGGCGGTGATCGCCGGCTTCGACTGGGGCGCGCGCACCGCCGACATCGTCGCGGCGCTCTGGCCGGAGCGCTGCACGGCGCTGGTCTCGGTGAGCGGCTATCTGATTGGCAGCCCGCAGGCCAACCAGGAGCCCCTGACGCCGGAGGCGGAGCTTTCCTGGTGGTACCAGTTCTACCTCGCCACCGAGCGTGGCCGCCTCGGCTACGAACGCAACCTGCGCGACTTCACCCGGCTCATCTGGCGGACCGCCTCGCCGCAATGGCAATTCAGCGAGGCGACCTTCGCCCGCTCGGCCCAGGCCTTCGACAATCCCGACCATGTGTCGATCGTCGTCCACAACTACCGCTGGCGCCTGGGCCTGGCGGCCGGCGAGGCCCGCTACGACGCCCTCGAGAGCCGCCTCGCGCGGTTCCCCGTGATCGGCGTGCCGACGATCACGATGGAAGGCGACGCCAACGGCGCGCCCCATCCGCAGCCAGCGGCCTACAGGGCGAGGTTTTCCGGGCCCTACGCCCATCGCCTGATCACCGGGGGGATCGGCCACAACCTGCCGCAGGAGGCGCCCGATGCCTTCGCCCAGGCGGTGCTCGACGTGACCGAGCTGCGCTAGGCCGGAAAAGGGCGGCGGCCCGCCGCTCTTTCTTGACCATCCGTTCCAAAATCATGTATCCAACGACCATGGCCAGACCCAAGGCGTTCGACACGGAGGAGGCGCTGGATGCCGCGATCGGCGTGTTCCGCGAGCATGGCTTCGAGGGGACCTCGGCCGACATGCTGGTCAAGGCCATGGGGATCGGCCGACAGAGCCTCTACGACACCTTCGGCGACAAATGGGGCGTCTATTGCGCCGCCGTACGGCGCTATGCGGCCCAGGAAGGCGAAGCCCACGCCGCGGCCCTGCGCAGTCGGCCGCGGGCCATCGAAGGCCTTCGGGCCATGGTGGAGCGCCTGGTCAAGGACGCCGGGCAGGCCTGCCTCGGAGTGGGGTCCATCTGTGAGTTCGGCCGCGCGCGGGCCGATCTGGCGAAAATCCACGACGCCGCCGAGCGAGCGCTGCACGGCATGATCGTCGAACGCGTGCGCGCGGCCCAGGCCGACGGCGACGTCGGCGTCGATCTGAAGCCCGAAGAGGCGGCGGGTTTCCTCCTCGCGAGCTTCGCCGCCATCCGCATCGCCGCCCGGGGCGGCGCCAAAGCCGACCAGCTGCGCGGCCTGGGCCGGCTCGCGCTGCGCGCCCTGCGGTGAGCTTCCTTTTTTTTGCACGATTCTGGAATGAACATTCAACATGAGGAGAGAACGATGAAAGCTGTCGTGATGACCCGCCAGGGCGGGCCCGAGGTCATGGCGTTCGTGGAGCGTCCCGAGCCGGTCGTGGGGCCGGGCGAGGCGCTCGTGGAGATCGCCGCGGCGGGCGTGAACTTCATGGACACGGGGGTGCGGCGGGGGCTCGCCTGGAGCGACATGCCGGACCCGAAGATCCTGGGTGTCGAAGGCGCCGGGCGAGTCCTGTCGGTTGGCGCCGGCGTCGAGCCGGCGTGGGTGGGACGCCGGGTCGCCTGGGTCTACGCGCCTGGCAGCTACGCCGAACGGATCTCCATCCCGGTCGACGCGCTCGTGCCGCTGCCCGACGCCCTCGACGAGCGCACGGCGGCGGCGGTGATGATGCAGGGTCTGACCGCGAGCCACTTCGCCACCGACTTCCACCCCGTGCAGCCCGGCGAGGTCGCGCTCGTCCATGCGGCCGCCGGCGGCCTGGGCCTGCTCCTCACCCAGATCATCAAGCTGAGGGGGGGCCGTGTCATCGGCCGCGTATCGCACGCGGACAAGGTCGCCGTCGCGCTCGAGGCGGGCGCCGACCATGTGATCGTCGACGCCGAGGGCCGGTTCGCCGACGAGGCGGTCCGCCTCTCCGGCGGCGAAGGAGTGCACGTGGTCTACGACGGCTCGGGTCCGCAGACCTTCCAGGCTTCCCTGGCCGCCTTGCGCCGCAGCGGGACCTTTTGCTGGTACGGGCCGGTGCTCGGCGGGCCCGGGCCCATCGACGTGATGAGCTTGCCCAAGAGCATCAAGCTCGGCTACGCGGTCTTCTCCGACCATGTCGCGACCCGCGAGCTGCTGCGCGGCCGCGCCGCGCGCCTGTTCGACTGGATCGCCGCCGGCGCGCTGAAGGTCAGGATCGGGGGCGTCCATCCGCTGGCCGAAGCCGCGCGGGCCCATGCGGACATGGAGAGCCGCCGCACGACCGGCAAGCTCCTGCTCATCCCGTAGAGCGCCCCGTGGAGGCCGGTGCCACCGGCAGAAGCAGCGTCGCGCGCAGGCCACCGCCGCTACGGTTGGCGAGCACGAGTTCGCCGTCCAGCGTGGCCGCCAGCTGATGAGCGATGGCCAGCCCCAGTCCGGTGCCGCCGGTATCGCGGTTGCGCGAGCTCTCCAGCCGGTAGAACGGTTGCAGTACCGCCTGCATCTCCTGTTCGGGGATGCCCGGGCCACGGTCGCACACGTCCACGGCCACGCGCCCGTCATCGAGCTGGCGCACGCCGACCTCGGCGGCGCCGCCGTACTTCACCGCGTTGTCGATCAGGTTCTCGACGATGCGCCGCAATGTCGGCGGCCGCGTGCTCAACGAAGCGCGCGCGCATTCGCCCAGCGTGACCGGCTTGCCCGCGTCCTGGTAGTCGCACACCACGCTGTCGAGCAATGCGTGCAGGTCCAGCCGCACCGCTGGGCCGGTGGCTCCGTGGGTGCTGCGCGCGTAGGCGATGCCCTCGCGCACCAACTGCTGCAACTGCTCCAGGTCGCCGATCAGGCGGTCGCGGTCGGCGCCCTCCTCCATCGCTTCCAGGCGCAGCTTCATGCGCGTGATCGGGGTTTGCAGGTCGTGCGAGATCGCGGCCAGGATCTGCAGCCGCTCCGCGAGATAGTGACCGATGCGCGCCTGCATCGCATTGAACGCGGTGGCGGCCTTGACCACTTCCACCGGCCCTTCCTGCGGCAGCGGCGGATGCGTGCGCGCCGGGTCCAGCCGCTCGACCGCGTCGGCCAGTTGCACCAGCGGACGCGTCGCCAGCCGCACCGCCAGCCACGCGCACAGCAGCAGCAGCGCCAGTTGCGCCGCCAGCACCACCGGCAGCCAGCGCGCGATCGGCATCACCGAGGGTGTGACCTCGATGGTCAACGGCTGGCCATCGGCCAGGGTGAGCTCCACCTCGAAGCGCTCCGGCGAGGTGGACACCGTGCGCGCCCGCAGGCGGTAGTGATGGTTCAGGCTGCGGTCGATCAGGGCGGTGACCTCGCGCGCGCGGTCGCTGGTCAGCGGCACGCCGGGCCGCGCCGGGCCAGGCAGGTAGCGGTAGGTGCGCCGCTCCAGGCGCGGCGCCCATCGCACGCGCTCGGCCGGGCTCAGACGTTCGAGCAGGGCCACGCTGACGGCCACGTCCTGGTCCAGGTGGGTGAGCATCATCGAACGCGCGACCACGTAGCGCTCGGAGAACAGCAGCGCGAAGGACAGCGCGTGCGCGAGCAGCAAGCCGGTGAACAGGATCAAGGTCAGGCGCGCGCCAAGGGTGCGTGGCAGCAGGCGTCGCCAGCCGGTGCGCGGGGGGGCGTTCATGCGTTCTCGCCGAGCAGGACCACGGGCTGGCAGAACACGTAGCCCTCGCTGCGCACGGTCTTGATGTAGGCCTGCCCGCGCGCGTCGTCGCGCAGGCGCTGGCGCAGGCGGCTGACGAGCAGGTCGATGGAGCGGTCGAACAACTCGGCGTCGCGGCCCCGGGTGAGGTTGAGCAGCTGGTCGCGGCTGAGCACGCGCTGCGGGTGGTCGAGGAACACGCGCAGCAGGCGGAACTCCGCGCCGCTGAGCGGATAGGCGGTGCCGTCCTCGTCGAGCAGGTGGCGCGCGGTGGTGTCCAGCCGCCACTGGCCGAAGCCGATCAGCCGGCCGGCCTCGGTGACCTGCAGGTTGGGCGGCAGCATGCGCGAGCGCCGGATCACCGCGTTGATGCGCGCCAGCAGCTCGCGCGCGGAGAACGGCTTGACCACGTAGTCGTCCGCACCCATCTCCAGGCCGACGATGCGATCGGTCTCCTCGTCGCGCGCGGTGAGCATCACCACCGGCACGTTGCGGTGCTTGCCGGCGCGCAGGTTGCGGCACAGGGACAGACCGTCCTCGCCGGGCATCATCACGTCGAGCACGATCAGGTCGACGTCGCTGGTGTCCAGCGCCGCGCGCATCTCGCGGCCGTCGGCTGCGAGCGTGGTGCGCAGACCGTTGCGCTGCAGGTACTCGCCGACCATGCGGCGGATCTCGCGGTCGTCGTCGACGATGAGGATGTGGTCTGTATGAGCCATGGTGTCGTCCGTGGGAAGAATGGCGGCGCCGCGCTACGGACGCCGCCATGATAGCGCGCCAGCGTCAGCGCGCGGCCAGCAAGGCCTGGATCCGCGCCTCGGTGCGGTCGTAGTCGCCCTCACCGAAATGGCGGTACACCACCCGGCCCTCGCTGTCGATCAGGTAGAGCGCGGGCCAGTACTGGTTGCCGTAGGCGTTCCAGATCCGGTAGCCATTGTCCTGCACCACCGGATGGTGGATGCCCAGGCGCTGCACCGCCTCGCGCACGTTGGCGCTCACGCGTTCGTAGCCGTATTCGGGCGTGTGCACGCCGACCACGACCAGGCCCTGGTCGGCGTAGCGCGCGTGCCATTGCGAGACGTAAGGCGCCACGCGCAGGCAGTTGATGCACGAGTAGGTCCAGAACTCGACCAGCACGACCTTGCCGCGCAGCTTCGACATGCTCAGCGGGGGGCTGTTGATCCACTCGCCGCCGCCGCTGAAGTCCGGCGCGGTGGTGAGCGGGGCCGGCCGCGCCTCATCGGCGCGGGAGGAGGACCAGGCCAGCACGGTGGACACGGTGGCGATGGCGGTGATGAGAAAGGCACGGAGGAAGGTAGGCATGTTCACAATCCGGTGGAGATGGAGGGGAGCCACGGCAGCAGTCGAGCGGTGAGCGCGGCATCGAGCTGCCACAACTGGAGCAGGGCCATGGCCACGGCGCAGACGCCGAAGCCGCGCCGCACCCAGGCGGTGTGGCGTTGCAGCGGGCGCAGCCGAGCACTGGCCCAGCGACCGCCGTAGATCAGGGCCAGCAGCGGCGTGGCCGCGCCGAGCGCGTACACGCCGAGCAGGACGCTGGCGCGCGCGGTGGCCTGGGCGCTGGCGGCCAGCGCCAGCACCGAGGCCAGCACCGGCCCGGCGCATGGCGTCCAGGCGATGCCAAGCGAGACTCCGACCAGCAGCGCGCCGCCCGCGCCGGCCGCCCGCGGTTGCCAGGCGAACAGACGCGAGCCGGCCAGCCAGCGCTGCTGTAGCCGTTCGAACGGCGCCGGCCACACACAGGCCAGCCCGGCCAGCAGCAGCACCACGAGCGCGGCCACGCGCACGCCCGCCTCGAACTGGCCGGAGGACGCCGCCAGCGCGCCGATGGCGATGCCGCCGGCGGCGAAGGAGGCGACGAAGCCGACGACGATCAGCAGCGGTTCGCGGCGGTCGTCGCCGGCCCCGCGCGCCAGCACGATGGGCAGCATCGGCAGCACGCACGGCGAGAGGATGGTGGCCACGCCAGCCAGCGCGGCCAGGACGAAGGCCCACATCTCAGCCACCCACCTTGGCCGGCGACGGATCGGCCGACTTCACCCCGGCGGCCTCGAGGATGACGTCGGCGACCTCGCCTGGATGGGACAGCATCGAGACATGGCTGGCCTGGATCGAATGCAGCCGCGCGCCGATGCGCTGCGCGGTGGCGGACTGCAACTGCGGGGCGAGCATGCGATCCTCGCGGCTGAGCACGTACCAGTTGGGCTTGTGCTTCCACGCCGCCCGCGCGACCGGCTCGGACAGCGCGCTGGCCTTCAGCGGGCCCTGGGTGCTGTAGATCAGGCGCGCGGTGGCTGCATCGAGGTCCTGCGCGAAGTCCTCTGCCACCGCCTCGGCCGGCAGCCACAGGAAGCCGTCGCGATCCTGCAGGCGCTGCAGCCCCGGCGCCGTCGGGAAAGGCTCGCCCTGCTGGGCCGAGTTCTCGCCGGCATCGGGCGCGAACGCGGACACGTACACCAGTGCGACCACCTTGTCGTCGTTGCCGGCCTCGGTGATGACCGTGCCACCCCAGGAGTGGCCGACCAACACCACCTTGCCCGGCGCGGCGGCGATGGCGCGACGGGTGGCGGCCACATCGTCCTGTAGCGAGGTCAGCGGGTTCTGCACCGCCAAGGCGGGCACCCCCCTGGCCTCCAGGCGTGGGATGATCTTGTTCCAGCTCGAACCGTCGGCGAAGGCGCCATGGACCAGGATCACCGTGGGGGCGGCCGGATCGGTAGGCACCGGACCCGAGCACGCGGCGGCCGGAACCAGGGCGATGGCCATCAGCGCGGCCAGCATCGTCTTGCGAATCATTGAGAGCACTCCTGTGGAAGGAGCACTCATTGCAAGCCACGACTGTATCGCCGCTGTTTCCGCGCGGCCGGCTTCTTGTCACACAATGTGTCGGCGCGGCGTGGGGCTACGTTTCGACACACAACGCCCGCGCCAGCCACGCCGGTGCGCGGTCGCGTGGCCTCACCCCATGCGGGTTGCCCACCGCCGGGCATTTCGTATCGAAATGTATCGACCGCCGTCCGCGACACAGGCGCTGACAAAACTCCGGCCCGCCCGACACAGTGCGGATACCTCGCGCCCTTGAAATGCCCACCATCCCATTCAACGCCGCCATGGCGAGGAGCCGTCCATGTCAACGCAACGTCCCGCAGGAAAGCCTACCATGTCCCATTCCGAATCCCGCAATCGCAAACCCCTCGTCGGCGCGATCGGCGTCGCCCTGGCCGGCGGCGTGCTGCTCAGCACGCAGGCGCTGGCGATGCAACCACTGACCCTCGGCGCGATGGCCGAGGCCAGCGTCGGCGAAGGCGGGTGTGGCGAAGCCGGATGCGGCGCCAGCCCCACCACCGCCAAGACGGGCACCACCGCCAAGACGGGCACCACCGCCAAGACAGGCACCACCGCCGCGCCAGCCGCCGAGGGCAAGTGTGGCGAAGGCAAGTGTGGCGAAGGCAAGTGCGGCGATGCCTCCTTCGCCCGCACCGATAGCAACCACGACGGCAAGGTCTCGCGCGCGGAGTTCCTCGCCGTGGCCGCCAAGCGCGCGGCCGACTTCGACCGCATCGACAGCGACCACGACGGCTACATCAGCGAGAAGGAGGCGCACGACTTCCTGCGCGCGACCTACGAGGCGAACGGCAAGACCCTGCCGAAGGGCCGCTTCGCCCACATCGTCGACTGAGAACACCCCGCGCCGCCGCCTCCGGGCGGCGGCGCCCCAGCGGAGTAACGAGATGAATCCCACCCTGCACACCGCCTCGGCCGGGCTCGGCCTGCGCCGCGGCATGCTCACCGATCTGCTCGCCCTGACGCCAGATGCGGTCGATTTCCTGGAATGCGCGCCGGACAACTGGATCGGCGTGGGCGGTTCCTTCGGCAAGGTGCTGGACGAACTGTCCACGCGCTTTCCAATCACCTGCCATGGCCTGTCGCTGTCGCTGGGCGGCACCGACCCGCTGGACCGCCGGCTGCTGGTGCGCACGCGCGAATTCATCGACCGTCACGCGGTCACGCTCTACAGCGAGCACCTGAGCTATTGCGCGGCCGACGGCCAGCTCTACGACCTGCTGCCGCTGCCGTTCACCGAGGAAGCCGTGCGCCATGTCGCCGCGCGCATCTCGCAGGTGCAGGACATGCTGGGCCGGCGCATCGCGGTGGAGAACATCTCCTACTACGCGGTGCCCACGCCGGCGATGAGCGAGAGCGAATTCATCAACGCGGTGCTGGCCGAGGCCGACTGCGACCTGCTGCTGGACGTGAACAACGTCTTCGTCAACGCCTGCAACCACGGCTACGACGCCTTCGGATTCCTCGACCAGCTGCCGCCCGATCGCGTGGCCGCGTACCACGTCGCCGGCCACATCGACCAGGCCGACGGCCTCAAGATCGATACCCACGGCGCCAC
This sequence comes from Cystobacter fuscus DSM 2262, assembly GCF_000335475.2. Taxonomy (NCBI): domain Bacteria; kingdom Pseudomonadati; phylum Myxococcota; class Myxococcia; order Myxococcales; family Archangiaceae; genus Cystobacter; species Cystobacter fuscus. The sequence continues at coordinate 457,261 of NZ_ANAH02000066.1, read as the reverse complement.
GGTGAAGGGACTGGTGTGGACCCTGCTCGACCATGCCTACGCACGCTTCGGTGTGCGCCCGACCCTGCTCGAACGCGACTTCAATTTCCCGCCGATCGCCGAGCTGATGGCCGAGGTGGCACGCATCCGCGACACGCAGGCCGCGCACCTGCCACGGCTGGAGCTCGTGCCATGACCACCGCGCTGCGCGCGCTGCAACTGGCCTGGGCGGCACATGTGCGCGATCCCTCGCGACCGCCACCGCCGGGCGTAGACCCGGCACGGCTGGCGCTGTACCGCACGCTGTGCGTGAACGGCGTCGAGTCGCTGCTCACCGGCAGCTTCCCGCGCCTGTACATGATGTTGGGCGAGGCCGGGTGGCGTCGCGCCATCGAGGACTTCTACCGCCGGCACCGCTGCGATACGCCGCTGTTCCCGCGGGTCGCTGGCGAGTTCGCCGCATGGCTGGCCGAGTCCGACACGGCGCTACCGCCGTGGGCGGCGGAACTGGCCGACTACGAATGGAGCCGGCATGCGCTGCTGTTCGCCGAGGCCACCGCCGCACCCGCCCCCATGGCCGAGCCGGCTCTGGACGTGCCGCTGGCACTGTCGCCGCTGGCCCACGTGCGCGGCTATCACTGGCCGGTGCATGTGGAGTCGGCACTGCCGCCCGACACCGACGCACCGCCGGCCGCGCCCACCCTGCTGTTGCTGCGGCGCGATGCGGACCATGTGCTGCGCACCGACCGCCTCTCTCCGTTCGCCTATCGCCTGTTGCAGGCCATCGCCACCGGATCCGACAGCGCGCGGGCGCATCTCTCCGCGCTGGCACACGAGAGCGGCACGGCCGCGGCCGACATGCTGGCGCACGGGCAGGTGCTGCTCGCCGAGCTGTGGTCCGCGCGCATCCTCGTGACGGCCAGTGCTCCCGCCGACGCCGACCCCTTCCACCCCGACCGAATGGAGTCCTCACCATGAACCCGCTCCCCTCACCCCACCGCTTCGGCGGCTGGAAATTGTTCCTGATGCTGGCCGCGCTGCTGATGGGCGCCGCGGGCGCCGCCTACCTGCTCGGCCCCGACGCCGTGGAAGGCAGCCGCCGCGCGATCCGCGTCACCGCCCGTACCTCCTTCGTTCTGTTCCTGGCCGCGTTCACCGCATCCTCGTTCGCCGCGCTGCTGCCCGGCCCGTTCACCCAGGCGTTGCTGCGCGAGCGACGCATCGTCGGCCTGTCGTTCGCGTTCTCGCACCTGCTGCACGCGATCGCGATCTACGCCTTCGGCCAGCTCAATCCCGAGTTCTGGCCCGGCCGCTCCACCCTGACCAACCTGCCCGGCACACTCGGCTACGTGTCCATCCTGCTGCTGGCGGTGACCTCACATCGCGGTCTTGCCCGGCGCATGGGCCCGACCGCCTGGCGGCGGCTGCACGTCACCGGCATGTGGGTGATCGCGGCGGTGTTCACCTCTTCGTACTTCAAGCGCGTGCCGATGAACTACTGGTACGCCGTGCCTTCGGCGCTGCTGTTCACCGCGGTGGTGGTGCGGCTGATCGCCAAGCGCGCCCAGGCCCTCCGGCGCGGCACGCGGTCTCCCCTGGCTCCGACCTCCGCCTGACGTGTTTGAATCGTGGTGCTCGGACCGCGCTGACCCTATTCAGACTTCAGACGTGCGCCCCGTAGCGCGCGAAGTAGAACAGGACATCACCATGCCTCCTCTGCATTCCCATCGAAGTATGTTTTTCATTTCTCGAAGTGTGTTGGCCATTTCGGCATTCTTCCTTCTTACGGGCGCCAAGGGCCTGGACCAGGGCGGCACGGGAGCGACGCTGGCCGCTCCATCGTTGACGGGCTCGCCAGCGGCGGGCAGGATCAATGGTCTGCTCGATCCCGTGAGAGAGTTCACGCTCACCCTCACGGAAGGTACCAACATGGCGGCAGCGCCGTCTCCAGACGCGACGCGGATCGCGCTGGCGCTGCAGGGAGCACTCTACGTGGTGCCATTCTCGGGAGGCGAGGCAAGACGAATTTCCACCTGGAGCATGGAAGTCACGCACCCGGTATGGTCACCTGACGGCTCGCGCATCGCGTTCCAGAACTACGACACCGAAGGCAATTATCACATCTGGACGATCGCTCCCGATGGATCAAATGCCACTCGCGTCACGAGCGGTCCGTTCGATGATCGCGAGCCGAGTTGGAGCGCCGACGGCTCGCGCCTCGTCTTTTCTTCTGACCGCGGCGGCGACATGCAATACAAGATCTGGAGCATCGGCATTGCCGACGGCCAGTATCAGCAGCTGACCACGGGAGCGGGAGCCGAAAGCCATCCCGCGCTGAGCCCCGATGGCACGAAGCTGCTGCTCGTCGAGAATGGCGGCGTCGTCCTGGTGGACCTCGTCACGGGTGCACGCACCTCTCGCGGGGCCGGCAGCGCGCCCGCGTGGACACCCGATGGAGGCGACGTGATCTCGCAGGGTGGCGGCTATTGGAGCGTGAACGGAATGCCCGTGAATGCCGCCAGCGAGGATCTGTTTCCGTTCCCCGCGCGCTTTCTGCCGGACGGCCGCTTCTTGTACACCGGCGACGGCAAGATCAGGATCCGTACAACCACGGGTGAGAGTGTCAGCGATGTTCCCTTCAGCGCCCATGTCGCGCTGCGCCGGCCTGTTTTCACACCGAAGGCGCAGCATCGCCTCGACGATCTTGACTGGCGTACCGTGAAGGGCATTTCAGCTCCGATCCTGTCTCCGAACGGGGAGAAGGTCGCCTTCGTCGCGCTCAACGACATCTGGGTGCTGAGCATCAACGGCGACGGCCAGCCGGTCCGGCTGACCGACACGAGGGACTACAAAGCCAGTCCTGGATGGTCGCCCGACGGCAGCTTCGTCTACTTCTCCACGGACAGGGAAAGTGGCGGCGTTCTCGCCGTCGACAAAGTGGAGCTGTCCTCTCGCAAGCGCAGCCGGCTTGCCATCCTCACCGGCATCTCGATGGCGTATCCCTCGCTTTCGCCCAGCGGCCGGCAGCTCGCCTATTGGACCGGAGGTGGCCGGGTGGAGATCCATGATCTCGCGGCACGCACGAGCACCGTCATCGTGAATCCTTCGCTCGGAACGGGTGTCAGCCGCCCTTCGTGGTCACCCGATGAGCGGCTACTCGCTGTCTGTGACGCCGAGCGGGTGAACAACCGATTCAGGGAGGGGTACAACAAGCTCAGGATCATCGACATCAACAACAAGACAGCGGTGTTTCATGCGGTCGGGCCAACGCCCGCGAGCATTTCCGAGCGAAATGAAGCAGGCCCCGTGTGGTCGCCCGATGGACGCAAGATGGCGTTCATCATGGATTCGTTGCTGTATGTCATGCCGGTCAATCCCGATGGCTCGCCGAACGGTCCCGCCGCGCAGTTGACCCCATACGCAGCGGACATGCCTTCCTGGGGACCGGATTCCAATACGCTCCTCTTCATGGCGAGCGGTCACCTGCGCACGATCAACCTCTCGAGCAGGGCCACGCACGATATCGCTCTCGACATGCGGTACAGGCAGGCCACGCCCGCCGGCATCACCATCATCCACGCGGGCAGTCTCTGGGACGGCGTGACCGCAACCCTCCAGTACAACAAGGACATCATCATCGACAAGAATCGCATCGTCGCGATCGAGCCGCACGGAACGAGAGCCGCGGACACCGCGAACAAGTACATCGATGCGTCCGGCTTGACCGTCATGCCGGGCCTCTGGGATTCACACGTCCATCCTCTCGACGTCTTCAACAATCAGGCCTACGGACTCGCCTGGGCCGAGATGCTCGCCTGGGGGGTGACGTCGACGCTTTCCATGGGCGGAGATCTGTATCAGAGCGTCGAGGTCCGCGAGGCGCTGGATGCTGGAGTCCTGGTGGGCCCTCGCGCGTTCATCGCACCGCCGCTCTACGATGGCTCGCGAGTCTTCTACCCGTCCGCCAGAGCCGTGCGCAACGAGCAGGTCGCCGAGCTCGAAATGGGCAGGATGAAGCCCTTCGACGTCGATCTGCTCAAGGCGTACGTGCGGGCTCCCATTCCAGTGATGGAGATCGTCGCACGTACGGCCCACGAACTCGGCCTGCCGAGCTTTTCGCACTTCCTCTCTCCGGGAATCCAGACCGGACTGCTGGGCACGTCGCACCTGTCCGCGACTGAGCGGCTGGGCTATTCCTGGTCGATCTCCACTCGTTACCAGGACGTCCGCGAGCTTCGCACCCATGGACTGTTCAATATGGTTGCCACCACGGGCTCCTCGCAGAACGATCCGGTTGTCCGCGGCGGAGGTCTGGTCACGATGGGTACTGATTTCCCGTTGGCGCCCGCTGGCAGCGGACTGCACACGATCCTGCGGGAGGAAGCCACGACGCTGGGCGCTTTCGAGGTGCTGAAGACCGTGACCATCAACGGTGCACTCAACGCACGCGTTGGCCACGAGTTGGGAAGCATCGAGCCCGGCAAGCTCGCCGATTTGATCGCCATCCGCGGCAATCCTCTCGAGAACGTGGCGAACGTTGGGAACATCGTGTACGTGGTCAAGAACGGTCTGGCGACCACGCCAGAGGAGATCAGGGCGCGATTCACCACGACCAGGGCATTGACGCAGCGAGCGAAGGCGCTCGATGCGTTCGCCAAGGCCTGCAGGAAGGATCCGGAGTGGTGCCATCCGCCGAGCATGGCTGGCCACTGAGCGTCATCGCCTGACGGAAGCGCGAGGGGGGCTACTTCCGCTCGAGCAGGGCGAGCCGCAGCCCGAGCCCCACGAACACCAGCCCCGTGGCGCGCTTGAAGAGGGTGGACGAGCCCACGCGGTGCTTCGTCCATCGCCCGGCCCCGCTCGACACGAGCGCCACCACCGTGTTCACCAGCGTGCCCGAGGCATTGAAGAGGAACCCGAGCAGGACGAGTTGCGCCGCCACGGGGCCGCGCTTCGGGTCCACGAATTGAGGGAGGAAGGCGAGGAAGAACAGGGCCACCTTGGGGTTGAGCACGTTGGTGACGACGCCCTGGCGGAAGATGGCCCACAGGCGGGCGTTCTCGACGGTGGGCGCGGCCAGCCCGGTGTCGCGGCTGAGGAGCGCGCGCACGCCGATGTAGAGCAGATAGGCGGCGCCCGTGAGCTTCACCACCTCGAACGCGAGCGGCACGGCCATGAGCAGTCCCGAGAGCCCCGCGGCGATGGCGAAGGTGTGCACGAGGCATCCAACCGCGATGCCCAGCGCCGAGACGATGCCCGCCTTGCGGCCCTCGCTCACGCTACGGGCCACCACGTAGAGCATGTCGGGGCCGGGCGTCACGTTGAGCGCGAGCGTCGCGGCCAGGAACAACATCGAGGTCGTCAAGTCGAGCATGGCGAGTTTGTATCACGCTCCGGTAGATGGGTAGGGCATTGGGAGCGAACCGCGAATGTTGGGGGGAGCGGCAGGAGGCCCGTCTCTTTTTCAGCAGCCGACCAAGCGGCGGAATGCCCTTGTTCAACCTGCATTTCGGGGTGGTGGGAACCCGTTTCCGCGGCTAGTGGTCTCCTTCCATGTTGAGATCGCATCCCTTGACGTCGAAGGAGCAGCAGCAGGAACCCCACGGTGACATCTTCGTCGGCGACGGCGAGATGGCCAGGCTGATGCGGGCCCACGACTGGGCCTCCTCTTCCCTGGGCGCGCCGGAGAACTGGCCGAACGCGCTGAAGGTGGCCCTTCGGCTGCTGCTCACCTCGCGGTTCGAGATGTGGCTGGGCTGGGGCCCCGACATCAACTTCTTCTACAACGACGCCTACCGGCCCACACTGGGGGTCAAGCACCCGAAGTCGCTCGGGGTGCCGACCCGAATCCTGTGGGCCGAGGTCTGGGACGACATCAAGGATCGCCTGCAGACCGTCTACGAGCGGGGAGAGGCGACCTGGGACCGGGCTCTGCTGCTGCTCCTGCGCCGCAACGGCTATCCCGAGGAGACCTACCACACCTTCTCCTATAGCCCGTTGATCGGCGACAGCGGCAAGGTGGAAGGGGTGTTCTGCGCCGTCTCGGAAGAGACGGACCGGGTGATCAGCGAGCGGCGCCTGGCGTCGCTCCGCGAGCTGGCCTCCCGGCTCGCTCCCGCCTCGAGCCGGGCCGAGGTGATCAACGCCGTCCGGGAGGGGCTCGGCGGCAATCTGCACGATCTGCCCTTCAGCCTGACCTACCTGTTCGACGAGGAGGGCCAGGGGCATCTGGCCTGCGCGACCGGGATTGCGCCCGGCCACGGCCGCGCGCCCGCGACCCTGGCCGCGAGCGGCGACATCTGGGACCTGAGCGCCATCTGGGCCGGCGAGGCCAACGTGACGGTGGACCTCCGCGACCGTGAGGCCCTGCCGACGGGCGCCTGGGACAGGCCACCGACCACCGCCGCGGTGGTTGCGCTGATCGGCCAGGGCGGGGAGCGTCCGCGAGGAGCGATGATCGTCGGACTGAACCCCTACCGCCCGGTGGACGAGAGCTACGTGCCGTTCCTGAAGCTCCTGGCGGGGCAGGTGTCGTCCAGCCTGGCCAGCGCCGAGGCGCACGAAGCCGCGCACCAGAGGGCCGCGGCGCTGGCGGAGGCCGTGGAGATGCGCCAGAAGGCGGCCGACGTCCTGCGCCAGGCCAATGAGCGGCTGACCTCCGAGGTCGAGCTGCGCACCCAGGAGCGTGACCGCTTCCGCACGCTGTTCCAGCAGGCTCCCAGCTTCATGTGCATCCTGTCCGGCCCGGACCACGTGTTCGAGCTGGTCAACGACGCCTACCTGCAGCTGGTCGGCCACCGAGACCTGATCGGCCTTCCGGTGCGCGAGGCCCTGCCGGAGATCGAGGGCCAGGGCTTCTTCGAGCTGCTGGACGGGGTCTACACCAAGGGCGAGGCCTTCGTGGGCCGCAACATGCCGGTGATGATCCAGCGCGCGCGCGGCGGTGCGATGGAGGAGCGTTTCGTCCACCTCGTCTATCAGCCGATCATGGAGCCGGACGGCAAGGTGTCCGGCATCTTCGTCGATGGCTACGACGCCACGCACCAGAAGCGAGCCGAAGAGCAACTGCAGAACCTGAACGAGACGCTCGAGCAGCGGGTCGCGGCGCGCACGGACGAGCTGGCGGACGCGCTCGAGCGCCTGCGGCGGGAGACGGCCGAACGGCAGAAGATGGAGGCGGCGCTCCGCCAGGCCCAGAAGATCGAGGCCCTCGGCAAGCTCACGGGGGGCGTCGCCCACGACTTCAACAACCTCCTGCAGGTGATCAGCGGAAACCTGCAGCTGCTGGTCAAGGACATCGCCGGCAACGCCCGGGCCGAGACCCGCGTGCAGAACGCCCTGGCCGGGGTGGCGCGAGGCTCGAAGCTGGCCTCGCAGCTCCTGGCCTTCGGCCGTCGTCAGCCGCTGGAGCCCAAGGTGGTGAACCTGGGCCGCCTGCTGAAGAACATGGACGATCTGCTGCGGCGGGCGCTGGGCGAGGACATCGAGATCGAGACCGTGGTGTCGGGCGGGCTGTGGAACACCCTGGTCGACCCGAACCAGATCGAGAACGCCATCCTCAACCTGGCGATCAACGCCCGGGACGCCATGCACGACGGCGGCCGACTGACGATCGAGGCGGGCAACGCCCTGCTGGACGACGAGTACGCGCTCCAGCACGAGGAGGTGAAGCCCGGGCAATACGTGATGATCGCCGTCACCGACACCGGCGCCGGGATCCCACCGGACCTCCTGGAGCGCGTGTTCGAGCCCTTCTTCAGCACCAAGCCGGAAGGGAAAGGGACCGGGCTGGGGCTCTCGATGGTGCACGGACTGGTCAAGCAGTCCGGCGGCCATATCAAGCTCTACAGCGAGGTCGGCGAGGGCACGACCATCAAGCTGTACCTGCCGCGCGTCGCCCAGAGCGAGGACGTCCTCACCGACATCAGCAAGGCGCCGGTGCGCGGCGGGACCGAGACCATCCTGGTGGTCGAGGACGACGACGACGTGCGGGAGACCGCGGTCGGCCTGCTCTCCGAGCTCGGCTACCGGGTGCTCAAGGCCCGCGATGCGGCCAGTGCCCTGAACGTCATCGAGAGCGGAATCCCGATCGATCTCCTGTTCACGGACGTGGTGATGCCCGGCCCGCTGCGGAGCCCGGAGCTCGCCCGCAAGGCCAAGAAGCGCCTCCCGCACCTCGGGGTGCTGTTCACCTCGGGCTACACCGAGAACGCCATCGTCCACCACGGACGGCTGGATCCGGGGGTGGAGCTGCTCTCCAAGCCCTACACGCGCGAGGCCCTGGCCCGGAAGGTGCGGCACGTGCTGGGCAACGAGGCGCAGCATCGGCTGGTCAAGCAGCAGCGGGAAGAGGCATCCGCTCCGAGCCCGGTGGCGGAGGACGTGCCACGTCGCCTCACGGTCGTGCTGGTCGAGGACGACGAGCTCATCCGTTCGAACACGGCCGAGCACCTGGTGGACCAGGGCCACATGGTGGTGGAGGCCCAGGACGCCGAGAGCGCGCTCACCGCGCTGTCCACCAGCCAGGCGGACGTACTCCTGACCGACGTGGGGCTGCCGGGGCGCTCGGGCGCGGAGCTGGCGCGCGAGGCCGTCGCCCGCTGGCCCCACCTGAAGGTGATCTTCGCCAGCGGCGACGATGCGGGGTTGGCGGAATCGGGCCTGTCGAACGCCGTGGTGCTGCTGAAGCCCTACACGCCCAAGGACCTGGCGGCGATCCTGGCGAAGGTGTCGGCCAAGGTGTCAAGGAATTCGAATCGCAGGACGTGAGACGAAGGGCCCGGAATCGTCGAGGTTTCCCTCTGGATTCCGAGCCCTTCACCTGACGAGGAGGGCGGGCCTACTCGAGGTGCTCGCCACGAACGACGAGCTCCTGGCCGGTGGTCGTCTTCGCGTAGAAGGCGACCCGGTGGTCTCCCCCGGCCTGCTGCCGGGGGGTTCCGGAGTACGCCACCCGGGCGTTGGCGATATCCGGATCAATGTACTCGTGCGACGGCGAGGGACCGAGCTGGGCAACCACCTCGCTGCCGATGGAGTCGCCGATCTGGATGACCGGAATCGGGGTGGCCAGGTTCAGCTTGAACGCCGAGCCGGTGAGGGACACATCGGCGCGAACGGTCCAGATGCCCGGCTGGGCGCTGAAGCGCCCCTGGTGGTGCGCGGCATTGGGCTTGCCCACGATGCTGACGACAAAGCTGTCCTCGGCCAGGCCCGAAGCGCCGAGCTGCTGGTGGGCCACGCCAATCCGCGAGTTCGTGTTGAACGAAGCGAAGGTGAAGGGATTGCCCTGCGGGTCGAACCCCAGCTCGCCGCTCCGGCAGGTCTCGCCGGCGTCACACGTCCCGTCCTGGTTGCCCTGGGTCGACGTGAGGTCTTCCACCTTCACGCCCGACAGCCGCACGAGCTTCCGGGTCGACCCGCCGATGTCGAGGCTCGCGAAGACACCCACCGCGGACTCCGCCGCCGGCTGGATCGCGCAGGCGCCATTGCTCTCGCCGTAGAAGACGATGATGCGACCATCGGGGCTGATGCCCGCGTAGTGGCCGATGTTCCAGAAACAAGCGGTGTCGGCGATGACCGTGGTGGAGGACAAGTTGTTGGATGAGAGCACCAGGGCTGGCCCATTATCCGTCTCGTGGACGTAGACGACATTGCCCGTGTTATCCATGGCAATGGCATCCGCCCGCGAGAGCGTGTTCCGCCGGTAGATGGGAGCATTCGCGGTGGCGGCATTCCGGGTGGCCACGATAGAGGCGGCGTCCTGAAGGTATTCCCCACTGAAGGCCGTCTGGTCCGAGTCGTTCAGGGCGACGAACGGTTCGAAGCCATAGAAGCCCGACGACCCATCGCTGTAGGTAATCGTCGTCGCGGTATCCTGCCCGGTCCAGAGGCGAACGCCCATCCCCCCGAGATTGCTCTCGCTCGAGAGCACGTGCCCCGCGGCGTTGATCCGGGGGTAGTACCCGAAATCGGTGTACACGGAACCCGTCGTGTTCAGGGGCGTGGAGCCATTGTCGAGGAAGATGCTGTCCCCGTCATTGATCTTCGCCGCCACGAACGCGACACGCCCCTGATCATTGATGGAGGGCACACCCGTGAAGACCGGATAAAGGGATGCCGCATGGACCTGACCACTGCCAGTCATGCCCATCACCTCGAAATCATAGAACGTTCCCTGGACGGTCGTCCCCTGGGACGTCAACGCCTGGCTGAGGCGGGTGTTCTCCTGGGGCTCGTGCGCGAGCGGTGCTTCCTGACAGGCACTCACCAAGAATCCCACGGAGACAAGAAACTTCTTCGACATGAAATACACTCCTGGTTTGGATTGAAAGACACAACTCGGCACCGGTCTTCATACGCAGGCACCTTGCCGTGCGGTCCGGCTTCTGAGTCTGTTCCTCAATGCCACAGCTCATTCGGAGTCGCTGTGAATCGCTTCACACCTCATGTCGAAATCTCAAATTCATCGGCATGAGGAGAGAACCAACAGGGGCACGAGCGTGGCCGTGGGCCATGGGAGGTCCACGTCGTGATGACTCGTCTGACATCTCTGGTTTTCAGGAGGTGTTGCCGGGTCGGTACATGCGAGGCGAGCTGGCTCCTGAGTCTGTACCCCCATGCCACATCCCATTCGGAGCCGCTGTGAAGTGATTCACACTTCATGTCGATTAGATACGTCCCCGCTCTTTCTCATATGGCTTTGTCGTTGGGTTGAGCAGTGTCGCGCGCAAAGCCGCACTTGCTCGACTTCGAGTCCGCCCTTGATACCGTCGTCACTGATGTGAACGATGACTACACAAGCTCGTCTTCCACTCGTGCGCGCCATTGGGGACCCACAAGGGTGACGACAAAGCTGTCATTGGCGAGGTCCGCCGCACCGCGCTGATTGGTGGGCCACCCCGCTCCGGGAAGCCAGGCGGTACGAGCCGAACCAGAACGGGCTGCCCTGCTGATGCTTCCGGGCCGGCGCGCCGGTGTCGAGGCTCGCGAAGACCCCGGCCACGAACTCCGCCTCCGGCTGGCTCGCGCAGGCGCCATGGAACTCACGCGGCATTGCCAAGGTCCGAGAACGAAGCGCGGAGGAACGGGGGAAGAGAAAAAACAAAGGGCCCGGAAACTTTCGTTTCCGGGCCCTTCATTCTGGCGAGGAGTACGGGACTTGAACCCGTGGCCTCCGGCGTGACAGGCCGGCGTTCTAACCAACTGAACTAACTCCCCACAACGACTGCTCCCCCGAAGGGGAAGATGAAGACCCTGGAGCCTACGATGAGGTCAGACTCCAGGGCCTTCAATGGTCGGGGCGACAGGATTTGAACCTGCGACCACTTGCACCCCAAGCAAGTGCGCTACCAGGCTGCGCTACGCCCCGTTGTGCTGTCTCCCGCGCGGTGCCTTTCGGCGTCGGCGAGATGGGCTGCCTTATGCCCCTACCCCATCCTCAGGTCAAGAAAGAGATCGGGCAGCCCTCGAAAAAATCACCCGGCTTTCGCCTTCATTCCGCCCGCGAGACCTTCACGGGCTCCAACCCCTCGAACTCCTCGTCCATGTCCTCCGGATCCAACCCGGCGGCCTCGGCGGCGTCGGCGGCGGCCTCCTCGGCGGCGTCCAGCTCGGAGTGGTTCTCCGGAATCTGCTCGCCGTTGAGTGCCGCCTTGAGCACCGCGCTCGGCCGGAAGGTCAGCACCCGGCGCGCCGAGATCTCGATCTCCTTGCCCGTCTGCGGGTTGCGGCCCACGCGCGCCTTCTTCTGGCGCACCTGGAAGTTGCCGAAGCCCGAGATCTTGATCTTGTCCCCCCGCTCGAGCGTTTCCTTGAAGGTGTCGAAGACGAGTTCCACGATCTCCGCCGACTCCTTCTTGGAGAAGCCGACCTTCTCGTAGACGCCCTCGATGATGTCCGCCTTGGTCATGCGCGTGCCTTCGCGTCCCTCTTCCGGAGTGAACCCGGCGGACTGTGACAGTCTTCCCCAACAACTGTCAACCCACCGGTTTCACTCAGGTTTTTCGCGTTCTCAGGCGCGCAGGGCTCCGCCCAGGCGCTGGTTGACCTCGGCGATGATGCGCTGGTGGGCGGTGCCCACCTCCGCGTCGGTGAGGGTGCGCTCCGGCGAGCGGTAGCGGATGGCGTACGCCAGGTTCTTGCGTCCCTCGGGGATGGGCTTGCCCGTGTAGACGTCGAAGACGAGCGCGTCCTCCACCAGAGATCCGCCGACCTCGAGGATGACCCGGCGGACCTCGTCGTTGGGCAGCTCCAGGGGCACCACCACCGCCAGGTCCCGAAGCACGGCCGGGAAGCGAGGCAGGCCGCCCCACGAGGGCACGAGCCGGGCGGCGGCGTAGAGCGGCGTCGTGTCCAGCTCGAAGGCGAAGATGTCCCGGGGCAGCTCCAGGGCCTTGGTCACGCGCGGGTGCAGCTCGCCCACATGACCGAGCACCGTGCCGTCGGCCAGCTCCACCCGGGCGCAGGCGCGCGGATGGAAGGACGGGGCCTCCGCGGGGACGAAGCGCACGCCGTCCACATGGAGCGCGTGCAGCACGCCCTCCACCGCGCCCTTGGCGTCGTAGAAGTCCGCCTTCGCGTCCTTCTGGGTCCAGGTGCGGCCACCGCGCAGGCCCCAGCACAGGCCCGCCAGCCGAGGCACCTCGCGCGCTGCGGGCTGCTGGCCCTGGCCGCCCGCTGGGTCTCGCAGGTAGGCCCGGCCCATCTCGTACACGAACACGGTGTCCACCTGGTGCCGCACGCTGCGTGAGAGGTTCTCCAGCAGGCCGGGCAGCAGGCTCGTGCGCATCACCGACTGCTCGACGCTCAGCGGGTTGAGCAGCGCCACCGGCTGCTCCTTGCCCCCGAGGGCTTCCAGCACGCGTGGCATCACGAAGGAGTAGTTCACCACCTCGCTCAACCCGGCTCCGGCGAGTGCCTGACGGGCGCGGCGCTCGGCCTCGGCGGCGGGCGGCTCGGGGGCCAGCTCGGCGAGACCGCGCGGCAGCTTCGCGGGGATGTTGTCGTAGCCGTGGACGCGGGCGAGCTCCTCGAGGAGATCCTCCTCCCGCTCCACGTCCACGCGGGCGCGGGGCACCTCGAAGGTCGTCTGACCGCTCCCCTCCTCCACGGCCCGGAAGCCCAGGGTGCCGAGGATGCGCCGGCAGTCCGCCTCGGCGATGGCCACACCGAGCACCTTCTCCACCCGGCCATAGCGCAGGGACACCCGGCGCAGCGGCTGGGACTGGGGGTACACGTCCACGCGGCCCGGCGCCACCGTGCCGCCAGACAGCTCGGCGATGAGCGCCGCGGCTCGGTCCACCGCGGGCAGGACGGCGTCCAGGTCCGCCCCACGCTCGAAGCGGTGCGAGGCCTCGGTGTGCAGGCCATGGCGCTTGGAGGAACGGCGGATGCTCGAGGGCTGGAAGTGGGCGGACTCCAGCACCACGCGGGTGGTGCTCGCGCTCACCTCGCTGTCCGCGCCGCCCATCACCCCGGCCAGGGCCTGGGCCCGGTCGCGGTCACAGATGAGCAGATCCTCCGCGTCCAGCGCGCGTTGCTTGCCATCCAGCGTGGTCATCTTCTCGCCGGACCGGGCGGTGCGGACGATGATCTCCTGGCCCGCCACCTTGTCCAGGTCGAAGGCATGCAGGGGCTGGCCGTACTCCAGGAGGACGAAGTTCGTCACGTCCACCACGTTGCTGATGGGGCGCACGCCACACGCCTTGAGCCGGTCCTGGAGCCACTGGGGCGAGGGGCCGATCTTCACGTTCTCGATGACGCGGGCCGTGTAGCGCGGGCAGCGCACCGGATCCTCCACGCGCACCTTGACCTTGCTCAAGGCGGGCTCGCCGGACTCCGCGAGCCGGGGTTCGGGAAGCTTCAGGGGCGCGCCCGTGGCCACGGCCACCTCGCGCGCCACGCCCAGGTGGGACAGGGCATCGGGCCGGTTGGGGGTGACGTTCACCTCCAGCACCACGTCATCCACCCCGAGCGCCTCGGCGATGGGGGTGCCGGGCTTGAGCTCCGGCGGGAGGATGAGCAGGCCGGAGGACTCCTCGGACAGACCCAGCTCCTTGGCCGAGCAGAGCATGCCGAAGCTGTCCACGCCGCGCAGCGGGGCCTGCTTGATCTCCACGCCGTTGGGCAGCTTCGTGCCGAGGGTGGCCAGGGGCACCTTGTCCCCGACCTTGAAGTTCTTGGCACCGCACACCACCTGGAGCTTCTCCGGGCCGCCCAGGTCCACCTTCGTGACGGACAGCTTGTCCGCGTTGGGGTGCTGGACGGACTCCTGGATCTGCGCCACCACGACGCCACGCAGGGCCTCGCCGGGGCGATCCAGGCCCTCGATCTCCAGGCCCACCGCCGTCAGCTTGCGCGCCAGCTCCTCCACCGCCGCGGGCAGCGCCACATAGTCCTTGAGCCACTTGACCGAGATCTTCATCAGAACTGCTCCAGGAAGCGCGCGTCGTTCTCGAACATCATCCGCAGGTCATCGATGCGGTAGCGCAACATGGCGATGCGCTCCACGCCCATGCCGAACGCGTAGCCCGTCACCTCGGTGGCGTCGTAGCCGCTGTACTTGAAGACGTTGGGGTGCACCATGCCGCTGCCGAGCACCTCCAGCCAGCCGGTCTGCTTGCACACCCGGCAGCCCTTGCCGCCGCACGAGGTGCAGGAGATGTCCACCTCGGCCGAGGGCTCGGTGAAGGGGAAGAAGGAGGGCCGGAAGCGCGTGCGCGTGTCCGAGCCGAAGAAGGCCTTCACGAAGGCGTCCAGGGTGCCCTTGAGCTCGGCGAAGCTCACGTCCTTGTCCACGAGCAGCCCCTCCACCTGGTGGAACATGGGCGTGTGGGTGATGTCCGAGTCGCGCCGGTAGACGCGGCCCGGCATGATGGCGCGGATGGGCGGCTTGCGGTTGAGCATGAAGCGCACCTGCACCGGCGAGGTGTGCGTGCGCAAGAGCACCGGGCTGTCCGCCTTCTTCGCATGGCCGAGCGAGGCCTCGTCCACGTAGAAGGTGTCCTGCATGTCGCGCGCGGGATGATCCTTCGGGAGGTTGAGTGCCTCGAAGTTGAAGTAGTCCAGCTCGATCTCCGGCCCATGGGCCACCTCGAAGCCGAGCCGCTGGAAGGTGCGGACGATGTCCTCCATCGTCCGGGACACCGGGTGGCGGCTGCCGGGGGCGACGCTCCGCCCGGGCAGCGTCACGTCCAGCCTGGGGCCGCGCAGCTCGCTCTCGAGCGCCGCCTCCTCCACGCGCTGGATGGCCTCGGTGAGCAACTGCTCGATCTCGGCCTTGACCTGGTTGGCCACCTCGCCCAGGGCGCGGCGCTCGTCGGGGGGCAACTTGCCCATGCCGCCGAGTACACCGGACAACTCGCCCTTCTTGCCGAGGTAGCGGATCCGAAGAGCCTCCACCGCGGTGGGTTCCGAGGCGACGGAGATCTCGCGCCGTGCCGCATCCGCGAGCGACTGCAAGCGGTCTCGCATCGGACTTCGCCTTCCTCCCCGGACTCATGCCGGGGCAAAAAAAAAGGCCGCCCACAGGGGCAGCCCGGTTCACTTCCAGGAGCGGAGGACGGCCCGGGAACACCCCGAGCCGCCGCCACTGCCGCTTCTTCAGGCCGCCTTCGCGATGTTGGCGACGGCGGCAAAACCGGCGGGATCCGCCACGGCCAGATCGGCGAGGACCTTGCGATCCAGGGCGATCTTGTTCTTGGCCAGACCGGAGATCAGCCGCGAGTACGACAGGCCCGTGAGGCGAGCGGCCGCGTTGATGCGGACGATCCACAGCGAGCGGAAGTTGCGCTTGCGCTGCGCGCGATCACGGCTGGCGTAATCCAGCGCGCGCTCCACGGCCTGGTTGGCCCGCTTGTAGCAATTCTTGCGGCGGCCCCGGTAGCCCTTGGCCAGCTTCAGAATGCGATTACGACGACGACGGGCCTTGAATCCTTTTTTGACGCGCATGACTCACTCCTACCTTCGAGGTGTTTGAAAACCCCCGGTGCTCTCGCACACCGTCAGGGCCCTCTTGCTGCCACTGCGACTGCCACTGCGCTCTCGACTAGTTGGCCCCGTACGGGAACAGCTCCAGACGCACCTTCTTGGCGTCCATGTCCCGGAGGTGACCCGTGCCCCGGTGCTCGCGCTTGAGCTTCTGGCTCTTGGCGTGGGTGAACAGGTGCTTGCCATAGGCCTTGGCGAACTTCACCTGGCCGGACTTCTTCACGTGGAAGCGCTTCTTCGCGCTGCTCCGGGTCTTCAACTTGGGCATGATGCCGTTCCTTCCTTCTCGCTCGACGTCCGTCTGGGGGTGGCGGGCCTCGAGAGACCCTCCACCGGGTTCATCTATTTCGCGCCGCCGGACTGAGCCGCCGGAGCCACGGGGACCGCCTGGGCCACCGATGCCTCCACTGCCGGGATGCCTTCTCCCGGAGCGTCGCCAGGCTTCTTGCCACCCACCGAGCCGCCCGCCGCGGGCTTGCCCGCCGCCTCGGCCTTCTCCGCCGCCGCCGCCTGCTGCCGGGCCAACTCGCGCGCCCGCTGCGCCACCTTCGGGTTGGGCGCGATGATCATGAACATCTGCCGCCCTTCCATGCGCGGCATCTGCTCCACCACCGCCACGTCCTTCAGGTCCTTGATGACGTCGTCGAGGATGGCCGAGCCCAGCTCCTTGTGCGTGATCTCCCGGCCACGGAACATGATCGTGACCTTGGCCTTGTTCCCCTCCTCGAGGAAGCGGCGCACGTTGCGGACCTTGAACTCGTAGTCATGCTCCTCCGTCTTCGGGCGGAGCTTGACTTCCTTGAGGTGGACGACGACCTGCTTCTTCTTTGCTTCCGAGGCTCGCTTCTTCTCCTCGTACTTGAACTTGCCGTAGTCCATGATCTTGCAGACCGGCGGCTTGGCCATGGGGTTGACCTCGACGAGGTCCATCCCCTCGGACTGAGCGCGCTCCAGGGCGGCTTCGATCGACAGGACACCGAGTTGCTCTCCCGCGGGTCCTACAACGCGGACCTCGCGAGCGCGAATACGGCGGTTCGTTCTTTGGTCGCGAGCGATGTGACTGTCCTCCAGCTAGGGGGAGTAGGTACCCCCCTCGGAAGGGGGGCAAGATACTTGCCAGCCTCCGGGAGTCAAGGGCCCTCAGAAGGTCCCGGACTCCAGGTAGGACAGGTAGGACATCAGGGCCAGGCCGCTTCCTTCTCCAGCAGGGCCTCGAAGAGCTCCAGCTTCATGCTCTTGAGGTCCTCTCCGCCATAGCGGCGGGGGGATACCGCGCCCGCCTCCACCTCGTTGTCGCCGATCACCAGGGTGAAGGGGATCTTCTGCATCTGGGCCTCGCGGATCTTCGCGTTGAGCGTCATCCCCCGCTCGTCCAGTTCGACCCGGTAGCCCTTGGAGCGCAGCCGGTCGCGCACCTGGCGGGCGTAGTCCAGCTGCCGGTCCGCCACGGTGACGAGCGTGACCTGCACGGGCGCCAGCCACGTCGGGAACGCCCCCGCGAAGTGCTCGATGAGGATGGCGATGAAGCGCTCGAAGGAGCCGTAGATGGCGCGGTGCAGCACGACTGGCCGGTGCGCGGCGTTGTCCTCGCCCACGTAGGAGAGATCGAAGCGCTCGGGTGCCAGGTAGTCGAGCTGGATGGTGCCCAGCTGCCACTTGCGGCCGATGCTGTCGGACACGTCGAAGTCGATCTTCGGGCCGTAGAAGGCGCCATCGCCCGGCTTGAGCTCGTACTGGAGGCCCAGGCTCTCCAGCGCGCTCTTCAGGCCGCCCTCGGCTCTGTCCCACAGCGAGTCATCTCCGAGCCGCTTCTCCGGCCGCGTGGACAGCTTCACCGAGTAGCTCAGCCCCACGGCCTTGTAGACGCGATCCAGGATGTGGACGAAGTGCTTCACCTCGTCGGGGATCTGATCCTCGCGGCAGTAGATGTGGGCATCGTCCTGGGCGAACTGGCGCACGCGCGTGAGACCCCCCAGCGAGCCGGCCGCCTCGTTGCGGTGGAGGATGTCCTGGGTGTGCAGGCGCAGGGGCAGGTCGCGGTAGCTGTGCTTCTTGAAGCCGTAGTACAGGTGGTGGCTGGGGCAGTTCATCGGCTTGAGCGAGAAGTCGTGCTCGCCGCTCTCGTTGTCCAGCACGAGGAACATGTTCTCCTTGTACTTGCCCCAGTGGCCGCTCGTCTCCCACAGGCCCTTGTTGTAGAGCAGCGGGGTCTTGATCTCCACGTAGCCGTTGTCGCTCGTCAGCCGGCGCATGAAGGCCGACAGGGTGTTGTAGAGCGTGGTGCCCTTGGGGGTCCAGAAGGCGGCGCCGGGCGAGTACTGGTGGAAGTGGAAGAGATCCAGCTCCTTGCCCAGCTTGCGGTGGTCGCGCTTGCGCGCCTCCTCCAGCCGGTTGAGGTGCTCCTGGAGCGCCTTCTTGTCGAAGAAGGCCGTGCCGTAGATGCGCTGGAGCATCGGGTTGCGATGATCGCCGCGCCAGTAGGCACCGCTCGTGGACATGAGCTTGATGACGCCGATCTTCCCGGTGCTCGGCGCGTGGGGCCCGAGGCAGAAGTCCACCCAGTCCCCGTGGGTGTAGAGCGTGAGCGTCTTGGCGCCCTTGGCCGCGATGTCCTTGACGATCTCGACCTTGAACTTCTCGCCCTTGCCCTCGAAGAGCTGGATGGCCTCCTCCATGGAGATCTCGCTGCGCACGAAGGGCACGTTCTGGGCGATCTCCTTGTTGGCCTCCGCCTCGATCTTCTCCAGGTCCTCGGGCGTGAAGGGCCGGTCGCGGAAGAAGTCGTAGTAGAAGCCCTCGTCCGTGGACGGGCCGATCGTCACCTGGGTGCCGGGAT
This sequence comes from Cystobacter fuscus DSM 2262, assembly GCF_000335475.2. NCBI lineage: Bacteria > Pseudomonadati > Myxococcota > Myxococcia > Myxococcales > Archangiaceae > Cystobacter > Cystobacter fuscus. The sequence goes on along the minus strand of NZ_ANAH02000066.1, from coordinate 438,459 downwards.
AGAGCCGCTGCACCACCCCCGCCACCACGTGCGCGGCGTCGTGCCGGATGAGATCCAACCCCTCGGGGCTCTTGGAGGTGAAGATCTGCAGCTTCGCGTCCGACTCGAGCCGGCGCGACAAGTCCATGTCCTCGCCGTTCACCCGCGCGAAGAGCGCGGCCTTGGCCAGGCCCGCCCCAATGCCCTCACGCACGAAGTCAGCGATGGTCGTGCCCCGCGCCGCCTGCTTCTGGCTGCCATCGGGGAGCGTCACCGTGATTTGATCCGCCATGCGAGACCTCGGAAAAGAACACGGGCGGCAAGGCTGATCAGCCTGCCGCCCGCGCGTGGAAACCCTTGATGCTTGTGGGTCGTAGTGGGATCGAACCACTGACCCCTACCGTGTCAAGGTAGTGCTCTACCGCTGAGCTAACGACCCGTTTCGCCGCGGGACTCGTCGTCACGAGGCGGGCGGGGAATTACAGGGGGCGCCCTCGGCTGTCAAGGAAACAGCGACACGCGTGCGCGCTCTTCCCGCGGCGACTCCAACAACACCCGGGCCCGGGCCGTCACCGCGTCGAACATGGCCGGGGTGAGCCGCCCCGTCTGGGTGTTCTGCTGGCTGACGTGGTAGCTGCCCAGCAGCACCGGAGCCCCGGGCAGGGCCAGCTCGGCGCCGTGGCCGAAGGCGGGCCGGGGCGAGGGAAGCGCCACCCCCGTGCGCTGCATCCAGGCGAGCGTCGCGCTCCAGGCGATGCTCCCCAGCGCCAGGACCACCCGGACGGGCAGCAGGGCCAGCTCCCGGTCGAAGAAGGGCGTGCAGCGCGCCAGCTCCTCCGGCAGGGGCTTGTTGTCGGGGGGCGCGCACCGGCAGGGCGCGGAGATGAAGGCCCCGGTCAGCTCCAGCCCGTCGTCGCGGTGGTCGCTCCGGGGCTGATTGGCGAACCCCGCGCGGTGCAGCCCGGCCAGGAGGAACTCCCCCGACCGGTCCCCCGTGAAATACCGGCCCGTCCGGTTGGCCCCATGCGCCGCGGGCGCCAGTCCCACGATGACCATGCCCGCCCGAGGGTCTCCGAACCCCGGCACCGCCCGGCCCCAGTACGTCCAGTCCCGGTAGGCCCGGCGCTTCTCCCGGGCGATCTTCTCCCGCCACTCCACCAGCCGGGGACAGGCCCGGCAGGCGATGATTTCCTCATGAAGGGACCCGAGGCCCGCCAGATCCCGCTCCACCGCTTCGCGCTTCGCCACGCCCCTTGCCTAGCTCCCCTCCCCCCCTGGCGCCAATCCCCCCGGCTCCGTTGCCCGCTACCGGGCCCGGGACTCAGGGGGTGGGCTTCTCGCCCGTATAGACGGACGTCTTCTGGTAGCGCTCCACCACCACGCTCAGCACCACCTTGAGGATGGCCGTCGTGGGCACCGCGAGCAGGATGCCGGTGAAGCCGAACAGCTCGCCAAACGCCAGGATGGCGATGATGACGGCCATCGAGGACAGGCCCACCTTGTCGCCCACGACGCGCGGCGTGATGATGAAGCCCTCGGCCATCTGCCCCACCACGAACGTGCCCACCACGACGGCGAGCTGCCACGCGCCCTGCCAGGACAGCATCACCCCCAGCAGCGCCAACACCACGCCCACGCCCGTGCCCAGGTACGGCACCATGTTGCCAAAGCCCGCGATGAACCCGATGACGATGGCCATGTCGATGCGCGCGAACCCCAGCCCCGTGCTGTAGAGCACCGACAGGATGGCCCCCACCGTCACCTGTCCGCGCACGAAGGCCGACAACACGTCATCCACCTCGCCGAAGCGCTGGCTGACCAACCCCTCCGCCCGGCGGGGCACCAGCCCCCGCACCAGCTCCACCATGCGGGGGAAGTCCTGCAGGAAGAAGAAGGCCAGCACCGGCACCACCAACAGCCCCAGCAGCGTGGTCACGAAGCGCGCCGTGTTGCCCGCGAAGCTCGCCACCAGCCGCGCCGCGGTGGGTCCCGCGCTCTGCAACAGCTCCGACGCCCGTCCGCCCAGCTCCGTCATGCGCTGCTGGAGCAGGTCCGGCAGGGGATGGCCCAACAAGGACTCCACCTGGGGCACCACCTGGGAGCTCGCCCGCACGAAGAACTCCGGCAGCTTCGCGGCCTCGTCCCGAAAGACGGGCACCAGGTAGAGCACCCCTCCGGCCGTCGCCAGCGTGCACGCGGCGAACACCGCGCTCGTCCCCCAGGTCCGATCAATGCCCCGGCGCTCCAGGCCCGTGACGACGGGGTTGAGCACGTAGGCCGTGCCCAGCGCCAGCAGCACCGGCACCGCCACTCCGCCGAAGACCGAGAGCAGCGCGAACACCAGCCCCAGCACGCCCACCATCACCGCCGACCAGACGAAGTCCACCCGCCGGGCCTCGGCTTCCGACAGCAGGGCCTCGGGCTCGCTCCGCACCACCTGCAGCGCCGGTTCCGCCGGAGTCTCCACCACCCTGGGGAGCACGGGCGCCTTCACCGCCTGCGCCTTGCCTCTCTTGTTGCGTCCGATGACCGCACCCCTTCTCTTCTTGCCCGCCCTTCCAGGCGAGCCGTGGCCCCGAGGCTACACCGGAAGCGCGCCCGGGCGGCTCACGGGGACTGTCCACCCCCCGGCGCCTTCTCCCGCAGCTGGATGGTCAGCGCCGCCCGGGCCCGGCCGGGCTCGTAATACGTGGTGTAGGGCCAGTGGCCTTCCTTCTTCACGTCGATACGGTGCATGCCCTCGCCCACGTGCAACCCGCCCTGGGCGTCCCCGAAATCGGAGCAGAAGCCCTGGGCGACCCCATCCAGGTACACGTCCGCGTCCCCGGGCTCGCACCGCAACACCAGGTTGCCTCCACGCGCCCGTCCGGTCCGCAGCATCTCGCGGGCCCGATCCACCGTCGGGGACTGCACCGCCCCGGGACCCGACGCACACCCGAGCCCCAGCCCGCACACCCACACGGCCCCTCTCCACCCGCGCCTCCACCACCCGCCCGCTGCCCGCATCCGCGCTCCCTCCTATTGAATGAGGATCGCCACCCGGCCCTCGGCCAGCAGCCGTGGTTCGAGCTCCCCCAGCTTCTTCACCGCGTCCGGCCCGAGTTGGAGATCCGAGCCCTCGAGCCGCGCCGCCTCGAGGACGAGCGGCTTGGCGCCCACCCTCCCCGCCTTGCGCGCGTCCTCCAGGCGCTGGAAGAACCCCGCCACGCCCGTGCTCTTGCGCGCCTCCGCGTCCAGTGACGCCAGGCCATAGAGCCGCTCGCCCGAGGCCGCGTCGATCAGCCGGGGCGCCAGCACCGGGGTCATCCCCAGCTTGCGCGCATCCACCACCAGCCCCGTGGCCTTGCTCGTCTTGGCCGGGGACTCCTTGTCCCGCTCGGAGGGCTTCGTCTCCGGCTCCGGCGTGACGAGCACCTGGGTGAGCGCGCCCAGCGGCACCTCCACGTCCCACTGCACGCCCCCATCGGAGTAGTAGCGCTTGCGGATGATCTGCTGGCCGCGCAGCACCTCCTCCACCCGGCGGCGCGTCTCCTCCCGGGCCATCTCCTCCCCCACGGTCCGGTCCGAGCGCAGCGGCACCCCCTTCGCCAGCTCCAGCAGATCCTCCAGGGCGTGCTCCTTCGCCGAGCGCTCCGCCCCCAACCTCGCCTGCGCCGGATTGCTGGCCTTCACGTCCGGGGGGCCATTGCCCGTCACCCGGAGCACCTGCCGCTGCCAATCCACGCTCCCTCCCGCGGCCAGCACCGTCAACGGCGCCCACACCCCGAGCACCCCCAGCACCCGCCACCCGCGACTCCACCACGCTGCGCTTCGCATGGCCCGGGATTCAACGGCGTGCTCCCCACCCGGTCAAGGCGGCTCGTCCGGCCGCCCTTCAACGGAGCAAACAGGGAGCCCGCGAGGAGCACTCGCGAGCACGGGGCTCAGTGGCCCCGCGTGCCGCGCGTCACGTACTCGTCGATCATCTGCCGGTGCCGCGAGGTGAGCAGCGTGAAGCGCACGCCCGAGCGCTCGTGCTGACGCGGGCTGGCCTCCACCCACTCGCGCACCACCTCGCCCTCGGCGTAGATGACTTCCTCGGAGCCGGGGAGCTGGAACTGCAACCCCACCCGCCTGGCGGACTGCTCGGGCTCGATGAGGCGTCCCAGACTCACGCCCTCCTGACTGATGTCGCTGGCGTGCACCATGTACGGCACACCCGACATGTACTTGTTCAGGTAGATATCGAGGGGAACCCGCGCGTTCTTCCGCTTGTCGCTCATCGTCACACCCTTCCGGTGGCACCACTCCGGGGACAACACCGCTACAGGCCGCTTCCTGCCTGCAGCGGACTGCCCGCGAGGGTAGGAGCATCCGGACAAGCCGCAAGAAAACGGTCAGCGGGAATACGCGGACGCGCCTATGTTTCCCGCCGCTCTTCGAAAGGCGGATTCCCACATGCGATTGGGTGTACTGGCAGCGGCAGTCATCGGTTTCACTGGAATGCAGGCCCTGGCGCAGGCTCCGGCACAGGCTCCGGCTTCCTCGGCTTCGCTCAAGACGGAGGATGACAAGACGGTGTACGCGCTCGGGCTGTCGATCGGCCGGAGCATCAAGATCTTCGATCTGAGCCCGGCCGAGGTCGAGATCGTCAAGAAGGGCCTGACGGACTCGCTCACCAACGCCAAGCCCGCGGTGGATCTGGAGACGTACGGACCCAAGCTGCAGGCGCTCGCCAAGGGCCGGCAGGACAAGGTCGGCCAGAAGTTCCTGGAGGACGCCGCCAAGGAGAAGGGCGCCGTGAAGCTGCCCTCCGGCATCGTCTTCAAGGAGCTCAAGGCGGGCTCTGGCGCGAGCCCCAAGGCGACCGACACCGTGAAGGTCAACTACCGCGGCACGCTCACCAACGGCACGGAGTTCGACAGCTCCTACAAGCGCGGCGAGCCGGCCGAGTTCCCCCTCAACGGCGTCATCCCCTGCTGGACCGAGGGCGTGCAGAAGCTGAAGGTGGGCGGCAAGGCGCAGCTCGTGTGCCCCGCCAAGCAGGCCTACGGGGAGCAGGGCTCGCCTCCCACCATCCCGCCCAACGCCACCCTGGTGTTCGAGGTGGAGCTGCTGGGCATCGGCGGTCAGGGCGCGGACGTGCCGCGCGCCACGCCCGAGCCCAAGAAGTAGCCACGGCTCAGCCCTGCTTTCGCCAGGCCGACACCGAGGCCCGGGCGAAGTCCACCAAGTCCCTCGGAGGCCGCCCCGTCACCTGCTCGACGGTGGCGGTCGTCCGATCCTCCGCCCCCCGGGCGATGGCTCCATCCATGGACGCCAGCAGCGCGGCGTAGTCCCGCGTGAGCCCCAGGCGGCTCCAGCGCTCGGCGAGCGCCTCCTCCGTCAGGTTGACGTGGCGCAGGGGCCGGCCCAGCGCGGCACCGATGATGTTCGCCGCTTCCCCGTAGGTCAGCGCGCGAGGCCCCGTGATCAGGTGCGCCGTGTTGTGTGCCTTCTCGTCGATGAGCGCCCGGACCCCCACCTCCGCGATGTCGTCGGCGTCGATGAAGGGCACGCGCCCCTCGCCCGTCGCCGAGTACAGCGCCCCTTCATCGCTCAAGGTGGCCTGGTGCTGTCCCTCGGAGAAGTTCTGCATGAACCACGAGGGGCGCAGCACGGTCCACTCCGGCGCGGTCTCGCGCAGCAACCGGTGCACGCCGCCCATGGCCGGTCCGCCCTCCGGCAACGACGAGGCGCTGAGCAGCACGAACCGCCGCACCCCCGCCGCGCGCGCCCGCTCGACGAACGCCGACATGAGCGGCAGCGGATCCGTGTCTCCCACCGGCGCGACCAGGTAGACGCGCTCCACGCCGGAGAGGGCCTGGGCGTGGCTCTCCGGTTGGTTCCAGTCGAAGCGCACGGCTTCCACTCCCTCGGGCGCGCTCCCCGAGCGGCTGGCCAGACGCACCGGCCAACCCAGCTCCTTCAGCCGCCGGACCACGCGGCCACCCGTCTTGCCCGTACCACCCGTCACGAGAATCCCAGGCTTGCTCATCGTCATCCCTCCTTGGTGTCCAGGGGGATGGCCATGGCCCGCAGCGCGATCACCGGGTTCCAGTAGTCCCGGTACTTCACGATCCGCCCATCCCGGAACTCGACCACCGAGATGTACTGCTGGTTGTACGGCCTGCCGGTGGCCACGGCGCGCCCCTCGCAGGAGAACTCCGCGACGAGCACCCGCGGATCCTGGGACTGATGGAAGACCGGCTCGCTGAAGCGGTCGAAGTGCAGCATCTCGGGGAACTTCCGCAGGTGCTCGCGGATGGCCGCCTTGCCATCGAGCCGCTGGGGGAACCCCGGGGGGGCATAGGGGAACTCGATCGAGCCGTCCTCGGCCCACATGTCCACGAAGCCCTCGGCATTCCCGTCGAGCAGGGCCCGGTAGCCCGACACGAACAGCCGGATGTTGGGGTTCTGGTGCGCCTCTTCCTGGTGACTCATCAACATGGTTTCTCTCCCCTTCGCGACTTCACGTTGGAACGGCTGCGTTCCGACGTATAAATAGGGCAATGAACGATGGAACGCAAGCGTATCGTCGTAACGTGAAGACGACGAAGGAGAAGCCCATGCGAAGAACGGAGAGGAAGGTGGCCGGAGCCGCGGTGCTCCAGGCCGACGTCACCGCCGCCATCACCCGCGCGCTGTTCCGCGAGCTGGCGAAGACGGGGTATGCGGCGCTGAGCATCGAGGCGGTGGCGAAGCGCGCCGGGGTGGGCAAGGCGGCCATCTACCGGCGCTGGCCCTCGAAGCTGGAGATGGTGTCGGAGCTGCTCGCCGAGGTCGGCACCGATCTGATCGACATACCGGACACGGGGTCGCTGCGCGGCGACGTCGCGGCCCTCCTCGAGCAGACCCGGGCCCTGCTGCGCCGGCCGCTCATCACGCGCATCCTGCCGGACATGCACGCGGAGATGCGGCGCACACCGGCGCTCTCCTCGGCGGTGCGCACGGGAATCCAACAGGGACGGCGCGCCCGGGCCCAGGAGCTGCTGCGCCGGGCCATGGACCGGGGCGAGCTGTCACCCGAACTCGATGTCGACCTCGCCCTGGATCTGCTCGGCGCCCCGCTCTACTGGCGGGTGATCGTGACGGGGCAAGCCACTCCGCCGGACTACCTCGAGCGGCTCATCGCCATGACCCTCGGCGGCCTGCTCGCGCTCTCCGAGCAGGCCGCCACCGGGACGCGCTGACCGCTCACTGGCCGAGCGCCTTCTCCGTGGCGTGCAGCAGGGGCTCGGCGCTCACCGGCGCGCCCGTGGCCTTCGTCATCCACACATCGGGAGTCAGGGCACCCTGACTCGCCATCCGCTCGAACTCCGCGCCCAGCTTGCCGGACTTCTGCAGGTGCTCCTCGATCTGGAAGGCGATGAGGTGCCCCAGCGGGTAGTCCGCCAGGTACAGCGGGTAGGAGATCATGTGGCTGTAGATGCCCAGCAGCGGCGTGCCCTGCCCTCCCAGCACGGGCGCGTAGTAGCGATCCCACGTCTCCTGGGCGATGCGCACCACCGCCTCGCGCAGGCTCGCGGGCGTGGCGTCCGGGTGCTCGTACATCCAATGCCAGACCGCGATGTCCACCAGCGCCACGCCGGCGATCTCCCACGTCTGCCAGAAGTCGTTGAGTACCCGCTCACGCTCGCTCGCGGCGTCGGGTTTCGCCATGCCGAGCAGCTCCATGTCCCGTGCCTGGAAGACGAAGGCGAGCGCCTCGGTGAAGGCATTGTTGGGCACGCCCGCGAGCAGCGTGTGGTCCACGTTGTAGAGCGAGAACACCTGCTCCACGTTGTGCCCCATCTCGTGCACCGCGATGTTGTAGCCCTTGTAGTCCATGCCGCCCGGGCCCACGCGCGTGCGCAGCCGGGGGAAGTCGCCGCGCCGCGCCGCCTGCATCGCATGGCCCGCGCCGCGCGCCGGGTCCACCCGGATGTGCTCGGCGAGGAAGGTGGCCTTCTCCTTGGAGAACCCCAGCCCCTGGAGCAGGCGGGGCATGTCCCGGGCGTAGGCCTCCGCGTTCGGGTAGCGCTTGCGCGTGAGCGCATCCAGCTCCGCCTCGGGGCGCGTCGCGTTCGCCTTGAAGCCGGCGTACCACAGCTCCTGCGGCTCGAGCTTGCGGCCCAGACGCTGCTCGATGACCTTCGCCACCCGGGGCACCAGCGGCGAGGTGAGCACCTGCTCCAACAGCGCCTTCACCCGGGCCTCGGGCAGCTCCCGTGCCAGCTCGAAGCTCCGGGCAATCGCCGTGGGCGCCACCGGCACGTAGGGGTCCTGCTTGCGCGCCGCGTGGAAGTGCGCCAGCAGCTTCGCGTAGCGCACGTCGTCCTCGCGCGCTCCATCCACCCCCACCGGACGCTGGGGCGCGTCCGCCTCCACCTCCTCCGCGGGCGCCGCCTTCACCGTGTTGGTGAAGGGATCCCAATCCACGCGCGGATTGTCGATGACCGCCGCGGGAATCGTCTGCGTGACGATGCGGCTCATCACCTGGATGATCATCCGCTGCTTCGCCACGCCGTCCGGATCCGCGTAGCGCGACTTCAGCTCGTCGCGCAGGTTCCAGTGGCTGATGAGCCGCATGCCCTTGGGAAACAGCCGGCGTCCCTGGGCGTCCACCAGGTGGTGCATCCAGAGGTTGTACTCGGCGATGTAGAGGTCCGCGGCCGCGCTCGCGCGCGTCGCCTCCTGCCGCACCTCGGCGGGCACGCGGCTGCTGAAGCGGCCCGTGAGCCGCACTTCCGCCCATTGGCGGCGCGTGTAGCCCGGGCCCTGCTCCATGCGCTCGGCGAGCGTGGTGAGCGGGAAGTTGAGCAGCGCCACGAAGCCCACCTTCGCGCGGAACAAGTCCTCGGTGACGTGCGCGCTCGGATCATAGGCGGCGAGCAACGCATCCACTGGAAGCAACGGCCCCAGGTCCAGATCCGTGGGGCGCCGCAGCTCCCGGCCCACCTCGTTCAGGTGCCCATCGAGCTGCTCGAACGCCTGCTCCAACCGGGCCAGGGTGGCGTCGAGCGCCGCCTCGTCGGGGATGAAGTACTCGGTGACGAAGGCCTCCAGGTCACCATCCTCCTCGCGCCACAGCGCGGCCACCTGCGCCACGCCGCGCTCGATGCGGGCCCGGTGCGCCTCGCCATGGCGGGCGACGAGCCGGGCCACCAGCTCCGGACGCGAGGGGGAGGACTTCATGGACGGGGCCTCCGGGGAAGACGGACGGGAGGAGACGGCGGATGAACCCGAGGCACAACCCAGACAGGTGAGCAGGGCGGCCACGGACGCGCGGGGGGCGCGGAACCAGGACTTCGAGCGCGAGGACACGCGGAGACTCCGGAAAGAAGAAAAGGGTCCGATCCCATCGGACCGGACCCTTTTTATGGGGAACAGCTGAGGAAGTGCTTCAGCGTTACACCGGGCGAACGTTCTGCGCCTGCAAGCCCTTGGGGCCGCGGGTCACCTCGAACTCCACCTGCTGGCCCTCGGCCAGGGTGCGGAACCCATCCACCTGGATGGCGGTGTGGTGGCAGAACACGTCCTCGCCACCGCCGTCCTGCGTGATGAATCCAAAGCCCTTCGCATCGTTGAACCACTTCACGGTACCAGTCGCCATTTGCACTCTTCTTCCGTCGACACCCGCGCGGACCGTCGCCGCCAGGTCCCGGCTGGAGAAAGCCCAGCCAAGCGGCAACCAATGTAAGCCAGTGCTTCAGGCCTGTCTACCGGGTGGTCTGCCTGGACTTACCAACCGCACTGCTGTCCCTTGTTCTGCTCCTGCAGCCAGCGACGCAGCGGAGTGAAGTATTCCAGCATGGCCGAAGCGTCCATGTCGCGCTGACCGGTGAGCGCCGCGAGCGCCTCGGGCCAGGGCTTGCTCGCGCCCAGCTCCAGCATGGCCTGGAGCCGTTTGCCAGCCTCCTTGTTGCCATAGATGGAGCACTCGTGCAGCGGGCCCTGGTGGCCGGCGGCCTGGCAGAGCGCGCGGTGGAACTGGAATTGGAGGATGCGCGCCAGGAAGTAGCGCGTGTAGGGCACGTTGGCGGGGACGTGGTACTTGGCGCCCGCGTCGAAGTCCTTCTCCGAGCGCTCCACCGGCGCGCGCACGCCCTGGTACTTCTCGCGCAGCGCCCACCAGGAAGCGTTGTAGTCCGCCGGCTTCACCCGCCCGGAGAACACCTCCCAGCGCCACTGGTCCACCAGCAGGCCGAAGGGCAGGAAGGCCACCTTCTCCATCGCGTCCTTCATCTGCAGGTTGATGAGGCCCTTCTCCCCCGTGGGCACGTCCTTCAACAGGCCCATCTGTTTGAGATAGCTCGGGGTGATGGACAGGGTGATGGCATCACCGATGGCCTCGTGAAAGCCATCATTGGCGCCCTGCTGAAAGAGCACCGGCAGCTTGTAGTAATACGTGTAGTAGTAGTTGTGCCCCAGCTCGTGGTGGATGGTGACCAGGTCCTCCTCGGTGGGCTTGATGCACATCTTGATGCGCAAGTCGTTGTTGTAGGTGACGTCCCACGCGCTGGCATGGCACACCACCTCGCGATCCCTCGGCTTGGTGAACTGCGAGTTCTGCCAGAACGTCTCCGGCAGGGGCTTGAGGCCCAGCGAGGTGAAGAACCCCTCGCCCAGCTTCACCATGCGCAGGGCGTCGTACTTCTGCTTCTTCAGCTCCGCGTCCACGTCCAGACTGGGCTGGCCCTTGTAGGGCTCCACGAGGCCATAGATGTTGTTCCACTCCTGCGCCCACATGTTGCCCAAGAGGTGCGCGGGAATGGCCTTGCCCGCGGGCACCTTGTCCTCGCCGTATTGTTTGGCCAGGCGGGCGCGCACGTAGCAGTGCAGGTCGTCATAGAGGGGCTTCACCTGCCCCCACAGCCGCTGGGCCTCCTGCTCGAAGGCCTCGGGCGGCATGTCGTAGTTCGAGCGCCACAGCGCCCCCGTGTCCTTGAAGTCGATCTCCTGGGCGCCCGCGTTGGACAGCGTCACCAGGCGCTCGTAGAGCGGACGCATGGGCTGGGAGATGGTGTGCCAGCCCACCCACGCCTCCAGCAGCGTGTTGTAGTCACGGTTGGTGGCCATGACGTCGGACAGCTCGCCCAGGTCCTTGCAGGCCCCCTTGCCATCCTTGCCGCAATACTTGCCCTTGCCGTAGAGGCCCTCGAGCTTCGCGGCGATGGACGCCAGCTCCGCGCGCTGCGCCGGCTCGTTCGGCGCGGGCAGCATGGAGGACAGCCGCAGCAGCCGCAGCACGCGCGCGGACTCCGCATCCACCCCCTTCACGTCCTTGAAGCGCGCGGCCTGCGGGATGGCCTGGCTGAGGTAGGCCATCACCTCCTCGTTGACGCTCGCCGAGTTGCGCTCCGTGTCGTCGGTGATGTAGGTGGACTTGATCCAATCGGCCGTGGCCTGCTTCACCCACAAGCGCTTGAGCTCGTCATTCACGCGAGTGGCGAACTGGCGCGCGTCCTCCGCGGTGAGGGACGCCAAGTCTGCCTGCGTGGTGGCGGACTGGGGAGGGACCGTCGCGGGGGTCGCGCCGGGAGCGGCCTCGGAGGAAGCGGCCGTGGAGCCATGGGCCGAGGACGCGCAGCCAGCCGAGGCGGCGAGCGGCATGGCCAGGAGGGCCGCGCGCAGGAACAAGGAACGGAGCGGGGTGGGAGTCATGAGGGGGCGAACGCTAGAGGAACGGGATCCGGATGCAACCCTTCTCGGCGTCCGCGCTTCCCGGCGCTCCTCCAGGTGACGCCCCCATCTCCCCGCGGGATGCGATAAGACCGCCTGGATGTCGTCGCCCCTCCGTCTCGTCCACCTCCTGTCGTGGGTTTCCCTCTCCGCGTGCGGCCCGAGTCTTTCCGACGACGCGGAGTGTGCACCCTATGACTTTCCGCTCTCCCCCGCCCCCGCGAGCACCCAGCACGTGTCCTGCTCGAGCACCCAGTGCGGGGACGGCCTGAACCCGCCCACCAGCGGGCTGCATTGCGCGAACACCCTGGGCTGCCGGGTGTACGACGCCGAGCCCAACCGGTGCATGTGGGTGCACAACCTGGAGCACGGGCACGCCGTCTTCCTCTACAACTGCCCCGAGGGCTGCCCCGAGATCGTCGCCACGCTGACGCAACTCCAGAAGGAGGCCCGCGTGGGAAGCAATGGCGTGGTGCGTGCCCTCGTCGCGCCGGACTCGCGCATCCCCACGCGCGTGGCCGCCGTGCTGTGGCGGCGCTCCTGGAGCGCGGACGCGCCGGACCCCACGGCCCTGCGCTGCCTGCTGCGCCTGCAGGACCAGGGCGCCCCCGAACCCGAGCTGTCCTGCCTTCCATGAGCCCTCCGCATGCCCCCGAGCGGGTGCGCGCCATCGACTGGCTGCGTGGACTCGCCGTGCTGATGATGATCCAATGCCACGCGTTCGTGCTGCTGCGGCCGGACCTGCGCGTGAGCCCGGCGGCGAGGGAGTTGCTCCGGGCGGACGGCGTGGTGGCCCCGGCCTTCCTCTTCTCCGCGGGCTTCGCGCTCGCGATGCTGCTGGTGCGCAGCACCGCGAGCGGCAAGCGCGTCGAGCGGCTCGGGCGCAACCTGCGGCGCATCCTCCAGGTGCTCGGCGCGGCCACGCTCGTCAATTGGATGTGGTTTCCCGTGTTCCGTGAGCCGCGGTGGCTCTTGCGCCTGGACATCCTGCACTGCGTGGGGCTGTCGCTGTTGCTCCTGCTGGGCGTGGGCGCGGCACTGGCCTCGCGGCCCCGCGTGCTGCGCGGGGTGACCCTGGCCCTGGCGTTCATCACCTTCTTCCTCTCGCCCCTGGGCGAGGACGTGAGCGGGCCCTGGGCCTTCCTGCTCAACAAGTCCACCGGGGCGGTGTTCCCCTTGTTGCCCTGGCTCGGCTTCGCCTGGCTCGGCGCGTACGCGGGGGCCGTCACCGGAGAGCAGGGCCGCTCGGGACTCGTGAGGGCCCTGCTGCTGCTCATCGGGCTCGGGCTGGCCGGCTCGTACGCCGCGCGGCCCCTCAAGGCCCTCTACCCGGACCACCACTTCTACGTCACCAACCCCTCCAACGCGGCCGAGCGCTGGCTGTGGGTGTGCATCCCGCTGCTCGTCTTGGTGGCGCTGGAGGCATGGCGGGGCTCGGAGGGAGCCCCCTCGCGGCTCCGCCGCTTCGTGGAGTCCTTCGGCTCCTCGTCCCTGTCCGCGTACGTCATCCACCTGGGGCTGCTCTACTTCCACGTCTTCGGCTTCAGCTTCGAGGTGGTGTGGGGCAACCGCTGCGGGTGGGGACAGTATGCCCTGCTGACGGGGCTGCTCATGCTGCTGACGTACGCGCTGTGTCAGGGCCTGGACGTCGTGCGCGACCTCCCGCTGCGGCGGCTCCTCTCCCGAGCCACCCGGGAGGGTCGCGGGGAAGAATTCGCGCGACCCCGGTAGATCGAACGCGAGGCTGGTGCGTTTGCAGGGCCCATGTCCACTTCCAAGCCCAACCCCCTGAGCCGTTGGGGAGGCGCCGCCCTCGCCCTGAGCCTCGTTTCCGGATGCAGCACGTCCTCCAACCCCGCCGCGGTCATCCAGGGCAAGGAGGTCGCGCGGAAGGAAGTCCTCGCCGACAGCCCTCCTCCCCCCTCGCCCGAGCCGCAGTTCGCGGCGGCGCCCGCGCCCGCCAGCAAGAAGCTCGAGCAGCACGAAGTCCGCGCCCCTGCTCGCCGCGCGCCCCAGATGGAGGTCGAGGCGGCACCCGCCGAGGTGGAAGCAGACGCGGCCGACAGCGCGGGGAGGGTGAGCGGGGCCTCCAGCGGCGCGCTCGGCGGGGTGGCCATCGTTCCCCAGTCCTCCGCCGCCTCCGCCGCCCCCATGGAGATGAAGCGCGTCGCGAAACCCGGCCCCGCGAAGCTGACCACTCGCGGGATGCCCCACGCCCCCGAGCCCGTGTCGCCGGGCAACACCTTCGCCGAGCACACGCCCAACGCCTTCACCGAGACCGCCGCGGACAGGCTCTCCACCTTCGCGGTGGACGTGGACACGGCCTCGTACACGGTGGCCCGCCGCTATCTCACCCAGGGCTCGCTGCCCCCGGGCGCGGCGGTGCGGGTGGAGGAGTTCGTCAACTACTTCAAGTACCGCTACGCCCCGCCCGAGGAGGGCGCCTTCCGCGTGCACCTGGAAGGCGCGCCTTCCCCCTTCGCCCAGGGCCGGCACTTCGTGCGCGTGGGCATCCAGGGCAAGGTCGTCTCGCGCTCGCAGCGCAAGCCCGCGCACCTCGTCTTCCTCGTGGACACCAGTGGCTCCATGAGCCAGCCGGACAAGCTGCCGCTGGCCAAGGAGGCGATGAAGATCGCGGTGAAGAACCTCAACGAGAACGACACGGTGGCGATCGTCACCTACGCGGGGAGCACCCGGGACGTGCTGTCGCCCACCGCGGCGACGGACCTGGAGCGCATCTACCAGGCCATCGACTCGCTGGAGTCCGGGGGCGGCACCGCCATGGGCTCGGGCATGGAGATGGCCTACAAGCACGCGGTGAAGAAGGCCTCGGGCCGCGTGGTGTCGCGCGTGGTGGTGCTCACGGATGGCGACGCCAACATCGGCCCCAACCTCTCCGCGGACACCATGCTGCGCGGCATCGAGGGCTACGTGAAGGAAGGCGTCACCCTGTCGGCCATCGGCTTCGGCATGGGCAACTACCGGGATGACCTGATGGAGAAGCTCGCCGACAAGGGCAACGGCAACTGCTTCTACATCGACAGCCACAAGGAAGCGCGCAAGGTCTTCGAGCAGCAGCTCACCGGCACCCTGGAGGTCATCGCCAAGGACGTGAAGGTGCAGGTGGAGTTCGACCCCAAGGTGGTGCGCCGCTACCGGCTGGTAGGCTACGAGAACCGGAACATCGCCGACCAGGACTTCCGCGAGGACAAGGTGGACGCGGGCGAGATTGGCGCCGGCCACAGCGTCACCGCGCTCTACGAGGTGGAGCTCACCCAGCCCCAGGCGGCGCTCGGCACGGTGCGCATCCGCGCGAAGACCCCCACCGGCACCGAGGCCGCCGAACAGGCCTTCCCCTTCGAGCCGAAGATGATGCGCCCCTCGCTCGACGCGGCCTCCGCCGACTTCCGCTTCGCCCTGGCGGTGGCGGCCACCGCGGACGTGCTCCGGGGGAGTCCGAGCGCGAAGGAGTGGAGCCTCGCCACGGTCCAGAAGCTCGCCGAGGGCGCCACCGAGGCGCAGTCCGACCGGGTGGAATTCACCCGGCTCGTCACCCAGGCGCGTGGACTGCTCGGCGCCACGGCCCGCGACGCCCGCTGAACGCCCATGCGCCCGGAGAGCTCCCTGGAACACCAGCCAGGAAGGCTCTCGCCCACCCGCCGTGTCGCTGCTTCACGGCGGGGGTGAAGCCAAGGTTGTCACGGGAGGCTTCATCCATGGAAATCGGTCATACGGTTCGGGCATTGCTGACGGGAGTTCCCCATCTCCTCCTCGGAGGCCGCTCGTCGGTCAGGGCGGGAGCCGAGCGGCTCGTGTCCTCCCGGCTCGGTGTGCGCGGACTGCCGGTGGTCATCCCCATGGACTCCGTGGCCTTCAACCCGGGCGGGCCCATTCCCAGCCGGTACACCGCGGATGGAGACAACCTCACCCCGCCCTTGTTGTGGCGGGACGTGCCCGAAGGAACGCGCTCGCTCGTCCTCATCGCCGAGGATCCCGACGCGCCCACGCCCCAGCCCTTCGTGCATTGGATCGCCCTCATGCCCCCGGATGCGCGCAGCCTGGGCATCCTGCTGAGCAAGGAGCAGGCGGCGAGGGTCGAGACGGGCCGCACGACGCTGCTGCGCACCGGCTGGGTGGGCTGCTCGCCGCCCCGTGGCGACAGCGCGCACCACTACCACTTCCAGCTCTTCGCCCTGGACCGTGAGATCCACCTCGGCTCGCGTCCGGGACGCTCCGCGCTCCTGCGCCAGATGAAGGGTCACGTGCTGGGGTTTGGTGAACTGGTGGGCACCTACCAGCGCGGCTCGCTCCACTGACACCCGGAGTGAGCCCCACCTGTTTTCCGCGAGTGCCGCATCCACGACGCTGCTATGTCGGAGGTTCATCCAGGGCGCTCGTGACGGAGTCGTCATGGCGCCACTCTCCGGGAGACGACGAGCGTGGGCGATGCGGTGTCTCGAGCAGGCCTGAACCGGGTTCGGGTCGAATGGGTCGCCGCCGCCTTCGGGCTGCTGACCGGTGTCACGATGGTCTACGTGCCCTACGAGTTCGGCACGAGCATCTTCCGCCACATCTATCCGTACATCCGGCTGATGGGGACCTCGTTCATGGTGGGCTCGGCGGCGATGCTCGTCGCCCTGCTCTACCCCGCCTGGCCCATGTGGATCGGCGGCGTCGGACGCGCGTTGTTCATGGGGACGCTCACCCTGTACTGGTGGAAGGCCACGGTGCTGGGAGGAGTCGTGACGGGGGTGATCGTCTACCCCGTGATGGGGGCGTTCCTCCTCGTCGAGAGCCTGCCCCGCTGGCGCACCCAGGGACTGTTCACCGGGTTCCTCCTGACGACCTCGGTGGCCTTCGGGGCGTTCATCCTCGTGGATCCCTCCTGGCTCGGACCGGGCTTCTATCCCGTCTACCGTCCGGTGGCCCGGCCCCTGGGTGTGCTCTTCCTCGTGGGAGGTGCCCTGCTGGGCGTGGGGTGGTGGCGCTCGAACACGCGGCTCGAGCGCGGCGCCGTGGGGATGTTGACCCTGCTCTTCGGCCAGCTGGCCTTCGTCGCGGGCTACCGCGGCACCTGGACGGGGATGCAGCTGTACTTCGTCATGACCCTGGGGGGAGCGCTGATGCTCTTCCTGCGCCGGCGGCCCGAGACGTCCAGCGTGGGCTGGCGGTTGTTCCGCGGGGTGGCGCTCGTGTCGGTGTTGCCCATCCTCGCCGTGGGCGCCCTGGCCTCGGTCTTCGCGCAGAGGGCGATCGAACGCGAGCTGCGCGACAAGGCGCGGCAGACCGTGGCGACCGAGGTCGCCCGGCTGGAGCAGACCGTGACCATGGCGCGCTTCCTGTTGCTCAGCCAGGCGCGGGATCCCGTGCTGCTGGCCATGCTGCGCGCGCGGGACGAGGAAGCGCTGCAGTCGCGGCTGCGGCTGCTGGAGTTCCAGCCCGGTCCCTTCGACGCGGCCTGGGTGCTCGATGGCGAGGGGCGACCGCTGCGCGCGCCCTCGCTGCCGAGCGACGACGCGGGAAGCAACTTCGCCTTCCGCGACTACTTCCAGCGGGGACGGACCCCGGGCGAGGCCTACCTGTCACGCCCGTTCCGCGGGGTGAATCAGCTGCCCATGGTGGCCTTCTCCACGCCCGTGGTGCTCGGCGAGGGCCAGCTGGACGTCCTGGTGGGGGGCATGGTGCTGCCGCGCATGGGACGGGAGCAGACGCCCGCCTCGCGCGACTACCGCGTGGAGATCTTCGACCGCCGTGAGGGCGAGCTGCTGCGCGCCACGAGCCAGGACAGCGTCCTCTCCCGCGCGCCCGTGATGTCCATCCTCGACGGCGCCGCGCTCACCCCCACCGAGGGCATCACCGAGGCGGTGGACGCCTCGGGCCGCAGGCTGCTCATCGCCCATGCCCAGGTGCCGGGCACGCCGTGGACCGTGTCGGTGACCGCGCCCCTGCGCCAGGCCTTCGCGGCCGTGACGCGGCTGAGCCTCATCGTGGTGCTCATCGCGCTGGCCGCCGGCGCGGTGGCGCTCCTGCTGTCGCGCTGGGTGGGGCGGGACGTGGCGCAACGCCTCACGGCGCTCCGGGATGGCTTCGCGGCGCTCGGCACGTTGCGGCTCGACCAGCCCGTTCCCGCCCGGGGTGACGATGAGCTGGCACAGCTCACCGAGGGCTTCAACGAGATGGCGGCCCGCATCGAGCGCACCCAGAAGGAGCTGCGCGAGGCCATCGACAGCCGAGATCAGTTCATGTCCATGGCGAGCCACGAGCTGCGCACGCCCCTGACTCCGCTCAAGGCCACCATCGAGCTGCTCCTGCGCCAGTGCCGCACGGGCCAGGAGCTGTCCCCCGAGCGGCTGCGCGGCACGCTCGAGCGGCTGCGCCGCCAGGTGGACCGGCTCACCCGGCTCATCGGGGACATGCTGGACGTGTCACGGCTGCAGGCCGGGCGCTTCTCGTTGCGCCGGGCCCCCATGGACCTGAGCGCCCTGTCGCGCGAGGTCGTCGACCGCATCGCGCACGCGCGTGGCGAGCCCACCGCGCCCATCTCCCTCGAGCTGCCAGATACCCCCCTGGTGGGCGTCTGGGACGAGCAGCGCCTGGATCAAGTCCTCACCAACCTGGTGGAGAACGCGGTGCGCTACTCGCGCCCCGACAAACCCATCCACGTGCGCGTGCGCCTGCTGGACGGCGGCGTGCTCATGCAGGTCGAGGATCAGGGCATTGGCGTTCCCGCCGAGAACCTGCCCCACCTCTTCGAGCCCTTCTACCGGGCCCAGAACGCCTCCGCGCACCACGCGGGAGGACTGGGACTGGGACTGGCCATCTGCCGCGAAATCGTCGAGCGCCATGGGGGCCGCATCCACGCGGAGAGCCAGGGCCCCGGCCAGGGCACGCGCTTCTCCGTCTTCCTCCCCGGCCAGGACGTGACGGATCGGGTCGCTGGCACGTGACAGCAAGGCCTTGACGCGGCAAGCCACGCCGCCGTCACGAGCGATTGCTCGTGTTCTGTTCAAAGGCAGACATCTTCACTTGGCCGTTGCGTGAGCAGTCCTTTGCCTCTAGCGTCGCCGCCGCTTCGACACGCGGTTGCTGCTCCATGGACTTTCATGTCGCATGGCCCGGAGCAGCACACGCGAGTCAGTGCACCCTACCCGACAAGTTGGAGAGTACATGGAACGGCTGTTCGCAAGGCGCAAGACTCCCGCGTGCGCGCTCGTGGCGCTACTGGCATTGACGGCGTGCCCCTCGAAACCGGAGCCGACGCCCGATCCCACCAACCCCGGCCCCGTGGATCCGCCCCCTCCCCCGCCCGAGCAGGCCATCGACAAGCCCCTGGAGCCGCTGCAGGACTGGCCCCGGGTGCAGAGCACCTTCCCTCGCGACGAGGAGATGGAGAAGCGCATCGACGCCATCGTGAGCGCGATGACGCTCGAGGAGAAGGTGGGTCAGATGACCCAGCCGGAGATCAAGAGCATCACGCCCGAGGAGGTCCGCGACTTCCACATCGGTTCGGTGCTCAATGGAGGCGGCACCTGGCCCAATGGGAACAAGGCCGCGGCGATCCAGGACTGGACGGCGCTCGCCGACAGGTACTGGGAGGCCTCGATGGACAAGACGGCCAACCCCCAGCAGATCCCCATCACCTGGGGAACGGACGCGGTGCACGGCCACAACAACGTGAAGGGCGCGACGTTCTTCCCGCACAACATCGGCCTGGGGGCCGCGCGGGATCCGGAGCTGCTCAAGCGCATTGGCGAGGTGACGGCGCGCGAGGTGGTCAGCACCGGCATCGACTGGGTCTTCGGTCCGACGCTCGCCGTGGTGCGTGACGACCGCTGGGGCCGCACCTATGAGGGCTACTCCGAGGATCCCGCCCTCGTGGCGGCGTACGGGGGGAAGATCGTCGAGGGGCTCCAGGGCCAGCTCGGCAAGGACGCCAAGGCCAACGAGAAGGTCGTCTCCACGCCCAAGCACTACCTGGGTGATGGTGGCACCCTCAAGGGCAAGAACGAGGGCATCACCTTCGTCACCGAGCGGGATCTGCTCAACATCCACGGCCGCGGCTACATCACCGCGCTCGAGGCGGGTGCCCAGACGGTCATGGCGTCCTTCAGCAGCTGGAAGGATGCCTCCAAGGGCGAGAGCGCCAAGCCCTACAAGATGCACGCCGGCAAGTACCTGCTGACGGACGTGCTGAAGAACAAGATGGGCTTCGACGGCTACGTCATCTCCGACTGGAACGCCCTGGGGCAGATCAAGCCGGACAACAGCGACTCGCCCATCAGCTGCACCGCCGCGAACTGCCCGGAGGCGATCAACGCCGGCGTGGACATGATCATGGTGCCTTCGGACTGGAAGGCCTTCATCACGAACACCCTCGCCTCGGTGAAGAAGGGGGAGATCAAGCAGGAGCGCATCGACGACGCGGTGCGCCGCATCCTGCGCGTGAAGATGCGCGCGGGCCTGTTCACCAAGCCCAAGCCCTCCGAGCGCATGACCACCGCCCAGGTCGGCACGCCCGAGCACCGGGCCGTGGCGCGCGAGGCGGTGCGCAAGTCGCTCGTGCTGCTCAAGAACAACGGCAACACGCTGCCGCTCACGCGCTCGGCGAAGATCCTCGTGGCGGGCGAGAGCGCCGACAGCCTGCGGGATCAGTCCGGTGGCTGGTCCCTGAGCTGGCAGGGCAATGACAACACGAACGAGAACTTCGGCGGGGGCACCACGCTGTGGGGCGCCATCCAGAAGATCGCCCCCAACGCCGTGCTCAGCGCCGACGGAGCGCTCGCGGACTCGAGCTACGACGTGGCCGTGGTGGTGCTCGGGGAAATCCCCTACGCCGAGGGCTACGGCGACATCGGGGACAACTTCACCCTGGAGTACTCCAACATCCGGCTGAGCAACTCCGGCGGCGCCCCCTTCAAGGGCAAGAGGGATCTGGAGCTCCTCAACAGCCTGAAGGCCAAGGGCGTGAAGAAGATCGTCACCGTGCTGTACTCGGGCCGCCCGCTCTACACCAACAGGGAGCTCAACCGCTCGGATGCCTTCGTCGCGGCCTTCCTGCCCGGCTCCGAGGGCGACGGCCTGGCGGACGTGCTGTTCAAGAAGGAGGATGGCTCGGTCCACTTCGACTTCACCGGCAAGCTGTCCTACTCCTGGCCCAAGAGCGCCTGCCAGACGGCGGTCAACCGGCTGGATGCGAGCTACGAGCCCCTCTACCCCTATGGCTACGGGCTGACCTACGCCCAGGGCCAGGAGCAGGGCGCGCTCGAGGAGGCCAGCCCGGCGAAGGGCTGCGGCGCGAGCGACCTGCCGACGGACACCACGAACCAGCCGCTGGTCATCTTCGAGCGCGGCAACCAGAACAGCTGGGTCATGCGCATTGGCGCGGATCCCAAGTGGGACATCGAAGTGCGCCAGGCCACGGGTGAGAGCACCCAGACCCTCCAGGGCGAACTCATCGCCACCCCCACGGGTGACCGCGTGGGCAGCCAGTGGGCCGGCATCGAGGCCACCTGGACGAAGGCGGGGCAGATCCTCATGCAGGCGTCCGGAGAGCGGCGCAACCTCCAGGCCTACCGCAACTCGAACAGCTCGGTGGTGTTCGACCTCAAGATGAGCGAGTACCCGACCAGTGGGGTGACCGCCCGGGTGGACACTCCGTGGCCCCAGCGGGCCGAACTCGACGTCACCGAGGCCTTCAAGGCGCTGCCCCTCGGGGAGTGGACGGAGGTCGCCCTGCCGCTCGTGTGCTTCAGGGATGAGAACGTGAACTACCAGGAGGTCGACACGCCCCTGCTGCTCACCACCTCCGGCACGATGAAGCTGACGATCGCCAACATCCGCTGGGTGCCGAACAAGCCGGGCACGGTCACGTGCGCGAGCACCCCGGCCCCGGTGGCATTCCCCGGGAACGGGCAGCCGTAGTCCTCGTTCGATGCGCTCCCCGGGCGGGGTGGGAAGGAGCCGGGCGGGTCGGCCCCCCTTCCCTCCCCGCCTTTTATTGTCCCCTGGTGACGGACGACGACCTTGAGGTAGGGTGCGCGCACCCTGAGGAGCGCTGCAACGGGGAGGACTCCCCGCCAGGCTCAGGTTCCCGTAACGGCGCTCGCTGACTCGTGGCTTCCGAGGCCCGGGTGTGGCGAGCAGCTCCCCGCCCCATCCGGCCCCTGCCGCCACGCAGGAGCAACCGCATGAGGGCTGTCGTCGATTTGAACAAGTTCACGGATTACAAGGTCGCGGACATCAAGCTGGCCGAGTGGGGCCGCAAGGAGATCGCGATCGCCGAGACCGAGATGCCCGGCCTCATGGCGATCCGCGACGAGTACGCCAAGAGCCAGCCGCTCAAGGGCGCGCGCATCGCGGGCTCGCTGCACATGACCATCCAGACCGCGGTGCTCATCCAGACGCTGGAGGCACTCGGGGCGGAGGTGCGCTGGGCCTCGTGCAACATCTTCTCCACGCAGGACCACGCCGCGGCCGCCATCGCCGCGGGCGGCACCCCCGTGTTCGCCTTCAAGGGCGAGACGCTGGAGCAGTACTGGGACTACACGCACCGCATCTTCGAGTGGGCCGATGGCGGCTCGCCCAACATGATCCTCGATGATGGCGGCGACGCCACGCTGCTGCTCCACCTGGGCAGCAACGCGGAGACGGATGCGTCGGTGCTGGCCAAGCCGGGCAGCGAGGAGGAGACGATCCTCTTCGCCGCCATCCGCAAGCGCCTGGAGAAGCAGCCGGGCTGGTACTCCAAGACGCTCAAGAACATCCAGGGCGTCACCGAGGAGACCACCACGGGCGTGCACCGGCTCTACCAGATGGCGAAGGAGGGCCGGCTCAAGTTCCCGGCCATCAACGTCAACGACTCGGTGACCAAGTCCAAGTTCGACAACATCTACGGCTGCCGCGAGTCGCTGGTGGACGCCATCAAGCGCGCCACGGACGTGATGATCGCGGGCAAGGTGGCCGTGGTGGCCGGCTACGGCGAGGTGGGCAAGGGCTCGGCGCAGGCGCTGCGCGGCCTGCAGGCCCAGGTGTGGGTCACCGAGATCGATCCCATCTGCGCCCTGCAGGCGGCGATGGAGGGCTACCGCGTGGTCTCCATGGACTACGCCGCGGACAAGGCCGACATCTTCGTCACCGCCACGGGCAACTTCCAGGTGCTCACCCACGAGCACATGAAGCGGATGAAGAACAACGCCATCGTGTGCAACATCGGCCACTTCGACAACGAGATCGATGTGGCGAGCCTCAAGCAGTACAAGTGGGACAACATCAAGCCGCAGGTGGACCACGTCATCTTCCCGGACAACAAGCGCATCATCCTGCTGGCCGAGGGCCGGCTGGTGAACCTGGGCTGCGGCACCGGCCACCCCAGCTACGTGATGAGCTCCTCCTTCGCCAACCAGGTGCTGGCGCAGCTCGAGATCTTCACCAAGCCGGGCCAGTACAAGCCGGGCGTGTACATGCTGCCGCGGCACCTGGATGAGAAGGTGGCGCGCCTGCAGCTGTCCAAGCTGGGCGCGGAGCTCACCCAGCTCACCCCCGAGCAGGCGAAGTACATCGGCGTGACCCAGGAGGGTCCGTACAAGAGCGACCACTACCGCTACTAGAGCGGCTGGAGCCTCGGGGGGGGCGGAGGCGCACGGTCCGGCGCCCCGCCCGTCCCCCCGGGGCTCTCTCTCGTGGAAGATTCCCCCCGTGTCCCGAGCTGAACGACTCCTCGAGCTGCTCCAACTCCTCCGCCGACAGCGGGGTCCGGTGAGCGGCGCGGTACTCGCCGACAAGCTCGGCATCAGCCTGCGCACGCTCTACCGCGACATCGCGAGCCTCCAGGCCCAAGGGGCCGGGATCGAGGGGGAGCCCGGGTTCGGGTACATCCTCCGTCCGGGCTTCATGCTCCCGCCGTTGATGTTCTCGGAGGAGGAGCTCGAGGCGCTCGTGCTCGGCTCGCGGTGGGTGGCGCACCGGGCGGATGACCGGCTTGGGCTCGCCGCGCGGGACGCGCTGGCCAAGATCGCCGCCGTGCTCCCGGAGGACCTGCGGGATGACCTCGAGTCCTCGACGCTGCTCGTGGGTCCGGGTGAGCCGCTCGTGGCCGGAGACCTGGACCTGGGGACCGTGCGGCGGGCCATCCGGGAGGAGCGCAAGCTCGTCATCACGTACCGCGATCTCAAGGAGGCCGAGAGCACGCGGACGATCTGGCCCTTCGCGCTCGGCTTCTTCGACCGCGTGCGCGTCATCGTCGCCTGGTGCGAGCTGCGCCAGGGGTTCCGGCACTTCCGCGCGGATCGGCTCACCACGCTGACGCCTTCACAGACGCGCTATCCGCGCCGGCGCCAGGCGCTGCTGCGCGAGTGGCGGGAGCACACGCGCATCCCTCCCCAGTAGCGCCCGCTCGCTGCTGACAGAATCTGACAGGGGCATCTCCTATGACGGTTCCCGCCGGACGGGTTCTCCCCGCTCCGGCGAAGACGTTCCCCTTTTCGTCACCCCGGAGAGTCACCATGGCCGAGCCCAACTTCGTCCTTCTCTACGTCGACAGCCCGCCCGTCAGCGCCGCCTTCTACACCGATCTGCTGGGACGGCCGCCCGTCGGGTCCTCGCCCATCTTCGCCCTGTTCATCCTGTCGTCGGGAGGAAAGCTGGGGCTCTGGTCGAAACACACGGTGGAGCCCGCCGCCACGGTGACGGGCGGCGGCGGTGAGTTGGCCTTCGCGGTCGCCGATGCCGACACCGTCCGTGCGATGCACGCCGATTGGCGGGGGCGTGGGCTGACCATCCTCCAGGCGCCGACCGACATGGACTTCGGCCACACGTTCGTCGCCATCGATCCCGACGGCCACCGCCTCCGGGTCTACGCTCCGAGCGCGTCATGAGCCGCGATTGGATCGCGGTGGCCTCGGCCGAGCACGTCCTGCGCGGTCGCGAGGCGGGCTTCATGCAGGTCTGTCACGGCAAGGCCGCGCCGCTGCGCCGCCTCCAGCCGGGAGACCGCGTCATCTACTACTCGCCGACCGTCTCGTTCCAGGGCAAGGACAGGCTCCAGGCCTTCACGGCCCTGGGCCTCGTGAAGGCCGGAGAGCCCTATGTCTTCGACATGGGCGGGGGCTTCCGTCCGTTCCGCCGGGACGTGACCTGGCTTCCAGCACGCACCGCGCCAATCCAGCCCCTGCTCGAGTCCCTCGACTTCTCGGCGGGGCGACGCAACTGGGGCTACCAGCTTCGCTTCGGGCTGTTCTCCATCAGCGAGCATGACCTGCGGCTCATCGCGCGGGCCATGGGGGTGCGGCTTCAGCCGATGGAGCAAGCCGCCTGAGCACGGGATGTCTCCGGGGCCCGCGTCATCCGAGGGCCCCGCTCCCCAGGCCCGGGAGAACTCGCGAATTCCTCGCGTCCTCTAAAATTGTCTGCCTGGGCCGGATTTCGGAGCGCGTCTGACCGATCGAAAAGATCGCCGCGCGCCTTGAAGCCAGCCATACTGGAGCCGAAGGCACCTTCATCGGCCGCCGGGTCCTCGGGCCCCGAGTGTCCATGAAGCGCCGAAGGGTCGGACGACCTGGGGGGAGGACGCGGATGCAAGCCATTCGACAAGAGGAGCCGGAGCTGGAAGGCACGGTCCACGAGGCGCTCGCGAGAGCCCGGCGAGCCCTGGAGCAGGCGCAGAAGGCGGATGGGCGCTGGTTGGATTTCCGCTTCCGGTTCGTGGTGGGAGACCGGGACGTCATCAGCTCGCAATGGGTCACCGCCTATGTCGGACAGGCATTGGCCCGGGTGGGCGCGGACCCGGCCGTGTTGCGGCGGGCGCGTGACTGGTTGAAGGCGCATGCTCATAAGGAGGGGGGCTGGGGCTTCAGTCTGGCCACCCCCGCCGACGCCGACTCCACCGCCAACGTGGTGCACTTCCTCTCACACACCCGGGGCGAGCCCTCCGACGAGGCGGCGCTCGCCGAGGCCTGCGCGCAGCTCTTGCGCTACTGGGACGAGGCCGAGGGGGGCTTTCGCACGTACCTCCCCGCCGAGCGGCCCTCCCTGGACGGTTGGGCCAGCTATCCGGGGAGCAGCTGGTGTGACGTGCACCTGTGCGTGAGCGCCCTGGCTGGACGGGTGCTGCACGCCGTGGAAGCGCCGCGTCATCGGCCCGTGCTCGAGGCCTGTACCCGCCGGGTGCGGCAACACCAGTCACCCGAGGGCTTCTGGGACGCCTATTGGTGGCACGGCCGGACGTACACCACCCGCCACGCGGCGGAGCTACTCCAGCTCGAGGGGGACACGTCCGGGGCGGTGGCCCGCGCGGTGCGCTGGACGCGGGACACCCAGCGGGAGGATGGGGGCTGGGGCAACGGCATCGGGGGCGCGTCCACGGCGTTCGACACCGCGCTCGCCCTCGCCACGCTGCGGCTCGACCCCGGGCCCTCCCGTGACGCGCTGCGCTCCGGCCTCCACTGGTTGGTGCGGACCCAACGGCCCGAGGGGGACTGGGACAGCGCCCCCCTCATGCGGATGCCACGCCCCGGGGAACACGCGCCCTGGGAGGATCCCCAGGGCTGCCTCCTGCTGCCCGTGCTCACGGATCGCAACCGGCTCTTCACCACCGCCACCGTGGTGTCGGCCCTGGCGGATTGTCTCGATGGGCCTCGTCCCGGATGAGGACTCTCAAGGCAATCCAATACAGCGCGCCTGTCCCGTCTTTCCGTACTCCAGACGGGTTGATTTCTGACCCAGGGGAGGTCACCAATGACTTACAAAAAAAGAGAGGCGAGCACTTTGACTTCTCATTGGCTGCTCTTTATTCTTCTAATCACTTTCGGCGGACGGAATGACTGACCGCCGGAAGCCAACCTGGACAGATACTCGTCCCCCCATCCAGGACCACTATCCCCAGTGAGGCAATGCCATGAGCAACGAGACCCTCTCCGAGCAGCCTGTCAATCTCACCGAGCTGAGCGATGAAGCGCTGGATGACCTCATCTCCGGCGAGGCGCAGGAATTGAGCAACACGCAGGCCTGGCAGTAATCCATACCCGACACCCTGTCGTTTCCACGGACGGGCGCCCTGAACGCGCCCGTCCGTTGTTTGTTTGGACGTCCAGGGTTGTCAGGCATTGAGGGAGGGGGGCCCATGAGCGATGCATTGGATGCGTACCTGAGACTCGCCGCGCCGCACCTGTCCCCCGAGCTCGTCTCGCCCGAGGCGTTCGGGAATCTCCAGCGGATCGCCCGGCAGCTCCCGCCCGCCTCCGCCTCCGGCTTCGAGTGCCGGCTGGGTCAGCCCCAGGCGCTGGCGGATCTGGGCGTGAGGTTCCTCGCCGCGGATGGCAGCCGCGCGGTGCTCGCCGGACGGGGAGACCCCGGAGGGCGCTTCGGGCTCTCGCGTTTCACCCACCCCGTCTGGGAGCGCCTGCGGCGCTTCGGCGCGCGCTGGGACGAGCCGGGCTCACGGCTCGCGCGGGAGATTGGCGACATCTTCCTGGAGTTCGACGTCGAGGGGACGCCCGAGCAGGAACCCATCCCCTCCTTCTTCATCGAGTACGAGCGGGGGGCGACGCGCGATCTGGAGATCATGGAGGAAGCCCTCGCCCTGCTGTGGGGCGAGCCGCTGGCTCCCGCCGTCCGGGAGCGGGTGGTGGCCTGTCTCGAGGCCTTGCCATCCGGCGGCCAGGTGTCGGCCGTGGGGGCCATGTTCTCGCGCCGCTTCGAGGGGGTGCGGCTGTGCCTGCATGGCCTGTCGCCGGACACCCTGCCCGGCTACCTCGAGCGCGTCGGCTGGCCGGGAACCTCCGCCGAGTGGGAGCCGCTGCTGTCGGCGGTGGCGCCTCGCGTGGAGCGGCTGGCGCTGAGCCTGGATGTGGGCGGCACCGTCCAGCCCCGCCTGGGCGTGGAGTGCCATCTGGCGGAGAGCCTGCACGAGGCGGACACCGCGCGCTGGTCGGCGCTGCTCGAGGTGCTCGAGGCGAGGGGCCTGTGCCTGCCCAACAAGCGGCGGGCGCTCGTGGACTGGGTGGGTCATCTCCACCTGCGCTCGCGGCCCGAGGCCCTTCCCGCCCACCTGAGGACCTTGTCCGCGGGACTGGGCCCTCACGCACTCCCCGTCTTCCTGCGGCGGATCAACCACGTGAAGCTCGTCTTCCAACCCGGCCGCCCTCCCGAGGCCAAGGCCTACCTCGCGCTCATCCAGCGCTGGCTGGGTCAGGATCGGCGGCGGGGACGCTATGTCTTCGGAGACCTCGACGAAGTCCGCGCCTCACTCGCCCCGTGAAGCCCTCGCCTCCTCCCTTCCCCTCCCGCCAGACACCCACCCGCGCCTCCAAGGCATGGCCCTCCGGAGTGCATGACGGCTAGAGTCTTCCGCTCTGGGCGCGATGGGAGGAGCCAGAGGATGACGGCGAGTCAAATCTCCATGGAGGGAGAGTCGGGGTTGGGGACGGAGATGGAGTTGCAACGGCGGCTCTCACTGGCGTCGGCCACCGACACCGTGCGGGGATTGTCCTTCCACAACCTGCTCGACGCGGTGCGCCTGGAATTGGGCGACGAGGCCATGGCGCGCTGCCAGGCGCAGTGCGTGGAGACGAGCTTCAAGAGCTTCTTCACCTATCCCGTGAGCGACTACCTCCGGCTGCAGTACACGGCGGCGTGGATGCTCCAGGAGAAGTACGGCTCGTTCGACAACGCGGTGCGCCGCATGTCCTCGGGGCTCGCGCCCGGCTTCCTCAGCTCGGTGGTGGGCAAGGCCTTCATGCTGCTGACGAAGGAGGGGCCCCGGCAGCTCATCAACAACATGCCGGTGGCCTTCCGGGCGGCGGCGAGCTTCGGAGAGCTGTCCGTGCACTGGACGGGAAGCCGGCGGGGGGTGCTCGTCACCCGGCGCGACTTCCTGCTCTACCTCAGCCACGAGGGCGGGTTGATGGGGCTGTTCCGCACGCTGGGCATCACCGCCGTCGAGGTGCGGGGCCGGCAGGTGGGGCCGCTGGACAACGAGGTGGAGTTCTCCTGGGAGTGAGCGCCGGGCTCGCCTCTCTACCCGGCGAGCAGCGCCGGGGAGGCGTCCGGCTCTAAGCGGGGCCAGGGCTGATCCCCGGCCTCGGGCAGCGTGAGGGTGAGCAGCGTGCCGCGGCCCTCGTGGCTCTCGGCGCGCAGCGTGCCGCCCAGGCTCGTGACGATGGCGTGGCTCACCGACAGGCCCAGCCCCGTGTGCGGGGCGTGCGCGGAGACGACGGGCTCGAAGATGCGCGAGAGCTCCTCGGGGGGCAGGCCCCGGCCCGTGTCCTGGACCTCCACCACCACCTCGCCTTCCTCGCCCGTGTAGACGGCCACGCGCAGCACGTTGCGCGCGCTGTTCTCCACGTCCATGGCCTGCACGGCGTTGAGCAGCAGGTTGAGGAAGAGCTGGCTGAGCCGGGCCTCGTCCGCGTCCACGGGCGGCACCTCGTGGAAGTCGCGCTCCAGCCGCGCCCGGGCCACCAGCTCGCCGCGCACCAGCTTCAGCGCGTTGTCCAGCACCGGCCGCACGTCCACGCGTGCCCGGTGCTCCGGCGGCTTGCGCGAGAGCGTGCGCAAGTCCTGCACGATGTGCTTGAGGCGCAGCGCGCCCTGCACCGTCTCGGACAGGGCCTCCAGCACGTCGTCCAGCGCCTGCCCCGCCTCGCCGCGCAGGCGGGGCAACTGGCCGAGCCGCTCCAGCTCCTCGCGCGCGAAGGAGAGGTTGGCCAGCATGAAGGCCAGCGGGTTGTTCATCTCGTGCCCCACCGCCGCCGCCAGCGAGCCCAGCGCCGAGAGCCGATCCGCCTGGAGCAGCCGGGCCTCCATCTGCTTGCGCAGCGTCACGTCGCGCGCGAACAACCGCAGGCCGGGCGGATCGCTCAGCTGCAACACCGTGAGCTCCCAGTCGCGGCCGCGCAGCTGCACCGTGGGCATGGGCTCGCCCGCGGCCGCGCCACGCCAGGCCCACTGCAGCGCGGCCTGGACGATCGGGTGGTGCGACTCCTGCTCCAGCAACTCCGGGAAGGCCGAGTACGTGGCCCCATTGGCGTAGCGCAGCTCGCCCTGCGAGCTCAGCTCCAGCAACGGCTCGGGATGCAGCAGCGGAAAGGAGGCCAGGCGGTAGAGGGGCTCCTCCAGGGCGCGCATCGCCGACACGTCGCGCACCAGCAGGCCCAGGTGCACCCCGGCCGCGCCCTGCTGGGGGACACAGGGGGTGATTTCCGCCACGTACCAGCGCGGCTCCCCCTCCACGTCCAGCTGGTAGTCCAACCGTCCGCCCAGGCCGCGCTCGCGCACCGTGCGGGCCAGGGACACCAGGGGCTCGCTCGCCTCCTGTCCCAGCAACTCCGGCAGCGTGCGCCCATCGGCGCCGGTGAGCTCCTGGCCAAACGCCCGGCCCGTGGGAGACCACACCCGGTGGCAGCGCTCCTGCCCGTCCAGCTCCGCCACGAGGTACTCGGCGCCGAGCATCGGCCGGTTGGCGGTGGGCGCGCGCTCCGCCTCGGAGGGCAGCACGAAGCCCTCCACCCGGAAGGGCCCCATCAACATCTCCAGGCCCGAGCCATCGACGTTCATCCGCGTGAGCACGGCGACGATCGCCTGGGCCTCCGCCTCGGACAGCCGCGGCATGAGGATGATGCCATCGGACAGGGTGGGCTCGGTGTAGAGGAACGGAACGAGCCGCTCCTGCTCGTGGCCGACGAAGCCCGCCAGGGTGGCGCGGATGGCGTGCTCATTGGAATAGCTGGCGAACACGGACGTCACGTCCGCCTCTCCTTGGAGCACCGCCTGGAGCGCCCGGCGGTAGGTGCCCAGGAAGCGCTGCTCCTGGAAGAGCGAGTCCGGGGACAGGCCCCGCCGGGTGAGGAAGCGCACGGGCAGCAGGTGCCCTCCCGTGGAGTGGGGAGCCACCCAGGCGGCGCGCTGGCCCCGGAGCATCTCGAGCGTGAGCGGCGCGTCCGCGCGGCACACCAGGGCGGCGTGGTAGTGCCAGCTGCCCGAGCGCACCGCGCGCACCACCGCCCGGGCCCGCGGCTCGTGGGCGTCACATTGCTCGGCCGTGGCCCACACCATGTCCACCTGTCCCCGCTGCAGCTCGGCCTCCAGCACCTCGTAGGAGGGCGCCAGCTCCATCACCACGGGACGTCCCAGTTGCTCGGACAAGGTCCGGCCGAAGAGTTCGACACGGACGTGCTCCCGCACCTCCCCAAGCGCGGGGTAGAGCAGGAAGCGGATGGGCCTGAGCGACGGCATCACGTTGTACGGTCCTCCTGAAGGCTCGCCGGTGGAGTCCACGGATACACCCTCCGAGGCCCTCCCGGGTGACCTTCCACGTCGCATCATACTATCATGAGGAATTGCCCTATTTTACACACTTATCCAGTTTATCTTGACTGGTAAATTTGTCAGTATGGGCCGGGAATCCGGTGATTCACGTGGAAGTTGCATGGGCTCCAACGAATTGGGGATGCAGCGCGTTACCCGGATGGGTTAGATTAGCGGTCTTGCGTCGGATCCCGTTCCTCCAGCTCCTGCTGTGCGCCCTGCTGTCCCTCCAGCAGCCGTCCGTGCTCGTCCAGGCGGGGCTCTGGCAGCGGTGCACCCAGGGACTGGAGGTCGAGGATACCCCCCGTCCGACACTGGCCGAGAAGGCGGAGCTACCCGGACTGCGTTCGGGCTGTCAGCCGCGCTGGACGGCCGGGGCGGCGAGACGGTGGAGGCTGGAGCCCCGGCGTGAGTCCCGGTCCAGGAACCGGGTGGCCGTGGCGCCCCGGTCAGCTGGGACGCATACCGCCGTGGCACGTTGGCGTGCGGCGTTGATGCCGCCCCGCGTTCCGCCGGACGACGAGCAATGCATCAGGGGGTAGGTGCCTCGGGCGCCCACCCCCTCGGTCCGACAGAAGCGTCCGCCTTTCTTCAACTTCTCCAACTCCATGGGGCTCGTGGTCCCCGGGCATGCGGTTGCCCGGGCGCCATGGCGCCGCCGTGTCATCGAGCTCACTTTTTACGCCATGAGTGTGAACTTCCTTTCTCGGCTTCGTCCCTACCTCCCCTCCGTGCGTTCAGGCCTCGGCCTGCGCGAGCTGCTTCCCGAGTGGAAGGCCCTCTTCTCCTCCCGGGATCTCAAGGAAGACGTCGTGGCCGCCTTGCAGGTGGCCAGTGTCGCCGTCCCCCTGTCCCTGGCCATCGGTCTGGCCTCGGGCGTGTCCCCGGAAATCGCCCTGGTGACGGCCATCGTCGCGGGCGTCGTCGGATCCTTGTTTGGCGGAACGCCCCTGCTGGTGACGGGCCCGACCGCCGCCATGGCGGTGCTCATCGCCTCGGCGGTGCAGCAGTACGGCCTGCGAGGCCTGCTCACCATCGGCCTGGTGGTGGGTGTGCTGCAGGTGCTCACCGGCCTGTTGGGGCTCGGCCGCGCCATCCGCCTGGTGCCCATGCCGGTGGTGTCGGGCTTCACCGCCGGCATCGGCGCCATCCTCCTCATCTGGCAGCTCCCGCGCGCCCTGGGCCTGCCGCCCCCGGACCAGAACCACGTGTTCGACGTCCTGGCGCACCTGGGCCAGTTGATGCATCAGGCCCAGCCCGTCGCGCTCGCCCTCACCGCGCTCACGCTGGCCGTCACCCTGAGCCTGCCCCGGGTGTCGCCCAAGCTGCCCTCGCCCCTCATCGCCGTCGCCATCACCAGCGCCCTCGTCCTGGGCCTGGGCCTGGACGTGCCGACGCTCGGCGCGCTGCCCCACGCGCTGCCCCTGCCCGCCATGCCGAGCATGCCCACGTCGGGCTGGGTCCAGTTGCTGAGCACCGCGTTCATCGTCTACGCCCTGTCGTCCCTGACGGCGGTGACGGCCGGCGGCGTGGTGGCCAAGTTGTCCCCGCGTCCCAAGCATGATCCGGATCAGGATCTCGTGGGCCTGGGACTGAGCAACATGGCCGTGTCCCTGCTCGGCGGCATCCCGGCGGCGGGCGCCTACGCGCGCGCCGCGCTCAACGCGAAGGCCGGGGGACGCACCCGGCGCGCCACGCTGCTGCACGCGCTGCTCGTCCTGGGGGCGGTGCTGCTGCTGGTGCCCGTGCTCGCCCACATCCCCATCGTGGCGCTCGTCGGCGTGTTGATGGCCCTGGCGGTGCGCATGCTGCGCCCTCGGGAGCTGCTGGGGCTCTGGAAGGTGTCGCGCACGGAGGGGACGGTGTTCATCGTCACCTTCGCGTCCGTCGTGCTCCTGGACTTCATCGTCGGCGTGCAGGCGGGCATCATCGTGGCGCTGGCCATCGCCGTCGTGCAGTTGGGCCGGGGTCAGGCGGGGATCGTCCACACGAACTCGGCGGGGCCCTCCCGCTTCCTGCTCACGGGCCCCATCACCTTCCTGAGCGCCGCGAAGATCGAGGCCCTGCGCAACGAGGCCCACGCGCTGGAGCCCGGGCGCGGCATGGTGTTCGACTTCTCGGACGTGACGGCCATGGACGTGTCGGGCGCGGAGCTGATGACGCAGCTGATGCGTGAGCTGCTGGACGCCCAGCACCCGCTCGTCATCCAGGGCGCGCTGCCCGAGGTGCAGCGCCTGCTGTTGCGCCAGGCTGGAAAGGACTCGCGCTTCGAGGAGCTCTTCGCCCTCACCGAGTCCGACGTGGTGGCCCGCCTCCAGGGCCTCGAGGGCGCGACGCAGCCCTCGCCGAGGGATCGTCTGGTGCACGGCGTGGAGCGCTTCCGCCGCGCGC
The DNA here is from genome assembly GCF_000335475.2 of Cystobacter fuscus DSM 2262. Classification (NCBI taxonomy): domain Bacteria; kingdom Pseudomonadati; phylum Myxococcota; class Myxococcia; order Myxococcales; family Archangiaceae; genus Cystobacter; species Cystobacter fuscus. The sequence continues at coordinate 405,108 of NZ_ANAH02000066.1, read as the reverse complement.
GCCGCCCGCGCTACGGGGAGCTGTTCGGCCGGCTCGCCAAGGGCCAGACGCCGCACACGCTGCTCATCACCTGCGCCGACAGCCGCATCAGCCCGAGCCTCATCACCTCCACGGATCCCGGTGAGCTGTTCATCGTGCGCAACGTGGGCAACCTCGTGCCCCAGGACCACTCGCCCCTGTCCCCCGCGGTGAGCAGCGCCATCGAGTACGCGCTGGAGGTGCTGGGCGTGTCGGACGTCATCGTCTGCGGCCACTCGGCCTGCGGCGCCATGAAGGCGCTCTTGAGCAAGGACAAGCCCGAGGGGCTGCCCGGGGTGGTCACCTGGCTGGCCGAGGCCACGCCCGTGCTCGGCAAGCTGTCCCCCGACGCCACCCCCGAGGACGCGGCCAAGGCCAACGCCCTGGTGCAGCTGGACAACGCGCTCACCAACCCCGTGCTGCGCCGCAAGTACGACGCCGGCGAGGTGCGGCTGCACGCCTGGTTCTACGACGTGGGCCACTCGGAGGTGCTGGAGTTCGAGCCGAAGACGGGCGAGTGGGCCCCCCTCGGCCTCCCGCTGCGCGACCACTCGGCCCACGCCGATGGCGACGGGAGCCCGTCCTCGCGGGGTGACGGTCACGCCTCCCAGGAGGACGCGGCGGCGCCGGGCATCTAGTCACGGTGGGAGGGGGGCCCGGTCATCCGGGCCGGGCCCCCGCCCCCGCCCGCTAGAAGGCGCTGAAGGTGGTGATGGTGTAGGTGTCCTTGATGCCGGGCATCGTCTGGATGCGCTCGGTGACGAAGCGGCCGATGTCCTGGGCCTTGTCGAGGTGGAACTTGGCCAGGAGATCGTACCCGCCCGAGGTGGAGTAGACCTCCGCGGCCTCGTCGACCTGGTCGGCGATCATCGCCGCGGTCTTGTACGTCTGCCCCAGCTCACACTTGATCATGACGAAGATGGTGTGCACGGGCGCGCACCCTATCACGCCACGTCGGGAAGCGGTTCCTCCGCCCCACCCTGGCTCCGGCCCAGGCCCGCCAGCCGCCGCATGGAGCTCTTGCCCACCACCACGTCCACCATCTTGCGCGCCCGCGTCCAGACGCTCTCCTGCACGTAGGGGATGCCGTGGCGCTCGCACAGCGCGCGCACCTTGGGCTGCACCCGCTGGTACTGGAGCATCGACAGATCCGGGAAGATGTGGTGCTCGATCTGGTAGTTGAGCCACAGGTGGAGGTAGTCGTTGAGATCTCCCCCCGTGCGGTAGTTGGCGCTGCCCAGCACCTGCTGCAGGTAGCGCTCGCCTCGCCCCTGCGGCGCCGAGTCGAAGCGGTAGAGATCCTCGCCGGTGTGGTTGGGCCCCACGACGAGGAAGGTGTGCAGGTTGGTGAGCACCTCGGCCATGAGCGAGTTGCCCAGGGCGCTCAGGCCCGCCCAGGCCCCCAGGGGCAGGAAGAGCGCGGGCAGCACGACGAAGTTCCACGCGGCATAGGGCGCGTAGCCCGAGCGCAGCACCTCCAGCCACTCCTCGCGCGTGAGCGGACCGTCCGGCCGGCGCTTGCGCCGCAGCGAGGCGAGCGTCTCCGGGGCGTAGTAGCTCGCCCGCCAGGTGATGGCGAGCAGCGCGAGCTGCGTGTAGCGCAGCGCGAGTGGGATGTCCCCCCGGCGCAGGGAGCCCTCGGCGTTGCGCTCGAGCAGATCCGGATCCGCGTCCTCGCCGGTGTGCGAGTGGTGGAGCACGTTGTGCTCGAAGACCCAGGCCTCGGGCAGCATCCAGTCGAACCAGTCGACGAAGCGGCGCGCGCCCTTGGCGAAACCCTTGCTGGTGCGCTCCTCGGGTGCACCCGGCACGCGGTCATAGCCGCGGTGGCCCACGTGGTGCATGAGCAGCCAGCGCGTGGAGCGGCCGAGGCTCAGCGCCACCGCGCTCAGGGGATTGGGCGCGAGCCAGCACGTGGCCAGCCCCACCGCCGTGGCCGTCCGGCCCCAGCGCTCGATGCGCCGCAGGTGGGTGAGATCCTCCTCACCCACGCTGGCGTCGATCTCCGCGCGCAGCGCGCGCACGTCACGCAGGAAGGCCTCGACGTCCACGGACGAGGGATCGAAGCCGGAAGCGGCGGGAGACGACATGCGCGAACCTCGAGGACTCGGACGGGGGCGGGACGACGCGCCCCTGTCCGAGTGCAACGGGCCGCGCGAGACTCAGGTACTCGCCACGGGCGAGTGGGTCGTCATGATACTGAGATCAATGGCGATCACCGCCAACAATCCCATGCACGGCAGCAGCAGGACGATGGTGCCGAAGGTGAGGAACAGGAACGAGCCGATGAAGCTTCCCAGGATGAAGGCAGTGGCGAGGCCGAGCTGGAGCCGGGCCCGCTCGAACTGAGGGGCGATGGGCAGCTCGAACAGGCGCACCAGGAAGCCACGCGCCCCCTCCTTCCGGCCTCCGTCCATCACCCACACCGCCATGCGCACGATCTGGATGCCCAGATCCGTGAGCACGCCGGTCAGGTGCGTGGGACGCACCACCGCGCCGGACACGCGCGTGGTGAGCGCGTTCTGCAGGCCCATGCTGAAGGCCAGACCGCGCGTGAGCAGCTCCTCGTGGGTCTCCGGGTGGTGATGACCCCAGAAGGCCACGAAGCCGAGCGTGAAGATCTCCACGCCGAGCGCGGGAATGTACTGCCCTCGGGCGCGATGGCGCGACGTCTCCAGCAGCGCTTCCGAGGCGATGGCTCCCAGGATGAAGGCAATGACGAGCTGACCCGCGCCGAGCGCGTTGTCCAACCGTCCGGCGGCGAACGATTCACCGAACCAGGACACGTTACCCGTCATGTGGCTGATGCGGACCCCGAAGGCGAAGAAGCCGATGGCGTTGACTCCACCAGCGACCCCCGCCAGCAGCAAGGCCAGCGTGAAATAACCAAAACGTCCACGAGACTTGATTCCACTGAAAGGCATAGAACGGGCGGTTACCTGAGGGATGGAAACAGTGGGCGGCCCGGCCAACAATGGCCGGACGCGTCAATATTCCCATAAGTTCAATTAACTTTCAAGGTTTCCGAACAATTCTAGTAATGCTCACTGTTCGTGAGTATGCCAGACTCCCACCCGTCCCATGGGAGTGTTTGCTCACGGGGGCGCGTCAGCTCATGGGGCGCTGGAGGGACTGAAGCAATTCCAGTGCCTCGGTAACGGCTTGCCAGACCTGCATCGCCTTGAGGCTCTCCTCACCGCTCTGCAATGTCCGCTTGGCAACGCGTTCCAGGGGCGCCAGGGCATTCTCCACCAGGGACAGCTGCCGCCCCAAGTCCGGTGACAGAGATGTCACCGTCGCACGATGCAGGGCCTGTGCCGGTGGGGAGACCACCGCGGTGGGCACCGGGCGCTCCGCCATCGTCTTCACCGCCAGTGTGAGCTGTTCCATGACCGGGCCCAGGTCCACCGCCGGCGCGGGCGCCACCGAGCGTTCGGCGAGCGCCCGGAGGACCTTGGCCAGGTGTTGCAGATAAGGGGTGAGATCCGTCCCCGGGGGCACCTGCACCACGGGCGCGGGAGACTCCTTGCGCGCCAGCTCCAGCATCGCCTCGCGCAGGGCCTCCAGCCGCGGCGCCATCTCCGCCACGGGGTGGGCTCCCTGAGAGCCCCGGGCGCCCTCGGCCGCGCGCACCACCGCGTCGCGCACCGAGCCGAGCTGCTCCTCGATGGCGCCGAGCTGACCCGTCACGCGCGCCACGGGATCATCCTCCTTGCCGCCCATGCGCTTGACGCGCGCGAAGCCCTGCTTGATCTCCTCCCAGCGCGCCGCCTGCTCCGGCGACAGCCGCCCGCGCAGCTCGCGCAGCTTGAGCAGGTTCTGCTCGGCCGCGGTGGTGAGCGTCTGCGACTCGCCCTGGTAGTGGTCGTCGAGCAGCCGCTCCAGCTCCTCGTCCGTCATGGCGGCCACCACCTTCTCGGTGACCTTGCCCATGTTGCGGTAGGAGCCCTGCAACTTGAAGGGAGGCTCGGTGCGGAAGCGCTCGTCCTGCGCCGCCGAGGCGATGTACTGCAGGTTCACCTTGAGCATCACCTCCTGGACGCGGAAGAGCCGCTGGAAGATGGCGACGATCTCCTGCAATTCCGCGGCGGCATAGCCATAGGACAGCTCGCCCGTGGGCACGTCCTCGCCCCGGGCCATGCGGATGAGCTTGTGGATGTCCGCGGGCTCGCGCGTGGCGAGCGGCGCCAGGGCCGCGTTGGAGGTGAGCGCGTTCTCGATGTAGCTCAGCGCGAACAGCTCCTGCTTGCCATCGAGGATGTCACCCAGGTTGTAGGTGTCCGCGCGGTTGGCGAGCATGTCCGGAATGCGGAAGCGATCCCCCGTCTCCGTGTAGGGATTGCCCGCCATCACCACGCAGAACTTCTTGCCGCGCAAATCGTAGGTGCGCGTCTGGCCATTCCACACGCCCTCCACGCGGCGCTGGCCGTCGCACAGGGAGATGAACTTCTGCAGGAACTCGGGGTCCGTGTGCTGGATGTCGTCGAGGTAGAGCATCACGTTGTTGCCCATCTCGAAGGACAGGTTGATGCGCTCCACCTCCTGGCGGGCCGTGGCGTTGGGGGCCTCGGCCGGATCCAACGACTTCACCGAGTGCCCGAGCGCCGGGCCATTCACCTTCACGAAGGTGAGCCCGAGCCGGCTGGCCACGTACTCCATCAGCGTCGTCTTGCCGTAACCCGGAGGCGACATGAGCAGCAGCATGCCCATGCGATCCGTGCGCTTGTTCTCCCCCGCCGCGCCGAGCTGCTTGGCGAGGTTGGCGCCGATGAGCGGCAGGTACACCTCGTCGATGAGCCGGTTGCGCACGAAGGAGCTGAGCACCTTGGGGGTGAACTCGTCCAGGCGCAGACGGCGGCGCTCGCGCTCCAACAGGTCCCTCAGGAGCCCCCGGTAGGCGTGGTACGCGGGCACGCGCACCTGGCGGAAGGCGCTCAGGCGGGCGAGGAACTCATCCAGCCGCAGCGCCAGCTTGCGCTCGTGCACGCGCGGGTGCTGGCCCAGCAGCCCCGTCACCTCGGCGGACGTGAGGGCCCCGGCCACCTCCCGGTCCAGCTTGCGCTCGGTGAGCAGCAACACCGCGGCCTCCAGCGCCACATGAGCCGCCGCGCCCGGTCCGCCCTCGCGCCGCGCGAGGTAGGCGTCCACCCAGGCGCGCACCACGCGCAGCCGCTCGGGGAGGCTCTTCTCCAGCCCGCGCAGGTCATCCTCGAACGCCGAGCGCGTGCCCGCGCGATCCAGGTGCGAGAGCAACGCGTCCTTGACGGCCACCGCCTCGCCACTGGTAGTGAAGCGGGGCCGCTCCCCGCCCAGCTCCTCCACGAGGTAGCGCCCGGCGAGCCGCGCCTCCGAGGGGCCGGGCGTCACGCCCACCGCCGTGAGGAAGGCGCCGATGCGCTCGCCGGCCTCGTCACCGAGCACCACCAACTCCGCGCCCTCGCCGAAGGCCGTGCGCAGGCGATGCAGGCTGCGCGCCCGGCGATGCAGGAGCGCCTTCTCCTCGTTCTCCCCGCCCAGCGCCCAGTACAAGGCGGCCCAAGCGCGCGGCGTGGGGGCGAAGCGCAAGAGCCCCGCGCCCGTGTGCATGGGCAGCAGCTTCTCGAGGATGGCCACCGCGTCCGCGTCGTGGATGCCCCGCTCGTAGCCCTCGTCGTACTTGTCCGCCGAGTACGCGCGCACCTTCTCCAGGAGCCCCCCCGGCTCCAGCGCCGCCTGCCGCAGCGCCGCGAGGCTCACGCCTCCCCTGCCCTCCTCCGCGTCCAGCAGCACCTGCGCGGCGAGGTACTCGGCGCGGTACACCTCGGGCGTCTCGGACACGAGGTGCTGCTCCCACAGCTCGCGGTACTTCGCCAGCTCGGGGTCCTCCAGCTTCTGGGCGTAGTCCGTGCCCGTCAGTTGCAGGTAGAGCGCGCCGTCACGCGGCACCAGCGTCAGGTCCAACGTCTGGGTGTTGACGTTGAAGCGGTGCTTGCCGAACTTGATGACGGGAGCGCCCGAGCCCTCCTCGTACAAGTCGTTGCGATCGCGTAGCGCGCGCAGGGCGTCCTGACGCGCCGTCTTCACGCGGCTGAGCACCTCGTCCGCGCGCACGCTGTCCTGCAACTCCAGGAGCTGCTGGGCGAGCTGCCGCAGCTTGAGCACCATGGAGTCCGAGGCGAAGTAGGTGTTGAGCTCGTCCTCGGCCTTGAAGGACTTCGCCCGGCGGTTGACGCCGGTGAGGATGCGCTCGGCGGCGCCGAAGAGGTTCTGCGCGCGGCGCTGGCGCTCGTCCACCAGGGCCTGCTTCTTCTGCCCGAAGGCCTCCAGCAGCTCCTCGCGCTTCTGGGTGAGCTGGCCGAGGAACTCGTCGAACTCGCCGAAGCGCCCCTCCATCTCCTCCAGTTGCACGGTGAGGCGCGAGAGGCCCTCGTCGCACTTCTCCGGCGAGTCCGCCACGCTCAGCGCGCTCTCCACCGACTGGCCGAGCAGCTTGAACTGGGCGCCGAACTCGGCCCTCTTCTCGCGGCCCACCAGCTCCTTGCGCCGGGCGCCCAGGCCCGCGCGCACGCGGTTGAGGCGGCTGAACAGCTCGGAGATGCCCTCCAGGATGCGCGCGCGCGCGAGCGGATCTCCCACCTGGAGTCCGCCCACCGTCTCGCTGAGCACCTCCAGTCCCTTGCCCACCTGCTCGATGTCCTCGCCGAGTGGCGCCAGCTCCAGCGTGGTGCGCACGGGCTCCAGCCGGGCCAGGAGATCATCCAGGCGGGTGGCGAGGGGCCGCAGCGCCTCGTCGCCCTGGAGGAAGCCCACGGCGTCGGCGCTGACCCGGTCCGTCTCGGAGATGACCTGCTGCTCCAGCGTCTCCAGCCGGGCCACGTCGATGTAGCGCACCTCCTTGAGGGTGATGAGGTGGCCGCGCTGCTTGCGCAGGTCCGACAGCGCCATCATGAAGCCCTCGGCGTTCTGCAGCTCCTCGGGGCGCACGCGCAGGAGCATCTGCTCCTGGGCGGTGAGGGCCTCGGCGATGGCGTCCTCGGCGCGCTTGCGCAGGGCGAGCACCTTCTCGAACTCGTCGATGATGAGCTCGGAGGTGCGGCGCAGGGATTCAATCCCCTCCTTGAGCCGCGTCTCCTCGTGCCCGAGCCAGTAGAAGGCATCGAGCATGCGCGAGGAGGCGGCGGCCAGGTCCTCGTAGGTGCGGCGCGAGGGCTTGTCCGAGCGGGCGAGCCGCACGAGCGTCAGCGCGTCGGAGATGCCGCGCACGAGCTCCGCGTTGCCCACCTTGCCGAGATAGCCGGGCGCGGGTGGCGTCTTCGCGGCGTGCTCGGCGGAGACGAAGGGCGTCTGCCACACCTGCATGGGGTGCACGCGCGTGGGCTCGTTGGTCGTCGCGCGGAAGACGACCATGCGCCCGTCCGCGAAGAGGCTGAAGCCGTGGCACTGCAACGGGTTCTGCACCTCCTTGCGCACGAGGTTGTACGGAAAGAGCACGTAGGAGCCGTCGTCGCCACGGAAGAAGGCGTAGAGCACGTCCTCGCCGTTGGGCGAGCGGATGGCGCGCTTGAAGCGCAGGCCCTCGCCAATGCCGTCGAAGACCTTGTAGTCGCCCGTCTGGAGGTAGTAGCCGCCGGGGAAGATGATGCCCTGGTCCTCGGGAAGGCGGACACATGCCTGGCCCACGGCGTCGACGCGCACCACGTGCTGCGTGCGGGTGTTGAAGACGAGGTAGCGGTGCTTCTGCTCGCGGAAGGGCAGCACGCGCAGGAGGATGAGGCCGCCCACCTTCGCGTAGGCGAACTCGGCGTCGTCCAGCGACTGGTCCGGATCGTCCACGGGCTCGCGGTAGATGCCCTGCCCGTCCGCGGTGTTGTTCTCCACCTTGATGGTGAGATCGCCCTTCACCGTCTCCACGAACACCTGATCCAGGACGTTGACGTGGGGGTGCTGGCCGAACACGTAGTTGTCCCGCGTGGCCACCGTCCATTCGAAGTCATGGGCCGCGGGGAAGACGTGGTCGCGATCGCCCTGGTTGTCCAGGTAGGTGGCGTTGCCCTCCACGTCGAGCGAGAAGCGGAAGACCTTGATGTCGCGCTCGGACTGGCCCGTCTGGAAGATGGCCAGGAGCCGCGACTCGTTGCGGCGCAGTTGGATGAGCCGCGCGTCCTTGTAGTACTTGTAGAGTTCGCCGAAGTCCTTGACGAAGCGCGGATCCACCAGGAAGCCGCCGGCCTCGGTGGGGGGCACCTCGGAGAAGTCGAAGCCCTCGGCGGTCTTCTCGAACTTGTGCAGCGAGAAGACGTCCGCCACGGACGTGCCCTTCTTCAGGCCGATGAAGACGTTGTAGCCGAAGAGCAGGTACTTGCCGACGCCGACGATGTCGCGCGCCACGCAGTTGTTCTCGGTGCGCACGCGCTCGTTGCCGATGACGGTGAGCTCGGTGCCACCGAAGAGCTTCTTGCGCCGCTCGTTGAGAGCCGAGGCCTGGGTGCCAAGCGCCTCCGCCTGGGTGAGCAGGCGCGCGCGGATGACCTCGTAGCTGCCGCCCTCCAGCGTGGCCTCGCCAGCGGGGGTGGGGCTTTGTGTTGCCATCGTCAGTTCACCGGGAAAAGCGGAGGAAGGGTGCGTCGAACCGCGGACGCCGCGCCCCGGGAACATCCGGGGCGCGGCGCCAGGTCATGCGAGCAAAGGGCCGGCCTGTCTCTCAGCCCTGGGTCCGCTCGGGAGCGGAGGCCCGGGCGGCGGGCTCGGACTCGACGAGCGACTTGAGGTTGGAGGCGGCGGCGGTGGTGGGCGCGGGCGCCATGCGGTGCAGCAGCGCGGCCATGGCCAGGTTCTGCGCGTCGCTGGTGAGGCCCGGCTTGGAGAGGATGTCCTTCAAGTCGGCGGACAGGTCCTTCTGGCCGTTGAGGTAGCCGGCGAAGGCCTGCTTGAGCGTCTCGCTCTGATCGAGCGCGCCGTCCACGGCCTGGCCCACGGAGATGGCCTTGATGAAGCGCTCGAAGAACTGACCGTCACCACCGACGATGTTGATCTTCGCGTGGCCCATCGTCTCGGCGAGCACCTTGGCCTGGTGCTCGGCGATGTCCCTGCGCACGTGGATGGAGGCGAGCTCCACGTCGCGCTCCTTCTGCAGGCGCAGGCGGAACTCCTCGTGCTCGCGCGTGGCGCCCTGGAGCAGCTTCATGGACTCGGCCTTCTCGGCGAGACCGCGCGCCTCGGCGAGCAGCTTCTCCTCGATGGACTTCGCCTCGGCGAGCAGCTTCTCGCGGATGGCGATGGCCTCGGCCTCGCCGCGCTTCTGGATGGCATGGGCCTCGGCCTCGCCGATGCTCGCGCGCGCCAGTCCCTTCTCCTTCTCACCCGCCGCCTCGGCGATGAGCTTCTCGCGGGCGATGTTCGCCTCGGCCAGGCCCTGCTTCTCGATGACGGACGCCTTCACCAGACCCTGCTTCTCGATGACGGCGGTCTCGGCCTCCTGCACGCGCACCGCGGCCAGGCCCTGCTTCTCCTGGGCGAGCGCGTCGGCTTCCTTCACCCGGGCGGCGGCGAGCCCCAGCGCGGCCTCCTCGGCCTGGATGCCCTCGGACAGGCGCATCTTCGCCTTGGCCGTCATGTCGGAGGCCTGCAGCTCGGCCTCGGCCAGGGTGAGCTTCTCCTTGGCGGTGAACTTGGACACCTCGTTGCTGGCCTCGGCGGCCTTGATGTCCTTGACGAGCTTCTCCTGGGCCTGGGCCTCGGCGGTGATGAGCAGCGCGTCCTTCTTGCGCGTGGCCTCGGCCTTCACGCGCAGGTCCTTGATGCGCTCCTCCTCCTCGGCGACCGTCTTCTCCACGGCGATGCGCGCGCGCACCACGTCGGCGATGGCCTTCTTCTCGCCCTCGAGCTGCTTCTCCTTGCCGATGCGCGACAGCTCCACCTCGCGCTCGCGGTTGATGGCCTCCAGGGCGCGGTCCTTCTCCACGCGCTCGGCCTCCACGCCCACCACGCGCTCGCGGTTCTTCTGGGCCACCTCGACCTGGCGCATCTTGTTCTGATCGTTGATCTGGACTTCTTCCTCGGCCTTGATGCGCGCGAGCTGCTGCTTGGCGTACTCCTCGCTCTTCACGCGCTCGGCCTCGGCCGTCTCGCGCGCCTGGATGGACTCGATCTCGCGCTTCTGCTTGGCGGCGGCCTCGGTGCGCTGGCGCTCCAGGGCGAAGATGGCCTCGTCGGCCTCCACGTTGCGCTTGGTGATGGCCATGCGCTCGCTCTGGCGGAACTCGTTGGTGTGCACGTTCTGCACGCTGGTGAGCTCGGTGATCTTCCGGATGCCCTGGGCGTCGAGGATGTTGTGCTTGTCGAGCATGTCCACGGGCGTCTGCTCGAGGAAGTCGATGGCGCAGTCCTCGAGCATGTAGCCGCTCAAGTCGCGGCCGATGACCTGGACGACCTGATCCTTGATGGCGTCACGGTGCGTGTAGAGCTCCTCGAAGTCGAAGCTCTTGCCCACCGTCTTGAGGGCCTCGGAGAACTTGGCCTCGAAGAGGTGCTCGAGCGTGTTCTCGTCACTGGCGCGCGCGCAGCCGATGGACTGGGCCACCTTGAGCACGTCCTCGCGCGTCTTGTTCACCCGGACGAAGAAGGTGACCTTGATGTCCGCGCGGATGTTGTCCTTGCAGATGAGGCCCTCCTTGCCCCGGCGGTCGATCTCCACCGTCTTCAGGGAGATGTCCATCACCTCGGCCCGGTTGATGATGGGCCACACGATGGAACCGGTGAAGGTGACGACGGGCTCGCCCTTGAATGGGTTGATGATGAGCGCGCGGCCCTGGTCCACCTGCCGGTAGAACCTGGAGACGACGAACGCGGAGCAGAAGAGGAAGAAGAGTCCTCCCGCGATTCCGGAGGCGACGATTGGCAATTCCATGTCGGTGCTTTTCCCGAACGAAGTAGACCGGGGGTGCTTGTGGAAGACGCGGCCGGTTCCCCCTGAAACGACTCCGGCGCGGTACGAAGAAAGAGAAGAAGAAAGAAACAGGCGAACTAGCGGGTGCGGACCTTGTCCCGGGCCATGGCCGAGGCGGTGAGCGGATCCTTCAGGTGCTCGATTTCCTGGGGCAGCAGCCAGTCCACGGGCTCCACCTCGTAGGCGTCCCGGATGGCGTCGTAGGCGAGGATGAGCGCCTTCTCCCCGCGCTTGAGCTCGTTGGCCTTGTCACACACGATGTTGAGGATGAGGCCGGCCCCGCCATCCTCAACGGTGGCGTGACCGAAGCGGCCATCCACCCGGCCACTGGCGACGACGCACACCCGGCCCATCAGATCCGCGCGGCGCGGGGCCTGCTGCACGGCGAAGAGCGGACGCAGGGGCCGCACGGCGAGGCCCGCGAGCACCGCCCCCACCCCGAGGCACAGCGTGGCCAGTCCCCCGGTGACGAGCGCCCCTGGAAGCGCGCCGAGCAGCGCCTGGAGCGGACGGCCCACGGCCAGCGACAGCAGCCAGGAGAGGAAGACGACGAAGCTCACCGACACCGTGGTCGGCACCCCACCGAACCCGAGCACATCCAGGAAGGAGCCATGGGCGTGTCCCTCCAGGGCCGCCTTGGCTCCGCCCTCGATCGCTCCCTTGGCGCCTCCCTCGAGGGCGCCGCCCATATGCCCGTCCAACACGTCGATGCCCACGGCGCCCACGATGACGGTCAGCCAGTAGCCGACCACCACGCCCAGGGGGATGGTGAACAGGACGGTGGGGAAGGCCAGGATGGCGGCCAGGAAGTCGGTCATCTCATCCAGCGAGAAAGAGGTGGCGGGAGTTTATTCCAGGACATCGAGCCCACGAACACCCCCCCGGTCGATTTTCCGCCTGCCCGCCCGCCTCCCGAGGGAGAGAGGGATGCATTGACGCGACGCTCTCGGCTGCGCAGCCATAGAGGAGGCCGCGTGCACGGCACGTGACCGGGGAGCCGTGACGCGGACATGACGCACATCGAGCGATTGCAGCAGGTGGGAATCCACCGGGTGGGTACGCCCCAGCGGGGGTTCCACTACCGGACGACGGCCGGCAAGCGGGTGCCCGCGAAGGAAGTCGAGCGCATCGAGGCGCTGAAGTTGCCTCCGGCGTGGACGGACGTGCTCATCAGCCCCTCGGGGACGGCGCGGCTGCAGGCCATGGGCAAGGACAGCGCGGGCCGGTGGCAGTACCGCTACCACGAGTCCTTCACCCGGCGGCAGGAGGCGCGCAAGTTCGAGCGCATCGTGGACTTCGCCCGGGCGCTGCCGAAGCTGCGGCGGCGCGTGTCACAGGACCTGCGCAAGCGGGGACTGGGGCGGGATCGGGTGATGGCGTGCCTGTTGCGGATATTGGGCACGTGCTTCATCCGGCCCGGCAGCCAGCAGTACGCCGAGGAGAACCGCAGCTACGGGCTGGCCACGCTGCGCGCCCGGCACGTGAAGCTCAAGGGCGACACGGTCATCTTCGACTTCCCGGGCAAGAGCGGCCAGCACCAGCACCGCGAGCTGAAGGATCGCCAGGTGGCGCGGGTGGTGCGCGAGTGCATGAAGGTGCCGGGGAGGGATCTCTTCAAGTTCGTGCTGGACGACGGCCTGGTGGTGGACGTACGCCGACGCCACATCAACGAGTACATCCGCGAGGTGATGGGCGAGCGCTACAGCGCGAAGGACTTCCGCACCTGGGCGGGCACGCTCATCTGCGCCTGCGCGCTGGCGCGGGCCAAGGAACGGGTGGCCCGGGATGCGGGCGCACGGGGAGTGAAGAAGTCCATGGTGGCGGCGGTGAAGGAGGCCTCCGAGCACCTGGGCAATACCCCGGCGGTGGCCCGCGCCTCGTACATCTACCCCTCGGTGCTGGCGATGTTCGAGAAGGGGCACGTGGTGGAGCGCTACTTCGAGTCGGTGGAGGAACTGGCCCAGCACGACAAGCCCGGGCTGCACGGGGCGGAAAAAGCGCTCCTGGAGATGTTGGGGGGCTGCCAGCGGCCCGCCGTGTAGACTGGGCCCATGGACGACACTCCCTCGGTGCTCGATGTGGAGCAGATCTCGCGCTTGCGCGAGCTGGGACAGGAAGACGCGGGTGAGATGTTACGGGGGATGTTCCAACGCTACCTCGAGAGCATTCCGCCTCAGCTCACGCGCATGCGCGAGGCGCTCGCCGCGGGCAACACGGCGGTGCTGGTGAGCGAGGCGCATGGGCTCGCGGGCAGCAGCGCCGTGTACGCCCTGCCCCGGCTGCGGCACTGCTGCCTGGCGTTGGAGACTCACGCCCGGGAGCAGCGGCTGGACGAGGCCGGCGCCCTGCTGGACGCGGTACAACGGGCCTTCGAGGAGGCCGCTCCGCTCGTGATGGCCGAGCTGTCCGCCCCCTGAAGGGCGTCACCCGCCGCCGGTCCGGTTGTTCGTCGGACAGGTCGCGGCGGATGACGGACCCTGGCGGACGCGTTGCCGCGTCCACCCCACCTCATCTCCGCCAGGCGGAGTCCGTGCCGCTGGCGGGAGTGCTGCGCCGCTCCTCGGCGCCGGGGTAGTCGGTGATGTCCCCACCGAAGCGCTGGTCCACCTTGATGGTCGAGGGGATGGCGACGGCGCGCGCCGCGACCTTGCCGCTCAGGATCGTCTCCGTCGACTCTCGATCCTCTCTCTCGTAGCCGCGAATCGCATACGAACGATCCTCGCCGATACGGAAGCCGAAGGTGTCCTTGAACTCCTTCTTCGCCGTACTTTCCTTGCTCAGCGGCGTCTCCATGTTCACGAGGTTCTTCGCATCCTGGCGCGGCACGTACACGCGCACGAGCTGGCCGCCCTTCGCACTGCCAGTCTCATCATCCGCCGTGTACCCCGCGGCGACCTGCGGATTGTCGGCGACATAGAGCCCGCTCCAGTCCTTGCCCATCCTGGCATGCAGCCCGTTGTTCACGGCATCCATCGCCTTGTGCTTGGGCGCGCCCTTGAAGCCAACGAAGACATAGCCATTGTCGCGCAGCCGCTTATCCGCATCGCGCAACTGGTCCTCCGAGAAGTTCTTGAAATTCCCGTCGTACGCCTGCCCGAGGATGTCGGCACCCGTCGGCGCCTGACGAGGAGAGGGCGAACGGCTATAGATCCCGCGGGCCTGGAGCGTCGGCGGGGAACCTCTGACATTGGGGGCCGACACATAGTGATTCGGGCTCGAAGACCCATGGCGGGAGTACGCGTCCGCGGGCGGCGGGGCCGCATGGGGTGCGGGCTGCGCGTACTGGACCGGCTGCGCGTACTGGACCGGCTGCGCGTACTGGACCTGTTGGGGATGGCCGCCGTATGGGGCAGGCTGGGCCTGATGCTGGTGACTGCCGGAAGGGGCGTGGTGAACCGGGTACCCGTTGTAGTTCCTGGGAGGAATTCCGTTAGGCATGGCTGTTGAACTCCAAGTCTGTCTTCGAGACTCCGGGAAGAGCCAAAGACCCACAGCGGCAACGTGGATGAGGCTATACGGTAAATGAAGCTTTCCACGTTTTCAATGGGATTTGATTTTTCCTATTTAGTGAAACCAAGAACCCGGGCAGCGGCTCGGGTTCTCTCACACCTTGAGACTCAGGCCGCCTCGTCGGTGGACGGTTCATCCTCGCCCTCACCCACCATCACCCAGGGCGGGAAGGGATCCTCGAACTGGCTCCAGGCCGATGGGCCCAGGGCGAGTTCGTCGTCGGTGAGCAGGCACTCCTCGAGAGCACCGCGCAGCAGCATCTGGTCCACCTGGCGGGTGATGAAGACCAGCTCCTGGCGCCGGTCGCCCCAGGGCTCCCGCAGGTGCTGCTCGAGTTCGGCGCGCACCTCGGGCTCCTCGGGCCACTCCTCCCGGGGCACGGCGTCCCACCACAGCCCCGCGGGCTCGAAGGAACAGGCCCCACCCGCCTGGGCCCACACGCCCGTCACCTCCATGCGCGTGGCCAGCCAGAAGAAGCCCTTGGAGCGCAGCAGGCCCGTCCAGCTCCCGTGGATGAACTCCCACAGCCTCCCGGGGTGGAAGGGACGGTGGGCGCGGAAGACGAAGCTCTCGATTCCATATGCCTCGGTCTCGGGCACGGCCTCGCCGCGCAGCGTCCGCAGCCAGCCGGGGGCGCGCTGGGCCTTCTCCAGGTCGAAGAGCCCCGTCTCCAGGACGTCGGATAGCGCGACCCGGCCCTGGCTGGCACGCACGAGCCGCGCCCCCGGATTGAGCTGGCGGAGGATGGACTCCAGCTCCCCCACCTGCTCGGGCGTCACCCGGTCCGTCTTGTTGAGCACCAGCACGTCCGCGAACTCCACCTGCTCCACCAGCAGGTCCACCACCGTGCGCTCGTCCTCCTCGCCCGCGGCGAGCCCCCGTGCCCGCAGCTCCTCGGTGTCTTCCCAGTCCTTCAGGAAGTTGAAGGCGTCCACCACCGTCACCAGGGTATCCAGCCGGGCCACGTCCCCCAGGCAGCGGCCCTGCTCGTCCGCGAAGGTGAACGTCTCCGCCACCGGCATGGGCTCGGAGATGCCGGTGGACTCGATGAGCAGGTGATCGAAGCGGCCCTCGCGCGCGAGCCGGCCCACCTCCACCAGCAGATCCTCGCGCAGCGTGCAGCAGATGCAGCCGTTGCTCATCTCCACCAGCTTCTCGTCCACGCGCGACAGCGAGGCCCCGCCCTTCACCAGCCGGGCGTCGATGTTCACCTCGCTCATGTCATTGACGATGACGGCGACCCGGCGGCCTTCCCGGTTGTTGAGGACATGGTTGAGCAGCGTCGTCTTCCCCGCGCCCAGGAAGCCCGAGAGCACGGTGACGGGCAGGCGTCCGTCCCTCATGGCCTGCCCTCCCGGGAGTGAAAGTCGTCCTTCTTCTTCTCCCGCTTCTCCTGGGGAAAACGCTCGTCCTGCGTCGTCGTGCCGGTTGCCGTGGGCATGGTGGCGCTTTCTTATCGCCACCTCGTTTCTCTTGCAACTCAGTTGCGTTTTCTGGGGGGGGGGACGGAGCCCGCCAGGAGCACGGGAGCCGTGACGGCCCGGACAGGAGGCAGCGTGCGCCCGACCGCCGAGGGTCCGGCGGACCTTCAAATACAGACAGTCCTCATTGGGCTGGCGCCCGGAGCCGCGCGACGGAGCACCTCGCCGGGGCAGTCAAAGCCACCGGACGCGAGCATCTCATCATCGCGGGCGCCGTCACCGGGCCGTTCGTCGGCCAGGTCAAGGCGCGGAGCGCTTGCGCGGGGCACGCGCGGGCCTCGCCTTCTGGGCGAGGACCGCCTCGAACGCGGCCTGGAGTTCGGTGAGGACCGAGCGCTGGGGCACGGGCGCGCCGAGATGCATCGCCCGGAGCTCCGCCATGAAGGCCTCCCACAGGGCCGGGCCGCCCTGCTCCAGCAGTCGAGCGCGGATCGACAGCTCCTCGGAGACGGGCGTATGCCGGACGCCCCAGGCGCCCATCTGCACGAGCAGCGGGACGAGCTGAATGGCGGGCTCGGTGAGGCTGTAGATCGATTTCTGCCGGTGCGTGGGATCGTCACGCTTGGACAGCAGGCCGGCTTCGAGCAGGCGCTTGAGGCGGTCCGCCAGGATGTTGGAGGCGATGCCTTCCTCGGATTGGTTCAGCAGCTCGCGATAGTGGCGCCGATTGCCGAACATGACGTCACGAATGACGATCAGGCTCCAGCGATCACCGAGCATTTCCAGTGTCAGGTTGATTGGACAGCCCGAGCGTGGTGCGCCTTCCATCGATTGAACTCCCGCGACTGCTTGCAAAATAGGAGCGGACTGGCTACAACGCAACCGGTTGCGAAATGCAAGCAGTCTGCCCGCCCTGTCCGAGGAGCCCGCGATGACCCTGAAGCTCTACGCGCACCCGTTCTCGTCGTACTGCCAGAAGGTGTTGATCGCGCTCTACGAGAACGCCCTGCCCTTCGAGCTGCTCAGGGTCGACAACCCCGAGGTGATGGCCGAGCTCTCGGCGCGCTGGCCGCTCAAGCGCTTCCCCGTGCTGGTGGACGAGGGCCACACGGTGGTGGAGTCGAGCATCATCATCGAGCACCTGCAGTTGCACCACCCGGGACCGGTCCGGTTGATTCCCGAGGACGCGCGCGAGGCCCTGCACGTGCGGACGATGGACCGCTTCTTCGACAACTACGTGTCGACGCCGCAGGGGAGGATCGTCTTCAACCAGATCCGGCCCGAGGCGGATCGCGACCCTTACGGGGTGGCGGAGGCGCGGGCGATGCTCGAGGCGGCGTATGCATGGCTCGACGGAGTGATGGCGAATCGCGAATGGGCGGCGGGCACGCGCTTCAGCCTCGCGGACTGCTCCGCCGCGCCCGCCCTGTTCTACGCGGACTGGACGCATGCGATCGACGCGCGGTTCGCCAACGTCCGGGCGTATCGCCAGCGGCTGCTGGCGCGGCCGTCATACGCGCGCGCCGTGGATGAAGCGCGGCCGTATCGTTCCTTCTTTCCGCTCGGCGCGCCGGATCGCGACTGAGCGCCTCGGGCGGAGCCGCGGGAGCTATGCCCTCTTCGGCGCTTTCTGGGCGGGTTGCCGCGTCGCCTTCAATGACAGGTTCGTCTGCCTCACCTTGACGAGAAGCGAGAGGAGCATCTCGGCTTCTTGGTCCGTCAGATCCGCCATCGAGTGATTGAGGTTGTCGCGGGCGATCACCAGGCCCTTCGTCGCCACGAGGCGTCCTTTCTTCGTCAGCTTGAGCGTGTAGGCCCTGCGGTCCCACACGTCGCGCTCCCTCGTGACGAATCCGAGTGCCTCCAGCTTGTCGAGCAGACGCGTCATCGCACCGGAGTCATAGTCGATCTTGGAACAGAGGATGGACGCGGACGCGGGCTCGGGCTCGGTGTCGCACTGCAGAATCGCCACGAGCACACGCCACTGCGCGAAGCTCACCGAGAGCGCATCCTTGAGACGCGCGTCCAGGTCATCGTTGATGAGCTTGGCCAGTTCGTTGAGCAGATAGCCGACGCTCCGCTCGATGCTGTAGTTCTTCTCGTTGTAGTACGGCATCTGGGTTCCTCTCTGGTGACGGCTCACTCGAGCTGAAGTCCGCAGTCGCTGCACGCGCCCTGGACCAGCGGGGCGGCCGTGCCGCACGCGGGGCACGGCGGCTCGCCGTCCTCCGGTATCTCCCGGGGGGACTGGCTCTCGGGAAGCAGCCCCTCTCGCTGGAGGCTGTCCATCCATCGTTGCTGGAGCAGGCCGGCGACCCGGGACACGTCCTCGGGGCGCACGAGCACCTGGAACTTCGGGGAACAACTCGGCTTGCCACACGCCTCGCGGTGGACAAGGGCCGGCACGCCCTCGGCCAGGCAGGCATCCACCAGCTTCCGGGCGTCCGCGAGCTGCATCTCCGCGCACGGCACCACTTCCGCGTCCGCCAGGGCCTTCTCTGCTTGGTGAGGAGTCATCGGCCGCAGTGAAGCGCAGCCAGCGGCACCCGTCCATGCTCTCTCGCATGTCCACCCCGAATGCCACAGCAGTGTCCGCCATGCCGGTGAGCAGGCCTGCTTCCAGCAACCTCGGGCCTCACCAGGGAAGTCCCTGGGCGGAGTGGACTCGCGGAGTCAGGTTCCCCGGGCGCACGGCGGAGAAGGAACCTCACAGTTGGCGTCCCCGGGAGCCGTGCCGAGATTGGGCTCCAGGAATGCTTCACGCGACTCACACAGGACGGGAACGAGCCATGGACGCCATCGAACTGTTGACGCAGCAGCACCGGGAGGTCGAGGAACTGTTCGAGAAGTTCGAGAAGGCCGGTGAGGGCAAGGAGGAGTTGCTGAGGGAGCTGTTCGTGCGCATCGCGGACAACCTCGCGGCGCACGCCATCATCGAGGAGAAGCTCTTCTATCCCAACGTCTACGTGGGACCCACGGCGGACCAGCTCCAGGAGGCGGTGGAGGAGCATCTGTCGGTCAAGCGCGTCATCGCGGATCTGCTCGACATGGAGCCTTCCGACGCGCAGTTCAAGGCGAAGGTGAAGGTGCTCAAGGATCTGGTCGAGCATCACGTCGAGGAAGAGGAGAAGGAGCTCTTCAAGAGCGTGAAGAAGCTGCTGACCAAGGAGGAGCTGAGCGTCATGGGCGAGCAGCTCGAGGTCATGTTCTCCGAGCTCATCCAGACCGAGCCGCGCATGCAGGTCCCCCGCGAGATCGACGAGGCGGCTCCGCTGACCTGAGACTGCGGGTCCGTCGTCACACCGGGGCCACTCTCCTGGAGTCGGCCCCGGTGGACGACATGAATCGTGACAGCACCCGCCCCCCCTGTCCTGGCGGCCACGGGCCGGCCGCGCACCCTCGGTGACGCGCGCGAGGAGTTCATCGCGCGAAGCGCAGGATGAAGGCCTCGAGGAACACGGAGGGCGTGTCCAGATCGGCTGACGGCTCGCGGATGAATCCGCGGCGCTGGTACATGCGCGCCACGCCCTGCGCGCCCCGGCGCACGTGCAGGCAGATGGCTGAGACGCGCCAGTCCTCGCGGGCCACGCGCTCGGCCTCTTCCAGCAGGGGAGTCGACAGACCCTGGCCGTGGAATTCCACGCTGGTGGCCAGGTGCCGCAGGTCCGCCGCGTCCGGCAGCCATGCCTCCGACCCTGGTGCCCCCGGTGGCCACAGCGCCACCGTACCCACCACCCGGCCATCCACTTCGGCCACCAGCACCTTCGCCACCGCTCGCTTGCCCGCCACGTCCCGGAGCGCGCGCTTGCGCTCCTCCGTGTAGACCACCTCCGGTAGCTTCTTCGCGTACTGGTTGAGGAAGGCCTCCACCAACAGCTCGCCCACGACCGCGTCGTCCTCGAGCCGGGCCTCGCGAATGACCACTCGCTTCAGCAGATCCATGCGGCGGCCTCTATCATGCGCGGGGAGGTCAGCGCCGCTTTCCTTCGCGGCCCGCTCCTCCGCAACCACTTCCTCGCCGCGCGGCAGCAGCGCGGCCCTGGCCTTCCCCGCCCACCCGCGAGGACCCTCGATGACCTCGCAGTCCAGCTCTCCGACCCTGTGCTGGAGGTCGACTGGGTACCAATGTAATGCGTCCAACGCCTCGGCCCGCGCACGTGCCGCGAGGGGGCCCCACCGCTCGGATTCCCGAGGAGGCCGAGATACTCCCCACCGAAGGTCGCTCACTCGCGAATGAAGGAAGCTTCCGCCCATGCATCTGAACGAATACACGGAGTACGACGGACTGGGACTGGCGCAACTCGTGCGCCGCAAGGAAGTCACACCCGGTGAACTCGTCCGGACAGCACTCGCGGCCATCGAGCGCGTGAACCCGAGAATCAACGCCGTCATCGGTACACTGGAAGAGGAGGCTCGGGCCACGCTGGAGCAAGGCGTGCCGGAAGGTCCCTTCACCGGGGTGCCCTTCCTCATCAAGGATGCCGTCCTCCACGCGGCCAACATCCCCTGCGAGCTGGGGAGCCGGCTGGCCGTGGGCGCGGTCATGCCGCACGACTCCGAGCTGATGGCCCGCTACCGCGAGGCGGGCCTCGTCCCCATTGGGAGGACCAACACGCCCGAGATGGCCTTCAACGTCACCACCGAGCCGCTCCTCCGGGGGCCCACCCGCAACCCGTGGAATCCGGAGCACAGCGTGGGTGGTTCGAGCGGGGGCGCGGCGGCGGCCGTCCTGGCGGGCATCGTCCCGCTCGCGCACGCCAATGATGGCGGCGGCTCCATCCGCATCCCGGCCTCGTTCTGCGGCTTGTTCGGCCTCAAGCCGACGCGGGGCCGCACCCCTATCGGACCCGACGCGGCGGACGGGTTGAACGGGCTCGGAATCGAGCACGTCGTCTCCCGCTCGGTGCGCGACAGCGCGGCCATGCTGGACGCCACGCTGGGCCCGGATGTGGGCGAGCCGTACCAGATCCAGGCCCCCGAGCGGCCCTATCTTTCGGAGCTGGAGCGCCCACCGGGCACCCTCCGCATCGCCTTCTCCCGGACGCTCGCGGCCGGCGTGCCCGTCAGCCCCGAGTGCATCGCCGCGGTGGAGAACGCGGCGATGCTCTGCCTGGAGCTGGGGCACGAGGTCGTCGAGGCCTCGCCCCAGTACGATCCCGCGAAGCTCGACGAGGCCAATGTGGCGATCTGGAGCTCCAACCTCGCGGTCTGGGTGGAGGGGCTGGCCGCCGCGACGGGACGCTCGCCGGAGGAGACCCTGGAGGCGACCGTCTGGGCGACGGCGCGGCACGGCCGGGCCCTGAAGGCGACGGAGCTGCAACGCGCGCTCCTGGAGTTGAACCAGATCTCGCGCTCGGTGGGTCGCTTCTTCACCCGCCATGACGTGCTGCTGACCCCGACGGTGGCCGTGCCCCCCTTCAAGCTGGGCGTGATGGACGCCAACGCCCGGATGACGGCCGAGGAGTGGGTGAAGCGGATCTTCACGGCGTGCCCGTTCACCGCGCTGTTCAACGCCACCGGCCAGCCGGCCATGTCGGTGCCGCTGTACTGGAGCGCGGGCCTGCCGATCGGAGTCCAGTTCGCTGGCCGTTGGGGTGATGAGGCCACGCTGTTCCGTCTGGCGGCGCAGCTCGAACGCGCCCGCCCGTGGGCCAGTCGCCGGCCGTTGATCCACGCCGCCGCGTAATCACGACTCCTCCGCACCTGCTTGGTCGATCGCTTCGGACCACGTTAAAAGCCGGAGCCGCCACACGCGTGAGCGGACCGGCATCTCCCAGCCCGGTACGGTGGCAGGAGCGACGCATGCGTTACGTCCTCGAGAAGGTCGAACTCGTCACCCTGGAGGTTCCGTTCCTTCTCCTGGAGGATCCGGCGGCCCGGGAGGCCTTCATGGACATGCAGCGAGTCCGCGCCGCTGCTTATGGGGCGGACTTCGGCGAACGCTACATGCCTTTCGACGCGAGCGACTTCGTTGCCCGCCATCATCTCTTCTATGTCCATACGGAGTCGGGGCGAGAGCCGGTGGCGGCCTTCAAGCAGGTCGCGCTCGCCACGTGCGATGCCTATGGGCTCGAGCTGCCCGCGCCGCGCATCTTCGGGGGCCGGAGCCCGGAGCACCTGGAGGCGCTTTCCGAACTCATCCTCCAGCACCGCCGCTCGGGCCGTAACCTCCTCTACGGGGGGAGCTGGGGAGTGCGCAAGGAGTACCGCCGCAACCGCAAGCTCTTCGCCCAGTTGAGTGAGCTGGTGGCCGCGCTCATCGCGGACGATGTCCTGCGAGCAGCCCCCGCCACCGCGGTTGGCGTCGGCATGGAGCCCAAAACGATGCGCTTCTGGGAGCGCATGGGCTATGTGCCCCTGCTCTATCGTGGTCAGCCGCTTCCCAAGGTGGCGCACCCGGGCGAGCCCGGGGAGGAGATCGTTCTCATCTCTCTCACCGAGCCCTCGCCCTGGGCGCTGGAATGTCGGGAACGCCAGCGCCAGGTGCTCGAGGAGCGCCGCTCCTTTCCACCGCGGGCCCCCAGCGCCGGCGCGGAAGGTGTCAAAGAACCCGTTTCGGCGCCGCCTCCCCTACGAGTCGTCTGACACCTTGCTAGACACCTTGCTACCGCGCGAGCGCGATGCCCTGCCTCACCTGCACCACGTTCGCCAGCTTCTCACCCGACCCGCTGGCGCCGTCGCTCAACGTGGGGTTGTCCGTGATGTAGAGAGAAGCGATCTTCGACCGGTCGAACAGCATGCAGCAGGTCGACCCGCCGAACGCGAAGTGGCCGATCTCCTCTCCTCGCTGCACCGAGTCACCTTCCTGGACCGTCGCCAGGCACGAGGACACCTCCGTCAGCCCCACGAAGATCATGGCGATCTTCCCGATGGCCGGATTTTCGGGCTCGATGTAGACGATCGTCCGGGTGTTGACGTGGCTCAGGAAGGGGAACGATGCCGCGTAATCCTGGTTCGGGGCCGGCTGCGCGAAGAAGTATCCCGGGACCGTCCGCACCTTGCTGATCTTGCCCGTCACGGGCGAGTGCCACCGATGGTAGTTGAAGGGCATCAGGACGATTTGCACCGCCAACCCGTCGACGAAGGACTGCAGCAGGGGGCTGTTGGCGTCCTCGGCGAGAAGGTCCGCGAGGTAGTACTGCTCGCCCTTGATCTCGAATGCGGCCTCGCGCTGCACCTGCTTGGAGATCATCCAGACCTGCCCGTCCACGGGGCTGATCACCACCTTCCCCGAGGGATCGGGCGCCAGGGGGCGGCTGGCGTCGAAGTCCTTGAATTGGCGAATGAAGAACTCGTTCCAGGACTTGAATCCGCCGTGCGGCTGGGCGGGGTCGTAGACGTACTCGTTCAGGCTCAGGTACTGGCTGGCTTCCGCGCTGAGCCAGTTCCCGTAGGAGTCGTTCAGGTAGGCGAGAGAGGCGGGCGTCTCCAGGTTGGTGTGATACGCCTTCAGGATCTCGGCGAAATAGGGCCGGACCGCCTCGTTGGTGAAGAAGGCCCAGCCGTAGCTGTTCTCCATGAAGGGCTGCAGGACCGTGTAGAACGGCAGTGCGGCCATGAAGTTCGAATCGTACCGCGGAAGGCTGTTGAGCGCGTTGTCGAGCTGTTGGAAGAAATCCGCCGGCGTCTTGATGTTGATCGGGTTCTTCTGGTTGGCCTCGTCCAGCATGCTCCCGATGTAGATGCGGAGGAACTCGTTCTCCGGGCGTTTCACGTAATTGGCCAGCGCCTGCACGGAGGGAGCGAGCCCTTCGTAACGCTTGCGCGGGCGCTCCGCGAATAGCCGGTTTGACTCCACGGCTCTCAACGCCGACTGGGCGGGTGATACCTTGGAGAGGAGTTCGAAGTAAGAGACTCGTTTCATGGAAAAGCACCTTTGATGAGAAGAGATGGGGATGGGTGTCTGTTTTAGCACTGTGTCACGCTTCACGCGGAGAGAAAATACACCCTGCTGGCTTCACAGTGGGTGTAGCGTTCCGTGGGGGGGCCCGCTGGGGGCTGGCATGTGCCCAACGACGTTGCCGGGCCCCTCCTGAATGGCAGCACCGTGCGCGATGGGCCATACTTCGCCGCCTGCCCGAGAGCCCATGCGTCCCCGGTCGTCCCTCATCCCCCTCCTGCTCGCACTGGCCGCTGCACTGCGCCCCTGCGACGCCGCGGCCACGTCCCTCGACCCCTACGCCTACACCCAGCACCTGGTCAACGAAGGCGCGCCCGCCGACATCTGGACACTGGAGCAGGCCCCCACGGGATACCTCTGGCTCGGCACCGGCATGGGCCTTTATCGATTCGATGGTGTCCGCTTCGACCGCTATCCGCTGCGCGAGGGGCAGCGGCTGCCCTCCTCCAACATCAACGCGCTGAAGGTGCTGCCCAATGGCGACATCTGGCTGGGTTTCTTCGCCGGAGGCGCGGCGAGACTGCGTGATGGCCGCGCCACCGTCTTCGGCCCCCGCGAGGGGATGCCGACTGGCCGTGTGCTGAGGTTCGCCGGCACCCCGGACGGTGTGCTCTGGGCCGCCGCCGCGAGCGGATTGGCCAGGTACGAGGCGGGGCAATGGCGTGCCGTGGGCCAGGAATGGGGCTACGACGACGGCTCCGCGGATTATGTCTACGTCGATCGGCGCGGCGTGCTCTGGGTCTGCACGTCACGCCGGCTGGTCTTCCTCCGTCCGGGGGAGCGGCGGTTCCATGACACGGG
Source organism: Cystobacter fuscus DSM 2262 (assembly GCF_000335475.2). NCBI lineage: Bacteria > Pseudomonadati > Myxococcota > Myxococcia > Myxococcales > Archangiaceae > Cystobacter > Cystobacter fuscus. Next base: position 380,534 of record NZ_ANAH02000066.1, on the reverse strand, counting down.
AGAAACGATCTCCCGAGATGCCGTGCTCGCGGAGGACTCCGACGGCCGGTTGTGGCTGAGCGAGGATCTCCAAGGGACGCGGCCCCTGCCGGATCATGCCCGGTCCGTCCCGCCGGGCACCGCTCCCGCGGTGTCAGCGGCTCCGCCGACGTCCGACGCTTCTTCGTCATCTTCCACGGCGGGCGCGCCAGCCTTCGCACGGGCCAAGCAGATGCTGTTCGCCCGCGACGGCAGCCTCTGGATCACCGTCTGGGGTGCCGGCATCTGGCGACTGCCCTCCCCGGCCAGCATTCCGACCGGGCGCGGCCTGAGCCCCTCGGACCCGCTGGAGAAGTTCGAGCAGCCCGATGGACTGGCCTCTCCGGTGGTGGTGCCGGTGATCGAGGACACCGAGGGCACCGTGTGGGTGGGCACGAACGCCGGGCTGGCGGGCTTCCAGAAGAAGCGCTTGCAGGACATCCCCGAACTGGCGTCAGCGTCTCAAGGGGGCTTCACGCTCGCGGTTCTGGATACCCGGGTGATGGCGGGCAACCGGCGGACCACGCTGGTGCTGGACCCTCCCGCCCCACCTCGCGCCTACGTCGGTCCGGTGCCGAGTCGCGCGGCCATCTACGCCGCCGATGGCGCGCTGTGGTGGTTCAACGGACGGGAGGTGTTTCGGCACGTAGGCGACACGACGCGGAAGTTCGCACTCCCCGACGGCACCGTTGATTCGCATGTGGTGGCCTTCATCCCCAACGGCGAGGACGGCATGTGGCTGTCCATCGTCGGCCGTGGGATCTTCGTCGCCACACCCGAGGGCCTCCACCCCGAAAGGCGGTTTGGCTACAGCCCCGCCCCCAACGCCATGGCGCTCGGTCCCGGCAACGTGGTCTGGCTGGCGTTCGAGGACGAAGTGGTCCGGTGGTCCGGCGGCCACTCGACCCGGTACGGTGCGGGCGATGGGCTGGCGATCGGCCGCGCCACCACGATCCACGCGACCGACAAGAACCTGTTGGTCGCCGGCGAAAGCGGGGTCGCGCGTTTCGACGGCCAGCGCTTCGCGACGATTCTGGAAAGCCAGGACACCGCCTTCGGTCTCATCACCGGCATCGTCGAGTCGCTGGACGGGGACCTGTGGATGAACGGCGGGCGGGGCGTGGTCCAGGTGAAGGCTGGCGACATCGAAAGCATGTTCTCGCGGCCCGGTGGTGCGCTGAACTACCGCCTGCTCGACTGGCGCGACGGACTGCCCGGCATCGCCCTGCAGGCGGGCTCGGTCCCCACGGCGGTGCGGGATCAACGCGGTCGATTGTGGTTCGCGACCAACCGCGGCGTCGCGTGGCTGGACCCCACCGCGTTGCTCAGGAACGAGCGCCCCCCCCGGACCGAGATCCAAAGCGTGCGGGCCGGCGACCGGACCTATCTCGCCGGGGACGACCTGCGTCTGCCGGAAGGAACCCACAGCGTGACGCTGCGCTACACCGCGGTCACGCTCGCGGCGGCGGACCGGGCACGCTTCCGCTATCGGTTGGAGGGCGTGGACGGCCAGTGGCACGACGGCGGCTCGCTGCGCGAGGCGACCTACGCCAATCTCACCCACGGCCGCTATCGTTTCCGCGTGGTCTCCTCCAACAGTGACGACGTGTGGGACGAAACCGGCGCCACGCTGGACTTCACCATCGAGCCCACCCTGGTCCAGACGAAGGCGTTCGCCGTGGCCTGCGTGGTGGCGCTGTTGGCCCTCGTCTGGGTCGCGTACCGGATGAGGGCCCGCGCCATCGAAAAACAGGTCCAGTTGCGACTGGAGGAGCGCCACCGCGAACGGGAGCGGATTGCCCGGGAACTGCACGACACGCTGCTCCAGGGCGTGCAAGGCCTGGTGCTTCAGTTCGACAGCGTGGCCAGGCGCATCGTCGACCCTGAACTCAATGAAAACATGGAGCGAGCGATCGTGAAGGCCGAGGGCCTGATCACCGCCGCGCGCGACCGGGTCTCCGATCTGCGCGCGACCGACGGGCCGCTGGGCACGGCGCTCGATTGTGCGGCGCGGGAAGTGGCGGACGGAAAGCTGCTCGTCCACGTCTCCGTCACCGGCGACGAAAGACCACTGCGCGCCGCCGCCCGCGACGAGCTGATCATGCTCGCCCGGGAGGCGGTGGCCAACGCGGTACGCCACGCGAAGGCCCGCTCCATCGCCGTGTCGGTGACCTATGACGAGCACCGGTTGAGCTTGTACGTGAAGGATGACGGCATGGGCCTGGACCCCATCTACGCCAACCACCACGGCAAGCCGGGCCGCTACGGCATCAAGGGCATGTTCGAGCGTGCCAGGCGCCTGGGTGGAGCACTGCGGATATTCAGTGCGCCGGAGGGGGGCACGGAAGTGGAAGTGCGGATCCACGCGGCATCCGCCTACGCGGACACTCCATCCAGCCGTTCCTCCAGTCTGTTGCAGCGGTGGATGAAACGGCTCAAGGCCGCCAGGTCTGGCGGAGAATAAGCAAGGAGGGACAGCCTGTTGCTCCGTTGAGCGGTGACGGACTGCAAGAGGAGGGAACCGGTGCTGAACGAAACCAAGACAACAGCTTCGCAAGACGCGGGCCGCTGGCTTCTGGGCTCATTCATGACAGGGGCCGGCACGGGCCACCTCACCTTCTCGCGGGAGCCTTTTCAGGCGCAGGTGCCCGACTGGGTGCCCATGGACAAGGACACCGTGGTCCTGCTCTCGGGCGTAGTCGAGATCGGACTCGGGTTGTCCTTGATTCTCGGTACACGGCACAAGGTCCCCATGGGACTGGGTCTGGCGGCATTCTATGCGCTGATTTTTCCAGGCAATCTGCACCAGTACGCCAAGCGCATTTCCGCGTTCGGTCTCGATACGGACACCAAACGGTTTCTACGGCTGTTCTTCCAACCCGTGCTGATGGGGTGGGCGCTGTGGTCCACCGGTGCCTGGAAGGCATTGCGACCAAGGTAATCAGGCCGCTCCCAGGCGGGCAGCGGGCAGGCAGGTCAGCGACTGCCGGTCGGCAAGCAGCACCGGCCGATGTAGCGGACATGGCTCGTGAGCCTCACGAGCGCGGGCCCCATTTCGCTTCGTGCTGGACGTGTTGCCTACCACCTATGCAGGCGTGGACCTCGCGCGGGGACGCGCTGACTCCGCCTTGCCCATGAGCCACTGCAGCCCCGCGAGATGCTGTTGGTCGTGGCTGCAGAGATAGTGAATCAGCCCACGCACCGTCACCGGGCCATAGCCCTCGAACGTTCCCGCGCGGGCAAGTTGCTCGTCGCTCAATGGCCTGAGCATCTCCACCGTCGCCCGGCGCGCCGCGCGGAACGCGGCGAACACGGCCGAGGGTTCCGCGGCGGCATAGTCGCGCTCCTTGACCAGAGCATAGGTATCCAGCGAGGCCAGCACCGGCCCGGTCTCGTTCAACAACCGGCCGAAGCGCACGTGATAGCCCTCGAGTTCGATGTCGCGCACGTGGCAGATCTGCTCCAGGGCCGTCAGGTTCTCGCTAGGACAACCCTCCCAGGAATCGGGTACCCAGCGCGTCAGTTCGCGCGGAAACGCGTGATAGAATTGTTCCAGCCGCGAGGGAAAATCCGTCAATGCGGAGAGTGTCGTGGCGATCATGGTCGTCCTGAATCCAGTGTGAAGCTGCCGCGCAGCAGCCCATCCCCATCCCATCGATCCTCGGGACGGTGCGCGGAGAGCCGTGACGCGAACAGGGAGCCCGCATGACTCAACCATGACACCCGGGCGGAAATAAAAATGATTTGCTTCCGCTCCCATGCCCCTTCCGCGCGCTGTCCTCTCCGGTCTCCTGTTGGTGGCACTCGCGTCCGTGAGCTGCATGCGTGGCGCCACGACTCCACCCGCCCCCGAGGACACGGCCTCGCTCGCGCCCCAGCCGCCTCGGCCCGTCCCGGAACCCCATCCCGTTCCAGAACCCGAGCCCCTCCCCACCGACATCCCTCCGCTCCCGGTGCCCGCGAATGTCCCCGCGTCCTTCGCCGAGGCGGGCCTCATCGCGCCCACCACCGCCCCGGGTCTCCCCGACACGGGGGAGGTGGACATCGCGGCGCTGCGTGATGCCGTCGCCGACCCGAAGCCCATTCCCGAGGAGTTGGTCCGGCGGTGGGAGGAGCGGGACCGGACGCGCGAGGGTCGCGTCGAGGGCGGCGTGGTGGGGGGCGTCATCGGAGGCGTGGTGGGGGGCGTGCTGGGAGGCGTGGCGGGACCCGAGCGAGAGGAAGCACCATTGATGCCCGCTCCTGCTTCCGAGTGGGAGACGGCCGAGGAAGCCGCGAAGCAGGAGGAGCCCTCCGGACAGACGAAGCCCGGCGAGCCCCGGGCGCCCCGGCCGTTGCTGCCCAAGGTGGAGTCCGCCCCCCGCCTGGCCAAGGTGCTGGTGCAGGACGAGCAGGGCCACTACCAGCCACTGAAGGCCCGCGCGGTGCGCGTGGTGACGTACATCCAGGGCGCTCGCGCACGCACGGTCGTGGACTACCTCTTCGAGAACGACACCTCCCGCTCCCTGGAGGGTACCTTCTATTACCCGCTGCCGGGTGGGGCGACGGTGGCGGGCTTCGCGCTGTACTCGGGTGCGGTGGCGGTGGACTCGCCCTCGCTCTTCCAGTCGGCGGAGCTGTTGCCCCCGCTGGGGGACTCGGGCAGGGCGGAGGCGTTGGTGGCCGCGGCCCCGCCGAGCCCCGGGGACGCGAAGCACTCGTGGGGCCAGCCACAGGAAGCGCGGGTCGTCGAGCACAAGCGCGCTCGCGAGGTGTACGAGGACGTGGTGCGGCACAACGTGGACCCGGCGCTGCTCGAGTGGGCGGGAGCCTCCACCTTCAGTGCTCGCGTCTTCCCCCTGCCTCCGAAGTCCCTCAAGCGCGTGGTGCTCGCCTACGAGCAGACGCTCCTCTTCGATGGTCAACACCTGCGCTACACGTGGCCCCTACCGCCCGACGCGGGCCGCTCGCTCCAGGTGTCGGCGCGCATCCACGTGGACCCGAGGCACGCCCGCGCGATGACGGTCCTGCCCGCCGCGGGGAGCCCGCGGGACCTGGGACCCTGGCGCGTATGGGATTGGCCGCGATTGACGGGGGATGGGGCGCTGCAGGTGGCCCTCGTGCCCTTGCGCCCGGACGCGGACGTGCTGGTGGGCTCGGATCCCGCGGGACTGCCCGGGCAGTCCTTCTTCGCGCGGGTGCGGATGCCCTCGAGCTTCATCGCGGGAGAGGGGGCGGCGCCCACCGGGCGGGCGGTGCTGGTGGTGGACACCTCGCTCTCGGCGGAGGACGGCAACGCGTGGGCCCTGCAGGGCGCCCTGCTGCGCGCGCTGCTGGAGCGGGACGACAGTCTCACCGAGTACGCGGTGCTGCTCTTCGATGTGCGGCCGCGCTGGCTGCATGGCCCTGGCTTCCGGCGCAACACGCCCGAGGCACGCCGGGAGACCCTGGGCGAGCTGGAGAGGGTCTTCCTCGAGGGCGCTTCGCATGTGGATGGGATGCTGGGCGAGTTGGACCGGGCGAGCCGCGACTGGCTGAAGCCGGCGGCGGGCGGCGGCCGGATGACGGCCTTCCTGCTCTCGGACGGCAACGTCACCTGGGGACGCGGACAGGTGGACGCGCTCATCTCGCACCACCCCGCCTCGGACACCTTGCGGTGGGTGAGCTACCGCTTTGGCGAGTCGGCGGTGAACACGGACCTCTTCGACGCGCTGGCCCGGGCGAGCGGCGGCCGGGTGGTGAGCGTGCTCTCCGGCTCGGAGGTGCCGGCGGCGGCGCGTGCGCACCGGGCGCCCTCGGCGGTGCTGGCACGGGTGGAGGTACGCGGCGCGGAGGTGAAGGATCTGGTGGTGGCGGGTCGGCCCCACCTCGTCTTCCCGGGACAGGAGTTGCTGGTGGCCGGACGGCTGATGGACGAGGGCACCGCGGAGCTGGCGGTGGTGGTGCGCTCGGACGGCCAGGAGCGGACGATGCGGGTGCCGCTGCCACGCGACCGGGACAGTGCCTTCGCTCCGCGGGCCTGGGCGGAGGGCTGGGTGGCCCGGCTGGTGGCGCTGGAGGACCCGCGGGTGGACCGGACGGTGGTGGCGCTCAGTCAGCACTACCGGCTGGCCAATGCGCGTGCCTCCATGCTGGTGCTGGAGTCGGAGGAAGACTACGTGCGCTACGCGGTACGTGACGAGCAGGTGGACCTCTCCGGGCTGGAGGAGCTGCGGCGGCGCGAGCAGGACCAGGAGCGCGAACGGTTGGAGGGGTTGGCGCTGGACGGAGTGCCGGACTCGGGCCGCGAGGTGCTGCGGGTGCTGGGCGCGAAGCAGGCGGAGTTCGGCTCGCGGCTGAAGGCCCAACCCCTGCGGGACGAGCCCTACGCGGGAGGCGAGGAGCGGCTCCAGGCGGAGCTGGAGTACCGGCGGGCGCGGCGAGAGAACAAGGACGATGTGATGGTGTACGAGGCGGTGGCTCGCGAGCGGGCCTTCGCGGGAGACACGTGGGGCGCGGTGCGGGCCCTCTCGTCACCCGTGGAGCTGCGGCCGAAGGACCCCGAGGCACTGCGGATGGTGGGCTATGGGCTGCTGGCGCTCGGCCAATACACGGCCGCCACGGAGCTCTTCGAGCTCGTGCGGCTCAACCGCCCCTTCGAGCCGCAATCCTACCTGGAAGAGGCCCTGGCCCTGGACGCGGCGGGACGGCCCGCGGAGGCGGCACGCGACTGGGAGATCATCCTGGCTCGAGACTGGGCCCGGCATGAGGAGGAGACCCGGACGGTGGCGGCGTACCACTATGCCCGGATGCTGATGGCGCTGGCGAAGCAGGCCCGGCTCTCGGGGGCGGAGGTGGAAACACTGGAGGCCCGACGGCGCGAGCTGGCGAAGCTCGTGGGGCCGGGGCCCATCGACTACCAGCTCACCCTGCACTGGAACTCGGACTCGACGGACATCGACCTGTGGGTGGTGGAGCCGAGCGGCGAGCGGTGCTCCTACCGGCGGATGCGAACGCGGCTGGGTGGACAGCTGCACTGGGACATCACGAATGGCCTGGGGCCCGAGCTGTACCACGCACGCAAGGCCACCCGCGGCTCGTACCAGGTGGCGGTGCATTACTTCGGCAACAACTCGGCACGCTACGTGGTCCCCACGGCGCTCCTGCTGGTGACGGACCGGGGCGTCTTCTCCCGCGATGATGGGTACCAGCGGCAGTTCCAGCTGCGCATCCTGCCGAAGGCCGAAGCCGCGCTGCTGCTGCGCGGCGAGGAGGTGGTGCCGGGAAAGCGGGCGGCGAAGGCCAGGGAATGAGGGGCGCGCTCGTGAACGACGTCCCCTGCCCTCCTATCGTGCACGTCCACCCGCGTGGGGCGCGAGCACTCCGTACAGGGTGGCCATCACCGGCGTGGGCACTCCGGCCGCCCGGCCCCGGCGCACCACCGAGCCCATCAGGGCCTCGACCTCCAGCCGCTTGCCCTGCTCCAGGTCCACCAGCAGCGACGCGCGCATCTGCGGAGGCAGGCCCTGCAACTCGCGGACGAGTGACTCGGGATTGCGGGGAACGGTCACCCCCTCGGTGGCGGCCACCCGGATGATCTCCGACGCCGCCGCCGTATAGGTGTCGAGCGCGGGCGGATACGTCCGCAGCAGGCCGATGGGCAGGCGGGTGGAGCCGGTGAGTCCGGCGAAGGGCGCCAGGAAGACGAGCTTGTCCCAGAGCGCTACGCGCGCGTCCGGCACCGCGTCCGTGTGGATGCCAGCACCGGCGAGCGTGTCGCGCAGGGTGCTCACGCGTGGGGAGATGCGCGGGGTGTCCCCGAAGAACTCACCGAACGTGATGCGATGGTGCATCCCGGTCTGGGTGAGGACTCCGGGCGCGGTGATGGCCACGGAGATGTAGGCCGAGCCGCCGAGCACCGCCTCCCGGCCCACGGCGGAGGCCACCTCGTCGGGACTGTCCACGCCGTTCTGAAGGGTGAGCACCACCGCCTTGTCCCCGCCCGCCAGCAGCGTCTTCACCGTGGGGAGGGCCCCGGCGATGTCGTAGGTCTTCACCGCCAACATCACCACGTCCACCGGGCCCACCCGCGCCGGGTCCGACTCCGCTCGCACCGGGACGCGCACGTCTCCGGCCGGGCCACGGATCTCCAGCCCCCTCTGTCTCAGCGCCTCCAGGTGCTCACCCCTCGCGAGGAAGGTGACCTCCTGGCCCGCCTGGACCAACTTCGCGCCGAAGTAACCGCCGACGGCCCCGGAACCCACGATGGCGAATCGCATGGGCGCGGAGCATAGTGCTCACGCCGCCTTGCTGTACTCGCGAGGCGTGGTGCGGGCTCGCAAGGTGCGGCGCTGTCCCTTGCGCAACACCTCCAGGCGGACCTCCGGCCCGGTGGCGAGCGCCAGCAGGCGCTGGACGTCGTCCACGTTCGTGATGGGCCACTCGTTGATGCCCAGCAACAGATCATCCGCCTCGAGCCCCGCGTCGGCCGCGGGCGTGCCCTGCCCCACCTTCATGACGCGCACCGCGCGAAGCTGCCCCGCCTCCTGGGCACTCCGGGCCGACAGGGTGATGGCCGTGGCGGCGATGCCGAGGAAGCGCCGTTCCACCTTGCCGCGTTGGATGAGCAGGCTGGCCACCCAGGCCGCCGTGGTGGCGCTCACCGCGAAGCCGATGCCCTGCGCGTATGGCAGCACCAGCGTGTTGAGGCCCACCACCTGTCCGTGCATGTTGAGCAACGGTCCTCCCGAGTTGCCCGGGTTGATGGCCGCGTCCGTCTGCAACAGGCCCTCGAGGATCACCCCGTCCGGCAGGGGCAGCGTGCGGTTGATGGCGCTCACCACGCCCATCGACACCGACTGCTCCAGGCGGAAGGGGTTGCCGATGGCCATCACCACCTGCCCCACGCGCACGTCGTGGGGATCCGCCAGCGGCAGCGTGGGGAACTTCGCGCCGTCCTCGGCGCGCACCACCGCCAGGTCCGTGGGAGCGTCCGCGCCCACGAGCTCGGCGCGCACCTCGCTGCCGTCGTGCAGCTCCAGCGTGAGCCGGCCCTGGCTGCGCACCACGTGCCGGTTGGTGAGGACGTAGCCGTCCGGTGTCAGGAAGAGGCCCGTGCCGTGGCCCCGCGCGTGCTGCACCGCCACCACCGCGGGCATCGCCTTGGCCACGAGCGACTCGAGCTCGTCGGAGAACTGTTGGAGGAACTTCATGGCGTCACTCTCCCTTCACGAACGCTTACCAATCGAGACGGGCACCTCGCGCACCTCGCCCGCGCGCAGCACCCTCGCCTGGACCTGGGTGCCCACCTTCTCGTCGCCGAGGTAGCCGAGCAGCTCCTCGAGGCTCTGCAACGGCTGGCCTCCGAGGCTCACCAGCACGTCCCCCATCATCAGCCCGGCCTTGTCGGCGGGGCCTCCGGGCTCGATGGAGAGGAAGATGAGCCCGCTCTCTCCACCCGCGCGCTCCCAGAGGCCCTGGGGCAGTCGCACGGGGTGCGCGCCCACGCCGAGGTAGCCCCGGCGGATGCCTCCGTGCTGCCTCAACGCCTGGGCGACCCGGCCGAGCGTCTCTCCGGGGATGACGACCGCCGCCGTGCGCGACAGGGCCGCCGTCGGCATGCCGAGGAAGCGCCCCCGGGTGTCCACCAGCGCCCCCCCGGAGAAGCCGGGAGGCAGGTCCGCGTCCGTCTCCAGGTAGCGGTCGATGCGGCCTCCCGCGTAGGTGCGCCAGCTCTCGCCCACCGCGCTGACGATGCCCAGCGTCGCGCGCGCGGTGCGGCCGGGACGGCCCAGGGCGAGCACCAGGTGACCCACCTTCAGGCCCTCGAGCGGCGCGGGCGCCAGCGGCGTGAGTCCGGAGGCGTCCGCCTTGAGCAGGGCGAGATCCGTGGACGGATCCCTCCCGACGAGCTCGGCCGGGACGGTGCGGCCATCGGCGAGGCCCACGGTGATGGAGCCCTCCTGCTCGATGGCATGGTGGGTGGTGAGGATGTGTCCCTCCGCGTCCCAGACGATGCCGGTGGCACCGTGGCGGCGACGGGCCTCGACCCGGACGAGGCCGGGGGCGATGCGCTCGATGATGGAGGCGAGGGACTCGGAGAAGGCGCTGAGATCGGCGGACATGGAGGAATTCCTTTCGCTCTAAAGCTAAAGGCCTGGCCCGCGCGGCACATCGGCGAGACGGATGGGCCTCGACCTACCCGAATGGGTAGTCCTCCCTGTCCATCCGGTCAGATCGTCACGAGCCCCAGGCGCGCCGCCCGGACGACGGCCTCCGTTCGCCGCTGTACGCCGAGCTTGGCGAGCACCGCGTTCACATGGAACTTCGCGGTGTGCTCGCTGATGTCGAGCCGTTCGGCGATGGCCTTGTTGGACAAGCCCTCGGCGAGCAGCGTGAGCACCTCGCGCTCCCGGGGTGTCAGGCCCTCGGGCGTCGAGGTGGGCGCCGAGGCGCGCGGTGTGGCGCGCAGCGCGGTGAGGGCCGGATCGAACACGGTGAGTCCTCGCGCCACGGCTCGCAGCGCGGCGAGCAACGGGGCGGGAGCCACGTCCCGGAAGAGCAACCCCCGGGCCCCCGCGGAGAGCGCGCCTTCTCCCGCGGCCTCATCGGGCACGAGCGCGAGCACGGGCGCCCCCAGCTCCGGGGCATCGAGCTGCCCTCCGGACCCGGCCGGGTGCAGGCCCACGTCCCACAGCACGACGTCGGGGGCGGCCTCGGGACTCGAGGACTCCACCTCCGCCAGGGTACCGGACGCCGTGAGCACGACGTCACTCCCCTGCTCCGAGAGGGCCCGGGAGAGCGCACCCCGAGCGAGCGGGTCCTCGGCGACCAGGGTGAGACGGACAGGGGTGGCGTCGGAGTCCCGCACGGTCCTCCTGCCTAACGGGCACCCGTGCGTTTCGCCCGGCCTGGTCCACGGCGTGGCTCCAGTTGCCTGGTCGACAAAACGGTGACACGAGACAACAAGGGAACTCCCTCGAAATGGGGATACCGGGGCGAGCGCTTATCCGTTAGCTTGGTTTCAGTTCCTGGCCGTGACGCGGGGCATGCCCCGACCACGACAGGAACCCGGCCACCCGTCCGTCCTCACTTCCCCCGAGTTCAATGAAAATCAAAAACGTTGGAATGACTGTTGGCATCGCCCTGCTCTCGCTTTCCCCGGTGGCACAGGCCGAAGAGATCTTCCACAACACTGGCACCGTGTCTGGTTGGAACTCCATCAACAAGGAGCACAAGGGGTCTGTCAGCGAGGTGACGAATGTCACCTATTCGGGACCGACCGCCATCAAGGTGACCCAGATCTACGATTCCTCGTACAGCGGCCGCTACCATTCGGAGGTCGTGAAGAACAACGTGTATCGTCGCGGCGACACCGGCTTCTACGGTTTCGCGTTCCGCCTGCAGCAGGACTGGCAGTTCCAACCCCAGTCGTACAACATCGCCCAGTTCATCGCGGATTTCTCCAATACCGGCTGCGATGACTACATGCCGTCCAGCATGATCTGGCTCTCGGGCAATCAACTCTTCACGCGCGTCAAGCAGGGCTCGGTCTGCTCCCAGAAAACCGTCACGTTCGGCAATCTCGCCACCGTCACCGCCGGGGTGTGGCACAAGGTCGTCATCCAGGCGAAGTGGGCGAGCGACGGCACGGGTTTCTACAAGCTCTGGTTCGATGGCCAGAAGGTGCTCGAGCAGTACAATCTGAGCACCACCGTGTCCGATGACCGGTACTTCCAGTTCCGCGTCGGCCTCTACGCGAACGGCTGGCACGACAACGGCTACATGCAGGGCAGCCAGGGGACGCGCAGCATCTGGTTCGACGAGATTGGCGCGGGCACGACCTTCGCCGATGCCGACCCCGATCAGTGAGGAGGGGCGCTCCCGCACCGCCCGCGCCGCGAAGCTGGCCGGGCGGCTGTTGGAGGTGAGCTCCGTCAGGCCTTCTTGACCTGGGCGCTGTTGAACATCCAGTTGATGCCGAACTCGTCGCCCAGCGCGCCGAACAGCTCACCCCAGGGGGCCTCGACGAGCGGCTGGACGACCTTGCCGCTCGTCGCCAGTGCGTCGAAGCAGCGCCGCGCCTGATCGGGATCATCGAACTGGAGGGCGATGTTCACGCTCCCGCTCTGGGGCGGCGCCGAGTCGTTGGGGCCGTCGCTCATCATCAAGAGCGCGTCGCCCACGCGCAGCGCCGCGTGCATGACCCGGCTCTGCAGCGCCGTGGGACAGTTCGGGTTGCCGTCTCCAAACCGCTGCAGCGCTTCGACTTTCGCGCCCAGGGTTCGCTGGTAGAAGGCGATGGCCTGCTCGGTCCTGCCGTTGAGGATGAAGTACGGGGTGGCGGCTTTGATCGTCATGACAGCTCCTTGTCGGTTCAGAAAAAGGCTCCTTTGGGGAGTCTCGAACCCATGGACGGCGGTACCCGCCCGAAATCATCGGTCCTCCCGATGATTCCGGCCAGACCGTGTGCCCCGGACCCACCAGCGCTCGTGCCACTCCAACCCGTCCGGCAGGGACTCCACCGCGTATTCCAGGTGGGTCAGAGCCGGAACACGTCCGCGAGCACGCCATCCGGCCCATAGCGGCGCTGCGGCGAGGGCGTGTCGTAGACGACGAGCACGGAGTCGTTCGGCGCGAACCAGGAGAACACGGCCACCCCCTCGGCGTTGTCGTCCCTGCTCCCGTTCTTCAGGTCGAAGAGAGGCTCCAGTCCCCCCTTCTCCTGCGAGTGGAGGGTGTCTCCCGAGAGCAGCAGGCCCTTGTGCAGCCGGAACAGCCGGATGGGGCCATCCACCGGCATGGTGGGCCCCGCGAGGATGAGCAGATCCTCTCCATGGCGGCACAGCTCGCGGATGCCCAGACCATCCAGGTCCAGGAAGTGTTTCTGGTAGGCACCGCCCTTCTTCGTCCGCCGGGGCGCGAGCAGGCCCTTGCCTACCTCCTCCACCTCCATTTGCAGGAGGACGGCGTAGCCTCGCAGCACGGGGCCCCGGAGCCCGAGGAAGACCTGGTCCCCGTGGACGGCGAGCCCCTCGATGTCCAACCCATTGTCCTTGCTGGGGATGGCGAGCGCCCCATCCGGATCGTCCGGCGAGGCCGGCGCGAGGAAGGGCCCCAGATGGGCGTCCTGGCGCAACAGCTCCACCAGCACGTTCACCCCCGAGTCCTGTCGGCCCTCCGCGCGCATGAGCTTCGCCGGGCGGGCCGAGCCCGACGCCTTCTCCGGCAGCGGCACCCGGGCGAGCAGGAAGCGCCAGGGCTCGTGCTCCACGGTGGCCAGTCGCTCCAGGTCCTTCACCATCGTCTTGCCCTTGGGTTTCTTCCGCTTCGCGCTGTGCGAGCCCACGAACCACAGCTGCCCGTCCTGGAAGTCCAGCGCCTCGAGGTCCACCTCCTCGTGGACCTCCTCTCCGAGCAGATCCGCCATGGCGAAGTGCCGGTGCTCTCCGAAGACGCGCGGGCTCACCGGGGCGAAGCGCTCGAGCGAGTGGTGCTCGTCCGAGGCCACCCAGAGACCGCCATCCGCGGAGAACACCGCGGCGGAGAGATCCTCGTGGAGATCCTCCTTGCCAGAATCGAACCGCAGCAGGACACGACCGAGGAGCGGAGCATGCAGCATGGAAATCCTCCGGGTTGGAAGCCTTCCGCTTAAGCATGACGCTCGGGCGAGGCAATGGCGGCGGCCCCCTCCTGTTCTGACGCCAACCTCGGACCCGCGCCTCGGCGGGCTTCACCCCCGGGGGAGGGCTCGCCTGGGGCTACCTGCTGGCACTGGGCTTCGCCCTCCTCTTGGGACACGCTTGCGTGGACCGGGGGTTGGCCTCACCGTCCGTCAACGTCTCACGGCAGCGGCGATAGCTCGATGTTGTCGAAGTTCGTGTCCCAGCCATTCGACGTCGCCAGGGTGACGGACGAGCAGGTGCCCTGCCAGTTCGTCACGACGTGGGTCACCTCCCCCGGCGTCAGGGTGAAGGTGCGCGTGGGCTGGTTGAAGCAGCTCAGGGTGAGCGTCGCGCCCGTGTCCCAGGTGAAGGCATCGAGGCCGACGACCGTCCGCTCCCCGTAGATGTCGAGCGCTGCCTGGTTCACCCCCGCGCCGTTGAATGAGACGCTCTTCGTGGTGAACCCGCCCCAGGGCGGCGCGATGTACCACTTGTTGAACACGAAGTAGAAGGGGCCGTGGATGCCGGTGATGGGCTCGTTCGCACCGTCGAAGGTATCGAAGGTGACCAGGTTCGACTCGGGACCCACGGGGATCGTCAGGGTGCTGGTGTTGTTGCCCGGAACGTTGTCCGTCTCGGACGCCGCGACGGTCGCCTGGAACTGGAACGTCCCGGAGAGCAAGGGCACCAGCGTCATGCGAACGACGGCGCTCTGCCCGGCGGGCAGGCTCGTGATGTCGCAGTGCATGTTGTCATTGGTGTAGTAGCTGCACGTGCCCACCGACGCCTCTGGGATGAAGGCGAAGGGCGCGAGCCCGGCGGGAACGGGAACGTCGAGCGTGAGGTTGGTGGCCGCCCTGGTGCCGTGGTTCGTCAACGTGATGTCATAATCGAGCGCTTCGCCCCGGACGCCCGTCCCGGAGGGGAAGGCATGCCGCACGGACACGTCGACCGGGGATGCGTCCCCCGTGGCCGGCACGAAGGCGACGTCCACCCAGAAGTTGGTGTTCATCCACGCATCCGAGGGGAAGCCGCTGCCATTGAGGTGGCGCACCCCGTTGCCGCCCGCCGCGACGGCGGACGGTGCATGCAGGGGCGGCACGTCCACGCCCGCGCTGCTGAAGTAGTTGGTCGTGATGGCATAGTGGCCCGCGGTCGCGAAGTACGACACGACATAGGTCGTGTTCGCCGCGAGGCTCACCGGCGTCGGGAACGTCAGCTCGCGCCAGCCGAAGCTGCTCTCCCCAGGCGCCTCCACCGTGGTGCCCAGCAGCTCGCCGGTGGCGCTCCACAGGTGGCCCACGTGCGGCCCGGTGTCTCCGCCGGTCTTGTAGTAGCGCACCTTCGTCACCGTGCCCGCCACGTCCGTGCGGAACTTCAGTCCCACCTCGGTGGGAGTGGCGTCGGCATTCTGGAACTGGGGGTCGCCCGTGACCACGTTCCACAGGCTGCAGGGATTGCAGACGCTGCTGGCGAGGGTGGTGGCGGTGACGGTGGCGGACGCGGGGCTCAGGTTGCCGGCGGCGTCACGACCGCGCACGGTGTACTGGTACTCGGTGGCGGGCGTCAGGCCGGTATCGCGGTAGCTCGTGGTGGTGCCGGGCAGCTCCGCGATGAGCTGGCTGCCCCGGTACACCAGGTGGGCGCGTGCGTTGCCCTGCGTCTCGCCCGAGCCGTCCACGGAGACGTACCAGGTCAGGTCGATGGCGGTGGACGAGTTGGGCGTCGCCACCACGTTGGTGGGCGCGCGCGGAGGCGTGGTGTCGTTGGGCTGGAAGGCCACGTCCACCCAGTAGTTGCTGGCCTGGTAGCTGTCCGTGGGAAAGCCGCTCGTGCCGTAGTGGTAGAGGCCGTTACCGCCCCCCGTCCCGCTCGCGGGTGCGTGCAGGGGTGGCACATCCAGCGCGGAGGCGAAGCCATTGCTCGTCGCCGCGTAGTGCCCCGCGGGCGCGTGGTACGACACGACGTAGTCCTTGTCCGCCGCGATGGCCACAGGGGTCGCGAAGCGCACCTCCTGCCAGCCCGAGGCCGTCTCGTCCTGGAAGATGGCGGTGGCCAGCAGGGCCCCCGAAGCCGACCACAGGCTGCCGGTGTGCGTGCCCGTGTTGCCCGCGCCCTTGTAGAAGCGCACGCCCATGACGCGTCCGGGCGCGTCACTGCGGAAGCGCACGCCCAGCTCCACCGCGGCGCTGTCGTCCGCGGCCGCCACGGCCGGCACGGCGGAGGCGTCGAAGAGGGAGCGCTCACCCGGCAGCAGCGGCCGCGCGGCCTCTTCGGTGCGTGGTGTCTCCGGGGCCGTGGGCTCCGCGGGAGCACAGCCTGCCTGGACCCAGGTGAAACCCACTACCAGCGTCATGACCCATCGTGATGCATGTCGAAGCACGTCGGACTCCTTCGTGGTGGAGGCTGGCGGAGGAATCTCACACCGTTGGTTTTGGAGTCGAGCGTTCAGTGTCGCCGCAGGTCCCCGGCACCCTCGAGGCGCACGTCGCGCAACGTGGCGCCTCCCCACAAATCCACATCGCCAGAGCCATCGAGGTACACCGTCACGGTGGTAGCGACGGTGGCGCTCACATTGCCGGAACCGGCCATGTACAGCTCCGCCTCCGAGCTGGAGACCCCCCGGGCATCGAGGTCCCCACTGCCGTTCACCCGGGCCACCAGGCGCGGCGCCGAACCGGTGAGGCTCATGTCGCCCGAACCCTCGAGGACGGCGTCCAGGCTCTTCGCGAAGCCGTCATAGGTGAGCGAGCCGGAGCCAGACAGCCCCAACCGCACCTCCTCCAGCACCTGCTCCCGCGGAGTGCAGAGCGTCATGTCGCCAGAGCCAGAGAGGTTCACGGTGAGGTGGGTGGCCGGCCCGCAGTAATCCATGTCTCCAGTGCCCTCGAGCTCGAAGGTGAGCGCGTTCGACCAGGTCACGCCCTCGACGAGGAAGTCGCCGGAGCCATCATTCTCCGCGCCGAGGAAGCGCGGCAGCGTCGCCACCACGCGGCCTTCACCCGAGTACAACAGGTTCTCGGTGTTCTCGATGAGGAGCGTCTCCCCGGAGACGCGGGTGGTGACGAACGGGTGCAGGTTCTCGTCGAGCGTGAGGGTGACGGACCCGGCGGAGGCCTCGCGCACCACCACATCCAGGGAGGAGTGATTCTCCACCCGGGTGAAGCCGGTGAGCTCACGCGGCTGAGTGACCTTGTGGCCATTGCCCTGCTCTCCGAACAAACCGCAGGCGGGCATGAACATCAGTGCCGCCACCCCCAAACCCAGGCTCTTCCGCATGTTCCCTCTCCTTGAAATGACGCCAGCCGACCGTGCTGCTTCGCGAGTCGTGGCACTGGAACACCGCCTCCCCTGGGAACTGTCACTCCAGGAGTGCGAAGATCCACAGGGGGCTGTCCACCCGCTCCGCCATGCGCATCTCTGGAGGTGGAATGGAGTCTGCTCGCAGAAGGAGGATGCACGTCCGATGAAGCAGAAGATGACGGGATTCCACCTCGATGGAGAGAACCACTGGGTGGCCGAGCTCGAGTGCGGCCACCGGCAGCACGTGCGCCATGAGCCCCCGTGGATGGAGCGCCCCTGGGTCCTCACGGAAGAAGGGCGGCGCAGCCGTCTGGGCATCGAGCTCGACTGCAGACGTTGTGACGAGGTCGGCCACGCGGTCGCCGAGGCGGTGCGCGAAGCCTTGGCGGCCGCCGCCCGGCAAGCCTATGAGGACGCGGGCCTGAGCGGCCTTTGTGCCGAGGGCCGTTGGGAGCTCGCGCTGGATGCCCTCCGCTCCACCGGGCTCACCTCGGCGATCCACCGCGCGCTGGCACGTCCTCACTGAGCGCTGGCTCGCACCTTCTGTGCGAGACACTCGATCAGGAACTCCACCGTCGCCCGGACCCCGGGCAACTGGCCGCGCCGGTGGGGCATGAGGAGGGTCGTCGTCACGGTCCCCGCCTCCCACTCGGGCAACACCCGGACCAACTCGCCCGCTCCCAGGGCCACACGGCACATGCTCTGGGGCAGGCAGGCCACGCCGAGACCGGCCCTGGCGGCTCCCAGCAGCACGGTCGACTCGTTGGCCACCATGACGGGCAGCGGACTGACCTCGACGCGCTCGCCCGCGGGGCCGAGCAGGCGCCAGCCCGTCGAGTTCGGCGCGGCCACGAGGCCATCATGGCGCCCGAGCTGCTCGGGCCGCTCCAGCGGTTGCCGCGCCGACAGATAGTCGGGGGCGGCCACGAGCAGGATGGGCTCGCTCACGAGCTGCCGCTGGACCAGACCCGAAGCCGGAAGCGGAGTGAAGTGGGAGCGCACCGCGATGTCGTAGCCCTCCTGCACGACATCCACGAAACGATCGGTCACGTCCAGCTGCACCCGCAGCTTGGGGTAGGCGCGCGCGAGCTTCGGCAGGTGCTCGGCCAGGTAGAGCTGTGCCGTCGGTACACTGGCGGTCAGCCGAACCGTGCCGCCAGGCTCGGCGACGCGCCCGCGCACCACCTGCTCGGCGGCCTCCGCCTCGATCAGCACCGCACGCGCGCGCTCGTGGAAATCACGCCCGACCTCGGTGAGGGTGAAGCTGCGCGAGGTGCGATGGACGAGCCGGGCATCCAGGCTCGCCTCGAGCTCCGCCACCCGCTTGCTGATGGTCGCCTTCGGTACGCCGAGACGACGCGCCGCCGCCGCGAAGCCACCGTGTTCGATCGCCGCCACGAAGAGCGCCAGGTCGTTGAGGTTGAGCATCGAGATCCCAAAGTCCATATGGGTAGACGTTGCGTCGCCGTTCTAGCCTCTACCCGGTCAAAGTCCACGACGACAGATTGATGGGACCCGAATCCACGGGCTTTCAACCACGGAGAATCTCGTGTCCCCCATCCTCTTCTACGGTGTCCCGTCGGGCTGCTCGTTCGGCTCCATCGTCGCGCTCGAGTGGCTCGCGAGGCCCTATCGGCTTTGCCGCATCGAGATGCCGAGCGTCGTCACGAGCGACGCGTACAAGCGCATCAACCCCGTCGCGGAGACGCCCTCCCTGATGACGGCCGACGGCAGGGTCATCAGCGAAACCATCGCCCTCCTCAATCACCTCGGTCCGCTCGGGATCGAGCGGCGGCTCGCCTTCGCCCAAGGCACCCACGACTTCGACCGCTGGAACCAGATGTTGGCCTTCCTCAACACGACCTTCTTCGGCTCGTTCAGCCCGCTCTGGTACGCCTACGAGCACGAGTTGGAGCCGGAGGCGAAGCAGGCGCTGACCGATTACGGCCGAGCCAAGGTCGAGAAGGCCCACGCCAGGCTCGAGGCCCTGCTCGGCGACCGCCCCTGGCTGCTCGGCGAGCACCGCACCCTGGTGGACGCCTACTTCATCGGCATCGCCCGCTGGACCAAGTACCACGACGCGGTCGACCGCCGTGCATTCCCGAACGTGCGGCGGCTCGTCGAGAAGCTCGAGGCCGATCCGGCGGTGAAGTTCGCCCACGCGATCGAGCAGCAGCGGCCAGCCGTCTCGGCGGGTGGCTTCGAAGGCGAGGTCCGTCTCGAAGACGCGGTGGAGTCCATCCGGCGCGCGGCTGCCTAGGACGAAGAAGGGCCGAGCCCGCGCGGACCGCGTGTCAGGTGCCCGCGCCGTGCACCTGGGCCTTGCTCATGACGTGGTCCACCGCCAACAGATGCCACGCGGCTTGAGTGATGCGGACGTGTTGTTGTGGCTCGGAAGCAAAGACGGCGGTGGCCTGTTCCAGCGGCACACCGGCGGCCGTGGACTCGGCCTGGATGACCTCCAGCACCTTGGCCGGGGTGAGGATGAGCCCGTCACGCTTGCAGATGGCGCCCAGCGCCAGGCTGATGCGCAACCGCTGCCTGGCCTCG
Source organism: Cystobacter fuscus DSM 2262 (assembly GCF_000335475.2). NCBI lineage: Bacteria > Pseudomonadati > Myxococcota > Myxococcia > Myxococcales > Archangiaceae > Cystobacter > Cystobacter fuscus. Next base: position 361,041 of record NZ_ANAH02000066.1, on the reverse strand, counting down.
GCCCGGGTCCTCTCGTCCGCCAGCCACGTCTGGAGCGACTCCTCCTGATGCTTGTTGCTGAACTTGAGCTTGGTCACGGAGCGACCCTCGCTCGCGCCCCAACGCAGGCGGATCTCCTCGTCGACCAGCTCCTCGGGGATGTCCACCTGTGTGCGTGCGGCCACCTCCTCGAGCACCCGTTGCTGGCCCTCGAGGAACCGTGCTCGCGCGGCCTCCTGTTGCAGCTCCCTCGCCACACCGCGCATCACTTCCTCCAGGGTCGCTCCGCGGCCAAGGGCCTCGAGGAACTCCGGATTCGTCGGGTCGGGGTACTTCACCTCGCGCGCGGCCTGGATGAGGAGGGCGAAGCGCGCGGGCTGACCCCGTAGCGCCTCGATGGGGTAGTTCTCGCCCAGGACGATGTCCACGAGCACGCTCTCTCCCGGCAGGTGACCCACCCACTGCTCGTACAGGCCCGGCAGGAGGGGGTCGGGCGCCAGCGGGAGCCAGACGTCGGTGCGCACGCTGAAGGGGATGAGGCGCCCATTCGAATAACCCGCGATATCGACCAGCACCTCGTCACCCCAGGCGAGGCCCTCCGTGCGCGGACGCATGCGCTCGGAGGCATGCGCGCGCGCCAGCTCCTGGAAGCGTTCCTGGACCCTCCGCGCGGTGATGGGCTCCGGGGCGGGGACGGTGACGGAGAGGCCTTCCAGTGACGGCGCGATCACTGGGGGCAGCTGGACCTCACCGCCTTGCGCGGCCCTGCGGGCCGGCGAGGTGTACATCGGAATACCGGCTCGCTTCTTGGCGGGGGGCGAGGATTTCGGGTTCGAGTCCATGAAGTCATCCTTCCAGACAAGGACCCTACCCGAGCCGCCGGAGATCCGCAGGAGGCGCAGGCGTGTCCGCGCCCGTCAGGGTGAGGCTTGGCGTGAAGTGGCCGGACAGGCCTGGCCCGCCCCTCGGCTCATTCGAGCCAGGAGCACGGGCAGTGCTTCAATGCCCGCTCGCGGAGTTCTTGGCCATGGAGCCCACCAGGCCTTGAGCCAGCGCACCCGCCGCGCCCGCGAAGCCCTGGGCCAGGGGCCCGTGTCCACTCGCGACGCCATGAGCCATCGAGCCCACCGCGCTCGCGGCCCCATGCATCAGCCCATTCTGTCCGCCCGTGGCGCCATGGGCGAGCGAGCTCACCGCGCTCGCGAGGCCCTGGGCCAGGCCCCCGTGTCCACTCGCGGCGCCGTGGGCCAGCGAGCCCACCGCGCTCGCGGCCCCGTGCATCAGCCCATTCTGTCCGCCCGTGGCACCGTGGGCCAGCGAGCCCACCGCGCTCGCGAGGCTCTGGGCCAGGGGCCCGTGTCCACTCGCGACGCCGTGGGCCAGCGAGCCCACCGCGCTCGCGGTCCCATGCATCAGCCCATTCGGCCCGCCCGTGGCGCCATGGGCCAGCGAGCTCACCGCGCCCGCGAGGCCCTGGGCCAGGCCCCCGTGTCCACTCGCGGCGCCGTGGGCCAGCGAGCCCAACGCGCTCGCGGCCCCATGCTGCAACCCATTCGGCCCGCTCGTGGAGCCATGGGCCAGCGAACTCAACGCGCTCGCGATGGCCTGGGCCATGGGCCCGTGTCCACTCGCGGCGCCATGGGCCAGCGAGCTCACCGCGCCCGCGATGCCCTGGGCCATGGGTCCCGTGAACCCCGAGTGGCCCGTTGGCTTCGTGGTGGCCTGGTGCGGCGTCCGCGCCATCGCGAGGGCATGCAGGATGCCGCCCGGAACGGTCCCGGACTGAAGCACCCCGCTCATCAGCTTCTGGCCAATACCCGTACGGCTCTGGGCCAGACCGGCCGCGTTGTGGGCGAAGCCCAGGGCGTTGTTGGCGGCCAGCGCGAGGCTCTGTTTGCCGCTGGCCACGCTCGCGAAGCCATCCATCTGTCCGAGCTGCGAGAGCGCCTGCTTCACGCTGGCGTTGCCAGAAGCCAACTCCCCCACGAGCTTCGGGGTGGGGTTGGACACCTGCGCCAGGGACTTCTGGGCGGTCTTGAAGAGGCCAGGGAGCTGAGAACGAATGGAGCCGGACATGGAGAAACCCTGGAGGCGGGAGCGATTTCGACAACAACCAGGAGCCACGCTGTCCTGATCGCGGGGAACTTACCCATTATCGCGCCCGGCCTCACGAAGTTGCGGATCTTTTCTGCAAGACTTTTGCCAATTCTCGAGAAGAGGGAAGTCCGCGCCCCCACCGGGAGGAACCGGACGGAGGGCCGGCACGGTGACGAGGCTCTCTCAAGGGGCATTCGGGCCGACATCGGCCGCCGACAACGGCGAGTGGTCGATGGGGTCGGTGGAGTACTCATCCGCGCCGACGTCGTTGGCGGCGCGCAACTGCCCATCCATGTCTTCCGCGACGTAGGTGTACGCGCCCGTCGCCGCGTTGATGGCCTGACTCGTGGAACTCAGCTTCTGCAGACCGTTGACCGCGGTCAGGGACGGATTCACGTTGCGGATCTCACTGGACGTCCGCGACTTGTTGCTCAGGGCCGAGCCGTACCCGATGTTGCCCTGGAACAGGGTGTTGCTCGTCTTGAACTCGTTGTAGAGGGTGCCCGTCGTGTTCCGGATGAGGTTGTTGGCGACCTTCGAGTCCACCGGTGCGTACGTATATTTCCTCCCGATGAGGAGGCCCGCCGTGCTGTCGACGACCGTGTTGTTCACGACCTCGGCCCGGTAGACCCTCCAGTGTTTGCTCAGATCGCTCGCGGTATAGGTGCTGGAGGTCGGCCCTCCGTCGAAATCGCCCCCGTCGATGAGGAGCGCGTCATCGGTCAGCTTCGCCAGGTAGTTGTTGTAGACCTTGTGGTCGGTCCCGTAGAGCCGGATGCCGCCCACGCCGGACTTGCTGCCATCACCCAGGATGAAGTTGCCGTAGATGCTGTTGTTGTTTCCGTGCCGCGCGGTGAGCTGTCCCTGCGACGTGAGGATCGTGTTGTAGCGGATCGTGTTGTGGCCGCTCTTGATGGAGATGAACTCCGGGTCCCCGTCGCAGTTCTCGAACAGGTTGTACTGCACGGTGGCGTGGGCATCGAGCAGTGACAGGGCGGACAGGCCGAGGCGGATGGTCTCCAACCCGTTGGAGAGGCGTGGCCCGACGTCGTGGAAGTAGTTGTACTCAATCACGTCATACTGGGTCATCTGCGTGGAGTAATTGCCATCCAGGGCGATGACCGGATCGATGTTGCTCTTTCCGCCGAAGTCGTTGTGGTCGATCCGGTTGTGGTGGCTCCCGGAGCCCTTGATGAGCAGCCACTTGATCTGGGTGCCGTCCTCGATCAGCGCGAAGGTGTTCCGGGTGACCCGGATGTTGTTGGAGCCATCGAGCACGATGGCGCTGTTGCCGGTGTTGGTGAACTTCAGGCCCGAGATGACCACGTGGGCGGAGCTGGTCACCTGGAGGGAGGCGCCGCCGGAGATGATGGCCTTGCCCCGGTTCGCGGCCTTGAGGGTGATGGGACTGGAGGAGGTGGCGTTCTTGCCCTTGAGGACGAAGGCGCCGCTGTTCGTATAGGTGCCGTCCGCCAGGACGATGGTCGTGCCCGCGGTCGCGCTGGCGAGGGCCGTGGTGAGTTGCGCAGCGGTGGAGACGTTCACGATGTTGCCCGAGGGCGCTTCCGCGGCGCTCCCGTGAACCTCCACCTCCAGGTAGCTGTTCCAGGCATTGGCGGAATTGCCATACCCCACGAGCCTCACGTACCGCGCGGACCCGACATCCGGGAAGTCGAACGTCTGGAGGCTGCTCGTCAGGCTGCTCGTCGCTTTCGAGCGCACGGTGGAAAACGTGGTGCCGTCCGTGGAGGTCTGGATGTCGAAGGTGGAGGTCCGCGAAGCGCCGTTGAGGAAGGCGATTTTCACGAAGGCCACCTTCTTGGGGGTACCCAGGTCGAGTTGGAGCCACTGTCCATCTCCCTCCGCGGACCAGCGGGTGGTCAGGTCTCCGTCGACGGTATTGGCGGGGATGTTGCCATCATCCGTGCTCGCGGTGACGGAGGTGGGCGGAATGGAGAACCGCTCATCCGCCGCGAATCCCGGGAAGGGAGTCAGACCCAGGAGCAAGCTCGAGCCGATCACAAGTTGCCGACGTGCCATGTGCATTCCTCGGAGGTGCGTCACAGTGTCGGCCCGCTATACATGATTTCCTGTTTCTACTGGAACAACTTGCACCCTACCAGCGCTCGTACCACTCCAACCCCTCCGGCAGGGACTCCGCCGCGTATTCCAGATGGAGCACGCGTCGATGAGCCGGAGCGGTGGCGGGAGAGGAGGCGTGCAGGAGCAGGGGCCGCATGACCAGCAGCCCGCCACGAGGGACGAGGCAATCGACGGGCGCGGTCCGCTCGCGCCAGGCGGCGATGGCGTCCGGGCCGAGCCGCCCCGCGCGGTGGGAGCCGGGCAGCACCCGCACCGGGCCGTTCTCCGCGCCGCAGTCATCCAGATGCAGGCGCACCGCCACCATCCGCTCCAGCAGCCCGGTGGGCGGTTGCACGTGGGGGATGCCGGCCTTCTCGGACCAGGGGCCGAAACCCTCGACCGGGTGACGCTCGCGCACGGCGATGGTGAGATCCTGGTGCCAGATGACCTTCCAGTTGGCCTCGGGGGTCTTGTCGAAGAGGAGGGCGCGCACGGCGAAGCACCCGGGCCCGAGCACGGCCTCGGCCGCCGCGCGCATCGCGCCCGAGCGGGCGTACTCCCGGGCCTCGGGCACGGCCTCGAAGAGCTGACGAGTCCCTCCGCGCCGCCGGGGCTCCGTCCCGGGAGAGAGGGTGGAGAGCCTCGCGAGCAGGGCCTCGACACCGGCGTCCGGCACGGCCTCCGGGAGCAGGGCGAATCCCTCGCGCTCGATGCGTGCGGCCAGTTCCCCGTGCATGACAGTGCCTCCCAATGAACCGTGCCCCACTCCCCTATTATGAGGACGACTTTGGAAGAAAAGAGTTTTGTCCAGCCCGCGGCCCGCGATGGGTGTCAGACGACTCGTAGGTACCACTCAGGGAGCGTGAGGTAGCGCAACGAGTTCTTTGACACCTCCTCGCTGGACTCAGTGCACCACCACCGCCTCGGCAAGGCTTCGGCGAAGCCGCGGTTCCACGCGCGCATCGACGCTTCGGTGGCCGACGGCGATGACCAACGGCACCACGCTGCCGCACGGAAGCCCGAGCAACCGGCTCACCTTCATCGCGTCGAAGCCCTCCATGGGGCAGGTGTCGAGGCCGCGCGCGGCCGCGGCGAGCATCAACGTCTGCGCGGCGAAGAAACTGTTGCGCGCGAGCCAGTGACGCACGCCAGCGGGCCCGAAAGGTAGCAACGAAAGCACTGGAGCGAAGAAGGACACCGCGATGCGCAGCGCGCCGAAAAGGTGTGCCGGTGCGAAGCGGAAGAAGCGGCGCAACAGGAGGTGCCCGCGCGCATAATACGCGACCGAGCGCTCGGAGAGTGACGAGCCGGGCCCCGTCGCGACCTCGAGCTGTCCCAGGGTGCGCAGGGCGATGGCTCGCGAGCTCACCACCACCACCAACGCGCTCGCCGTCATCGCCGCGCGCTGCCCGTTGCATGACTCGGCCACCGCGCGTTTGAGCTCCGGCTCGTGTACCACGTGGAGCTGATACGGCTGGAGGTTGCCGCTGGAAGGCGCCTTGAGCGCCTCGGCGACCACCTCCTCCAGCGTCGCGAGGGGAATCGGTCGCCCATCGAAGTCACGCACCGCGCGCCGCCGCTCGTTCACCGCCTTGAAGGCCTGCCAGACATCGTCATTGGTCATGGCACCAGAAATAAGTAATTGGTTACTTTACGGCCACTTGCTTTCCCTCGAGGTACCATGGCGAAACGACGACGAAGCGCTCTGCTCCCGCGCAAGCAGCCCCGGCAGGAGCGCTCGCGTGCGACGGTCGAGGCGATATTGCAAGCGACGACTTACATTCTGACCCGTTCGGGGTGGGACCAGCTCACCACCAACGCCATCGCCGAGCGGGCCGGCGTGAACATCGCCTCGCTGTACCAGTACTTTCCGAACAAGGCGGCCATCGTGGCCGAGCTGCGGCGCCGCCACCTCGAGCAGTTGCGCGGTTGCCATGCCGAGGGACCGCCGCCCAAGACGTTGCACGAGGCGCTCTCCGCGAGCGTGGAAACCCTCATTCGCCAGCGGAAGACCAACGGGGAGCTCCATCGCATCTTCGAGCAGGAACTCCCGCGCAGCAGCGCACTCGGCCTCGCCACGGCCACGTCCCCTTCAGCATCCGCGTGGGATCCGTCGCTGGTGCGGCACGTACCCGATCTCGAACTCGCCGGCTTCGTCGCGCGCACCGCGGCGCAGGCCGTCATCGACGAGGCCGCATCGGAGCGACCGGCGCTGCTCGATTCGCCGCGCTTCAAGGCCGAGCTGGTGACGTTGCTCGAGCGCTACCTCGACCGGCGCGACGGGGTTCCCCCTGAAGGGGGCAGCGCCGAAGCAACCGCCGTCAGGCCTTCTTGACCTGGGCGCTGTTGAACATCCCGAGATGGGTGTCAGACGACTCGTAGGTACGACTCGGGGAGCGTGAGGTAGCGCAACGAGTTCTTTGACACCTCCTCGGCGGCCTCGGCGAGGTTCAGCGCTTGTTGGCGGCCTGGACGAAGTGCCCATCCGGGCCCAAGCGCAGCCGGTTGACGTACTTGATCTTCACGTCGAGGTAGAGCTGATCCTTCTTGGGAGACAGCGACACGGAGGGGGCGATGAGCTGGTGCGCGGGAGGCTGACCGAGAGCGATCCACGCCCGGTCGCCATCGGTTCCGAGCACCACCCACCGCGTCTCCTCGCCGCCCGCGGCCCGAGCCAATTCCAGCTTGAGCAGCAGGATGGCCATCCGCTGGTCAGGAGACTCCCAGGAGCCCGCGAGCGACACATCCACCTCCGTGGACTGCCAGGTGGCCCAGGTGTTGATGATGCAGAAGCCGCCGGCCACCGGACGCGCCATCACCAGGGCCGCGCCTCCGTCGGTGACAGGGCGGGAGCGCTCCTCCAGGGCGAGCAATTCGACGGAGCCCTCCGCCAGCTCCAGCCTCTGGCGGAAGGACTCTTCGACGGCGTTGGTGGGCACGAAGGCGAACTCCGAGGGCGCCAACGCAGGCAGCCAGCGCCGGGCATGGCTCCGCGGGCCGTAGTCCGCCTCCAGAGGCGCGTCCGCGGCAATGGACTCCGGGCAGGCCGGGGTGGAAGGCGCGGGAGCCGCCACGGGGACCGGGGTGGCGGCCTCGCGGGCCGCGGTGCAGCCGGAGCCCAGCAGTCCCAGCACGCACGTCCACACCCACACTCTCTTCAGGCTCATGCGTTCACGGCTTTCTGGGGCGTTGTCCAAAGGACCCTCCGAGTTCCTCCAACAGCTTTTGAATGCGCCAGGCGAGCGCAACGTGCTCGGGATTGCTTGGGGTGAGCCGCTCGGAATTCAGGATGACGAGCGAGCCCTTGTCTCCTACGGGATCCACGCGCACGGGCGCAGGCAGCGCTGGTGATGAGGGGGGCGGAGGCCCCCGGGAGAGGGCCTTGCCAGGGTGGTGGAGACGGGGATAGAAGCACGTGCATGACTTTGAGAGTAGGCATCTTCGGAATGACCTCCCGTGTGCTGGGGCTCGGGGTGCTGGTCGCCACGGCGGTTCACGCCCAGGCGGTAGCGCCCGCACCGGCGTCAGCTCCGTCCCTCCCGGTGCCTGTTCCCCAGTACGTCCCTGCAGGAGCAGGGGCGCCCGTGGTCGGCCAGCCGGGCGAGCAGGTGCCGCCCATCGCGCGTTCGCCGAACACTCGGGTGCTCCCGCCGACGAAGGAGCCTGGACTCTGGGCCGCGGATGAGACGAAAGCGGTCAAGAGGCCCGCGACAACGCCTCAATCTGACAGTGACGAGTTGCTCCTGGCCCTGGCGCTCCTGAACTACCGGCGAACGGCGCCGTGAGATCGATGCCGTGTTCTTCTGGCAGATGAGGCTGTGTGAGCCCTTTCGAAGCTTGCCGGAGCTCGAGCTGCTTTTCAGCAAAATCATCGCCGCGCTTGAAAAGCAATTCAAAGGATCGAAGGTGTGAAATGAAGACGGAGGAAAGCGCGCTGTGGTTCTGTGCGAAGATCAAGGCGATTCGTACCGAGGCAGGACACGACGTAGAAAAACTCGAGGCGCTCGCTCAATCCCCGGAACTTGTGGCCGAGGCAGCGGCTCGGTTTCCCGACGACCCTTTTCTGGCAGCACAGGTTCGCACGGCAATTGAGTTGGAACTCCCTCTGGCGAGGAGGGGAATCTTCCTGCTGGACGGTCCGCCGACGGATGAGCAGATCGCGGAACTCTACCGCCAGAACAAATGAGCGGTCTGGGAGCGGCAAATGAAAGCACGGGGACTCGGCTCGAATCCTGGCTCGTCGTGGACCGCTCACGCCGCCACGCGCACCGCTTGTCCCAAGGCCGCCAGGCAGGTGTCAGGCAATTCGTCGGGGAACTCGGAACGAGTTCTTTGACACCTCCCCACCGCCGTGGCTGCCCTGGTGGCCTCCACCGGCCCGAGCTTCGCCTGCCCGGCACTGGCGCGCTCTTCTCAAGATCAACCGCCGCGTTTGTCCCGCTTGCTCCCCCTCCGTTTGTCAGGCGCGGCGCGCTCCGTGCGCGGTCGGCTGCGCTTGCCAGGCGCTGCCGGGCCGGTCGCTTCGGGCGACCCCGCATCATCGTCGGCAGGGTCTAGGGCCCATGTACCCTCTTCCCAGCGTTTCAACGCCTGGGATGCTTCAAAAGGGACCAGTCCTTCGCCCTTCGCTGCTTCCTCCAAAATCGCTTTGGCTTCCGCCGTGCGATGGCGCAACAGCAGCGCCGCCGCTGACACACGCACGTCCATTCGTGGATGCGTGAAGAGCACCGCGAGTGCATCCCGTCCGGTGTCACCATGAGCCCGCAGTTTGTCAAACACGGCTAAGTACTGATCAACGTGCTTGTTCGCCGTCCTGGAATCGCCCCGCCAAGCCGCCTCGGTTTCTGCCTGTACATGCCGCGCAAACTCCGCCACAAGACCTTGCACATCAATCATGGCCAAATACCGCTCCTGACGTTCTGAATGGCCAGCAGGCCAAATTCCCGTTGCGCCTCATAGGACTGAGTGCTGAGCCACTGCCGCACCGTCAGAATCCTTGAGCCCGTAATCCTGAGCACCTTTCTAGAAAAGAGAGCACTAACCCGTGTGTGAACCGCCTTATCTAGTGCGATGACATTCTCGGTGTTATGCAGGGCCTCGCCCCCGAACCGCTTCGCGTTGCCCGGAGTCTGCTCCACGATGTGATGCCACTCCTTTCCGGGGCCCGCCTTCCCCATAGCTGACTTGAAGCCACCAAACGACCCCCACGCCCTGTGTCCGTTCGGCAGGAGCTTACCCCGACTCGGCGCAGGATTCCCAGCGCCAACGCCCCGGGCAGCCATGGCCACGGCATGAGGCGCCAACACCACGCGGATCGTCCCCTCTGGCACAGAGACAATAAGGCGCTCGGCTCCGGTTGCCGTCTCCAGCAGGCCCAACCCGGTACGAGTCGCGACTCTCTCCGACGCTTGCGTGAATCCGGGGAGCTTCGGGGCCTTGGAAGCAAGGGCCATCGTTTCACCTATCGCCGCCGTCCCAACGATGACGAGAATCCGCACACTGTTGGGACCGATGACACGCCCGAAACGCTCGCCAATCTCGCGCAACTCCGCAAAGGTAGAGGCCCGGGGCGCATCCTCGTAAAGCTGCGCATAGGCCCGCAGCAGGTCGAAGAATTCATAACCAAGATAGCCCCACAAGGCGGCGCTAAACACCAGGGCCGCGCCCTTTGTTATCGGCTCGGGCACTGGCGCCAACAGCAGCGCCATATAAGACGTGATGCTAATGCTAATCATCGCGAACATTCGTGTAGGGTCGAGCATGGCCCGCACTTCCGCGTTTACGCCTTCCAGGGCTGGCCCAACCGCCAGGGCAAGCGCAAGGCTTCGCATGTCATCATCCTGGAAGCGGGACCCATCTTCAAACAGCGTCAGACAATCCCCTGGAGTGCCGCACCGCTCGCAAAACTGCCCATAGGACCGGGCCAGGCCTGATTGCCAAGCGTTGCCGCTCAAGGGCGCGGAAGCCAACGCCAGCCTACGGCCCACATACAACGGGGGGCGGGACGCGGCCACCCGAAGCGGCATGTTGAGCCAAAGCGTTGTCATGGTTGCCGAAAACTCGGCGTCACTCACCTGCACCGGCGCGAAGTCTGTTGGCAGCTTGGTAAAGATAGCCTCTTCCCGGCCCCCGCCTTCGGCTTCCGACTCCAGCGCCCACGTTTCGGGCGAGTCGTGCGGCGCGCTCGGGGGGTAACGGTACGTCGTGCCCATGGCGGCCCCCGTGGCGCACGCTGTAAACAGCATCAGCGCAGCCAGCGCCAGCGCCCCCACGCGCAAGGGCCGCCGTGTGTCCACGGGGCGAGTATCGACAGAACGCCTAGACATTGCCGCACCTCTCCGGGCGAGCCGCCCGAGCTGGAAGGCCAAACCCGCCGATTACAGAGAGCGGAAGGCAGCTCGGTCAAGACGCCGGGTCTGGTGAGGCACTGGGAGCCCATCACGCAGGTTGTGTTTCCCTCGGGCCGGATGGAGCGGCGGCACTACTCACGCGCCTTCCCTTGCTCGCTCACTTGTTCTACAGGCGGGAACGTCACGTTCCCGAGGGTGACGGTGCGGGGCCCCTGCGCTTCCCTCAGCTTGAGGGTGCAGGGGCAGGTGAGTTGCCCCGGCTCCCTCTCGGCGCCCACCACTACAAAGCCCAGGGCACCAGGGGCAATGGCCGAATCTTGCCACGCGGAAAGCTCCACCTCCACGCCCGCCGAGTCCTTCAACTCAGCCCCGCCGCTGTCCAGGGCTCGGCGCCTCCAGGCAGGTGTCTCCAGGCAGGTGTCAGACGATTCGTAGGGGAACTCGGAACGAGTTCTTTGACACCTCCCCAGAGTCAAATCAGAGCGCCGCCTCGGCACACAACGCAGGCGGCGCCCATGGGCCCCCTCACGGCCAACGCCAGACAGCGCTCACCGGCTGCTCCCGGCCCAGCACGGCGGCTCCTTCCTTGGAGCCTTCACGCTTGGGCACGCGCCCGACATGGTCGCCCAGGATGATGCACACGGGGTACTGTCGACCATCAGGGAGCACGGCCAGGGTGTAGCGGCCCATGACAGCCGGGCGCTTCTTATCCACATCCATCTCGGAATACGTGTCGTAGATACCGGGGCCTGTCCAGAGACGGCCGTGGAGCAGCGTCCCCTCGGGCATATTGCCATCGCCCTCCACGATTTGGCTGACGACGGGTCCATCCTGGTAGACCCCCGGTACGCCCAGGCCGCTCGGCTGGTTCACATCCACGACAGCCCGAAGTTCGCTGCCCAGCCGAATCTTCAACTCCTTGAACATGGCCTCGGTTGCCTCCCTGGGGCAGGCAGCGGGCTCCGGGGGCTTCACCTGGGCGGCGGGGCAGCCGGCGCCGACGACAGCACACAGCCAGGCGGCGAGGAAACTCGAAGGGGCAGAGCGCGAAGGAGTGGGCACAGGTGGGCTTCCTTTCTCGGGGCCAGACCCAGGCAGCAGCGCCTCGGGTGGGGGCGCGAGTGTGGAGCGCACCAGCCACAAGGCAAGGCCGAGCACGATCAGACCCGCGAGTAGGACCCTGGGCCACGTTGTGCGCCTCGGGCGGGCAGGTGCAGCGGGGGGCTCCTGAGGAGCCGCCTGGGACTCTTCCTTCTCAGGCGGCTGAGCCTCCTCTGGCTCCGCGGACGCCGTATCCGGCGGCTGGGCTGGCTGGACCGCTACCTCCTGGGGCGTTGGCTCCGCGGCTGGACTGCCCTCAACCGCGTAGAGCGGCAGCCTCCAGGCAGGGGACTGCCTCTCCTTCTCGGCGGCTTTCTCCAGCGCCTCGAGCAGCGCCTGGGTGTCCGGGTACCGGTCCTCGGGCCGTTTCTCCAGCAGCTTCATGGCGATGTCGCTCAGGGAGCGCGGCGCCAGGGGATTGAGGAGGTGCGGGGCCTTTGGAGGACGGGTGGCGATGGCGGCCACCAGCTCCTCGTCCGGCAACTCCGGATTGAAGGGGTGCAGGTCCGTGAGGCCCTGGTAGAGCAACACCCCCAGGGCGTACAAATCCGCGGCCACGCCCCCTTGGAAGGCTTCGCCTCGCTTCCACGCCTCGGTGCGGGTGTAGGCCAGGAGCTCGGGCGGAACCAGGTGCAGGACGCCCTCGGGCAGGCCCAGCGTCTTCGTGAGCGCCCCCGGCAGCCGCGCGGTGCCGAAGTCGATCAGGAAGGGGCGGCCGTCCGCACGGCGGATGAGGATGTTCTCCGCCTTCAAGTCCCGGTGGTAGACGCCGCGCGCGTGGAGTACGCCCACGGTTCGCACCACGTCACTGAAGGTGTCCACCAGCCCAATGGCGTGCGGAGGCGTGCGCCAGCGCCACTCGTGCCACGTGTCCCCCTCCACGTAGTCGGTGATGAGGAAGGGATAGCCCTGGGCGGGGTTGGGCCAGAAGTCCACCCCGTACACGCGCAGCAGGTTGGGGTGCGACGAGTAGGTGAAGAGCGCTGCCGCCTCGCGCGCCAGTTGCCGGTAGGCGCTCTTCTCCTCGACGTACTTCTCTTCTGAGAAGCCCTCCTTGGATTGGGTGATGGGGCGCAGCCCCATCTTCATGGAGTACGGGCGGCCGTCGCGCTCCACCTTGAAGACGCGGGAGGAGCCTCCACGGCCCAGCACCTGGACGATCAGCCAGGGGCCCACCACATGGCCGGGTTGGAGGTGGTCCGGGTGCAGGGATTCCATCGTCATGGGGTCTGCCTCCTTTCTAGAGAGCCACGTCGAGGGCGGGGAGGGGCCGGACGCCGCTCTTGTCCAGCAGCTCGAGGCGGAAGACATCGCCCACCTCCCAGGAGGGGGCCTCTGGCTCCACCGTGACGATGCCCTCTTCACCCGGCGCGAGCTGTGCCTTGTTCATGTCCACGGAGAGGACCTTCACGGCGGTGCCGTCCGCACGGATGAGCCGCGCCACGCCTGGCCTCCAGGGGCTTTGCCCCGGAAGGTTGCGCACACGGACGACGGCGAGAGCCCAGGAACTGGCGCGATACCCCACCCCGTCCGCCACCTTCAGCCCACCCCACGCGCCCTCGGGTGCACTCATGATGCGTCGGGCCTGCACCCCGTACGGGTCCAGCCGCCCGGAAAACACGAGCCCGGCCAGCCCGCTCGAGGCCCGAAGTGTCGCGAGCTCCGCCTCTTTCTCCGCCAGCGCCGCCTCCAACGTCTCGACGGTGCGCGGGCGGCGCACCACCTCTACCTCCTTGTCCACCCGCGTGGGGTGGGAGGCGAGCACGAGCGTGGCACCCGCCGGGGAGGCTCCGTCCTTGTAGCGCACCCGCACCACCAGCTTCTCCTCGACGCCCAGGTCGACGGAGGGCTCCACGGCGACCAGACGCTCCCCGACATCCACCCAGCGGAAGCGCATCGGCCGACCCTCCACCTCCACCGAGGCCTTGTCGATGGGAGCGTCGAAGCGGATGTAGGTGGCGGTACCGGCGGCCACACTCACCTCCGGCCCGGCCTCCTCCGGGTTGCCGGAGAGAGTCACACGCCGCTCCTGGCGCTCGCGGGCGGGGGGATGGGGCTGAGCTGCTGCTGTGGCTCCAGTCAAAACAAGCGTGAGCGGCAACCACGGGAAAAGTCGGGTCAGGGCTGGGCACCTCCGAAGTCACGAACCTAGCAGATGCCGCAACCAGAACGGCTCTCCTTCGCAGTTCCAGCACCGGCCGTGCCCACCGTCAGCACCACCGCCGTCACCAGCCGAGAGAGGGGGCGCACCTTCTCCGCATAGGGCCTGGCCCGGGCATCACCGGCGCGCTCCCCTCGTGCACCGTCCTCTCGCATGGACGGGCCCCCAGTGGCACGTCGGGCCAGCGAGCATCCCGCCCGTGGGGTAGCCCGTCGCGCACGCCGTCTGCAGACCGAGGAGCACCAGCACCACCCCATGCGAAGCCCATGGCCTGCCCCGCGAACTCCGCCGAGCCTCGAGCTGCATACCGCCGCCCTCCCCCGCCCCAGGACTTCGGTACTCATTCGCCATGGCGCTGGCCTTTCCCCAGGTGAAACAACCCTGAAGGATAGGATGCGGGCCACGTCGAGCGTGGCGAGTTGCGCTGCCGTCCTCGGTGCGACCTGGAGGTCAATAAGGTGCTCTCGCCGTAGTGCTAGACCAACCGTCACTGCATCGGTAGGTTACGAGCTTTGTAAGGAGGGGGAACCGGTGTCCACGGGAAAGCTAAATCCGCCGAATCAAGCCCTGTTCGAACTCATCAAGGCGAACCGAGGAAAGACCGTCACTTCGAAGCAGATCCTAGAAGTGACGAAGTGGCAGGCCTCCACTTGGAAGACCCATTGGAGCAAGGGTGTCTACGCTCCGTTTCTCTCTGAGAAGAGCAAGACCGAGTACTTGGTCACTGCGGCGGCTGAGTTGGACGAGCCGACCTTTCATCGGAGAGTCAGCCAGAACCATCAAGCACGAGAATTCGGGGCGAACTGCAAGAACCCGCTCGCGCGAGCTCTCCTGCATAAGGCCAAGGACAACATGACCTTGGCGCTGGAACTTTACAACCGGCCCTCACTCGATAACCGCCTCGACGGCTTTTGCGTGCTGTTTTGCATGGCCTGGGAACAGTTACTCAAGGCAGAGATCATCGAAGCAAGCGGTGAAGAGAAAATCTACCGCGCACCGGCAGAGAAGGGAAAGCGACGAGAAACCATCAGCCTGGAGGTAGCACTCAACCAGCGATTCCAGGAGAACGATCCCGTGCGCAAGAACGTAGGATTGATTGCTGAGTTCCGGCACGAGGCGACACATCTGCTAATGCGTGAACTCCAAGGCGTAATGTCTCGGGTTTTCCAGTCCGGCGTGATGAACTTCGCTCGTCGATTCCTCGCTACCACCGGACACCCACTCTTCCCCGTCAGCTCTGCAGGACTGCTTTCGCTCGTGTCGGATTTCGACACCGAACCCGACGTCATCACGCTCCGCCAGATGTACGGGCAGACTACGGGCGATGAAATCGCGGGCCTACTCAAGACCATCTCGGCGGAGATCAAGAAGCAGGACAACGTCGCGTTCGCGGTCCCGATTGGCTACAGCCTTGTCCTGACGAAGAAGGAGAGCGAGGGCGACATCAAGCTCGTTCCTGGCAACGATGCTTCACACGAAGGCACGATCATCGAAAAGGCCGTGCCGATTGAGCATAAGTACCCCTACAAGGCAACTGGCGCCGCTGTGGAGGTCGCGAAGCAGACCGGGAAAATGTTTACAATGCACAGCTTTGTCGCGGTGTGCCACGTTGAGAACTGGCGCAAGTCGAACAACGAGTACCACCACGAGATGATCCACCCGATGAAATACCACGTGTATTCCAAGAAGGCAGTGGAGTTCTGCGTGGCAAAGCTCAAGTCAGACCCTGCATACCTGGAGAAGGTGCTGACCAGTTACAGCGCGAGCGTGCAGAAGAAGGGCAAAAAGAAAGCTGTAGCATGAGAGTTGTGCCCACTATGAATGCCGTAGGCAGGTGCTGGCGTACGTGATGGTACCCGGTGGGTAGGCGCCCTTGTGCTCACCTGGAACTGCCCACGTCGAGTGCGAGGTTGGCTCCGAGATGGGTGTCAGACGACTCGTAGATACGACTCGGGGAGCGGAAGGTAGCGCAACGAGTTCTTTGACACCTCCTCAGCTCCACGTACCGGGGCTAGCCGCGCTCCCGTGCCTGCCTCCGCCGACAGCGTGGTGAGGTTGACCCTCAACGCCGCATACAGCACCGCCCCCTTCGGCAGACTGCGCCGGTACATCCACTCATGTTCTCCCCACTCGCGCTCCCTCCTACGTTTTCTCGTGAGCCCCAAGAGACGGGGGCCGCTTGCAGCTCGCGTCCGCGAGTTACTGAACCGAATTGGGCCGTCTGAGCCCTCAATGTGACCCTCCTGACGAAGTTGCTCCTGGGCTATCTCCGTTACCGGGAGAGCCCGAGGAGCCTTTCGAGTTCCGCGAAGGAGTCAATGACGAAATCGGGTTGGATGCCTACGGAGTCCTCGCGCAATCGGACATCCTGTGCCACGGCCTCATCCGTCCAATGGGTAATGCGCACGAGCAGGTCCCAAAGGTGACGCTCGTACCGGGTGCCGTACTTGGCCCAGACCGCATGGATGCACGCTTCCTTCGCCATACGAATGTCCCGGGTGATGCTGTCTCCGACGTACCATGCATCACGGGGGTTCACACCCTCGCGCTGGCAGATGTCGAGCAACAGCCGGGGACTGGGTTTGCGCTCGGAGAGCGGGATCCTCTCGACGAAACCCAGAGGAGGGCGGAGCACCTCCTCTCGTGCCGCATCCGGGTGCCCGCTCCAGCGCCCTTCGAGGCAATACAGGTGGTGGAAGTACTTGTCGATTCCGAGCGACTTTAGCCGAAAGTAGGCGTTTTCGAGGATGGCCTCGGTGTAACCGACGATCACGGTACCCGCCGCATGCGCGCGAGCCAGCGTCGTCTCGACTCCGTCGTATAGGCGGAGGTGCTGCTTGCGGGCGCGATTGAACACGTGCAACGCCGGATCGAGAGCCTGGAGGAGTTCCGGACGTGACAGATGGCCAAATCGCGCATGGACGGCGGGCAGCTCCAGGACCGCATACGGCTGCTCCGAATTGCCATAGTGCTGGTGCACGGCCTTGAACTGTTCTAGTAGCTCGTCTTCCGAGCAACCGAGGAGGCCCGAGAGTTCGCGTATCATGGCCTGGAAGGCCTTCGAGAAGAAGGTCACCCAGTCGTAGAGCGTGTTGTCCAGGTCGGTGATGAGGAGTTGCATGGGGCCCTACCTATCTGGCGGCGTGTAGGGGATTTTAAAGGACCAGAGTTCTTTCGAGGGGTGTGTCGGGTCGACAGTCTGGATACGAACCGTAACCTCCCGGGCATGGAACGTGAGCAGCCCGACCGTGTTGTTCTTGCTCTCGCCCAGGTGGGATAGCTCGACACCAGAGCTTCCCAGGCCCAAGACGTAGAATTCATGCCAGGGCCCAGAGGGCTGCTCGACATTCAAGGGCCGTGCGATTCTCGTACAGAAAGGCTGGTGCTGGTGCCCGTGAAGCACGAGCCTCACCCGGTGCTCGGTTACCCACCGGGCAACCGCCTCCGCGTCAAGCACCGCACTGTACCGGCCACCAACCCAGGCTTCTTCCCGGTAGGTCGTCGGCATCAGGTGATGGTGCATCATGAGGATCCGCACCGCCCGGGTTTCCTCTCCGGGAACCCACCCCATGGCGCGTGCCGCGTCCTGCAATTGCTGCTCTCCCACGAAGCCGTGCCCCTGGAATGCACCAGATTGCTGCTGGAGCAGCGACGAATTGAGGCAGACCACCTCCACGGGAACGGAGCCCTTGAGCAGGAATCGCCTCCCCGAACTCAGGTGCTCATTGGGCGAAAGGTAATACAGGGCGCGATAAAAATCATCGAAGGCCTTGCGTGAGGCAGGGCCCACCTCCTTCACCGGTCCCCCTTTCTCGGCCGGGTTCTCGGAGAACGCGAGGTCGTGGTTTCCGGGGCAGATGGCGATCTGGTAGGATGAAAGGTTAAGTTTTCGCGTGAGGGTGCCCAGGCTCTCAAGGGCTTTTTCGAACTCCTCTGGTGCTGCGCGCCAAGTGATGTCACCCGACAGGAGCACTCCTCCCAGCGAGGCCTGCTGGTTCTTTAGCAGTTGATCGAGCGCGAGCGCCAAGTTCTGTTTCTGCACGTTGGACTTGTCTGGGAACCTATGGTGCCCATCGACGGAGAAATGAGTGTCGGAGAGCCACAGCAGGCTGGGCCCGCTGGCATGCAAGTACTCCATCGGGAAGTGGGCGGGCTGCAAGCTTCGCGCATGGAGCAGGGAGACTTGGTGGCTCGGATCCTGGTCCGTCGCGGCACGTACGAACCAGATCGTCCGATCTTGTTCGCGCAGTTCCTCTAACGAGAAGATTCGCTTGTCATAGAACGGGGCGTAGTGGGAGGTACCTGCCTCGAAGAATTCATTGACGCGCACGTAGCTAAGGGCTCTCAGCACCTTCTCATCAAGCGGCGTTTCATTGATATCCTTGAGCTTGAACCAAGCGAGGTATTGCTGCTCGTTGTAGTACTCGGGTGTCCGCTTGGGGTCCGGCGAGGCCATTCGCGCACGCGCGGTGGCCCATTGGATGTCTTTGCAGGTCGCTGAGTACACACGCTCGTGACCTGAGTCAAAGAGATAGACCGTCAACCCGTCTTTCAGGGCACGCTCCTTCAGCTCCGCGAAGACCCGCTCGGGTACGGCCTCGCCCGACTTGTTCCACCAACCCCACCAGATGAAGCCCTGATCATCAAGGATCTGCTTGTGCTGCCGGATCGTGCCGCCAGGGGGCGTGACGAGATCCCTGAAGCGCAAAATCACCGCATTGATCTTCAGTTCGGTCAAGGCGCATTCCTCCGATGGGCACGTGCGACGCGCTATCCGCCCACCATACGCGAGCCCGACAGGCATGGGCAGCAACTACTGGGGGCTTAGGGACCAGACGCAGCCCGCCTCCTGCATCTATCCCCGGCCCGAGCGCTACCAAGAGCGTCAGGACGGGCGCACATGGAACTACCCACGCGACATCCAAGGTTGACCCCAGCGCAGGGGCCACCGCAGCTCGCGTGGAGTTGAACGCTAGGTCGTGGTTGCCCACAGACCCCAAAGCCCCCTGATTCGCTCCTGAGGGGAGCGCGGCCCAAGCAGGCGCGCACCAACTGCGGGGTGCACGGCCTCTCTACCGGACGAGCGCACAGCTCGGCGGCACCCGTCAGCGGCCCTCCTCCGCCCCTCTGCAGCAGACCTCCCCATCAACAAGCCTCCCATTCGCCCCATGCGCCACTGTCCGACAGACACTTACACCATTACTGAGGCCATGCACAGGGCAGTAGCGTCCGACGAGAGCTTCTTCTCGTAGATTACCTACAACTGCGTGACCGCGTACGCAGCATGCATCAACTTGGAAGTACAAGGAGGGCAGAAGGGACGGCCTGCCCTTGCTACTTGGCTGCTGCTCTGTCAGCCTCCTAGTTGTTCAATAGAAAGTTTAGGGTTTACGCGATGCCATCTGAAGCACCTAGGCACATCTTGAGTCAGCTGAAGTTTCCAGATCGGTATGAGCGCTTGTCCTCTCTGTTGGGCAGCCGCGTGGCCGAACTGCTCATCGCGCCTCCTGATGAAGTCCTGCTCGGGTTGCGCAGCATTGCGCATAGCGTGGACACTCGAGGAGAAGGCTTTTTCTTGCCCTTGTCTGGTCCTACAGGAACTGGGAAAACGACGCTGGCCAATAGCCTCAGCGCCTTTCTTCCAGAGTACTTTTGCCAGACATTTGAACATCCAGAGTCATCCACCATTACGTTTGAATCACTACAGGCGACAGCCATCAAGGGACGGGAACTTACTTCGTTGGATGATCATCGAATTCTCCCAATCAATGTTGATAACCGAGAGGGTGCTCCGCCGTCCGAGAGGGAGCTTGCTGAAATTAAGCGTTTTCTGAGATCTCCGAAGACAGGAAACAAGGCGATTGTTGTATGGCCTGAAACATCCCAATCAATTGCCCATCAAATTGGAAAAGACTTTCAGCAAATCGCAGGCGCAACGATAATTTCTCTCCCTTTTGAAGCCAAGGGACCTCCTCGAAATACTTGGCAGGACACAGCGATGCATGTCCTCCATCTTTGCAATGAGATTACATCTCTCGAGGAATTGGGGATCAACCCCAAGAACTATGATCCCAATAAGCACTCTACGTTAGGGGAGTTTCTTAAGAAGATCTCTATTGATTTCGATAAACAAGCTGCGGAGTTGCGGGCATCGACTCAAAAACCACTGCACCTGTTGATCACGTTTGTTTCGGAGAGCATTGAAGCGGGTGCACTGACGCACCTGACGACGCCTAGTAAATATGGTCTTCTTGATGCGAATGGTCTTCTCAATGCAACAAAAGACAGCGCCATTGGAAAGTGGTGGGCTGCAAGGCGAGCATTGCTGACCCAGTCTATCATCAAGCTCAATGCACGGGCATTCCATTTGCCGCCGTCAACCAGCATGATTGTTTTGCGGCGCTTCGGTCCCGAAGACGTCGTCAAAAAGCTTAATGCCCTTACCAAGAAATCAAAGAGCAAACTCCCCAGGGCAGATCAGTCGCGTGTCGCGGAATATGTGCGACGCACCGACCTGGGCAAGTACATGTCCTCTTCGACTGCGACTGCGTATGAAACGCGGGGGCGACCCCCTGAAGAAGCCAAGGCGGCGTTCGCCGCTATGGCCAAACAGGGGATCTGGACTGTGGGAAAAGACAAGCAATTGAATGGGGCAATGCTGGAAGCGCTTAAGATTTTTCTCGCATCTGCCAACATCAAGATCTCAGAAGCGCAGCATGAGAAGTCCATTGAAGGGCTGCCTTTAATTCCTGATAATTCAATGAAAATTGGTGAGCAGGTTTTTTGTATTGAGTATGCTTGGCGCTCGGGCGAGTTTCTCGACTCGGGCAATAGGTCTGAGGCTGCTCAGTACTGTCTTACGAAGCTCAAGAACTATGCGTTGGCTTTCGGCTGGACGGCTCCATGATGTTTGATGGGCGTGTTCCTTTTGGGCTCATCCCGGCCTTCTCCCAAGGACGGCCGGGATGCGACTCCAAGGAAGACACGAGAAGGCTCGCCCCTGCCCCCGTGGACCGGGGGCTTGGGTTGAACACTCACGCCGCCACGCGCACCGCTTGTCCCAAGGCGAGCGCGAGGTCCTCCTGCAGGTCCTCCAGCCCCACCGAGTAGCGGATGAGCCCATCGGTGATGCCGCGCCGCTGCCGCTCGGGCACGGGGACGGACGCATGCGAGTGGCGGGCCGGCACCGTGACGATGCTCTCCACCGTCCCCAGCGACACACCCAGCAGGGGCAACTGGAGCGCCTCCACGAAGGGCGCCGCCCACTCGTCGCGCGCGAGCCGGAAGGACACCACCGCGCCCGCCCCCGGGTAGAACACCTCCTTCACCTCGGGCCTGTCCGCCAGTCAGCGGTTGAGGGCTCCAGCACGTCACGAGCCAGGAGGGCGGCTCGAAAGGGTGCGGAGGCCCATGCTAGCGTCACCGCCCCCAGCTCGTACTCCATGGCTCACTTCCCTCCACGGGGCATTTCTCTCTGCGAACGTGAACGCTCCGGAGCCATGTCATGACGCAACATTGGAAATTGACCGGCCGTGGCGGCTCTTCCAACTTCATCCTCGTCCTCAAGAAGGACCGGGCCCTTCTTGCCAGCTACCCGGCCGCTCCGCTGGCGACACTCAGGCCCTTGCTGGACTACTGGTTGGCCCACGCCCAGGAGCAGAAGATTCTTCGCGCCATTGACGAGGCCGTGTCCAAGGCCCTGTTCCCGTCAGTCCCGGTCACCCAACCCACCGTGGCTCAACTGAAGAATCGTCTCCTCAACTCCTTCCAGTTCGGCAGGCTGTTCGCGTCCGAATTCAAATACGCCACCAAGCAACTCGAGGAGATAGTCCTCGTCTCCCTCAAGAACGTCCCCACCTGGCTCCAGGGGGAAGCGCTCCAGCTCGAAGTCGCCCGGAGGGTGGGCAAGCTGCAACGCGAGGACGCCCTCGCGCTCATCCGGAGTGGAAAGGTCCCGGACCTGGCGAATCTCCAGAACCCGGGGACGGGGTCGATCAGCGTCGCCCTCTCGGCGAGCCAATATGCCCTCCTGGTTCGGTCAGCGGACTTGAGGTCGGGCCGGGGGAGCCCGGCCCCCATGGCCGATAAGACGAGCACCCTTCGTCGCATCAAGCCCGGCACACGGGGCTTCATCATCAACAAGGACGGGAGCCATCTTCGAACGGTGCCCTACGAGTTGGACAGGAATGCGCCCTTCGCGGTGAAGGGCGTGCTCCCCCCCGGGACCCCCGTGGTCGTCATCGGCCATCATCCCCAAAAGCCGGAGTGGCTGCATGTGTCCACCTGCGTCCAGCGCACCCTGGTGCATGGGTATGTGCAGCACTTCCGCGTCACCACCGAACTCCCCGAGCCCACCGCGACACTCCACTATGTCCAGCAGGGGGAGCGTCTCGAGCCGATCGCGGCGAGGTGCTATCGCCAGGGCATCGAGCCGGGACGGGATCTGCGCTTCTACGAGAACGTCATCCTCTACGTGAACGAGCAGTACCACCAGAAGGGCGTTCGCAGGGTCGATGGTGACGTGCAGCTCGTCGCGGGAGAGTTCATCTGGCTGGTCAGCGTGGACTTCGCCAACCGCCTGGAGAAGGTGGTGAAGAGCGGCTCCATCACGGGGGGATTGTTCGCCCGGGTCCGGCAAATGATGCACTCGCTGGGAGACATCCTCGCCTCCGTGCAGATGGCGCCCGACCATGTCCGTGAGGTCTTCATCGGCGAGTACGGGAAGGCGGTCCTCGAACACCTGCCGGTGATCATCGGCACCGTGGTGTTGTTCCTCTCCCTGGAATGCCTCTCTGCCGTCCTGGCGGTGAGTCCGACGGGAGTCGGGCAGCTCGCGGCGGCGCTCATCCAGCTCGGACTGGCGGCCTTTGGGGCCGAGGGGTTGGTCCAGGCGGGGGTCGCGGCCACCAAATACGCCATGCTCTGGCTCAGGACCGCGTGGACGGCCCAGGGCAATCCGCAGAGGCTCGCGGAGGCCAGCAGGTACTTCCTTCACATGCTGGCGAGCATCGCCATGGCCGCCCTGGGTTTCCTGGGCATGAAGGGGAATCTCACCAAGGGTTTGTCGCTAGCAAAGAACGTGAGGATCACCCCGCCACAAATCGAATGGATGGCCGTGCAGGGCAGCCATGGCGGCACCGTCGCCGTACCCGTCTTCAAGCGGGGCAGCATCACCACCACGAGGGAGGTGCCCGTCGCGCCCAAGCTCCAGGTCGCGTCGGAAGCAGGCGCCGAGTCGGAGGCGGCGGCAGCGAAGACGAAGACGACTTCTTCCAAGGAGACCCCGGCGAAGAACCCTCCCAAGGAGGTTCCGCTGACCGATCGGCCACTGAGCGACGCGAAGCTGGAGCAGCTGATGGAGAAGGTCCAGAACTGGGAGGGGATCAAGGACCTCGTGGGCAGACGTGTTCCCAAGCCGGGCACGTCTGAGTTCACCCGGTTCGAGGGAAAGCTAAAGCAGGCGGGCTACCAGTTGGTCAAGGACAGCGAGGGTCAGCTGGGCTATGTGCGCAGGCTCTCAGGCAAGGCGAAGGGGAACGAGTATGCGCAGCTCACGATGACGGAAAAGGGGCTGATCGCCCTCAAGACGGGCGAAGGCACCCGCATCAGCGTGTATAGCCGCTACAGGAAGAACTTCCTGGAGCTGGTCAGGAAAGAACATGGAGAGGTGGCGTGCGCCGAAGCCGCGGCCCGAATCAGCCAGGGCAAATCCCAACTGCATCACTTGATTCCAGACGGAGTGGCCCAGAAGAACCCCTTGATACGCGAGGCCTACGAGCGTCTGAACAACTACACGATTGATCGCGGGTCGAACATGATCGACATGCCCTCAGCCGTCGAGCATGTGGACGATGGGATTTACGTCCATTTGGGCAACCACAAGAACTACAGCAACCATGTGGATGACCTGCTCACCAAGGAGTTGAACGGTCTCACGCAAGGCGGAAAAATCTTGCAGCGTGACGTCAAGCTCGAATTGATCGAACGGGCAATCAAAAAGGTCGAGGACAAACTCCGCAATCAGATCAAGAACGGCGGCCTGCCGGACAAGGTCGTCAAAGAACTCATAGAGGATGGCATTCACGTCGAGGTCAAGGGAAAACCCGTGTACAAGCTGGCCATGTTGAAATTCAGAGCCGAAGGAACCGAACTCATCGCATGATCTACGCACTGAACGCCGACACATCCCACATCGAAAAAGAAGACGTGTTCGATGCCACGATCATCGAGTTCGATGGGTTCGAGCGAGCGATGTTCTTCGATCCGGACATTGATTATCATCAATTGTGCGGAGCCCCTCCCGTCATGGAGTTCCTGGGAGATCTGAAGAACCTGGCGTGGCTTGATCATGTCTTCACCTCCCCCCTGAACCTCCTGCTCATGTCCAAGAGGATGATGCGGGTACTGGAGTCCG
The DNA here is from genome assembly GCF_000335475.2 of Cystobacter fuscus DSM 2262. Classification (NCBI taxonomy): domain Bacteria; kingdom Pseudomonadati; phylum Myxococcota; class Myxococcia; order Myxococcales; family Archangiaceae; genus Cystobacter; species Cystobacter fuscus. The sequence continues at coordinate 336,857 of NZ_ANAH02000066.1, read as the reverse complement.
TGGGACCATTTCGTCACCGTGCCATTTCGACGGTCATCTACTCAAGCAAGGTCAAGAAACTCGTCTACGCGGGTTACCCGCGGCGGCGCACCTCGTACCAGGTGCAGGATCCTTCGCTGCGCAACGATGACTTCGTCATCTTGCAACTCGCGGAGCGGCTGGACTGCCTCGATCATGATCGGACCCTGGTGAACGGGACGTCGTTCCGCAAGAGTGGAGAGACCTATCTGGGAGTCGAGGATGCCCAGCACTTCGAGTTCCGAAAACCCGAGGGAGGATTTCCTCCGGTATTCTTCGTCCCCGGGTTGGTCTTCTATTGCTTCTCGGAAGAGGCGAGGCGGGCCTGTGAGCAGGCGGACTTGAAGGGCCTGTGGTGGCGTCCACTGCCGTGAGGGGCGCTCGTGCCGTCGAGCGCGGTCCCGTCGACGGTGCCCCCACCCCACCTCTGAGGAGATTGCCACAGGCTCCCCTCTCAAGGACGGCCGGGACGCGACTCCAGGGAAAATGCGAGAAGGTCCTCCCCTGCCCCCGTGGACCGGGGGGCTTGGGAGAACACTCACGCCGCCACGCGTACCGCTTGTCCCAAGGCGAGCGCGAGGTCCTCCTGCAGATCCTCCAGGTCTTCCAGCCCCACCGAGTAGCGGATGAGCCCATCGGTGATGCCGCGCCGCTGCCGCTCGGGCGCGGGCACGGATGCATGCGAGTGCCGGGCCGGCACCGTGACGATGCTCTCCACCGCGCCCAGTGACACGCCTAGCAGGGGCAACTGGAGCGCCTCCACGAAGGGGGCCGCCCACTCGTCGCGCGCGAGCCGGAAGGACACCACCGCGCCCGCCCCCGGGTAGAACACCTCCTTCACCTCGGGCCTGTCCGCGAGCCAGCGGGCCAGCCCCGCTGCCGTCTTCACCTGCCGCTCCAGGCGCACGCCCAGCGTCTTGATGCCGCGCTGGAGCAGGAAGCAGTCCTGCGGGCCCAGCACCGCGCCCACCGCGTTCTGGAGGAAGTAGACCTCCTGCGCCAGCTTCGGGGTCTTCACCGCCACCGTCCCGGCGACGATGTCGCTGTGCCCGCCAAGGTACTTCGTGGCCGAGTGCACCACGATGTCCGCGCCCTCGGTGAGCGGCCGCGAGACGTACGGCGACAGGAACGTGTTGTCGACGATGAGCAGCGCGCCACAGGTGCGTGCGAGGATGGACATCGCGAGGATGTCCGTGCGCTTGAGGAACGGGTTGCTGACGCTCTCCACCAGCAGCGCCTTGGTGTTGGGACGGATGGCGGCGCGCACCGCGTCCGGGTCGCTCGTGTCCACGAAGGTGGCCTTGAGCCCGAAGCGGTTGAACACGCGTGTCAACACCCGGTAGGTGCCGCCGTAACAGTCGTCGGTGACGACGAGGTGGTCCCCCGCGCTGAACAGCATCAGCACCGTGGAGATGGCGGCCATGCCGGAGCCGAAGGCGAAGGCGGCATGGGCCTCGTCCAGCTCGGCGAGCACGCCCTCCAGCGCCTTGCGCGTCGGGTTTCCCGAGCGCGCGTAGTCGAACTCGCCGGGCTGATCCAGCCCCGGCTGGTCGAACATGGACACCTGGTAGATGGGCACCGCCGCCGCGCCGGTGGCGGGATCGGTCTCATGCCCGGTGTGCAGCAGGCGCGTCGCGAAGCGGGTGGGCACGGCGGGCTCCTTCGAGCGCTTGGGCCAGGTCGGCGATGATGTCATGACAGTCCTCGATTCCCACGGAGAGGCGAAGCAGTTTGTCGGAGATGCCCAGTTGCTCCCGGCGCGCGAGGGGGATGTCGGCGTGGGTCTGGGTGGTTGGATAGGTAATGAGTGTCTCGACGCCGCCGAGCGACTCGGCGAAGAGGCACACCTGGACGGAGGCGAGCACCCCAGGCACCAGGGCCGCCTCGACGACGTTGAAGGACAGCATGCCCCCCACGCCCGGGTAGAAGACACGCTCCACTAGCGGGTGCGAGGCCAGCCACGCGGCGACCTCGCGCGCGTTGGCCTGGTGCTTCTCCATGCGCAGGGCCAGCGTCTTCAGCCCGCGAATCACCAGGTACGCGTCCTGCGGCCCGAGGATCGCGCCGATGCCATTCTGGAGATACGCGAGGCGCTCGCCCAGCGCCGCGTCGCGCGCCACCAGCGCGCCCGCCACCACGTCATTGTGCCCGGCGAGGTACTTCGTCGCGCTGTGCACCACGATGTCCGCGCCCAGCTCCAGCGGCCGCTGCAGCCACGGCGTGAGGAAGGTGTTGTCGACGATGAGCAGCGCCCCGGCCTCGTGCGCGATGTCGGCGATGGCGGGAATGTCCGCCGTCTTCATCAGCGGGTTGGTGGGGGACTCCACGACGATGGCCCGCGTGTTGGGACGCAGCGCGGCCCGCACCGCCTCCGGACGCGTGGTGTCCACGAAGGTGAAGGGCACGTGGAGGATGCGATCCACCAGCCGGTACGTCCCGCCGTAGAGGTCCTCGGTGAGGATGACGTGGTCCTCCGGCCCGAAGAGCTGGAGCGCGCAGTGCAGCGCGGCCATGCCGGAGCTGAAGGCGAGGCCCCGGCTGCCGCCCTCCAGCCGCGCCAGTGCGTCCTCGAGCGCGCCGCGGGTGGGGTTCTTGGTGCGCGAGTAGTCGTAGCCGGTGGACTGGCCGAGCGCGGGGTGCTGGTAGGTGGCGGATTGGTAGATGGGGACGGCGACGGCGCCGGTGGTGGGGTCCCGGCGCACGCCCGCGTGGACGAGCGCGGTGGCGAGTTTCATGGAAGGGGCTCTTTCATTCGGCGAGGACAGGGGAAGAGGTCAGCGGCCGCGCAGCGCCTGGGAGATGCGGAGGATGTCGGCCAGCACGCCCGAGGCCGTCACCGCGCCGCCCGCGCCCGCGCCGCGCACGACGAGCGGGAAGTCGCTGTGGCGCGTGGTGGTGAAGGACACGAAGGATTCGGAGCCACGCAGGTCCGCCCCGGGCTGGCCGGCCTCCACGGGGGCGGGGCCCACGCGGATGACGGGCGAGCCGGTGCCCACCTTCGACGGATCGATGCGCGCCAGGTAGCGCAGCACCGTGCCAGCACTCCGGCAGCGCGCGACCCGGTCCGCGAAGGCCGCGTCCAGGGCCTTCAGCCCGTGGAGGAACGTGTCCACGGAAGCGCCGGGCCGCGGGTCCTCGGGGACGAAGGGCTCCAGCGCCACGTCGGAGAGGGACAGGGGCAGCCCCAGCTCACGGGCGAGGATGAGCGCCTTGCGCGCCACGTCCGTGCCGCTCAGGTCCTCGCGCGGGTCCGGCTCGGTGAAGCCGCGCTCCCTCGCGGTGCGCACGGCCACGGACAGCGGGACGCCCGCCGTCAGCTCGTTGCAGATGAAGCCCACGCTGCCGGACAGCGACGCGGTGATGAGGCGCACGGTGTCGCCCGTGCGCACGAGGTTGGCCAGCGTGTCGATGACGGGCAGGCTGGACGCCACCGTCGTCTCGTAGTGGTAGGCGACATGGTGGCGCCGGGCCTCGGCGAGCAGCGCCTCCCGGTCATCCCACGGCAGTGCCAGCGGCTTCTTGTTGGCCCCCACCACGTGGATGCCCCGGCGGAAGGCCTCCGTGTAGAGCGCCTCGATGCCGCTCGCGGCGGTACAGTCCACGAGGATGGGCACGGGCAGCCGGCGCAGCTCGTCCAACAGCGGCACCAGCGTGCGCGGCTCCGGGCCCGGCTCCACGCGCGCCAGCCGCTCCTCCAGGCCCTCCAGCGGCAGGCCCGCCGCGTCGAACAGGGCGCGCCGGCTGTCGGCGAGGCCCACGACTCGCAGGGCGATGCCGTGCTTGTCCTGGAGCAGCGCCTGCTGCGCGCGCACCTGCGCCAGGAGCTGGCCGCCCACGGTGCCCCGGCCGAGCAGGAAGAGACTCACCTGCTGGTGCGCCAGGTTGAAGGCCGCGTGCGTGGTGCGCACGGCGATGGCGGTGTCCGCCGCGTCCACGACGCAGGAGATGGAGCGCGAGCTGGCCCCCTGGGCGCTCGCCCGCACGTTGACGCCCACCGCACCCAGCGCGCCGAAGAAGCGCCCCGCCACGTTGGCCCCCTGCCCCATGGCCTCGGCCACCAGCGTCAGCAGCGTCACCGGCTCGCGCAGGGCGAGGGGCTCCACCTCGTGCCGGGCCAGCTCCTGGGCCAGCTCGCTCTCCAGGGCACCCCGGGCGCGGAGCAGGTCCGGCCGGGGGACGACGACGGCGATGGACTGGCCATTGGCCGACTGCGTGGACAGCCACACCGTGACGCTCGCCTCGCGCAGCGCGGCCAGCACGCGCTCGCCGAGCTGGAACTGGTCCGACAGCTTGCGCACCTCGATGCCGAGCAGCGCGAGCTCCTCCCGGGTGGCGATACACGTGGGCCGCTGGCCGTCGCGCGAGCCGATGGCGTCGATGAGCGTGCCCGGGTGGTCCGGGTGCATCGTGTTGCGGATGCGCAGGGAGATGCCCGCCTCGATGAGCGGAATCATCGTGCGCGGGTGCAGCATGCGCACGCCCACGGCGGCCAGCTCCAGCCCCTCGCCGTGGGTGAGGTGCGCCACGGGGTAGGCGTCGCTCACGAGGTCCGGGTCGGCGGTGTGCAGGCCCAGCACGTCCGTCCACACCGTGACTTCCGTCGCGCCGATGCCCTGGGCCACCAGCGCCGCGGTGTAGTCGGAGCCATTGCGCCCCAACGTGGTGGTGCGCCCGTCCGGCGTCGCGGCGATGAAGCCGGGGAGGACGGGCACGGAAGCCCGCCAGCCCGCCACGGCCGCCTGGAGCCGCTCGCGCGTGAGCGCCCCATCCACCCGGGCCGCGCCGAAGCGGTCATCCGTCACCAGCAACTGCCGCGCGTCGCGGAAGGTGGCCTCGGTGCCCGAGGCCGTGAGCAGCTCCGCGAGCAGCGTGGCGGAGACCAGCTCGCCGAAGGAGAGCACCCTGTCGCGCGAGGGCGCCGAGCACTCGCGGGTGAGGGAGATGCCCTGGAGGAGCTGCCGCAGGGGCGCGAGCAGGGAATCCACCCGCGCCGCGAGCGCCGTGGCGCGCGCCGGGTCCAACGCGGCGGCGTTCGTCTTCGCGAGGTGGGCGATGCGCGCCACCACGCTCAGCGCGCCTTCGAGGTCTCCCTGGGTGGCGAGCCCCGCCGCCTCGAGGAGCCAGTCCGTGGTGTCGCCCATGGCCGAGACGACGACGGCGAGGGGCCCCTGTTTCGCGTGTGTACCAATCAGCTCGATGACCTGACGGAGCCGCCGGGGCGAGCCCACGGAGGAACCTCCGAACTTCATGACCTGGAAGGGAGCGCTGCTCATCTGCGAACCTCTGGAGGGCCGCGCGGGCCCGGGAAGACAGTCAAAGGCAGACACGTCCCGCGCGCCGGGCACACGAAGGCCCTTCGCGGCGCACGCGCGCCCACGGCATGAGAGGAATGAGGAGGAGGTGAGGCCCCGGCGGACGCGGACTAGCGTTGGCCGCGGGGCTGGCGCATTCGAGTGGGGCCCGAGCGGAGCTGGCGCATGCTCGTGGCCGAGAGACGACGGCACGGCAGGAGGCGGTCAGCGGCGGCGTTCAGGGATGCGGCACGGGTGGACGGAACCACGGAGGTCCTCTCTCACCGAAGCGAAGGGGTGGCCCCTGCTTCGGACTCTTGGATTGCCCGGGAGGTATTTCTCCTCGAGCCGCATCGTTTGGACACCTTGGAGGTCCGACTCCAGGTTGTCGGGCCACCGCGTGAAGCGGAGGCCGCTCTGGATGCTGAGACAGGAGATAAACGCACAGCGGGCGTCTGTCAATCCCTTACCGTGGGCCCCATCTCACCCATGGCGAGCAGCGCGAGGGTGGATCCACTCACCACCTGGTGACTGGAGCCACCACCCGGCCGGGCGGCACCGTTCAGGGCCCCGCCCTGCTCGGTCCCATGCGGACGCCCTCTTCCTCGCGCGGAGTGTCCTGATTTCAAGGGGTTGCCCCCTGGTCAGGGGGCAAGGTCTGGCATGAGCGCTGCCTGGAACACCTCATGCACCAGGAGGTTGGATGCTGCGCACCAAGAATCCTCTGAATTCGCTCATCCGCACATTCCTGAGGCCGAAGCAGGGGCCCGGGGCGGGATGGACCGCGCAATTCAACCCGCAGCAGGCAGGGGTCGTACGACCGTTCCATGCCCCTCCACCCCAGTTCCACGCCACCGGGTTCAGCAAGCCAGGGCCCGCGCACCAGAACCTCAACGCCCAGTTCCCACGGCCGACGCCACAGCAATTCGCCTCGTATAACGTGTCGGCCCACTCCGTCGGGTACGGACGACCCGGCCTGAACAGCCCGCAGGGAGCTCTCTCCCCTTCGCCGCCACCAAACGCGGCCTTTGCGCCTCAAGGGCAGGCTCCCTCCGTCGGGAATGGAGGTCGCGCCCCGAACAACCCGCCGCCTCTGCCGCCAAGACGGCCGGCCCCGGCGCTCCCTCCTCGACCTCCGCCCTACTCTTCAGCCCCCTCCTTCGGAGCCAATCACGGGGAGTTGGCCGCCTCCGTGCACCACCCGCCGCCTCTTCCTCCAAGGCCCCTTCCAAAGCCTCCTGCTCCCACGTCCTCCCAGTTGCCGCCACCAGGAGCTGGGCTCGCGCATCACGGGCCAGTCCAGGCCGTGGGCTCCAATGCCTCATCCCCTGGGACGAAGTTGGCCTTCCTCAAGCAGCCGATAGACTCTCGGCATCCCGACTCCCGTCTCTGCGCCTTCTTCGCGTTGCATCACTTCACCAATGGAGCAGTCGACAAGACGATGTTCTTCGAGAAGGCGACCAACCATTACCTGACGGCATTCGATCCCTCCGCGGGCGTCACGAAGGAATTGGCGAAGTCACTCGTCGAGGATGGCAATGACCCCTCGGTCTTCCAGTCTTTCAATATGAAACAGGGTGATGTGGCCGCACTCGAAGCGAAGGGAGTCGGCATCATGGCGGCCGGCGGCCATTTCTTCACGGTGCGCAAGGTGCATGGCCAATGGACCAGCTTCGACAGCGCCAATCACCCAGCGCCCAAACCGTATGGTTCCCTCGCCCAGCTCATGAAAGCCGAGGCACGAAACGGTCAGATCTGGGTCGGAGCATGAGGCGCTGGTAGCCCCTCACCTCGGCCCATTCCGCCGAGTGGGCCCGTCCGCGGATGTCAGACGATTCACAGAGGGGGCGGGTGGGAACCGACTCCTTTGACACCTTTCCCAGGACCGCTGGAGGCCCTCTCGGCGCGAACCAGACACTGAGCCGCCCGCTCGGTGGAATGGACAACCCTCCGGGCAGGCCCCTCCCTGGCCCCTCCCGTATCGGCTCCCTACGTTGCGCTCCCCCACCCCTCGGCGGAGGCGTTACGAATGACACGGCGAATCCCTGTTATCACCTGGGCCCTCTCGGCCCTCCTCGCTTGCGGGGGGTGTTTTCCGGAGACGTCCCTGCCGCAGGAGCTATCGGACTCCGCGATGCCCCCGTCCCAGGCGCCCTCCCCCGGGCTCACGTGGGTGACGGTCCCCGCGTCCGACTCACGAATCCAATACATGGGACGGGTGGACGTCTCCGATGCGTCCGCGGTGTTCTCCTACCCGGGAGTCACCACCAAGGTCCGGTTCAAGGGAGACGCGATCGCCTTGTTGTTGAAGGACCGGAGCGCGGGTGACAAGCGGACGACCAATTACTACCAGGTCACGCTCGACGCCCAGCTGCCCATGAAGTTCGCCGTCCACGGGGACCAGGCGGTGTATGAGATGGGCTGGAGCCTGGCGCCGGGCGAGCACACCCTCGAGCTCGTCAAGCTGACGGAGAGCGAGGTCGGCACCAGCGAGTTGCAAGGCTTCAAGGTCCACGGAGAGCTCCTGGACCCTCCGGCCCGCCCGGCCCTGAAGCTCGAATTCATCGGGGACTCCATCACCTGCGGCTACGGGAATGAGGCGTCCATCCTGGAAGCCGACAACCCGACGACGGGCTTCCACTCCATCAACCAGAACATCACCCGCTCCCATGGCTGGCTCACCGCGCGCAACCTCGGCGCCGAGCTGATGACGGTCTGCTATTCGGGCCGGGGGATGTACCGCAACAACACCGGAGACACGGCGGGAACGCTCCCTCAACTCCACGACCGCGTCCTTCCCAGGCAGGCCACGCCGCGTTGGGACTTCACGCGCTACACGCCCTCCATCGTGGTGCTCAACCTGGGCACGAACGACTTCGCCCCGGGCACACCCGACGCCGCCCGGTTCACCGCGGCCTACCAGGACTTCGTCGCCCGTCTCCGCGGCTACTATCCCAAGGCGAGGATCATCTGCGCCGTGGGCCCCATCATGAACGACTGGTACCCCTCCGGGCAGAAGCACTGGAGCAAGATCCAGGACTGGGTCTCCTCGGTGGTGAAGGACTTCAACGCCCGGGGAGACTCCCGCGTCCACTACCTCGCCTATACCCCGCAGCAAGGACCCTATGGTGAGGACTGGCATCCCTCGGCCGCGACCCAGGAGGCCATGGCCACCCGGCTGACGGACTTCATCCGCTCGCTGAAATGAGCGCGAGCTCGCCCCCGGGCCGTGGCCAGGTCTCCCACCGCGCCACGGCGGGGCCTCAGCGGGTGACGAGCGTCCCGACGCCCTTGTCGGTGAAGAGCTCGGCGATGAGGCTGTGCGGCACTCGCCCGTCGATGAAATGCACGCGCTCCACACCGCCGCCGCACAACGTCTTCAGGGCCATCCTCGCGCGTGTCCGCATGCCACCGGCGAACGCACCGGCCGCGAGGTGGGCCTCCAACTGCGAGGCCGTGAACTCACTGAGGAGCTCCTCGCCGCGGAGGATGCCCGGCGCGTCGTGCAGGTAGATGAGCTTGTGCGCCTTGATGGCACTGGCCACCTCGGCGGCCACCGCCTCCGAGCCCAGCTCGTACGTCTGCCCATCCTCGCCCAACCCCACCGGGGAGATGATGGGCACGTACCCCTGGCCCAGCAACATCTCCAGGAGCTCGGAGTTGACGCGCGTCACCTCGCCCACGTGCTCCTTGGAGTGCTCGTCGTCACTCGGAATCCGCCGCGCCCGCAGCAGCGCGCCGTCCTTGCCGGACAGGCCCACCGCCCGGTCTCCCAGGTTGTTGAAGAGGGTGACGAGTTCCGCCCCACCCACGTGCACGATGAGGGGCCGCAGACCCGCCGAGCGCAAAAGCTCGATGTCGCGGCAGAAGGCCTGCTTGAGCGACTCCTTCACCAGGGTCGCGCCGCCGCAATGGATGACGCAGCGCTTGCCGCGGAAGCGCGAGATGTACGAGAGCGACTCGACGAGCAACGTCGTCTTGAAGGCGGGACCGTATCTGGCCAGGCGCTCGTCCTTGCCCGCACCACCGTCCGGCCTGGACTCGATGAGCGAGCCGTGGTCCGAGTTGAGCCTCACGGAGTCGTACGAGAGATCGCACCCCCAGGCCACGGACGAGCCCTCGCCCCCCGTGAGGTGGACCTCGACACGGATCTCCGGCTCGCGCATGCGCGCCTTGAGCCGCACCGGATCATACGGCCGCGGCTCGCCCTGGTAGACGGAGATGCCCTGGATGCGGACGTGGGCCGAGTAGGGATCCACGGCGTAGCCCCGCGTACCGGCGCGCGCGCCCACGGTGGCCAGCACCCGGCCCCAGTTGGGATCGGCCCCGAAGACGGCGGCCTTCACCAGGGTGGAGCCCGCCACGGCGCGCGCCAGATCCTGGGCGATGGAATGGACTGGCGCGCCCGTCACCTCCACTTGCAGCAATTTGGTGGCGCCCTCGCCATCCGAGGCGATCTCCCGCGCCATCTCCTGGCACAGGTCCGAGAGCGTGGCGGTGAAGACCTTCAGCTCCGGCCCTGGGTCCGAGATGAACGGGTTGCCGGCCCGGCCGTTGGCGAGCGCATACACGGTGTCGTTGGGGCTCATGTCCCCGTCCACCGTCAGGCTGTTGAAGGAGGTGGACACCGCCTCGCGCAGGGCGGTCGCGAGCACTCCCGGATGGATGGCGCAGTCCGTGGTGATGACGGCGATCACCGTGGCCAACGACGGGTGCATCATCCCGGAGCCCTTGAAGATGGCACGGAGCGTCACCTCCCGGCCGCCGATGCGCACCAGGCGCCACGCCTGCTTGGCGCGCGTGTCGGTGCTCATGATGGCCTCGGCGGCGGCGTCGGGCTCGGAGCACAGGGCCTCCTCGAGCGCGCCGAGCACTGTCACCACCTTGGACACGGGCAACGGATGGCCAATCACCCCCGTGGAGGCGGTGAGCACGGCGGACGGAGGCACACGGAGGGTACGGCCCAGCGCCTCGCGCAGGGTGAGCACGGCCAGCATCCCAGCGGGGCCGGTGAGGGCATTGGCATTACCCGAGTTGACGAGCACGGCCTGGATGCCCGAGGCGGGCAGGCGGAGCTCGGCATCCTGGACAGAGGCGGCCCGGGCCTTGTTGGCGGTGAAGCAGCCGGCAGCCGAGCAAGGCGTGTCGCTGTAGACGAGCGCCACGTCCTTGCGCTGAGGCTTGAGGCCCGCGTGGATGCCGGAGAAGGAGAAGCCGAGCGGTACCTTCACGGATTGCAACCCCTCCGCAACCGCGGCTATCGCGCGGCCAAGGACGTCATCGGGCCGCCCGCTCGGGTTCGAGGTGCTCGGGTGCGGCGACCGGGCCACGGGCAGGCGAAGCGCCGACGTCCTCGCACGGGTGGGCCTGCTCCAGCAATTCCACCACCCGGTAGGAAGGCTTGGGTTGCGCGTAGCGCACCGGGGCAATGACCATGGCCAGGTTCATGCGCACCAGCATGTCCGCGCCCGTGTGCCGCGCATTCCACTGTCGGCACAGGTAGCGCGCGAGGTCCCTGCGCATCGCCGCGTATTCGATGACGTGGTAGCTCGTGATGTTCTTCGGATTCCAGGTGGGATACCAGTTCATCAACGTCAGGTATTGGCGCCAGCGGAACCCGCCTATCGACTGGATGAGGTCCTTCGGCTGCTCGAACGAGAGCGCGTCTCCCGTGAAGACGTTGATCTCGCGACCGCTCGCGAGCACGCCAGGCGCGACATCCCAACCGTCGCTCTGCTCGAAGACACGCGGATCGGAGAACATCCGGTAGATGTTCTTCATCTTCAGGAAGCTCAACGTCTTGTCCACGAGCACGGGCGGCGACCGGGGCGTGGAGAAGTATCCGTAATTTCCAATCTTGTAATAGTAATGTGTCGCGTGGAGGGCGAGGAGAACGGCGACCAGGCCGTTGTTGATGGAGACGAAGACCCGGCCCGGTGCGAGCGCGAGATCGTGGGACACGGCCTCCTCGGAAGGGGGCGCCCGCCACCACGCCCCGCGGGACAGCGCCGGCAGGAACCGATCCCAGAACCAGGGGGGCAGGAATCCGAGGTATGCCACCGCCGCGAGGAATGGGAGTTGGTGCAGGTCGAGGCCAATGCCAAAGGACGTGAACATGGCGCAGATGATGGCCACGGCGAGCGTGCGCACCCCACCGTTCTTCCAGGGGAAGAAGAGAACGACCGGCGAGACGAGCTCAATCCAAGGCACGGCGTAGGTGACGACCTCGAGAAGCGTGAGATGCTCGAGGGTCCAGTCGAGCCAGTGGGACGTGTAGCGGATGGAGGAGAGCGTGAGATAGAGCGCTTTCCCGTCGAGCCACCGATCGCCAGCGGCGAACTTCGAAATGCCCGTGTTGCAAAGGAAGACGGTGAACAGCAGGAAGAACGCATGGGCACTGAGTCCGCGGTAGCGAGGAGCGGGCATCGCCCTCCCCCGCCCTCGCCAGGCATCCACGGAGAACCAGGCTCCCCAGGGAAGGCAGATGCCCGAGAGCAACAACAGGGTGAGGACATAATCGCCGGGGTAGTCCCCCGCGAAGAAACGGTTCTGCACGGACACGTAGAGCATCCAGCACAGTGGCGTCACGAGCCTGGTGGCGAACCCCACCATGAGCAGGAGGCCGAGCACCAGGAACAAGGCGCTGAGTCCGATCTGGTAGGCCAGGCTTCCACTGAGCGTGTGCAGCGAGAACCACCCGAAATACTCCACGAGGGCTCTCGCCGTCTCCGTGGAGATGACTCCCGCTTGCGTGTAATGCGCCTCGAGGTCTCGCGCCCGGTAGAGGACATCGAAGACCACACCGGCCCCCGTGAGGATGCGCACCACCGCGAGCGACCTCAAATCCGCTGTGAACGTCTCCCGGAGGCGCTCCCGAAAACTCACTTGTCCCGTCATGTTCCAATCCGTTGTTCCGTGGGCACCACGCGCTTCACTGGACCCTTCGAACCGCGCAGGAGGAGGCCGACCCCCGCGAGCGTGACACCGGCTCCCACGACGAAACGCCCCGTGATGGGCTCCCCGAGCAGGAGTGCTCCCGCCATGCTGCTGAGCACCGGAATGGTGAGCGTGAACGGTGAGGTCGTGCTCACCGGATATTTCACGATGAGGCGATACCAGATGACGTAGGCGAGGAGACCGACGCACAGGACCTGGTAGGCCAGCGAGACCCACCCGAGCGCACTCATCATCCGCAACGCTCGAAGCTGCCCATGCTCGAACACGAGCGACAGCGCGAGCAACTGGGGCGCCGACAGGAGGCTCATCCACGCGTTGATGGAGAAAGAGTCGAGGGGACCCGGCTTCTGCATGCCCTTGAGTTGCAGGTAGCTCACCGCCCACATCACCGCGGACAGGACGATGAGGAAGGCATGGCCCCGGTTCGCCGAGGTTCGTGGCTCGCCGAGCAGGAGCAACGCCCCGAGAAAGGCGAGGCTCGCGCCCCCCAGCCACGACCAGCCCGGCCGCTCCCGGAGGAGCAGGAAGGAAAGGATGGCGGCGAAGGGCACCTGGAGTTGCACCAGCACGGCGCCGGTGGCGGCATCGACGCGAGTCAGTCCCAGGTAGACGAGGCCGAAGTGCAACGTGCCAAACACCACGGACAGACCGAACAACCGTGGAAGGTGTCGGCGCGGCGTCCTCGCGAAGGGCACCGCCAGCACGCCGACCAGAAAGAAGCGGATGGCGAGCAGCGAGAAGGGCGGCAGCTCCAGAAGCCCCAACTTCGCGAAGGCGTAATTGAACCCCCAAATCGCCATGACGAGCAGCACCAGCGCGCGATCCCCGAGTGTCATGCGGCCTTTCTCACTTCCGCGCCTTGGACGCCCGCCGCCGCACGTCCACGGTCTCGCCAGCCACGGACCAGTCCGTTTCGGGAAGCTCGTGCAGGAGGATGCGCGTCTGCTCCGGCGGCTTCTCGAGGCTCTTGGAGATCGCCTCCGTCACGGAGCGGAAGAGCTCCTTGCGCTGCCCCTCGTCCTCGAGGGGCGGTGTCACGTAGATGTGCACGAGAGGCATGGTGCTCACTCCTCGCGGACGCAGATGAAACACGTGTTCTGGCTCGTCACCTGGAGGTGTCCCTCGCGCGCGAGCGTCTCGCTCATCAACTCCCCCACCGCCGCCGCGAGCACCTCCGCATCGACTCCCGCCGCCACGGCGTTCTTGAACCTCATCGTGTGGCGATAGTGATGGAGCAGCACCTCCACCGAGGGAAAGCGCATGGTCCCATCGTAGCGCTCCCGAGACATCACCCGGAATCGCTCCCGCAGGTAGCGCGGGGCATTCTCCTCACAGAAACGGTCCGTTCCCGTCGGCTTGAACAGGGGGCCGTCGATGTCATGACCGAGCCGCAGCAGCGCCCTGTCCTGCCAGTCGATGAGCTCGTGAAGCCACCGGAAGGCGGGCACCACGCTGACGAGGCGGCCACCTGGCTTGAGCACCCGCGCGAGCTCGCCGATGGCCTTCGGGATCGACTCCACGTGGTAGAGAACGTAGTTGCAGAGGACGACATCGAAGGTCTCGGCTGGATGGGGGAGCTCCTCGATCCCCGCGACGCTCACCTCGATCGCGAGCTGCCGGCCGCGCGCTTCCGTGCGGACCGCGTCGACCATGGCGGCGGAGAGATCCAGGGCCGTGACCACGGACCCCGCGGGGGACCGCTCGGCAGCCGCGAGCGCGAACCGTCCGAGGCCACATCCCGCATCCAGGATGGCACTCCGCCCCTCCAACGGAATCTTCCCGAGCACCCACTCCACGACGCTGGTGGGGTTCACCCGGTACTCGTCCCACCCGGAGGAGCGAACCTTGTAATCATCGGTCGACCCGTAGTTATGGGTCAACAGGTGGGCCTTGTCCGTGTAAGCGAGCGTGTGTGGCTGCATGGTCTTCACCCATCGAGTGGCTTGAGAATCGCCATCATGTGGCCGTCCACATGAACACCGTCACGGATGGCGTTGCGTCGCTTGGTCCCTTCATGGACGAACCCCACCTTTTCATAGAGGTGGATGGCCGCGGGGTTGTCGACGTAGACCTCGAGTTCGATGCGCTGGAGGTCGAGGTACTGGAATCCGACGTGGATGGCCTTGTCGAGCAACATGCGTCCGACGCCCTGGCCCGCCGCGTCGTCGTGGATGGCCATGACCAGGGAGGCGATTCGACGCCAGCGTCCATGACCCCAATCCAGATAGAGATAGCCGAGGACGTGGCCGTCTCGAGCCCGGGTGGCGATGAACCAGTGCCGGTTCTCCTCACCGAGGGCCTTTTCCGCGGTGAGTTCGCTCGTGCACGGCATCACCGTCGTGCCCCAGATGACCTTGGGCTTCGACATGATCTCGTAGAGCGCCAAGGCATCGGAACGCCTCGCACCGCGGATGATGACGTCCACTCCGGCCGCGCCGGCGCCCTCGCCCATGGCGCTCACCTGTACCTGCCGGACACGAGCCGCGCCTCGACCTCGCGGTAGTAGCGGGTCGCCACGTCACAGCGGGTCAAGACACCGCGGCAGATCTCCTCCATCAGCAGGGGGCTCCGCTGCGTGAGGGGAAGGAGGACGTGATCGAACCATTGCGAGCCGTGATCATGGTCCACCCCGACGTGGAGGGATTGATAGGCGATCACATCCTTCGGGACTCCGAGGCGGACGCAGCCATCCACCATGGCCTGGAAGCGCTGGGAGGCGGTCTGTTCGAGCACGCCGAGGGCACCGATGAGCCGGGGGGCATGGCGCCGGCTCAACCCGTACATGAGGAGCTGGTTGGCGTTGGTGAAGATCTCGGGGAATTCGATATCACTCGGGGTGATGCCCTTCGCCTGGAGTTGCTCCCGCATCCAGGTGACCGAGGTGTTGAACATCGTCGTATGGACGAAGCGTGGGTTGCCGTGACCCATCTCGTCCCAGTAATTGTCACCAATGGTGAGCTTGACCTTGCCAGACGTCCCGAGCTGGGCGAGCGCCATCAGATCATCGAACTTGCTATCCACCTTCTCCTCGACGATGAAGAACATGGCCATTTCGGACAGGGAGGCCTGTTCCGCCAGGTAGGAGGTGAAACTGGCGGTCGCCGCGGAGTGCCGCTGGACGTGACTGAAATACCAGTCCTTGAACCGCGCACTCGACGAGGGAAGCTCGAAGCCGACACTGCGCGCATCGAGGTGGCGGAGCCAGGCGTCCTCCAGTTCATGGATCTCCCGCATGCTCGAGAGCGACGGAGTCTCGAGGAAGCACTCGGGCTCCGCGAGCAACGAGGTGTAATGCCGGTGCAAACGTTGCTGAAGGGAGAGTCCTTCCAGCGCGTCGATTCTTGATTCGATCTGCATGGGCGTGAGGTCCAGGGGAAGTGACAACTACCCTGACACAGGACACCCCGGAGACCCTGGCGCTCCGTGCCCAGGAGGAAGCGTGCACGGTAGGTGTCAACCGGGTTGTCACCCCAGGCTCGGTCTGGCCCCCAGGAGCACGGGACCCACGGGAAACCAATCGCGAATACGTCCCGACCACCGCGTGGGGTGCAGTCCGCGCGCACATTCATATAACGTGCGCCGCCGCGAAAGGATGATATGGTCTTGACCGGAGTAACGCTCCTCTGGCGTCACGAAACAGAGAGCGCTGTGCCGGTGCTGGTGGTTATACCAGGAGGAGAACCACTCCAACCAGGCACGCGCTTCGTGCGGCGAGCGGAATGGATGCTCGGGAAAAGCCGGGTGATTCTTGAGGGTTCGAAACAGCGCCTCCGAGAAGGAGTTGTCGTCATGAACATGCGGGCGGCTGTAGGAGGGGATGATGCCGAGCTCTCGCAGGGTCGAGAGGGTGATGGCGCCCCGCATGGGACCTCCGTTGTCCGAGTGGAGGATCAACCCACGGGGGTCGATGGTATTGGCTTCACAGGTGCGCCGGATGAAGGCCGCGGCGCGTTGCGTGGACTCCACCTCATGAATCTCCCAGCCCATGATCCGGCGGCTGAAGACGTCCATGATGAGGTAGAGGTAGAGATAGGCTCCCCGTGTGGGACACTTGAGATAGGTGATGTCCCAGCTCCAGGCCCGGTTGGGCGCGTTGATGAGGAGCGGCGTGAGTCCGGGGGCCGTGGAATCACCGCCGTGAGCGCAACGGGACCACCGGGGTCCGGCTCGAAGAAGCCGGTACATCGTGGATTCGGACGCGAGATAGAGGCCCTCGTCCGCCATCTTCGGAACGAGTTGCCGGGGAGACAGCGCGCGATGCTCCTCGGAATGCAGGATCGCCAGGAGTCTCTCTCGCTCCGAGTCGGAGAGACGGTTGACGGGGCTGCGCACGCCTCGCCGCCGGTCTCCAACCTCTCGCGAGGCCCTCCAGCGCTGCACGGTGCGGAGGGAAACGCCCAACAAGGAGCCAATCCTTTTCAGGGGGACACCTGTCCGGATCAAACCGTCCACCCGGAGCAATATCCGCTGGCGCTCCTCCCTGCCGTGCCATTGCCCCCGCCGCCCCAGCTCCGTGCCGGACCGCTTCAGCAACAAGAGCGCTTCCGCCTCGGCCAGCTTCTTCTGGGTCCGTTTCAATTCGCGCTCGAGTCGCTGAATGCGCTCTACGTACGAGGAGCGCCGCCTCGGCCGTCTTCCGGCTTTTTTCCTGTCTCCAGCCTCCTCGATGTTCACCTCGTGCACGTCACTCAACTCCTTGCCAGGGCATGACATGACCAACCGTATTCGAATCGCCGTGCTCGGAGCTTCAGGCTACACCGGAGCGGATCTCGTCCGTCTGGCACTGGGCCACCCACGGATGGAGATCACCGCGCTGTCCGCCAACGCGAAGGCAGGACAGACGATGGCGGACATCTGGCCGCACTTCTTCCCTCATCCCAGGCTGCCCACCCTGGTGCGTGCCGAAGAGATCCCTTGGGACGGCATCGACGCGGTGTTCGGCTGCCTGCCACACGCGGCCTCGGCCGGAATCCTGAGTGGCGTGCGCGGTCCACGCATCATCGACCTGTCCGCCGATTTCCGCCTGCGCGATGCCTCGGTCTACGCGGAGTGGTACGGCAATGCCCATCCAGCCCCCACCCTGCTGGATGAAGCCGTCTACGGACTGACCGAGTTCGCGCGCGGTGCCCTCCGCGATGCGCGGTTGGTCTCCTGTCCTGGCTGTTACCCGACCGCGGCCCTGCTCGCGCTGCTGCCACTGGTCGAGGCGGGCGTGGTCGGAACAGAGCGGATCACCATCCATGCGCTCTCGGGCGTATCAGGCGCGGGCCGCGGCCTGAAAGACACCCACCTGTTCGCCGAACTCGCCGAGGCCACCCACGCCTACGCTGTCGGCAGACATCGCCACATGCCCGAGATCGAGCAGGAACTGTCGCGCCGCGTCCATCGGCCCGTGCGGATCAGCTTCACGCCACACCTGGTCCCCATGAACCGCGGCGAACTCGAGACGATCACCGTCGAGCTCATGAAGGGTGTCACCGCCACGGACCTTCGCACCGTCTTGCAACGGCGCTACGCCGATGAACCCTTCGTCCACCTGTTGCCGGTGGGCGTGGCTCCGAGCACTCGCATGGTGCGCGGCTCGAACCACTGTGTGCTCAACGTCTTCGAGGATCGCGTGCCCGGCCGTGCCATCGTCATTGTCGCCATCGACAATCTCGTGAAGGGCTCGAGCGGACAGGCCATCCAGAACATGAATCGCATGTTCGGATGGGCCGAAACCCTGGGCCTCGAGGCGGCCCCCCTGTTTCCCTGAGCCGGCGGGGCGCGGCGAGCACGCGCGCCCCCGGCTCACCCACCTTGAACTGGTACCCGAAGTCATCAACGAGAAGGGGAAGAGGAAACCCATGAAGGAACTGGCGACGACGCCCCCAGGGCATGACGTCATCCTGTTCGACGGGCACTGCCGTCTGTGCCTCGGGGCCGCGAAGCAATTCGAGCGCTTGCTGGGAGGGGGTGGCTCGGAGCTGCGCTCGTTCCGGGAGGAGGGGGTGCTGGCCGCGTTCCCGGGCATCTCGCTCGAGCGGTGCGAGCAGAAGATGCAGCTCGTCCAGGCAGACGGGCGGGTCTTCGAAGGGGCCGAGGCCGTGGTGCGGGCGCTGGGGCGCGGACGGCTCGGCAGGCTGCTCTACGTCTACTACGTGCCTGGACTGCGGCAGGTGGCGGATTGGCTCTACGGCCTCATCGCCCGCCATCGCTTCCGCATCGCGGGGAAGACCTGCACGGACGGCACGTGCTCCATTCACCTGAAACGAGGCAAGCCATGAGGTTCCCCAGGAGAAGCCATGCCCCCTCGGCAGGAGGAGGCGCGGCTTGAAGGGCCGGGTGGCTTCTCGTGGCGTCGGCGGAAGTCGAACCGCGTAGACTCGCGGGGGTGAGCGAGTACGTCACCCATCGCGGCGTCCTGCCAGGACAGGCGCTGGAGTCCCTGCGCGGCGCCCTGCTCTCCTCGCGCTTCGTGGCGAGAAGTCCCCTGATGGGCACCTTCCAGGGCAGCCGCGGCTTCGCCGTCATCTTCACGGAGACGGGACGGGCCACGCTCGAGGAGCGCTTCCCCTTCCTGCGCGACTACCTGGCCCAGGTGATGGAACCCCGAAGCTGGCGAGGGCTCCTTCCGTGGCGCGAGCGGCTGCTCGGCCCCAGGCCCGAGCGGCGCCGCCCCAATGCCTTCTACCTGAACCTGCTGTTGCTCGAGGCGGGCCGGGGTGTGGGCCGGCACATCGACGCGACCCTGCAGGAGCCCAGCGGCGTGCCCGGAGCGACGCCCGAGCACGTGAGCGTGCTCTACCTGAACGTGCCCGAGGGCGCGAAGGGAGGCGCGCTGGTGCTCTCCCGGGGACAGCTCGCGCTGGGCGGGGTGCGCCCGCGGCCGGGCATGCTGGTGCACTTCCGGGGCGACCTGACGCACGAGGTCCAGCCCTTCACCGGCGGCCCCGAGGGCGAGCTCCGGGCGAGCCTCGTGTGCGAGCAATACGCGTTCGCTCCCGAGGCACTGGCTCGGCTGCCCGCGTTCCGCATCCAATCCAAGGCGGGCTTCTCCGCGTACCTGGAGGAGCACCGCGCCCGGGGAGCGTGAGGCCCGGAAAAGAAAAAACCCCGTGGACTCATCGTCCACGGGGCTTCGTCTTCAGAGTTGCGGGGGCAGGATTTGAACCTGCGACCTTCGGGTTATGAGCCCGACGAGCTACCAGGCTGCTCCACCCCGCGATACCGTTTGCTGCCTTTGTTGCGCTTCTCTTTGTCAGACACCAGAGACCCTGTCACCTTTTTTCGACAGGGTCTCTGGCCTGTCAAGTTGCGGGGGCAGGATTTGAACCTGCGACCTTCGGGTTATGAGCCCGACGAGCTACCAGGCTGCTCCACCCCGCGGCGAAGTGAGAGGCTTAGTACCGCCCTCCCCCTGGACCGTCAACTCTTTTAATCGAACGCCGGGAGACACGTCTGGGATTCCGCGTGTCTCCCGAGCGCTCGGGGCACGAACTACTTGCCCAGCTTCTGCTTGAAGAGGTCGGCGAACGTACCGAGCCCCTTCTTGCCGCCACCCACGGGCTGCTGGGTCTTCGTCCAGGCCTCGACCTCGGCGCGCTCCTCGGCGCGCTCGGCGGCGGTGATGGACAGGCGGATCTTCCCGGAGGCGTCGATGTCCACCAGGGCCACCTTCAGCTCCTGGCCGAGCGAGAACTTCTTGCGCAGGTCCGTGCCGCGCTCGGTGCCCGTCTCGGCGGCGGGGATGAGCCCCTTGCCGCCCGGGAACGCGAGGAACACGCCGTAGGGCTCGATGCGGTCCACCTTGCCCACCACCACCTGGCCCACCTTGGGGCGCGGCGCCGCGGGCTCGGCCGGCTTCTTCTCCTCGGTGGCGGCGGCGACGGGGCGCTCCTCGGCGGGGCGCTGGGCCTCCTCCTCGGAGATGCGGCGCAGACCGATGCGCTTGTCGTTCGCGTCGATCTTCTCCACCTGCACCCAGATGACCTCGCCCTCCTTCACCGCGTCGCGCGGGTGCGCGATGCGGCGCTCGGACAGCGCGGAGATGTGCACGAGGCCGTCCACGCCCGGGCGCAGCTCCACGAAGGCGCCGAAGGGCTGCAACCGCACCACCTTGCCCTGCAGCCGGTCGCCTTCCTTGAGCTCCGCGATCGCCGTCTTGAAGGGATCCTCCTGGCGGGCGCGCATGGAGAGGGTGATGCGCTCCTTCTGCTTGGACTTGTCCGGCGAGTTGGGCTGGCCGGGCTCCATGCGGAGGATCTCCACCTCCACTTCCTCGCCCTGCTTCACCACGTCGCTCGGGTGGGCCACGCGCATGTAGGACATCTCGGAGACGGGAATCATCCCCTCCACGCCGCCCAGGTCCACGAAGGCGCCGAAGTCACGCACGCCGGTGACCTTGCCCTTGACGACCTTGCCCACTTCCAGCGTCTGGCGCGTCTTGGCGGCCAGCTGCTTCTGCTCGTCCTCGAGCAGCGAGCGGCGCGAGAGCACCACGTTGCGGTCGCGCACCTCGGTGACGCGGAAGGTGAGCTTCTCGCCGATGAACGCGTCCGGCTTCTCCACGAAGCGGATGTCCAGCTGGCTGATGGGGCAGAAGGCGCGCACGTCGCCGATCGCCACCTCCACGCCACCCTTGTTCACGCTGAGCACCATGCCCTCCACGGGCATGCCGGAGGAGCGGGCCTCGGCGAGCATCGCCATGTTGGCGCTGCCCTTGGCCAGCGCGCGGCTGAGCAGGATGCCCCGAGCGCCCGCCTCGATGACGTGCGCCTCGATGGTGTCGCCCACGCCGTAGCGCAGGACGCCCTCGTCGTCCTTGAGCTCGCGCAGCTCGATCATCGCCTCGCTCTTGGCGTTGGACAGCGTCACGAAGGCCGTGTCCGCGCCGAGCTGGAAGATGGTGCCGGAGACCTTCTCGCCCACGCGCACCGCGCGCCGGCCCGGCATGCCGCCATCCTTCTGCTGCGCCTCGAACATCTCCGCGAAGGACTTGTCCTCGGGGACCTCCTCGTAGAGCGCGCTGGAGGGCGCGGGCACCACGGGCGCCTTGGGCGTCACGGGCACCGGCGCCGGAGCGGCCGAGGCCTCGGGAGCCGTCTCGGCGGTGGGCTCGGACGACGCCGCCGGGGCCGGGGTCACCGGTCCGCGCGTCTCCACCGCGCCCGAGGCGCGCTTGACCACCACCATGGGGCCGGACTGGCGCTCGCCACCGCCACCCCCGCGGCCTCCCCCGCGCTCACCGCGCGGACGGCGCTCCTCGCGGGGCGCGCCCTGGGGCTTGCCTCCCGCCTCGCCCGTGGGCTTGGGGGCAGCCGCCTCGCGCTCGCCACGCGGGCGATCCGAACGGCGGTCCTTATCGCCGCGGCCACCGCGCTCCTCGCGCTCGCCGCCACGACCCGCGGGAATGCCGAGCATCACGTCACCAAAGGTGGCCTTGGGCTTCTTGGGGCCAAAGCCCCCTGCCCCATCGCCGCCACCAGAACCCACGGAACCGTTCTTCTCGTCGCTCACTGCGGGGACCTTCCTGAACGAAATCGAAATCCAGCGTGGGGGGACCATGCCCCCCCGCTGGGGGAAAAAGGCGGCGCACTCTACACACGCGCCGTGTCTGGACGGAAGACGCATCTGGTCATCTTCCGCACTCCGGCCTTGAATCCCCCCATAACGCGGCCGGACACGACGTCCATCCCCCCGCGCGCCGCGAGGGGCCCGCCCGCCTGCTCCGCACCCGTCCCCGGGCTCCAGGCGAGCCGAGCGAGGCCTAGGCGGCTCGTTTGCGCCGCAACACCCTCTGGAGCACCGCCTTCGCCTCGGGGACGCCCAGGGCGCTGGTGAGGGCGAAGTAGACGAGGCCGAAGGGCAGCACCACCAGGGGGAAGACGAGCACCGGGTGCAGGTGGGGCGGAGGCAGGACGTTCCCTCCCCACTCCGCCAGGGCCCGAGGGGAGGGCCCCAGCAGGTGGGTCAGCGCCACCTTGATGCCCAGGCCCGTCAGGCCCGCCGCGATCGCCGCCCCCCATAGCTTCGCCATCCCCGCGGGCGGGGGCACGGGGCCAATCTTCGCGCCGAGCGAGCGCCGCAACATCTGCGCCTCGAACCAGGCCATCAACCCTCCGGACAGGGGGAGGAAGGCCGTGCCCAGGTGGGTGGGCAGGCCGAGCAGCTCCGGCAGCCGCAGCGCCAGGAGCCAGGCCAGGGCGGCGCCCAGCACCACGCGCAACGTGGCGAAGCGCAGGGGCGTGCGCGTGTCCTTGAGGGCATAGAAGGTCGAGGCGTACAGGCGCCCGAGTGCCGAGGCGACGAGACCCACCGAGGAGCCCATCAGCACGTACCAGAGGTAGCGCGTGTCCGCGGCGGTGAGCTGGCCCGTCTGCAGGAGGGCTCCCGCCACCACGTCCCCGATGAAGAGCAGCGCCGCCGCCGAGGGCACCACGAAGAAGGCGACGCGGCGCGCTCCGGCCTCCAGTCGCGCACGCACCTTGTCCGCCACGGCCTCGCCCGCCCCGGCCGCGCGGGACATCTCCGGCAGCTCCGCCGCGGAGATCGCCATGCCGAAGAGGCTCACCGGGATGAGGTAGAGGGTCTGCGCGTAGGTGAGCGTGGACAGTGCCCGGGGGGCCACGAGCGAGGCGTAGGACGTGTCGACGTAGGCGCTGATCTGCACCACGCCGCGGCTGAGCACCACCGTGCTGAAGCTGCGCAGCACCTGGCGCACGGACTCACTCGCCGTGGACAGGTGGGGCCGGAAGTGCCCGAGCACCCGGAGCACCGAGGGCACCTGCACGAGGAACTGCAGGGCGCAGCCCACCACCACGCCGTAGGAGAGCACCACCACCAGGGACTCCTCGGGCAGCTCGCTCATCCCCGCGCCCACCAGCGTGGTGATGATGGCCAGGTTCCACACCACGGGCGCCAGATAGGACAGGAGGAACTTGCGGTGGCTGTTGAGCACGCCCAGGCACCACGCGGACATCACCAGCAGGCCCGTGCCGGGAAAGAGGATGCGCACCAGCCGGATGGTCACCCGCCGCGCCTCTCCCTCGAAGCCCAGGGCGATGGTGTCCACGAGCAGCGGCGTGGCCAGCAGGCCCAGCGCCACCAGCACCCCCGTGACCAGCGCGAGCAAGCCGAACACCGCGCCCGCCACCCGATCCGCCTCCTTCTCGTCTCCCTTGCCCAACAGCCCCGAGTACACGGGGATGAACGAGCCGGACAGCACCCCCTCGCCAAAGAGGTTCTGCAGGAAGTTGGGAATGCGCATCGCGGCCTTGAACACGTCGGCCGCTACTCCGTTGCCCAGGTAGTGCGCGAAGAAACGCTCGCGCACCAGGCCCACCAGCCTCGAGGCCAGGATGCCCGCGGCGACGAACAACGCGCCGCTGCCCTTGGTGGCACGCCCCTGTACTGCGGGACGAGGAGGGGGAGAGGAGACGGGGGCTTCGGGGCCAGGAGTGGGAACGGTCAAGGGGAGCGCACTCTATGTCGGCGCCTTCACGGGCTTGAAGCCCGAACTCCCTCGCTCCCCCGGGTTTCCCTTGACGCTCACCCCAACGGACCGCGATGGTCGACCGCCTCGCGTCGGCCCCCCGGCCCGGCGCCGCGACCTCCCATGCCGAAAGTATTGGTCATCGACGACGAGACGAACCTCCGCAAGGTGCTCGCCGCCATGCTGCGCCGGGACGGCTTCGACGTCACCGTCGCGGCCGATGGTGAGCAGGGCCTCGCCGAGTTCCACAAGAACGGCGCCGACATCGTGGTGACCGACCTCGTCATGCCCAAGGCCGGCGGCATGGAGGTCCTGCGCGCCGTCAACGCCGCCAACCCCGACGTGCCCGTCATCATCATCACCGCGCACGGCACCGTGGACTCCGCCGTCGAGGCCATCAAGGCGGGCGCCTTCGACTACGTCACCAAGCCCTTCGATCAATCCGAGCTGTCGGCCGCCATCGCCAAGGCCGCCAAGGCCCACGTCGTCGCCCAGCGCTCGGTGCGCGCCGACGCCAAGGCCCGCGCCGCCATCATCGGCCAGTCGCCCCAGCTCCAGGAGGTCTTCAAGATCATCGACAAGGTGGCGGACACCCCCTCCACCGTCCTCATCACCGGCGAGAGCGGCACGGGCAAGGAGCTCATCGCCTCCGCGCTGCATGGTGCCTCCAGCCGCCGGGACAAGCCGTTCATCAAGATCAACTGCGCCGCCATCCCCCACAACCTCCTGGAGTCCGAGCTCTTCGGCTACGAGCGCGGGGCCTTCACCGGCGCCGTCACCTCCAAGCCCGGCCGCTTCGAGCTGGCCGACGGGGGCACGCTCTTCCTCGACGAGATCGGCGAGATCCCCGTGGAGATGCAGGTGAAGCTCCTGCGCGCGCTCCAGGAGGGCGAGTTCGAGCGCGTGGGCGGCATCAAGACGACGCGCGTGGACGTGCGCCTCATCGCCGCCACCAACCGCGACCTGCAGGCGGAGATCGAGGCCGGACGCTTCCGCAAGGACTTGTACTACCGGCTCGCGGTGGTGCCCGTCACCCTGCCCGCCCTGCGCGAGCGCCGGGGCGACATCCACATGCTCGCGGGGCACTTCGTGGAGAAGTACAACCGCAAGCTCAACAAGAAGATCGAGGGCATCGCCGACGACGCGCTCACCCTGCTGCAGGCCTACAACTGGCCCGGCAACATCCGCGAGCTGGAGAACCTCATCGAGCGCGTGCTGCTCTTCGCCGATGGGCCGCTCATCACCGCGAAGGATCTGCCCGAGCCGGTGCGCCATGCCTCCACTCCAGTGCTCGCCTCCCCGGCCGCTGTCGCGGAGACGTCTCCGGGCGAGGGGGGCCTCAAGGACATCGTCCGCATGAAGGCGGCCGAGTTGGAGAAGGATCTCATCACCAAGGCCCTGGAGGAGACGGGCGGCAACGTCACCCGGGCGGCTCGACTGCTGCAAATCAGCCGGAAGTCCCTTCAAACGAAGATGAAGGAATTTGGCCTGCGCGACACGACCGCCCAAGATGGGCATGACGGCGCCGACGACTGAGACCCGTGGCGAAATATCGCCGCGACACCAACGGTTCCGGTCCCCGCGCCACCCCCCCCCTCACCCTATGGGAGCCTGAATGCGGCCGCCTCTTCCCACCCTTGGACCTCAACCGAAGAAAAGCCCCCTGGGGCCGGTGATAGGTCTCTCATTGCTTCTGGGTCTGTGCACCGGAGGCGTGTGGTGGTGGAAGCACCGGCCCGCCTCGCCGCCCTCGGCCGAGGCTGGAAACACCCCCGAGAAGGCCGGGTCCGAGGATCCCGCGAAGGCCGGGGTGCTCGCCGCCACTCCGTCTTCAACCAACCCCGACGTGCCTCCCCTGGCGCCCACCGCCGTGGAGCCGGTGCCCACCACCCCCCCCCGGGGCGCGGTGCCCGCCGTCCCCGGCGAGCTGTCACACGCCGCCATCCGCGTGGAGGGCCCGTTGGAGACGGCCGTCGTCGCGGCCGCCGGCGCCGCCGTGGGCCCCGCGCTCGCCCAGGTGGTGACGCGCACGTTGGTGTGGTGGGTGGACGTGCCGGGAGACATCCGCCGCGGGGACACCCTGGACGTGCTCTATGAGGTGCGCTCCAACGAGGAGCCCCTCGTGCACGCGGTGCGCTTCACCAGCGGCAAGACGGGCCAGACGCACCGCGCCTACCGCTTCCAGGCCGCGAGCGACAAGAACGCCCGCTACTACCTGCCGAGCGGCGAGGAGCTGGAGCTGCGCCTGGTGAATTCGCCCCTGGACGACTACGAGCAGGTGACGTCGCTCCTGCGCGACGGCCGCAAGCACAAGGGCGTGGACTTCAAGACGCCCGTGGGCACGCCCATCAAGGCGCCCTTCACCGGCATTGTCCGGCGCAAGAACTGGGGCTTCCGCTTCAACGGCAACTGCATCGACCTCGAGGAGGTGGGCGGCAAGCGCCGCCACGCCCTCTTCCTGCACATGGACGAGCTGCCGCGCTCGCTCAAGGTGGGAGACCGCATCGCGGTGGGCAGCGTGCTGGGCCGCAGCGGCAACAGCGGCCGCTCCTTCGCGCCCCACCTGCACTACCAGCTCGAGGCCGCCGACGAGCGCATCCTGGACCCCTACGAGAACCACCGCACCTACCGGCGCTCGCTCCCGGCGTCCCAGCGCGCCTCCTTCGAGACCGAGATGCGCCGGCAGGACGGGCTGCTCGGGGCCACGGCGATGGCCGGCTCGGGCGGCGCGGGCAATTGACCGCATCCGTTTCTTGACACCCCCGTGCCCGGCGGCTAGCGTCCCCGAAATTTCTCAACATTTCCCGGGGGTTAGGCGGTTGGGTGTGCTTGCCGGGGGTGTGATTAACGGAGGTCGGATGTCCAGGCTTCGCGCCGTTGCCGCCGTCCTGACGCTGGGGGTGCCCTTCGCCGCCTCGGCGGCGGACATCACCCGCGTCGCTTCTTCCTTCGAGGATGATGATCCCTTCGGGCTCTTCATCGACGCGGGCATCGAGTACGCCCAGCGCAACTCGAGGATCGTTCGCGAGACGTCCGTCGCCACTTCCGACGGCAAAGCCACGCCCGTGCTCCGCGATGCGTTGACGTACGGGCGATACGAGGCCCGGCTGAACCTCGACCTGGCGGTGGGTATCTCCCGGGACGTGGAGTTCTCCTTCGGATTGCCGCTAGTGCTCCTGCAGGACGAGCATTGGAACACCCCGGCCAACGAAGCCGAAAACAGAGCGTACCGCTGGGGCCTAGGTAACGCGCGTTTCGGGCTCGGATGGGCCATCTTCAATCAGCGCAAGGACGACACGAAGCCCATGTGGGTGGCCCGCCTCGACTACGAGGCACCCACAGCTCCGGCGTTCGATCCGAGCTTCGACACCGCGGCGACCAACCGCACGACGGTCGGGGATCGGGTGCACAAGTACACGCTGTCCACGGCGCTCTCGCGGAAGATCGGCCTGGCCGAGCCCTACTTCAAGGTGGCCTACACCATCCCGGTCCGCGGCCCGTTCGCCTACTCCAACTGCGACAACCCAGGCGTGGGCATGGGCGCCCCAGAGAATTGTGGCGAGCCCGGGTGGAGCCGAGGAGAGACCGGCATCCAGGCACCGCACGTGGTGGGCGTGACGATGGGCTCGGAGTTCCAGGTTGGAGGCCGGTCCGCGCGCATGCTCAAGCTGGACGCGCGCGTCGTGACCAACTTCGTGTCCGCGGGCCGCTACTACAACGAGCTGAGCGGTGTGCTGGGCAAGCTGCTCTCCTCTTCGGAGTACCTCCAACTGGGAGGACAGCTCGGCGCGACGTTCCAGCTCAACGAGTACATCTCGTTCCGCGGCACGGCCTCGTTCCTCTACAACACCGACCACGCCCTCACGGCCGAGCCCGAGGGCCGGGACGCGAACGACGATGGCCGGGCGGACTCCGCTGACGACCGGAATCCCAACTTCGAGCCCACCTGGGATCAGCCCGGGGGGCGCTTCTACGCTGTCGGGAGCAGGGATCTGCGCTTCAACGCGACGATCAACTTCACCTTCTGAGAGAGAAGCACCTCAGCGCTTCTTGAGCCCGAGTCCGAGCCGGTACACGTCCTGACCGGACCAACCGGCGCGGCGGGCCAGCTCGGTGCTCAGGGGCTTGAGCTTGTCGCCCCGGCCGAGCCCCGCCTCCAGCGCGCGCAGCAGCTCCTCCTCGCTCCAGCGGTGCTCGCCGGTGCGCCCCTCCACCAACACCACCACCTCGCCCCGGGGCTCCTCGGCCGCGTAGCGCTCGCCCAACGAGCCGAGCGTGCCGCGGGCGAACTCCTCGTGCACCTTGGTCAGCTCGCGCGCCACCACCGCGCGCCGCTCGCCCAGCGCGTCGCGCAAGTCAGAGAGCGTCTCGGCCAGCCGGCGCGGCGACTCGTAGAGGGCGATGGTCGCGGACAGGGGGGCCACCTCTTCCAGCATGGCCTGGCGCTCGGGGCCCTTGCGCGGCAGGAAGCCCAGGAAGTGGAAGCGCCCGGTGGGCAGGCCCGAGGCACTCAAGGCCGCCACCAGCGCCGTGGGGCCGGGCACGGGCACCACCTTCACGCCGCGCTCGAGCGCCTCGGCCACCAGCTTCTCGCCCGGGTCGCTGATGCCGGGGCTGCCCGCGTCCGTCACCAGCGCGCAGTCCTCGCCGGCTACCAGCCGATCCAGGATGCGGCCGGCGCGCTGGCCCTCGGCGAAGGCGGGCAGGCTCACCGTGTCCGCGGCGATGCCGAAGTGCTCCAACAACACGCGCGAGTGCCGCGTGTCCTCGCAGGCCACGAAGGCCACCTGCCGCAGCGTCTCGAGCGCCCGCGAGGACACATCCCCCAGGTTCCCGATGGGCGTGGCCACCAGATAGAGCGTTCCCGACATCGACAGCCTCACATGCCGGCGTCGAAGGCGCCCGGCAGGTGCTCCACCGTCGCGCGCTCGCCGCGGCCCACCACCGAGATGACATCGAAGCGCAGCTCCCGATCGCGCACGCCGTGCGCCATCAGGTAGTGCATGGCCGCCTTCACGACCCTGCGCTGCTTGGCGAAGGACACCGTGTGGGAAGGGTCTCCCCACACCGCCGTGGAGCGCATCCGCACCTCCACGAAGCACACGGTATCCCCGCGTTCGGCCACCACGTCCAGCTCTCCGTGGCGGCACGCGTAGTTGCGCGCCCGCACCCGGTAGCCCTGCGTCTCCAGGAAGCGCACCGCCGTCTCCTCGCCCTCGTCGCCGTACTGCTTGCGCTCGCCCCTCGTCCCGTCCCGCTCCATCCCCACCCTCCCCGGCGGCCCCGTCCTGGGGCCTCGTGCACTACAGATTGACAGTCCCGTCCGACAACTGCGGGAAGCCCGCGAGCGGCGTGACGTGGAGCACCTGCGTGAGCGTGCCCAGGTGCTTGAGCATCCGGCCGAGCAACGGCAGCCGGGACTCGTCCACGCCGATGAAGGCGTCCTCGACGATGAGCGGCAGCTTCACGCGGGCGGACACCTTCTCCACCAACGTCAGCCGGAGGCTCAGGAAGAAGAGATCCACCTCGCGCGGAGGCAGCTCGCCCAGCGGCAGGCGCCGGCCCGAGGCGCCGATCACGGAGGTGCGTCCGTCCCGGTCCCACTCCACCCCGGTGTAGCGGCGATCGGTGAGCGCGCTGAAGTACTGCACGCACCGCTCCCGGACGAGCCCCATGACGGCCTGGATGTCCGTGGCGAGCAGATCCCCGGTGAGCCCCAGCAACTGGGGCGAGGGATCCTCCAGGGCCTGCGTAGCGTGGGCGGCCGTCTCCAGGCCCGGCACGGCGCCCGCGGCCAGGTGCGGATTGCGCGCGAGCGCGATGGAGTCCTTGACCCGGCTCAGCTCGCGCTCCACCTCGCGCAGGTCGCGCACGAAGGTGCCCTTCTGCTCGATCTGCGCGTTGAGCAGTTCGATCTGCTGGCGGATGATGGGCAGCTGGTTTGCGGCGTCGATGAAGTCGGGGTGCTTCTCCAGGGAGATGAGCTGCGTGCGCAGCTCGGCCACGGTAGCGCCGAGCTGCTCACGGCGCTGCAGGCGCGGGGGGATGTCCTGGGGGGTGTCCACGTCGAACACCTCCATGGCCTTGCGCACGGGGCCCGCCTCGGCCTCGAACTCCTCGGCGATCTTCTTCTCGCGCACGGCGAACATCTCGCCCCGGCGCCCCACGCGATCCTTGTCCTGCAACTCCTCCACGTAGCGCAGGGCGAGCACGGCGGCGAAGCCGAAGGCGGGCACGTCCAACAGCGCCACGTAGCGGACCGTCTTGGGCACGAAGAAGCTGGCGATGAGGCACGCCACGCCCACGCCCACGGCGATCCAGAAGTTGCGGTTGCGCACCAGGGGCTCCACGTCGGGCAGACGCGCGGCCTCCTCGTCGGCCACCTCCTTCTCGGACATCAACCGCGCGAGCGCGTCGTCCCGCCGGGCGAGAACGCGGCCATAGCGCTCGGCGCGCGCGACGATGTCCGCGGGCAGGCCCATGGACTCGGGGGTGGGCTCGGCGTTCCACAGTGCCTCCGCCTCGCGCAGCTTCTCCTTGAGCGGCTCGGTGCCGCGCAGCTTCGACTCCAGGGTGAAGACCTGGGAGTTGAGGCCGTCCACCTCGAACTGGAGGTTGTCCACCTCCTTGCAGAGCACGAGCTCCTTCTCCAACTCGCGCTGCCTGGCCTCCGCGGCGGGGATGTCCGAGGCGGGCAGCACCGACTGCGCGGCGGCGAGGCCCGGCGAGGAACCCATCCGCACGGCGGGCATGCCCGGAGAGGACAGCGACCGGGCCACGGGCATGCCCGGGGTGGACATCGTGCGTCCACCGGAGCGGGGCCGACGCGAGGGCAGCTGCGCGGCCTGGAGGGTGAAGAGCTGTTCGAAGGTGGTACGCGGCGGCAGCCCCGCCTGGCCGCGCAGGAACTGATTGGCCTCGCCGGTGTCCTGCGTCACGAGCTCGGGCTGCTTCGTGGTGGGGTTGAGCCGGTGCAGAGTGCCCCCTCCGCCCAGCTCCCGCAGCACGCGGTAGGTGAGCGTGTCCTGCCCCACGAACGTCAAGGCGCCCTTCCCCGGTTTCTGCGCGGAGGCGGAGAAGGCCGCGTCCCCGCCGCGGCCGTCCGCGTAGAGCAGCGCGAGCGACAATCCGGCCAGCGGACTCGGCTCCACCGTAGGCGGCTTGAGCACGAAGTACCCGGTCTTCAGGGCGAAACGGCCGGCGGGGGAAAATCCCCGGACATTTTGAACAGCGAGCTCAACGAAGTGCATGCGCCCCCCATTCTAGCGCGTGCGGATATGAAAAAAGGGAGCGTCCCTGAAAAAGGACGCTCCCCGAAAAGAGACCGGCCGAGCAGGCCGGAGTCGACTCAGGCCTTGGCCTGGTGGGCCTTGGCGGCGCGGCGCATCTCCGCGTCCTCCTGGCTCTCCACGCGGGAGGCCTTGCCCTTGAGGTTGCGGATGTAGAAGAGGCGGTTGCGGTTGACGTGACCGCGGGTGAGGACCTCGATCTTCTCGTAGCGGGGGCTGTGCACCGGGAAGATGCGCTCCACGCCCACGCCGAAGGACACCTTGCGCACGGTGAAGGTGGCGCGGTTGTAGCCCCGCGTCTTGCGGATCACGAGACCCTCGAAGGCCTGCACGCGCTCCTTGTCGCCTTCCTTGATCTTCCAGTGAACTCGAACCGAGTCACCCGTTTGGAAAGCGGTGACGTCCTGACGGAGGTTCTTGGCCTCCACGTACTCGATAGCGCTGCGACGCATGACTCACTCCAGAAAAGCTTGGACTGGCGGTACGAAAACTTGAGAGCGGGCCGTCCTACCAGAGAGCCGGGGGGCGGACAAGCCCGCAAAGCACCACCCGGCTCTGGAAACCAGCGGAAGGACTACAACTCCTCCTCTTTCTTCTGCAACAGCTTCACGTCCGCCTTGCCCAGCTCCAGGCGAGCGAACAGATCCGGCCGCCTCTCCTGGGTGAGCCGCAGCGCGTGCCAGCGCCGCCACCGGGCAATTCGGGCGTGATCTCCACACTGGAGGACGGCGGGCACCTCGGCGCCCCGGAAGGAGGGAGGCCGGGTGTAGTGCGGATGCTCGAGGAGGTTCTCCTCGAAGCTCTCGGTGACGCTGGAGGACTCGTTGCCGAGCACCCCCGGCAACAGCCGCGCCACGGCGTCCACCACGGCCAGGGCGGCCACCTCGCCCCCGGTGAGGATGAAGTCGCCGAGCGACACCTCCCCATCCAGGAAGGGCATCACGCGCTCGTCCACCCCCTCGTAGCGGCCGCACACGAGGATCAGCCCTGGCTCTCGGGCGAGCTCGCGCGCCCGGGCCTGGGTGAACGTCGGGCCCCGAGGACTCATCAGCAGGGCCTTGGCGCCCGCGGGAGCGCGGCTCCGGGCGGCCTCGAGCGCGGCCACCAGGGGCTCGGGCTTCATCACCATGCCCGCGCCGCCGCCGTAGGGGGCGTCGTCGGTGACACGGTGCTTGCCCTCGGCGTAGTCGCGGATGGGCGTGACGGTGACGCCCACCAGGCCCTTCTCGCGCGCCTTGCCGAGGATGCTCGCGCCCAGGTAGCCCAGGACGCTGTCGGGAAAGAGGGTGAGCACCTCCACGGGGTACATCACGCCTCCTCTTCCGGCCCGCCTCCACCCACCTCCAGGAACTCCGGAGGCTTCACCACGAGCCGTCCACCCGGGATGTCCACGGTGGAGACGAAGTCGTCGGCGAAGGGCACGACGAGCTCCTCACGGCCCTCGGCGCGGATCACCAGGTTGGGCACTTCCCCGGTGTCCCAGAGCTCCTCCACGCGGCCGAGCACGTTGCCGGCCTCGTCCACCGCGGTGAGGCCCACCAGGTCGCCCTGGAAGTACTCGTCCTCCTCGGGAGGCTCGAGGTCCTCGCGGAAGACGAGCACGGTGGCGCCCACCAGGGCCTCGGCGTCCTCGCGTCGCTCCACCTGCTCGAAGACCACGAGGGTCTCCTTGGGAGTGGGCCGCACGGACTCGATGCGCAAGAGCCGCTCCTGGCCCGCGCGGGTGCGCACGAGCACGCGCTCGACGTAATCGAGCGACTCGGAGGCGGGATCGAAGGGGCGCACGGCCACCTCGCCCTTGAGCCCATGGGCCCGGGACACGTAGCCCATCTCGAGATGAGGCTTGAGGGTCACTGTCCCTCGGGAGGGGTGGCGGAGGACGGGGTCTGGGGCGGGCGCCGGTCGTCCTGGATTTCCAGGCGGACCTTCTGGCCCTGCTTCTGGCCCGCGGCGCCGAGCAGCGTCCGGAGGGCGCCCACGGTGCGCCCGTCACGGCCGATGACCTTGCCCACGTCCTCGGGGGAGACCTTCAGCTCATAGAGCTGGGCCCCGTCCACCTCGGACGCGCGCAGGCCGACCTGATCGGGGTGATCGACCAGGGCCCGTACCAAATAGAGGATGAGTTGCTCCACGCTGTCGACTCAGCCCCGGCAGGGACTAGGAAGCGGGGGTGGCGGCGGCGGTGCGCTTGTGGCGCTTGATGAGCTCGCCAACGGTCTCGGAGGGCAGCGCGCCGCTCTTGAGCCAGTACTCCAGACGATCCGCGTCGAACTCCACCTTGGCCGGGTTCTGGTTCGGATCGTAGGCGCCCACGGCCTCGATGAACTTGCCGTCCCGGGGGTTGCGGGAGTCGGTGGCCACCACGTGGTAGTACGGCTTCTTCTTGGCGCCCGCGCGGGCGAGACGGAGGACAACGGCCATTTCTGATGCTCCAGGTGAAATCTGAAGGTGAGACAAGAAGGTGATCAGCTTGGAGGGGGGCGCTCTTAACGCCCCCACGAGCGGATTGTCAAGGAAGCTCGGGGCTTTGCGGTGTTTCCGAGGGGCTCTCCCCTCCCCGATTGGCCAGCTGGCCACAGGCGCCGGCGATGTCCCGGCCCCGATTCTGGCGGATGAAGGCCGCCACGTGCCCCGCGCAGAGCAGTTCCCGGAAGCGCTCGGCGCGCTCGTCCATGGTCGTCTGGAAGCCCAGGCCGGGGTTCTCGTTGTAGGGGATGAGGTTGACCTTGGCGGGGATGCCGTCGAGCAGCTGGATGAGGCGCGCGGCGTCCTCGTCCGAGTCGTTGAAGTCGCGCAGGAGCACGTACTCGAAGGTGATGCGGCGGCCCTGGCGCAGGGGGAACTTGCGGCAGGCGTCGAGCAGCGCGGCGATGTTCCACTTGCGGTTGACGGGCATCGTCTTGGAGCGCTGCTCGTCGGTGCTCGCGTTGAGGGAGATGGCGAGCTTCACGTCCGTCTCCTGCCCGAAGCGCTCGATCATCGGCACGAGGCCCACGGTGGACACGGTGATGTGGCGGTGGCTGAAGTTGGGCCCGTCCTGGGACTGGAGGATGGCGAGCGACGTCTTGAGGTTCTCGAAGTTGTGCAGGGGCTCGCCCATGCCCATGAAGACCAGGTTGGAGAGCGGGCGCAGGGTCTCCAGGCCCTCGTTCTTGCGCACCTCGCGGTTGACCGCGTGCACCTGGGCGACGATCTCCCCCGGGGTGAGGTTGCGCTTGAGGCCGAGCGTGCCCGTCATGCAGAAGGTGCACGCCATGGCGCAGCCCACCTGGGTGGACACGCACAGCGTCTTGCGGTCCTCCGAGGGCATGTAGACGGACTCGATGTAGCGGCCGTCCCGGGTCTTCCAGCGGTACTTGATGGTGCCGTCCACCGAGCGCTGCTCGGCGTCCTTGACCAGGGGGACGATCTCCGCATGGGCCTTGAGCTTCTCGCGCAGGGCCTTGGACAGGTCCGTCATCTCGTCGAACGAGGTGGCGCCGCGCTGGTGGATCCACCGGTAGAGCTGGCCGGCGCGGAAGGCGCGCTCGCCGAGCTGCTCGGTGAGGAAGCGGGTGAGCCCCTCCAGGGTAAGGCTGGAGACCTCCGTGCGCGGCGTGGCGGCCGGGGTGGGCGCGGGCACGGGCGGGGCGGCGGTGTCGACGGTGGCGCTGGCGGGCTCTGTCGGCGTCATCATGGTTCCAACGGAGAGGTGTAGGAGCCACTTCCCACAACCAGGCCGGTGGAGTCAAAGGAGGGCTCGTCCCCTTCCCCGCCCCGGACGGTTTGGAAGAGAGTACTCCAGGCGCCCCTTGTGCCCCCCCCCGGTTCCTGGAGCAGTCCCATGCCCCTTCCTCAAGGCCGTTTCAGCACCGCTTGCCTGCTACTCACGGTCACGCTCCTGTCCCTGGTCGTCCCGTCATCCGCCCAGGCTGGAAGCTCCTGCATCCAGTCGGCCCCACGTTCACCGCTGGATGCCCCACTCACGTCCGCGGTGAACCTGGAGCCCTCAGTCCACGGGGGTCAATTGACCCAGCTGGGGTCAGCGGCCAGCGACCCCTCCTCCTTCGCGAGCAAGGCCACGAAAGGAGGTGCAGGTGACTCCCGCACGGGGAAAGCCTTTACCCCCGCCGGAAAGAAGAAGATCGACGCGGCGAACGCCACGAAGAACGATGGCATCAACAAGTGCGAGAACTGTGGGATCGAGGTCGTGCCTGGACAAAAGAGCCAGAGCGGTGTGTCGCCCCCCACCAACCAGCGCGAGCGCGATCATGTCATCCCGAAAAGCAAAGGCGGCGAAGGGACACCTGAAAATGGGCAGGTGTTGTGCCGGGAGTGCAATCTCGAAAAATCAAACAAGGCGCCATGACTGAGAGACTGAAACTCCGCTTCCCGTTCGAGAATTCTGATGGCGTGGGCGAGACCGAGACCATGTGGGTCATCCAACGGGATGATGGGTATGAAATCGACAACATCCCATTTTACGTCACGGGGCTCGCCGCGGGAGATACCGTCTCGGCCCAGCCAGACGCGAGTGGAGTTCTCTGGTACTCCGAGCTGGTACGCCCTGGCGGGCATAGCACCATTCAGCTCTGGTTTTCGAGGCAGGAGGATGTTGAACCGGTCCGAGCGGCCCTCCGTCAACGGGGCTGCGCCTCGGAAGTGAGCGACCTGCCTCGATTGGTGGCAGTGGATGTTCCTCCCGACGTGCCCTACGAAGCCATCAAGGCGTTCCTAGAACAGGGTGAACGTGCCGGGCAGTTCGAGTACCAGGAAGCGTGTCTGGGCTTCATTGAACCAAAGCGAGAGGACGAGGAATCCAGAAGGGATCCATCATGAGCCTCGACACCCGAGCAGTCGAATACACCCACGGCGACAAGGCCTTCGAGGGCGTGCTGGCCTTCGACAGCGGCCGCGAGGGCAAGCGGCCCGCGGTGCTGGTCTTCCACGGGTGGGAAGGCCGCAGCGAGGCGCAGCTCGACTTCGCGAAGAAGCTCACCGATTGGGGATATGCGGGCTTCGCCTGTGATCTCTACGGCAAGGGCCTGAGGGGCACGACACCCGACGAGTGTCGGGCGCTCATGACGCCCCTGGTTGCCGACCGGGCAACGCTGCGCGACCGCATCTTGAAGACCGTCGAGACCGTCCGGAGCCTGTCCGAGGTGGATGCCACCCGGGTGGCCGCGATCGGGTTCTGCTTCGGGGGGCTGTGCGTGCTGGACCTGGCGCGCACGGGCGCGGACGTACGAGGCGTGGCGAGCTTCCATGGCCTGCTGGGCCGCCCCGATGATCTCGCGGAGACGGAGATCAAGGCCAAGGTCATGGTCTTCCACGGGTGGGACGATCCCATGGCACTGCCCGAGGACGTGGTGGCCCTGGGCCGCGAGCTCACCCGGTGCAAGGCGGACTGGCAGGTGCACGCGTACGGCGGGACCATGCACGCCTTCATGGCGCCGTTCGCCAATGATCCCGCCTCGGGCATCCTGTACAGTGAGAAGGCCTCGCGCCGCGCGTGGACGTCGCTCGCGCCCTTCCTCGCCGAGGTCTTCTTCTCCTGAAAGACGAAGGCCCGGCCCCCGCGAACCGCGCGCGGGAGCCGGGCCTCGAGTCCACCGGGCCTCTTACCGAGGCCCGTCGGGACTACTTCTTGCCGGAGTACTCGTAGCCGTGGATCTCGGTCTCGCGGAAGAAGTACGCGATCTCGTTCTTCGCGTTCTCCAGGCTGTCCGAGCCGTGCACCGTGTTCTGGTCGATGCTGGTGGCGAAGTCGCGGCGGATGGTGCCGGGGGCCGCGTTGGCCGGGTTGGTGGCGCCCATGAGATCACGGTTGCCCGCGACGGCGTTCTCACCCTCGAGCACCATCAGGACGACGGGGCCGGAGATCATGAAGCTCACCAGGTCCTTGAAGAAGGGGCGCGCCTTGTGGACGGCGTAGAACCCCTCGGCCTGCGCCTGCGACAGGTGCTGCAGACGGATGGCGACCGGCTTGAGACCCTTCTCCTCGAAGCGGGAGATGATCTTGCCGATGACGCCCTTCTGAAGCCCGTCGGGCTTGATGATGGACAGCGTACGCTCGATGGCCATGGTCTTGGCTCCTCGTTGTGACGTGGAAGAAATGGGGAACTAGCGGCTCTTCTTCGGAGGACCGCGCTTGATGGCCTCCTGCAGCGTGGTGCCCAGCTCGGCGGGGCTGGCGGCCATGAGGAAGCCCGCGGCCTCCATGGCCTTGATCTTCTCGGACGCCGTGCCCTTGCCGCCGGAGATGATGGCGCCCGCGTGGCCCATGCGCTTGCCCGGAGGAGCCGACTGGCCGGCGATGAAGCCCGCGATGGGCTTCTTGAACTCGCGCGCCACGTACTCGGCACCGGCCTCCTCGGCGTTGCCGCCGATCTCGCCGATCATGATGACCGCGTCCGTCTCCGGGTCGTCATTGAAGAGCTTGAGCACGTCCACGAAGTCCGTGCCGTTGACCGGGTCGCCGCCGATGCCCACCGCGGTGGACTGGCCCAGGCCCAGCTGGGTGAGCTGGTACACGGCCTCGTACGTCAGCGTGCCCGAGCGCGACACCACGCCGATGCGGCCCGGCTTGTGGATGTGACCCGGCATGATGCCGATCTTGCACTTGGCGCCCGGGGTGATGACGCCGGGGCAGTTGGGACCGATGAGGCGCACGCCCGGCTTGCCCTGCAGGTAGCGCTTGGCCTTCACCATGTCGTTGACGGGGATGCCCTCGGTGATGGTGATGATGAGGGAGATGCCCGCGTCGGCCGCCTCCATGATGGAGTCCGCGGCGAAGGGGGGCGGCACGAAGATGACCGAGGTGTTCGCCCCGGTCTGCTTCACCGCGTCGGCCACCGTGTTGAACACGGGGACCTTGCCCTCGAAGTCGGTGCCGCCCTTGCCCGGCGTCACGCCGCCGACCAGCTTGGTGCCGTACTCCAGCATCTGCTTGGAGTGGAACGAGCCCGCCGAGCCGGTGATGCCCTGGCAGAGGACCTTCGTGTCGTTGTTGACGAGGATGCTCATGGCTTGACCTTTCTCTGCCTGGAACTACTTCACCGCCGCGACGGCCTTCTCGGCGGCCTGGCGGAGGTTGTCGGCGGGGGTGATGGCGAGGCCGGAGTTGCTCAACAAGTCCTTGCCCTGCTGCACGTTGGTGCCCTCGAGCCGGACCACGAGCGGGATCTTCAGCTGCACTTCCTTCGCCGCGGCGATGATGCCCTCGGCGATGATGTCGCACTTCATGATGCCGCCGAAGATGTTGACGAGCACCGCCTTGACCTGCGGATCGGCCAGGATGAGCTTGAAGGCCGCCGTCACCTTCTCCTTGCTCGCGCCACCGCCCACGTCGAGGAAGTTGGCCGGGTTGCCGCCCACCAGCTTGATGGTGTCCATGGTGGCCATGGCCAGACCCGCGCCGTTCACCATGCAGCCGATGTTGCCATCCAGCGCGATGTAGGCCAGGTCCCACTCCTTGGCCTGGGTCTCGCGCGGCTCCTCCTCCGCGAGGTCACGGTAGGCGAGCAGATCCTTGTGCCGGTAGAGCGCGTTCTCCTCGAAGTCCACCTTCGCGTCGAGCGCCACCACGCCGCCATCCTTGGTGATGACCAGCGGGTTGATCTCCACCAGCGACGCGTCCGTCTCGATGAACATGCGGTAGAGCGCGGAGCAGAACTGCACGAACTTGTTCACCGTGGGACCCGACAGGCCCAGGCCGAAGGCCAGCTTGCGGCCCTGGAAGTCCTGGAAGCCCGCCACCGGGTCCACCGCCTCGCGGAGGATCTTCTCCGGGCTGTGCGCGGCCACTTCCTCGATCTCCACACCGCCCTCGCGCGAGGCCATGAAGGTGATGCGCGAGGTGGCGCGATCCAGCGTCACGCCGAGGTAGAGCTCCTGACCGATGGCCAGACCTTCCTCGATGTAGACCTTGTTGACCTTCTGGCCCTCGGGCCCGGTCTGGATCGTCTTGAGCATCATGCCGATCATCTGCTGGGCGAGCTGCTTGGCCTCGGCGGGGCTCTTGGCCAGCTTCACGCCGCCGCCCTTGCCACGGCCGCCCGCGTGAATCTGGGCCTTCACGACGACCACCGAGGTGCCCAACTCCTTCGCGGCCTTCTCGGCCTCGTCGGGAGTGTTCGCGAGGATGCCTCGCGGCGTGGGGACCCCATACTTCCGGAAGAGTTCCTTGCCCTGGTACTCGTGGATCTTCATCGAAGCTCCGGGTGATGCGGGTAACGCGAGACTGGCCTCCGGGAGCCAGCCCCCCGGGACGGCTGCCTCTCTCGCGCAGAATGGCCCGCTTGGCAAGGCCCGAGTGTCAAGGGCCCTGCCCTGGCGGACGGGAAAAGACCGAGGCTCCGGCCCGGCGAATTCACGCCAGACTCGGAGCCTCGGAAAAAGTACGGCGAGCTGACACGTGGGCGCTAGCCCGGACCGCCCGTCGCCTTCTTGTCGCCTTCCTGATTGAAGAAGATGTCCTTGATGATCTGCTTGGTCACCTCGCGGTTCATCACCGCGATGGAGGTGGTGAGCGGGATCTCCTTGGGGCACACCTTCACGCAGTTCTGTGCCTTGCCGCAGTCCTGGATGCCGCCGGGGCCCATGAGCCCGCGCACGCGCTCCTCGGAGTTCATCTTGCCCGTGGGGTTCATGTTGAAGAGCCGCGCCTGGCTGATGGCGGCGGCGCCCATGAAGTCGTTGTCGATCGTCACCTGCGGGCACGCCTCGAGGCAGCTGCCGCACGTGATGCACGTGGACAGCTTGTACATCACCGAGTGATCCGCCGGAGACTGGCGCGGACCGGGGCCCAGGTTGTGGGTGCCGTCGATGGGGATCCACCCCTTGACGCGCTTGAGCGCCTCGAACATGCGATCGCGGTTCACCGACAGGTCGCGCGTGACGGGGAACTTCTTCATCGGCTCCAGGGTGATGGTGGCTTCCCCATTGCCGATGACGCGATCGATGAGCGCGGAGCACGCCATGCGCACCCGGCCGTTGATGTTCATGGCGCAGCTGCCGCACACCTCTTCCAGGCACGCGGCGTCCCAGATGACCGGGGCCACCTTGCGCCCGTCGGTGGTGACGGGGTTGCGCTGGATCTCCATGAGACAGGAGACGACGTTGGCTCCCGGGCGGTAGGCGATGCGGAACTCGTCGTAGTGCCCCTGCTGATCCGGACCGTCCTGGCGCCAGATGCGGAAGGTGACGTGCTTGGTCGTGTTGCTGACAGGCGCTTGCGTCGTGGTCGCGTGGTCCATGTCGTTCCCTCTCTGCTCAGGCGTACCAGCGCGGCTCGGGGTCGAGCACGGGCGTGGGGATGTCCTCGTAGCTGATCTGCGGCGACTCGGGCGAATAGGACGCGAGCGTCGCCTTGGCCCACTTCTCGTGGCGCTTCTTCCACAGCCCCATCCAGTTGGCGTCCTGCGTGGGGTCCTTCGAGGCGGGCTCGGGCAGCGAGAAGTCCGGCTTGTAGTGGGCGCCGCGGCTCTCGTCGCGCATCAGCGCGCTCTTGGTGATGACCTCGGCCAGCTCGAACATGTTCCAGAGCTGGTTGGCGTAGGAGATGCTGCGGTTGGCCACGTTGCCCGTGTCCAGCGCGTTGATGTTCTTCCAGCGATCCTTGAACTCGCGGATCCGATCCAGCGTCTTCTGCAGCCGGTCGTTGTAGCGCACGACGGTGACGTTCTCCGTCATGATGTCGCCGAGCTCCTTGGTGAGCCCGTACGCGTTCTCCTTGCCGTCCATCTTCTTGATGGAGGCGAAGCGCTCCTCCCAGAACTTCTTCGCCTCGGCGAAGTGCTTCTGCAGGTCCGCGTCGGTGGCGCTCTTGGTGTTGTTCTTGGCGAACGACGCCATGGCCGGGCCGCTGAGCATGCCGGCGTAGATGCAGGACAGGAGCGAGTTGGCGCCCAGGCGGTTGGCGCCGTGGTAGGCGTACTCGGCCTCGCCCGCGGCGTACAGGCCGGGGATGCGCGTGGTGTGGTTGATGGGGCTGCCCACCAGCGGCGTCTGCGTCTTCGAGTCCGCCTCGAAGGACACGTGCAGGCCGCCCATCGAGTAGTGCATGCCCGGGAAGATCTGCATGGGCACGTGGCGCGGGTCATCGCCCACGAACTTCTCGTAGATCTCCATCACGCCGCCGAGCTTCTCGGTGAGCTTGGCCGCGGGGATGTGCGTGACGTCCAGGAACACGGCGTCGCGGCCGCCGATGCCCAGGCCCAGCTCGCGGCACACGGTGAAGATCTCGCGCGTGGCCACGTCGCGCGGCACGAGGTTCTTGTACTTGGGGTACTTCTCCTCGAGGAAGTAGAAGCGATCGCTCTCGGGGATCTGCCGGGGATCGCGCACGTCGCCCTTCTTGCGCGGCACCCACACGCGGCCGCCCTCGCCACGCACCGACTCGCTCATCAGGCGCAGCTTGTCCTCACCCGGGATGGAGGTGGGGTGCACCTGGATGAACTCGCCGTTGGCGTAGATGGCCCCCTCCATGTACGCACGGCCCGCGGCGGTGCCCGTGTTGATGATGGAGTTGGTGGAGCGGCCGAACACGATGCCCGGGCCACCCGTGGCCAGGCACACGGCCTCGGCGGGGAAGGTGCGGATCTCGTTGGTGCGCAGGTCCATGGCCACGCTGCCGATGCACCGGCCCGTGCCGTCCTTCACCGTGCCGAGCCACTCCCAGTGCTCGTACTTGGTGACGCGGCCCTCGGACTCCCAGCGGCGCACCTGCTCGTCCAGCGCGTAGAGCAACTGCTGGCCGGTGGTGGCGCCCGCGAAGGCGGTGCGGTGGTGAAGCGTGCCGCCGAAGCGGCGGAAGTCGAGCAGACCCTCGGGCGTGCGGTTGAACGTCACCCCCATGCGATCCAGCAGGTAGATGATGCCGGGGGCCGCGTAGCACATGCCCTTCACGGAGACCTGCTCGGCGAGGAAGTCTCCGCCGCGCAGCGTGTCCTTCACGTGGATGTCCGGGCTGTCACCCTCCCCCTTCGTGTTCACCGCGCCGTTGATGCCTCCCTGGGCGCACACCGAGTGGGAACGCTTGACCGGCACGAGCGACAGGATGTCGACCTGATGCCCCGCTTCGGCCAGCTTGATGGTGGTCATCAGCCCGGCGAGTCCGCCGCCCACCACCGTGAATCGCGCTGCTGCTGCCATGCTGCGTCTCCTTGGTGTCCCCGAGAGCCCGTCGCCGGGTCACGCGCCGGCGCCGCCGCCCGTCTTCACGGGCACGGCAAACCGGACCTCTCGGTGCAGTGCTACGGCAAGTTAACTGGTGGATTCAGCAAGCCGCAAAGATTACCGGATCACGAAGAATAAGCGCGCTCCATCACCGGCATCAGCCGCGCTCCGCCCGGCCCCTCGTGGAGCATTTCGTCCCACGGGGGCGGCCAGGCGGAGCGGCGGCGCGCGGCGATTACAGCTTGACGCTCTCGACGGTCTTCTTCACCGAGTCGTAGGAGCGGGCCAGCTCGGCCTTCTCCGCCTCGTTGAGCTCCACGGTGTGGATCTTCTCCACGCCGCCCGCGCCGATCTGCACCGGCACGCCGAAGAAGACGCCATTGATGCCGTACTCGCCATTGAGCATGGCGGCGGCCGGGAGCACGCGCTTGCGGTCGAGCAGGAAGCTCTCGGCCATGGAGATGGAGCTGGCGGCGGGCGCGAAGTAGGCGCTGCCCGTCTTGTACAGGCCCACCAGCTCGGCGCCGCCCTTGCGGGTGCGGTCGATGATGGCGTCCAGCTTGTCCTTGGCGATGAGCTGGGTGAGGGGCACGCCGCCCACGGTGCTGTGGCGCACGAGCGGCACCATGTCGTCGCCGTGGCCGCCGAGCACCAGCGCCTCCACGTCGCGGATGGAGGTGTTGAGCGCCTCGGCGATGAAGAACTTGAAGCGGCTGGTGTCGAGCACGCCCGCCATGCCCACGACCTTGTTCGACGGCAGGCCGGAGATCTTCTGGAGCGCGTACACCATGGCGTCCAGCGGGTTGGCCACGTTGATGACGAAGGCGTCGGGACAGTGCTGCTTGATGTTGGCCGCCACGTCCCGCATGATCTTCAGGTTGACGTCGAGCAGGTCCTCGCGCGTCATGCCCGGCTTGCGCGGCACGCCCGCGGTGATGATGACCACGTCCGCGCCCGCCACGTCCTTCCAGTCCGTGGTGCCGGTGACGCGACAGTCGTAGCCGTCCACCGCGGAGAGCTGGTTGATGTCCAGCGCCTTGCCCTTGACCAGGCCCTCGGCCGCCGGGATGTCGTAGAGGATGACGTCGCCGAGCTGCTTCTGCACGGCGAGCAGGGCCAGGTTGCCACCAATCTGACCACCGCCGATGAGGCCGATCTTCTTCTTGGAGTGAGCCATGTGGTTTGTCTCCTCGTGACGACTACATGTTCTTGATGATGGCCTGACCGAACTCCGAGCACTTCACCTCGGTCACGCCGGTCTGCTTCTCCTGGTTCATCAGGCGGGCGAAGTCGTAGGTGACGGTCT
This sequence comes from Cystobacter fuscus DSM 2262, assembly GCF_000335475.2. Lineage (NCBI taxonomy): Bacteria > Pseudomonadati > Myxococcota > Myxococcia > Myxococcales > Archangiaceae > Cystobacter > Cystobacter fuscus. The sequence continues at coordinate 293,366 of NZ_ANAH02000066.1, read as the reverse complement.
TGCTGCCGATGGCCTTGTCCATGCCCTTGATGATGAGGTCGGCCGCCTCGTTCCAGCCCATGTGGCGCAGCATCATCTCTCCCGAGAGGATGACCGAGCCCGGGTTCACCTTGTCCAGGTCCGCGTACTTGGGCGCGGTGCCGTGGGTGGCCTCGAACACGGCGTGGCCGGTGAGGTAGTTGATGTTGCCGCCCGGCGCGATGCCGATGCCGCCCACCTGCGCGGCGAGCGCGTCGGACAGGTAGTCACCGTTGAGGTTGAGCGTGGCGATGACGTCGAACTCGTCCGGACGCGTGAGCACCTGCTGCAGGGTGATGTCCGCGATGGAGTCCTTGATGAGGATCTTGCCCGAGGCGAGCGCCGCCTTCTGCTCGGCGTTGGCGGCCTCCTCGTTCTTGGCGGCCTTGGTGGCCTCCCACTGATCCCACGTGTAGACCTTGTCACCGTACTCGCGCGCCGCGAGCTCGTAGCCCCACTTGCGGAAGGCGCCCTCGGTGAACTTCATGATGTTGCCCTTGTGCACGAAGGTGACGCTCTTGCGCTTCTCCGCCAGGGCGTAGTCGATGGCGGCGCGGATGAGCCGCTCGGTGCCTTCCTTCGACACGGGCTTGATGCCGAGACCCACGTCCTGGGGGAAGCGGATCTTCTTGAAGTCCTTGGGGAACTCCTTCTGGAGGATCTCCAGCACCTTGGCGGCCTGGGGCGAGCCCGCCTCGAACTCGATGCCCGCGTAGATGTCCTCGGTGTTCTCCCGGAAGATGACCATGTCGACCTTCTCGGGGGTCTTCACGGGGCTGGGCACGCCCTTGAAGTAGCGCACGGGGCGCAGGCACACGTACAGGTCGAGCATCTGGCGCAGCGCCACGTTGAGCGAGCGGATGCCGCCGCCCACCGGCGTCGTCAGCGGGCCCTTGATGCCCACCAGGTACTCACGGAACGCCGTCACGGTCTCGTCGGGCAGCCAGTTGTTGACCGTCTTGAAGGCCTTCTCGCCGGCGAGCACCTCGAACCAGGAGATCTTCTTCTTGCCGCCGTAGGCCTTCTCCACCGCCGCGTCGAAGACGTTCTGCGAGGCGCGCCAGATGTCGCGGCCGGTGCCGTCTCCCTCGATGTAGGGGACGATGGGGTTGTTCGGCACGGTCAGCTTGCCGTTCTGCAGGGTGATCTTCTCGCCGCTCGGAGGCGCCATGGACGAAGCTCCTGATGATGAGGAAATGAGGGGGACTTAAGGGCGGCGGATGCTTTGCGCCTCTGGCCCCTGGCGTCAAGGAGTTTGGCTGCCCGCCGAGCTTCCTGACTTATCGGAGCCAGTCCGCACCACGTCCCACCACCCGAAGTGCATCACCCGCTCGTCCATGAGTCGCAGCCAACCCGGTGCGTGCCGATAACGCACGGGCACCAGTCCCACGTCCTCCAGGGCCCGGGCCACGAACGCGAAGGACCAGAAATACAGGGTCACCGGGGGAGCCGCCTCCGGCAGCCGCCAGCTCGCCTCCTCGTGGGCCTCGAGCCCCGGCCGGCGCTCCAGCACCGTGAAGAGCAGCCGTCCCCCCGGGGCCAGCGCCCTCGCCAGGTGTCCGAGGGTCCGGGGCAGGTCCTCGCAGAAGTCCAGGCACCCCACCGCCAGGGCCACCCCGAAGCGGCCCTCCTCCCCGACGAGCGGCTCCCGGTAGCTGTGCGGCCGGTAGGTCCCCCCAGGTCGGCCCCGCCGCGCCACCTCGAGCATCTCCGGCGAGAGATCCAGGCCCACCACCTCCACGTCCGGCGGCAACGCCCGCGTGAGCAGCCCTGGTCCACACCCCATGTCGAGCACCCTCGCACCCGGAGTCACTGTCTCCGCGAGGAAGCGCTCCACCCGCCCCTCGTAGCGCTGGAGCGAGGGAAAGAAGGCCTCATAGGCCTCGGCGATCTCCCCATAGGCGCGCCGCACGCCCCGCTCCTGCGCGTCGGGTCCGAGGCCCTCGGGCCCCGGGGCCCCTTCCGTGAATGAATTGCCCGTCCGGCTGCCGCTCATTTCCCGGGTTGTAGTGCATGCCTCCCGCCCCCTTCCACCGCCCAGCGGGAGCCCTGGACTCCCGTCCACCGTCCAGGAGTGAATTCATGCGGACACCCGGTGAAGGGAAAACCCCCACTCGATGGAAATCTACACCTAGAATACCCTTCGTCCTCGGTGGAACGCGCTTCCGCCGGAACGAGAGGACCTTCCAGGTCGGAAAAACCTTCAACGCCATGATCCGAACCATGATCCGAAACGTCACCTACGAGCGCATCCAGTGCCTGGGGCACAACCTGGGCATCGTCAGTTCGGGGCTGGGTTCATTCTGGCGACTCGCCAGCCGGATCATGCTGGAGGAGAGCATGGGGACCACGGGGCCCGACGGGCTGGTCCAGTTCGAGTCGGAAGCGTGGTACCCGCTCGCGGGCCATCTCCGGATGCTCGAGCGGATCCGCAAGGACTTCGGAGAAGTGGCCTTGCGGCAGGTGGGGGCCTCGATCCCGAGGTTCGCCCGGGCCATGCCCGCCGGCATCGACGTCCGCGCCGCCTTCCAGCGCCTGGACGTGATGTACCACCTCAACCATGCCGTCAACGGCCAGCCGATGTTCTCCGAGCACACGGGCCAGCTCCAGGACGGCATCGGCCACTACCTGGCGCGCCCCTTCGCCCGCCACAAGCAGATCCTCTGTGACTGCACCGGCCCCTATCCGTGTGCCTTCGACGAGGGGTTGCTGCTGGCCTTCGCGCGGTCCCATGAGCCCTCGGCCATGCTGACGCACCTCGAGCCCGGGATGTGCCGCACCCGGGGCGCCGCCCGCTGCACCTACTCCGTGGCCTGGACGTAGGGCCCCGGGCTCAGGCGGAGTCGAGCACGCGCTGCAGCTCGTCCGGCCGGGGGGCCGCGCTCATGGCCGTCTCCAGGGTGATGGCCGTCTGCTGGTAGAGCTGGCTGAGGTGCTGCTCGAAGGTCTGCATCCCGAACGGCTCACCCCCATGCTCGATGACGTCCTTGAGCTCGTGGGCGCGATCCTCGCGGATGAACTGCTCCACCTGCGGCGTCTGCACGAGGATCTCCTGCGCCACGGTGCGCCCCTTGCCATCCGCGCGGGGCAACAACCGCTGCGAGACGATCGCCTTGAGGCTGTCCGCCAGACGCATGCGCACCATCGCCTGCTCCTCGGAGGGAAACACCGACACCAGGCGGTTGATGGTGCGCGGCGCGTCCATCGTGTGCATCGAGGTGAACACCAGCCGGCCCGTCTCCGAGGCCTTGAGCGCGATGTCCACCGTCTCCATGTCGCGCATCTCGCCCACGAGGATGACGTCCGGATCCTGCCTCAGCGCGGCGCGCAGCCCGATGGCGAAGTTCTCCGTGTCCGGGCCGATCTCCCGCTGGGAGATGGAGGACTTGACGTTCTTGTGGATGAACTCGATCGGATCCTCGATGGTGAGGATGTGCAGGTTCTCCGTGCGGTTGATGTGATCGAGCATCGCCGCGAGCGTGGAGCTCTTGCCCGAGCCGGCGGCCCCGGTGACGAGCACCAGCCCCTGCTCGTTGCCGGCGATCGTCTTGAGCACCTGGGGCAGCCCCAGTCCGTCGATGGTGGGGATCTCGTCCGGGATGATGCGCAGGATGCAGGCGATGGTGCCGCGCTGGCGGTAGATGTTCACGCGAAAGCGCGCCACGCCCGGCAGGCCGTAGGAGGTGTCGTACTCCTGCAGGCTGTCGAGCTGCGTCTTGGTGAGCGGGTCGGAGATGACGTGGAGCGCCACCTGACGGGTATGATCCGGGTGGAGCTTCTCCATCTTCAAGGGCCGCAGGACCCCGTTGACCCGGTAGATGGGAGGGTCACCCGGCCGGAAATGGATATCCGAGGCGCCATTCTGCACGCCCACCGTGAGCAACTTGTTGAGGGTTGACTGATCCAAGCGAGTTGAGCTCTCCCGTTGGTCGAAGTCTAGCCACAACCCCCAGGGACCAGCCAAAATCCCGCCGAAACGAGCCCTGGGTCCCCCCACCCTCGCGCCCGCCGCCCCCCTTGCTCTTCCTGGCCCGCGAGCACGAGTCCAGGTACGAGTCCACTTCCGCCCCCCTGCTCAAGAGGAGATGAATCCTTGTTCCGGATTCGCGTCGATGAAGCCCAAGCGCTCGTGGAGTTGCAGCTGGAGGGCGTCATCCGCGAGGACGAGATGCGGCAGTTCATCGCCGAGTCGCTCGCGGCGACCCGGACGCTGACCGCCCAGGGCCGCTACATCCGGGTGCTGTCCGACATGCGCCTGCTCAAGGCCGCCTCCCCCGAGGCCGCCGAGATCCTCCGTCAGGGGCAACAGACCGCCATCGAGTCGGGCATGCGGCGGCTCGCCCAGCTCGTCGACAGCGAGCTCACCGCGCTCCAGCTCAACCGCATCGCGCGCGCCAGCGGCCTGTACCGCATGATGCGCCGCTTCCAGGACGAGCAGGAGGCGCGGCGCTGGCTCATGTCGGATGAAGAGCAGCACGACACGGCGTGACTCACGCCCCCCGCGCCCGCTCGCGCAGCACCGTGCGCTCCACCTTGCCCAACGCATTGCGTGGCAGGGCGTCGATGGCGAGGAAGCGCGCGGGGACCTTGAAGCCCGCCAGCGAGCCGCGGCACCACGAACCGAGCTCCTCGGGAAGCCCTGCGCCCGCGCGCACCACCACGAAGGCCACCGGCACCTCGCCCCAGCGCGTGTCCGGCACGCCCACCACCGCCACCTCCCGCACCGACGGATGGTCGGCCAGAACCTTCTCCACCTCGGCCGGGTAGATGTTCTCGCCGCCCCGGAGGATCAGATCCGTGCGCCGCGACAGCACCGTGAGCCGCCCCCGCGCGTCCAGCCGCCCCACGTCCTTCGTGCGCAACCAGCCGTCCCGCAGCGCCTCGTGCGTGGCCTCGGGCCGGTTCAGGTAGCCGACCATCACCGTGGGACCGCGCACCTCGATGTCCCCCTCCGCGCCCACCTCGAGGGGCTCGCCCGAGGGCCCCACGACGCGCACCTCCAGCCCCGGCAGCGCCCGGCCCGCCGTGAGCCCATCCGCCTCGTCCGGACGCTCGGTGGCCACCTGGGAACAGGCCTCCGTCAGCCCGTAGGTCTGCAGGGGACCGAGTCCGGCCGCCCTCGCCCTCGCGAGCAGGGGCGCCGGCACCGGCCCGCCGCCGATCAACGAATGGCGGAACGAGGCGGGCACCGGCCTGTCCCCGCGCGCCTCCAGCACCTGCTCCAATGTCGTGGCCACGAAGCTCGCGTGGGTGACGCCCTCCTCGTCGAGCGCCCGGTTGGTGTCGTCCACCGCGAAGCGCTCGCGCAGCACCAGACAGCCCCCGTCGTAGGCGGTGCGCGTGAGCATCGCGAGGCCCCCCACGTGGAAGAGCGGCAGCGTGCCCAGCCAGCGCGGCGCCGGGTGCGCGCCCAGGTTCGCCGCGGAGCAGCGCGCGGACGCCCGGAAGTTGCCCTCCGTGATCACCGCGCCCTTGGGCCGGCCCGTGGTGCCCGAGGTGAAGAGGATGACCCGGGGCGACGTGTCATCCAGGTCGACGCACTCGGGCGAGGGTCCGCCCACCGCGTCCGCGAAGGACTCCAGGGGCTCGGCGTCCGGGAGGCGGGCCCGGAGGGGCTCGAGCGCCAGGAGGAGCCGGGGAGCCACGTCCTCGACGAGGGGCCGCAACTCCGCCGGGGTGAGCCGCGCGTTGAAGGGGGCCAGCACCGCTCCCACCCGGCCGAGCGCGAAGAAGAGGTGCGCCAGTGCCACGTGGTTCGTCGACAGCACCCCCACGCGCTCTCCCGGCCCCACGCCGCGAGCCCGGAGCGCGGCCACCCACCGGCCCACCTCGGTGTCCATCTCCGCGTACGTCCAGTGCCGGCCCGCGAACGTGAGCGCCAGCGCGTCCGGACGCGTCCGTGCGCCGGCCCGGATGGGACATGAGCCCTTCATGAATGCACTCCCTGGCCCGGTGTCCGCGGCAGCAGGATGCGGCCCCGGAGCGGGCGGAATGGGTGGAGGTCCGGCTCGTTCTGGAACAGGTGCCCCACGCCGAGCCCCGAGGCATATCGCCCCGACGGCAACGCCGCCGCCAGATGCGCGGCGCCCGCCCGGGCGATCACCCCATCGAGCGAGCTCGTCACATAGGTGTCCACGCCCTGGCGGGCCGCCTCGCGCGCCAGAGCGAGCGTGGGCAACAGTCCTCCGAGCACCATGGGCTTGAGCACGAGCACGCGCACCGTGGGCGCGGAACTCAGGAGCTTCCGGGCGGCCCCGGGCAGCGTCAGGGACTCATCCGCCGCCAGGGGACACGGCGCCCGCGCGGCCAGCCGGCACAGGGCCTCGAGCGCCTCGGCCGCCACGGGCTGCTCGCACAGCTCGATGCCCTCCGAGCCCAACACCGCCAACGCGCGCTCCGCCTCCGGCTCCGTCCACCCGCCATTCGCGTCGATCCGCACCCGCGCCGCCCCCGCCACCCCGCGCACCGCCAACAACCGCGTGGCGTCCTCCTCCACCGGGCGGCCCGCCACCTTGAGCTTCAGCGTTTCATACCCCTCGGCCACCGCCCGCCGCGCCTCGTGCACCAGCTCCTCGGGGGACGCGGCGCCCAGCAGCGCGTTGACGTGGACCTCCGCACGCGCTCCCGACGACAGGAGCTGGCTCAGGGGAAGCCCTCGCCGTTGCGCCAGGAGATCCAGACACGCCTGCTCCAGCGCATGCCGGGCCGCGGGGTGATTCGCGGGGAAGCGCTCCTCGCCACCTTCCGCCCAGGGCCCGGGAAGAGGCGGGCCCGCCGCGTCTCGCAGCCCCGGAAGCAGCGCGGTCAACACCCGCTCGCACGCCTCCGGTGTCTCCGTGCCGAACTCCGCCAGGGGCATCGCCTCGCCCCACCCCACCCGCCCCGAGTCGTCCACCAGCCGCACCACGAAGCCCTCGCGGGCTGCGTAGACGCCCGCCGCCGTCCTCAGCGGCCGCACCATCTCCAGGCGCAACCGCTCGAGGCTCGCTTCCACGATGCGCATCGCGCCTACCTCAGGAGCAGCCCCACCGAGAACAGCAACCCGAACACGAGCTGGAGTCTCGCCGTCCCACCCAGTGCGGAGTTGAGCGGCGCGCCCTCCTGCCCGAGCACGAGCTTGAGCAGCGGCACCGCCAGGGGCGCGCTCAGCCACGCGAGCATCACCCACGGGCTCGACAGGCCCAGGCTCCACATCGCCAGGGGCGTGACGAAGGCGAGCGACAGGAGCGCCACGTACTCGGCCCGTCCCGCGCGCAGGCCCAGTCGCACCACCAGGGTGCGCTTGCCCGCCTTCACGTCCGTGGCCGCATCGCGCAGGTTGTTGACCACCAGCAGGGCCGTGCCGATCGCCCCCACCGGAATGGCGGCCCACCACGCCGCCGGCGTCACCGTCAACGCCTGCACGTAGTAGGTGCCCGGCACCGCCACCAGCCCGAAGAACACGAAGACGAACACGTCGCCGAGCCCATGGTAGGCCAGGGGAAAGGGGCCGCCCGTGTACGAGTAGCCCGCCAGCACCGACGCCAGCCCGATGGCCACGATGGGCCAGCCGCCCACCACCACCAGGTAGATGCCCGTGAGCACCGCCAGCCCGAAGCACGCGAGCGCGCTCGCCAGCACCGTGCCCGGAGCGATGAGCCCGCTCTGCGTCACCCGCTGGGGCCCCACCCGCTCCGCCGTGTCCGCGCCCTTCTTGAAGTCGAAGTAGTCGTTCGTCAGGTTGGTGCCCACCTGGATGAACATCGAGCCCACGAGCGCCGCCAGCGCGGGCATCCACCGGCCCACACCCAGTCCATACGCGAGCGCCGTGCCCACCATCACCGGCACCAGCGCCGCCGTGAGCGTCTTGGGCCGGGCGGCCATCAACCACGTCTTCAAGGTGGGGCGAGGCGCCTGCACCGCGGGAGCAATCGCGTTCATGGGGTGGGCTGGGACTTCTTGGACAGGGAGGGCTCCACGGTGGCGATCGGCGCCGGGCTCGCATCGGCCCCCGTGCTCTCGAACTCGGGGGACTCGTACCAGGGCGTGCGGATGAAGGAGAGCACCTCCTGGGCGAACTCCTCGGGCACTTCCAGGTGCGGCGCGTGGGTGCACCCCTCGAACGCGCGGCGGTAGACCACCGGCAGCTCCTCCGCCATCCGCCGCGCCGTCAGGGTGAACTTCTCGTCCAGCGCGCCCGTGAGCAGCAGCGTGGGCAGCCGCTGGCGTTGCAGCTCCGGCCAGTAGTCCGGCTGCACGCCCAGGCCCAGGCACTCCAGCGCCCCAGCCAACCCCTCGGCCGTGTTCGCCAGCCGACGGGCCCGCAGGGCCACGCGCATCTCCTCGGGCAGGCGCTGCAACCCCGCGAACAGCGGCAGCGACTCCCAGTAGTCCATGAACGCCGTGAGCCCCTTCTGCCGCAGGAAGAGCGCCAGCTCACTGTCCTTCACCCGCCGCTCCGTGCGGTGCTGCCGGCGGTGCAGCCCCGGCGAGCCGCTCTCCATGATGAGCCGCGTGAAGCGCTCGGGCCGGCGCATCACCGCCGCCAGGGCGAAGCGCGCCCCCTGCGAGTAGCCCAGCAGGTTCGTCCGCGCCACGTTCAGCTCGTCGAGCACCGCGTAGAGCGCGTCGAGCGTCTCCAGGAAGCCCTCGCGTCCGGGGCGCGTGGGCAGCGGCGTCTGCCCGTGCCCCGGCAGCTCCACCACGATGGCCTTGACGTGCGGGCTCCAAGAGGAACGCAGGTGATCGAACGACGTGCGGTTCCCCGTGAACCCGTGCACGAGGAGAAGGGGGTGCGCCCCCTCTCCCCACGTCTCATACGCCAGCTTCAGAGCCATGGGCCCTCTCCCAGTGCGGCGGCCATCCTCGCGAACAGCTGCCGGTGCGACTCCACGTTCCTCGCGCGATCCCTCACCTGGACCTCGATGAGGTTCAACCCGCCCTTGAGCCCCTCGGCCACCGCCGAGCGCAGCGCCGCGGGCGACTCCACCCGCCGGTAGCGCGCCTGGTAGAGCGCGGCGGCGTGCGAGAAGTCCATGCCGTGGGGGGTGCCCCACAGGGCCTCGTAGTGCGCGCGCGCGCCCTCGGCCTGGGCGATGGGCAGGAAGGAGAAGATGCCTCCCCCATCGTTGTTCACCACCACCACCGTCAGGGGCACGGCGTTGCGGCGCGCCAGCAGCAGGCCGCCCATGTCGTGCAGCAGGGCCAGGTCTCCCGTGAGCAACACCGTGGGCCGCCCCGAGGCCGCCGCCATCCCGAGCGCGCTCGAGACGATGCCGTCGATGCCATTGGCGCCCCGGTTGGCCAGCACCCGGAGACGGCGACCCGCCGAGGGCGCGAACGCATCCACGTCCCGGATGGGCATGCTGCTGGACACGAAGAGGTTCGCCCCGTCCGGCAACACCGCCACCACCTCATGGGCGAGCCGCATCTCCGAGAGCGTCGCGTCCTCCGAGAAGGCCGACTCCAGCGCCGCCCGGCACCACTGCTCGGCCCACAGGAAGCCGCGCGCCCAGGGACCCAGTCCTCGCGACAACCCCTTGCCGAGCGACTCGCACGCCGCCACCGCCGAGCCCTCCACCACGCGCGCGGAGCGGTGCGAGGGATCGAACAGCGCGCCCTCGTCACTGAAGAGCACCACCTCCGCGTCCGAGCTGTCGAGCCACGCCTGGGGCGCCTTGGGCGTGAGCCCGCCGCCAAAGCGCAGCACCAGCTCCGGCCGGTGGGCGCGCGCGAAGGGCTCGTGCCGCAACATCGCGTCGTAGAGCGACAGCGTGAGGGGCCCCCCTCCATAGCGAGCCTGCGACGTGGCCTCGGCCAGCACCGGATAGCCCGTGGCCTCGGCCAGCGAGGCGATGGCCTCCGCGAAGCCGTCGTTCTCGTCCCGGGGGCCGCAGACGATGACGCCCCGCTCGGTGGCGGCCGCGCGCGCGCGCACCGCCGCCAGCGTCAGTGGATCGGGCTGGCGCACCGGCGGGCTGATGCGCGTGAGCGGTGCGCCCGGCCGCCCCTCCCGGGCGAGCGGGGACAGGTGCGTCGCGGCGGAATCACCGGGAACGGGCGCCAGGGGCTCGCGAAACGGCACGTTGAGGTGCACCGCGCCCCGGGGCGCACGCACGGCCACGCCCACCGCCCGGGCCACCGTGGCGCGCAGGTGCACGAGCGCCACGTCCTCCGACTCCGGCAGACCCACGTCCGCGAACAGCCGGGAGAACTCCCCGAACATGCGCGCCTGGGGCACCGTCTGGGGCGCTCCCCAGCCCTGCAACTCCAGGGGCCGGTCCGCGGTGAGCACCACCAGCGGCACCTGCGACATGAAGGCCTCGATGATCGCCGGATAGAAGTGCGCGCCCGCCGTGCCGCTCGTGGCCACCAGCACCACCGGCACGCGCGACTGCTTGGCCATGCCCAGGGCGAAGAAGCCCGCGCTGCGCTCGTCGATGACGGACCAGGTGCGCAGACCCTCGGCCATGGCGCACGCGTGCGCCAGCGGAGAGGAGCGCGAGCCCGGACACACCACGGCGTGCCTCACCCCGCCCCGCACCAGCTCCTCCACGAGGGCCCGGGCCCAGAGTTGATTCACGTGGGCGTCAAACATGTCCGCCTCCGAGCGCCCGCAGCATCGCCAGTCCCTTCATCTCCGTCTCGTGCCACTCCGCCTCGGCGCGCGAGCCCGCCACGATACCAGCCCCCACGAAAAGCCGTGCCTGGCGGGCCTTCACCCGGGCCGAGCGCAGCGCGACCACCTGGTGGGCCCGCCCGGGACCCACCCAACCAACCGGCCCCGTGTACCAGCCCCGGTCCAGCGACTCGTGCGCGGCGATGAACTCCAGGGCGAGCGCCTGGGGCGTGCCGCCCACCGCGGGCGTGGGTTGCAGGGCCGCCACCAGCTCGGCCACTCCCACTCCCTCGCGCAGCGTGGCGCGGATGCCCGTGCGCAGGTGCACCACGTTCTTCAAGGGCAACAACGCGGGCTCCCGGTCCGACTCGATCCGCTCGGCCAGGGGCTGGAGCGTCTCGAGGATGTAGCGCACCACCGCCTGGTGCTCCCGCTGATCCTTGTCGCTCGACTCCAGCTCTCCGGAGCGCGCGGGAGCGGCGGAGCCGGCGAGCGCCTCTGTCTCCAGCTGGCGACCCTCCAGCCGACAGAGCGTTTCCGGCGTGGCGCCCAGGAAGGCCGTGCCCTCCGGAGCCTGGAAGAGGAAGGTGGCACAGCGCGGGTTCTGCTCGCGCAGCCGCGCCAGCGTGTCCACCCGGTCGAAGTCGTGCTCGGCCTCCACCTCCACCGCCCGCGCCAGCACCACCTTGAGCAGGTTGCCCGCGCGGATGGCCTCCACCGCGCGCTCCACCCGCGCCTCGAAGTCCGGCCGGGGCGAGGACACACGCAGCGTCTGGGGCGTGCCCCGCGGATGCCGGTAGCTGGAGGGAAAAACCGAGCCCATGCGCGACAGCCGCGAGCGCACCCGATCCTCGGCTCCGGGCCCCTCGGGCGCGAAAACCGCCAACGCGAGCCCCTTCTCCGTGCGCCACACCAACGTCTCGGGCAGCGTCCACCGGCCGAAGCCGAACGGACTCCACCCCGCGTCCTGCCCGCTCGCCGAGAAGCGCATGCCCCCGAACCAGGGCCCGGGAAGCTCGGGGGGCGGCGCCTCCAGCCAGCGCACCGAGTCCGGTGCCGACAGCTCCTTCAACACCGCCTGGGCCCCCGCCGCGTTCGTGGCCTCCCTCGCGCCCGCCTCGCCCCAGCCCGCCGCCGCCTCGCGCACGAGCGGCCGCTCCCAGTACACGGACGGCTCTCCGAACGCTTCCGCTCCGGCGAGCGGATCCACCGCGGGCAGGGGGATCCACCCCGCCACCCAACGGCTCGCGTCAGTGGATCCGAGTGTCGTCATCAGCCGTCCTCATGCGTCCCGCCACCGTCCCGCGCCACCGCGCGCGCCACAACCTCTTGTTGTCCTGTCCGCGCGTTGGGCTATACAAGCAATACGGGGTTCAAAACAACGTGAACTCCACCGGCGACCCGGCGGTGCACGCGGGTGCCTCTCCCCAGGCGAGGGCTCGAATGAGCACCGAAGTACGTCAGATGTTCTCCTCCATCGCCACGCGTTATGACGTGACGAACGAGGTGTTGTCGCTCGGCATCCACCGCCTGTGGCGGCGCAAGGCGGTGCGGCTGAGCGGCGCGAAGCCCGGAGATGCCGTGCTCGACTGCGCCACCGGCACCGGAGACCTGGCGCTGGCCTTCAAGCGCCAGGTGGGCGAGGCGGGGCGTGTGATGGGCACCGACTTCTGCAAGGAGATGCTGGACAGCGCTCCGGCCAAGGCCGAGCGCGAGGGGCTGCGCGTGGAGTTCCAGGTCGCCGACGCCATGGCCCTGCCCTTCGCGGACAACAGCTTCGACGTGGCCTCCATCGCCTTTGGCATCCGCAACGTGGATGATCCGGTGAAGTGCCTGAGCGAGATGGCCCGGGTGGTACGCCCCGGAGGCCGGGTGGTGGTGCTGGAGTTCGGCCAGCCCACGGGCTTCTTCGGCGCCCTGTTCCGCTTCTACAGCAAGGTCGTCATGCCGCGCGTGGGCGGGCTGCTCACCGGCAACCGGGCCGCCTACGAGTACCTGCCGCGCACCTCCGCCGCTTTCCCGGCGGGCGAAAGATTCCTGGGCCTTATGGAGCAGTCCGGCGGCTATAAGGAAAGAGTGGCCCATCCCCTGACGTTCGGGACATCCTACGTCTATGTCGGTACCGTCCGCTGAGCAGCGGAAACACCTCATCGAAAGAATCCTCGGGTCCGTGGACCCGAGGCTGTCCGACTCGATTCGCGAGGAGTTCGCCCGGCTCGCGCCCGGCACGCCGCCTCCCGCGTCGAAGACGATCGTGATCGGCGGACACCGGGCCGCGGGCAAGACGCGGCTGCTGCCCCTGGTGAGCGCGCTGACCGGCAGGCCCGGGATGGATCTGGACGTCGAGTTGGAGAAGCGCTCGGGCCGCTCTCTGCGCGACTGGGTGGCCACGGACACCGACGGCTTCCGCCGGGCCGAGCGCGACCTGTTCCTGTCCCTGCCCGCCGGAGGGCTCGTGGCGGTGGGGGGCGGCTTCCTGTCCCACCATCCAGAGGCCCTGCGGGACTGCCACACCCTGCTGGTGCCCATCACCTTCGAGACCTACCGCGAGCGCCTGCTCAAGGACACGCGCCGGCCGCGGCTGAGCCCGGGCGTGAGCCTCGAGGAGGAGTTGAGCGCCATCTACCAGCAGCGCGAGCTGCTCCACGCCCGCGTCACCACGGTGGGCATCGCCGCGTTCCTGCGAGCCTTCGCCGACCCGGAGAATCCCCGATGAAGTCCGCGCGCCTCGTCGTCACCCTGCCCCCGGTCCTGCGAGGCCCCGACGCCCTGCGCTTCGCCACCGAGGCCCGGAGCCAGGGCGCGGACATGTTGGAGGTGCGCACGGACCTGCACCCGGCCGACGCGGTGGACGCCGCGGCCCTCGCGCGCATCCTGGAGTTGCTCGTGTCCGAGCGCGGAGTGCCCCTGCCGCCCGCGTGGGTGGCCGCCGCGCGCTGGGTGGATCGCGACGTGGTCCACGCGGGCGCGCTGGACGCTCCGGCGGGCAAGCTGCTCGCCTCGCACCATGCCGATCGCCCCCTGAGCACCGACGAGGCGCTGCGCCTGTGGGAAGGGCCCCTGCCGGAGGGCGCCCTGGTGAAGCATGTCGAGCCGCTCGGCGAGCCCTCCGCGGCGCGGATCGCCGTGCTGCTCGAGACCCAGGCGAGGCTGAGCGAGCGCTTCGGCGCGGAGCGGGTGACGGTGCTCACGATGGGACCGGTCGCGCTTCCCGTGCGAGCGGTGCTCTCCCGGCGCAACCAGCTCGAATACGTGGCCATTGGGGGCGACTGGAAGGCGGCGCCGGGACAGCGGCTGCTCGCGGACGCGGCGCGCGAGGCCCGTGCCGCCGCTCGCGAGGGACGGCTGGGCATCCTCGGCACGTCCATCTCCCACTCGCGCTCGCCCCGCATCCACCCCCAGCCCTTCGATCGCATCGACCTGGCCGAGGACGCGCCCGTCGAGGCGCTCGTGGACGCGCTGCTGCCCCACTACCGGGGCTTCGCCATCACCAGTCCCTTCAAGCCGCGCCTCGCCCGGCACACCGGCGCGTCGATCGACGCCATCAACACGCTCGTGCGCCGCGGGGACCATTGGGAGTCCTTCAACACCGACACCGAGGGCGCCCGCACGGTGCTCGAGCGGCTCGGTGGAGGGGATCTCTTCGTGCTCGGAGATGGAGGGGTGGGTGCCGCGTTGCGCGCCGCCGCCTCCGAGCGCGACCACCTGCGCTTCCTGCGCCGCGCCTCCATCTCCGAGCCCCTCAAGGGCACGGGCATCTGGACGTGGCCGGATCGCATCACGCCCCCGGAGACCCTGCGCTTCGAGGGAGCCCGCGTCGCCGTCATCGCCTACGGCGCCCCGGCCCGTCGCATCGCCACCGAGATCACCCGCCGCGGGGGAGTTCCCCTGCTCCTCGGCGCGGCGTGGTTCATTGCCCAGGCCCGCCGGCAGCGAGCCCTCTGGGAGACCGCCACATGAACACCTTTGGTACCTTGTTCCGCCTCACCACCTTCGGTGAGAGCCACGGCCCGGCCCTGGGCTCCATCATCGATGGCTGCCCCGCGGGCGTGCCCCTGGAGACGGCGCGCATCCAGGCCGCGCTCGATCGCCGCCGGCCCGGCCAATCCACCATCACCACCGCCCGCTCCGAGCCGGATCAGGTGGAGATCCTCTCCGGCGTCTTCGAGGGCAAGACGCTCGGTACGCCCATCGCGGCCATCGTGCGCAACACCAACCAGCGCTCGGGGGACTACGACAAGCTCAAGGCGGAGGATCGCCCCGGCCACGCGGATGCCGTGTGGCGCGAGCGCTTCAAGCACCGGGATCACCGCGGCGGCGGACGCACCAGTGGCCGCGAGACGCTCTGCCGGGTCATCGGTGGCACCATCGCCGAGGCGTACCTCGAGCGGCAGTTCCCGAAGGTGTCCACGGTGGCGTGGGTGTCGCAGGTGGGAGACCTGGTGAGCGCGGTGCCGGAGCTGGGCCTCACGCGCGCCAGGGTGGACGAGCACCCCACGCGCTGCCCGGATGCGGTGGTGCGCGAGGAGATGTCGCGGCGCATCCTCGTCGCCAAGGAGGCGGGAGACAGCCTGGGCGGCAGCATCGACGTGCGCGTCGAGGGCCTGCCCGTGGGCCTGGGCGAGCCCATCTTCGGCAAGATCAAGGCGCTGCTCGCGCAGGCGCTGGGCAGCGTGGGCGCCGTCACCGGCGTCGTCTGGGGGCCGCCGGATCTGCTCGAGCGCATCGCGCAGCCCGGCCTCCAGTTCCACGCGCGCAAGGACACCTACGGCGGCATCCAGGGAGGCCTCACCAACGGCGAGCCCCTGTTGCTGCGCGTCTACTTCAAGCCCCCCGCCACGCTCGCGGACCATGCGAAGGGCGGACGCCATGATCCCTGCATCATGCCCCGCGCCGTCCCCGTCCTGGAGGCCATGGTGTCGCTCGTCCTGGCCGATCTCGCCCTGCAGTACAACGCCTGGCCCCACTCGACATGACCTCTCTTCCTCCTGGCGCCTATACCCATCTTCCCCCGGGCGCCTACCGCCCCGCGAATGATCGCTGGGGCGCCTTCTCGCGCGTGAGCGTCACCCTGCCCGAGGGCAGCCTCGTCGTCGTGGACAAGCGCGTGGCGAAGCTGCACCCCACCCTCCTGGGCGCGCTCCAGGCGCGCCGCCCCCACGCCATCCTCCAACTCATTGGAGGCGAGCGGGCCAAGTCCTTCGAGTCCCTGGAGCAGGTGCTCTCCGCGGGCCTCATGCTGCCGCGCTCGGGCACGCTCGTGGCCATCGGCGGGGGAACCATCGGCGACGTGTGCACCATGGCCGCGCACCTGCTCAAGCGCGGCGTGCGGCTGGTGCAGGTGCCCACCACGCTGCTCGCGGCGGTGGACAGCAGCCTCGGCGGCAAGGGCGCGGTGGACGTCACCGTGAACGGGCGCGTGGTGAAGAACCCCGTGGGCGTCTTCCACTACGCCGAGGAGACGTGGCTGTGTCCGGAGCTCTTCGAGAGCCTCTCGGACACGCAGCGGCGCGAGGGCGCGCTCGAGGCGTGGAAGATGGTGGCGAGCCTCGACGCCCAGCTCTTCCAGGGCTACACGCGCCGGCCGCCCTCGCTCGAGCGCCTGGTGAAGGACGCGCGGCGCCTCAAGGAAACCGTGTGCGCGCAGGACCCGTACGAGCAGCAGGGCCTGCGGCGGGTGCTCAACTTCGGTCACACCTTCGGCCACGTGCTCGAGAGCGTGTCACACTTCAAGCTGTCGCACGGGGACGCGGTGGGCCTGGGCATGTTGTGCGCGCTCGACGTGGGGCGCGCCGTGGGCGTGACGCCCGACAAGGTGGCCGCGCGCGTGGAGACGGCGCTGGAGAAGGGGCCGGGGGTGCTCGGCCGCAAGCGAGCGGCGGCGCTGCTCAAGCGCGCGGCGCTCGAGGACATCGAGGTGCTGCTGGCCGCGGACAAGAAGTCCGGCGCGGCGGGAGAGCTGCGCATGGTGTTGCTCACCGATATTGGCGTCGCCGAGGTGCGCGACGTCTCCGCGTCCGAGTGGCGCGCGCTCTGGCCCGCCTGGACGAAGGGAGTCCGCCCATGACGAGTTCATCCCAGACCCGGCTGCACGTCGACCCGAGCCGGCTCACCTCCGCCGTCCTCACGCCGCCCATCTCCAAGTCGGACGCCCAACGGGCCCTGGTGCTCGCGCACCTCACCGGAGCCTGGCCCCTGCCGGATCTCCAACGCGAGCCCGAGCACTTCCTCCCCGCGGACGTGCGCGTGCTGCGCCGGGGCATCGAGGCCCTGCGCCTGCCACCCGGCACCGTGCGGGACGTGGACTGCGCGGACGGCGGCGCCCCCTTCCGCATCCTCGTCACCCAGGCCGCGGTGACGCCCGGCGCCCATGTGCGCCTCACGGGCACGCCCCGCCTGGGCGAGCGGCCCCACGGCCCGCTCTTCGAGTCCCTGCGCGAGGCGCTCGGTGGTTCGGGGCTCGTGCTCACCGAGGGCAAACCGTGGCCCGTGGAGATCCGCGCCCCGGAGCGCACCGGCGAGCCCGTCTTCCGCGTCCCCGGCGATCAGAGCAGCCAGTACGCCTCCAGCCTGCTGCTCGGCTGCGCGGCGCTGTTCCTGCGTGAGCGCCGTCCCTGGCGGGTGGAGATCACCGGCACGCTCACCAGCGCGGGCTACCTGGAGCTGACCGTGTCCTGGCTGCGCCGCTTCGGCTTCACGGTGGACGAGCGGGACGGCCGCTTCGAGGTGGCGGACTACCGCGCCCCCGAGCGCACCCCGGCCATGCCGGGTGACTGGTCCTCGCTCGGCTACCTGCTGCTGCTCGCCTGGCGCACGGGCGGGAGCGTGGAGCGCGCGGACCTGGGCAGCGCGCACCCGGATCAGGCGCTGGTGCGGCTGGTGGAGCGCGCGGGACTGCGCGCCGAGCCCGGTCCCAACGCCACCCTGCGCCTGGTGGGCGAGGCCCGTGACGGGCTCGTGGCCTCGGGCAAGGAGTGCCCGGACCTCTTGCCCACCCTGGCCGCGCTCGCGTGCGTGCTGCCACGTTCCTCCACTCTCACCGACGTGGGCATCCTCCGGGTCAAGGAGAGCGATCGGCTGGAGGGCATCCTCACGCTGGTGGAGGCTGTTGGCGGGAAGACGGTTCTGGAGGGCGAGACGCTCACGATCCATCCTCCCCCCACCCCACCCCGCCACTTCGCCATGGACAGCCGGGGAGACCACCGCATGGCCATGGTGTCCGCGACGCTCTCCGCCCTCTCGGGAGCGGCCCTGACGCTCACCGGCCCCGAGTGCGTGGAGAAGAGCTTCCCCGGCTTCTGGCAACAGCTGGAACGCACGGGAGCCCGGCTCACCTGAGACCACCGGGGCCCGGAGGGACACGCGGCCTCTCCGGGCGCCGCTCTTTTTTGTTGAAAGCTCTCCGCCGCCTGTGATAAGTCCTCCCATGCCAAAGGATACGCTGACCATCACGGACAACCGGACCGGGAAGACGTACGAGGTCCCGATCGAGAACGGATGCATTCGGACCAACGGCCTCAGGCAGATCAAGGTCTCTGAAGATGACTTCGGTCTGATGGGGTATGACCCAGCGTTCCTGAATACGGCCAACTGCAAGAGCGCCATCACCTTCATCGACGGTGACAAGGGCATCTTGGAGTACCGGGGCTACCCCATCGAGCAGCTCGCGGAGCGCTCCTCCTTCCTCGAAGTCGCCTACCTGCTGCTCAACGGCGAGCTGCCCAACGAGAAGCAGATCGACGAGTTCAAGTACCTCGTCACGCACCACACCTACGTGCACGAGAACATCAAGACGTTCATGGACGGGTTCCGCTACGACGCGCACCCCATGTCCATGCTGTCCTCCACGGTGGCCGCGCTCTCGGGCTTCTACCCGGACGCCAAGCACACCAAGGACGAGCGCAGCCGCCGCATCCAGATGACCCGGCTCATCGCCAAGATGCCGACGCTGGCCGCCTTCTCCTACCGCCACAGCATGGGCCTGCCCTACGTCTACCCGGACAACGATCTGTCCTACGTGGGCAACTTCCTGGCGATGGTCCGCAAGATCGGCACCACCACCTACAAGGTGCACCCCACCCTGGAGAAGGCGCTCGACGTCCTCTTCATCCTCCACGCCGACCACGAGCAGAACTGCTCCACCACGTCCGTGCGCACCGTGGGCTCCTCCGAGGTGGATCCCTTCAGCGCGGTGGCCTCGGGCATCGCGGCGCTCTACGGCCCGCTGCACGGCGGCGCCAACGAGGCCGTGCTGCGCATGCTGCGCGAGATCGGCCACGTCTCCAAGGTCCCCGAGTTCATCAAGTCGGTGAAGGGCGGCGAGGGCGGCTCCAAGCTCATGGGCTTCGGCCACCGCGTCTACAAGTCCTATGATCCGCGCGCCAAGGTCATCAAGCGCGTGGCGGACGAGGTCTTCGAGATCACCGGCAAGAACCCGCTGCTGGAGATCGCCGTGGAGCTCGAGCGCATCGCCCTGCAGGACGAGTACTTCGTCAAGCGCAAGCTCTACCCGAACGTGGACTTCTACTCGGGCCTCATCTACGAGGCCATGGGCTTCCCGGTGGAGATGTTCCCCGTGCTCTTCGCCATTCCGCGCACCGTGGGTTGGGTGACCCAGTGGGAGGAGATGGTGAAGGATTCCGAGCAGAAGATCGCCCGTCCGCGTCAGATCTACACGGGCTCCAAGCGCCGCGACTACGTGCCCATGAGCGAGCGCAGCCAGAAGTAGCCGCGCCCCCGCGCCACGCGCGCGTCCCCAGAGGGTCGAGCAGAGAGTCCTTCCGGATTCTCCGCCTCGGCCCTCTCGGCGTTTCCGGGGTCACGGAAAGCCATACGGCGCGTACCACGGGCGTTGACAGGTCACGTCCCCGTGGATATTCCGCGCCTCGAACATGACGATCGATCTCACCTGCCAGAAGTGCGAGGGCACCTTCGAGCTGGCCGCTCAGGATCTCATCGAGGGGACGGAGAAGCTGGTGTGTCCCCATTGCGGCCAGAAGTCCCCGACGAACATCCAGGAGGACTTCGTCGCGGCGCTCTCCGAGATGCGGACCCAGGTGGCCGCGTTGAGCAAGCGCTTCGCCGTTTCCCTCGCCCTGGAGACCGAGGATCTCGAGGACGAACTCGACGACGACGAGGAGTCCGACGAGGACGAGGAAGCCGACGACGAAGAACTCGACTTCGACGAGGACGAGGACGAGGAGTCCGACGACGAGGATTACGACGAGGGCGAGGACGAGCGCTGAGGCTCGCCTGTCCAGCTCCCCCTGGCGGATGAAGGGGGGAGCACGGGGCGATTGGCTGGTGGGCAGGCGAGCACGTTCTCCGGCCCTCCCCGCCCCGTCATACATGTGCAGGTTTGAAGGGTGAAAACGCCCATTCCTGCCGCCACGTTCCTGCTGGGTCCGCTCTCCGCCGCGCTGCTCACCTTGGGCGCTCTGCTGCTGCCGGGTTTTGGTCCCGCGCCTTCACCCAAGGCCGCCGCGCCGGCCAACCCGGTCTGTCAACCCAAGGAAGGGGGCAATCCTTCCGCTTGCAAGGAGCTGGTGGAGCTGGAGGTGCGGGACGTCATCCCGCTCGTCGAGGCGAAGACCCACGCCGTGGTGCTCACCACCCCGGATGGCGCCATGGTGCTGCCCATCTTCGTGGACGAGTCGGCCGCGGTGGCCATCGCCTTCCGGCTCGCCCACCTGCGCTCGCCCCAGCCCCTGTCGCAGGATCTCCTCGGCTCGATGGTGGTGGAGCTGGGCGCCAAGGTGACCGAGGTCCGCATCGATGATCTCAAGGACGACATCTACGTGGGCCGGGTCTTCCTCGAACAGGGGGCGCGCAAGATGACCCTGGACGCCCGCCCCTCGGATTCCATCGCCATGGCGCTGGATGGCCGGGCGCGCATCCGGGTGACGCGCAAGGTGCTGGACGAGGCGGGCATCAGCCGCGAGGAGATCGACTCCCTGCGCGGAGGCGACGGCCCGGGCGTGGGCGGCAGCGGTGACCTGGACATGAAGGACGCCCTGCCCTTCACGCCCCATGGCCTCACTCCGCGTGAGAGCATGCCGTCCCCGCACCCCGGCTTGAAGCCGGAGCCGGGCCGCACGGACGAGATCAGCCTCTAGGACAACGGGGCCGACCCGGCTCGGATGGCTGGAGCAAGACGACGAAAACAGAACACCACGGCCCGCGCCAACGCCGCTGCTTACGCCCGCGCGTGAGCAACATTTATTCCCGGGGCCGTGAAACTGTCAAGGCACCCCCCCGTGCCTAGGATGTTCGCCCATGCGAAAGGCGAAGATCATCTGCACCCTGGGGCCGTCCTCGGATTCGGCGGTCGTCATCGAGGCGCTCATCCGGGCGGGCATGAACGTGGCCCGGCTCAACTTCTCCCATGGCACGCCCGAGGAGCACCGGCGCCGGGTCCAGCGCATCCGGCGGGCGTCGAGCCGGCTGGGCGTGCCCGTGGCCATCCTCCAGGACGTGCAGGGTCCGAAGATCCGCCTGGGCCGCTTCGAGGGGGGCCGCCTGGAGGTGAAGACGGGCGAGCAGGTGGTGGTGACGACGCGCAAGGTGCTCGGACAGGGCCACCTCATCCCCACGCCCATCCGCTCGCTGCCCCGGGACGTGGAGCCGGGCCACCCCATCCTCCTGGATGATGGGCGGGTGCGCCTGCGGGTGGACTCGGTGTCGGGCCAGGACGTGACGTGCACCGTGGAGCAGGGCGGCGTGCTCAAGGACCACAAGGGCCTCAACCTGCCGGGGGCGCATGTGTCGGTGCCCACCATCACCGCCAAGGACAGGGAGGATCTGGCCTTCGGACAGGAGCTGGGCGTGGACTACGTGGCGCTGTCCTTCGTGCGCTCGGCGGAGGACATCCAGCGGGCGCGCGCGCTCGTGGCCCGGGACACGCCGCTCATCGCGAAGATCGAGAAGCCCCAGGCGGTGGACCACCTGGACGCCATCGCGCGCGCGGCGGACGGCATCATGGTGGCGCGCGGCGACCTGGGCGTGGAGATGCCGCTGGAGAAGCTGCCCGCCCTGCAGAAGCAGATGGTGCGCCTGGTCAACCGCCTGGGCGGGCTGACCATCGTGGCCACGGAGATGCTGGAGAGCATGGTGACCAGCGCGCGGCCCACGCGCGCCGAGGTGTCGGACGTGGCCAACGCCATCCTGGACGGAGCGGACGCGGTGATGCTCTCGGGCGAGACGGCGGCGGGGAAGTTCCCGGTGGAGGCGGTGGCCACCATGGCGAGCATCGTGGAGGAGATTGAAACGGGCTCGGAGCGGACCGCGAGGGATGTGCCCTTCGAGCACGCTCGGGACGACATCTCCACGGGCGTGGCGGCGGCGGCGGTGGCCGCGGCCGAGCAGATGCGCATTGGCACCATCGTGGCGTACACCGAGCGCGGCCGCACCGCGCAGCTCATCTCCGAGTTCCGGCCGGGCGCGCGGGTGGTCGCGCTGACGCCCAACCCGGAAACCGTCAACCGCATGGCGCTCTACTGGGGCGTGACGCCGCTGCGGGTGGGCCGCCTGCACTCCACGGACGCGATGCTGCGGCAGGTACGCCGGCTGTGCCGCGAGGAGGGCCTGTGTCCCGGGGGCGCTCCCGTGGTCATCGTGGCCGGCGTGCCCCTCAACGAGCCGGGCAGCACCAACATGATCTCCGTGCACCGCATCTGAGGGCGCGCGGCCTACGGCTTCGGCAGGGCGCGCACCACCTCGGCCATGACCGGGTCGAAGGTATCCCGGGGCTTCCAGCCCAGCACGCGCTGGGCCTTCTCGGTCGAGAGCGTCCCCCGGAAGCTCATGAACGCGGGCAGCTGCGCCGACGGGACGGAGGGCAGCGGACGGGTCTTGAAGAGGTCCGTGTAGCGATGCCAGGGCGTGTGCCCGTCGCTGATGTTGAACGTCTGGCCCACGGCCTCGTCGACGCGCAGGGCGCGGATCACCGCATCCACCAGGCTGAGGACATGCACGTAGACCAAGGGGCGCCGTCCCTCGTCCACCTGCGCGAACTGTCCGGCCGCGATGTTCTTGGGCACCTGGGTCCCCCAGAAGGAGCTGGGGTGCACGCCGAGGATGACCGGAGGGCGGAGGATGACCGTGCGCAGGCCCCGGGCCGCCACCGCCTCCACCTCGCGCTCCGCCTCGATCTTGGTGATGGAGTAGGCATCCTTGTCATCCGCCAGGGGCAGGGTCTCGTCCACGACGCCCTCCCGGTCGCGCAGCGGGTAGACGGCGACGGTGGAGACGTGCACGAAGCGCTCGCAGCCGGTGGCGAGCGCGGCCTGGGCGAGCGTGCGCGTGCCCTCCACGTTCACCCGCCGGGCCTCGGAGACATCCGCAGTGGGCTGCACCGCGCAGTGCACGAGGGCCTGGGTGCCACGCACGGCGGCCTCCACGGAGCGCGCGTCCGTCAGATCTCCCAGCACCACCTCCACGCCGAACCGCTCCAGCTCCGCCTGGGCCTCGGGGCGCCGCACCAGCGCGCGAACCCGGACGCCCTGCTCGCGCAAGCCCCGGGCGACGTACGTCCCCACGAATCCGCTGGCCCCCGTCACGAGGACGACTTTGTCTTTCAGCTCCATATGAACCTCCCGTGGCGCCCAGGCTCGGGCACGCGCGGGAGTTCTATGCCACGTCCCTGGTGGGGTGAAATCCAGTGGTAAAGACAAACGTTGTCCTCACGTCGCTCCACCCCACCCTTGGAGATCGCATGAGCCTGGCCAGTCCCCCCCGACAGCCAGCCCACGTCACTTCAGCGGCGCCACGTAGGCGATCAGCTTGCCCATGTTGCTGACGAAGTCCGCGGTGGAGATGCCGGTCAACCGCGGCTTCTTCTCATAGGTGGCCGGCGGATCCTGGGAGTCGTAGGGGGAGGTGTCGTAGATGTCGCCGACGTGCTTGCTGCGGTACGCGTCACCGACATAGGGCGCGCTCGGCCCGTTGCCGCGGTACGGGTTGGTGACGAAGGAAGCCGCGACCGCCGGATCGCTGCGCACCACGGGCGTCAGCCAGTGATCCTTGGTGCCCAGGTCCTGAATCAGCGTGTCGACCGTCTCGTCCGTCACCGCGGACGTGGTCATCACCGCGTCGGCATACAAGTCGGGGAAGTCCACCTCGCGGAGCGAGAAGTACTTCGGCAGCGCCCGCGGCTGGGTGGTCTTCAGGGGCGACTTCGCCACCATCTGCGCGATCGCCGCGTCGCTCATCGAGCTGAGCTGTTCGTAGGTCGCCCGCAGATTGGCGATGTTGATGCTGCGGCCCGCCGAGTAGTGCGATGGCGTGTCGTGATGGTCGTGGTCCACGTAGTAGGCGCCATTCCAGATGTTGGAGCCGTAGCGGTGCACGAAAAGCGGCCGGTTGGTGCCCAGCTCGACGAAGGTCGGGTGCGTGCGGCCCTTGAGCAGCGGGTTCTCGGCGATCATCTGTTCCGTCAGCCGCGTGCTCTCGAGCCAGGCAATGGCCTCGGGCACCCGCTCGAGGTACTTGCGGTCGCCGGTGAGCCGGAAGTAGTGGAACAACTGCTGGATGTTCGTCTGGGTGGTGTGCGTGGCCAGGGCCCTGGGCTCATAGCTGCGCGCGCCGGCCGGGGCCCCCGCGGGGCGGCCGTCCTGGTCGGCCGACAGGTGTTGCAGCCCCCATCCGGCCTGCGGCGCCGGCTGCTGCAAGCGGCGCAGCGCCTCCATCGCGCGCGTGACGGGCTCGAGCAGCCGCGTCTCGCCGAGTCCGATCACGCACATCAGCAGGAACTTGATGTTCTCGCCGGCGACATCGTCGTTGAACGTGACATGCCGCGTGTAGTCGCCGTCCGCCATGCCCTGCGACGCGCCCTGCGGCAATTGCTCCGGATTGGGCCGTGGCATGGACGTGATCGCGTTGGGCGCCGGCGGATAGCGCTGCGGCCAGCCGCCATCGGCGATTCCACCCTTGTACTGCGCGTCGAGGACGAACGAGATCGCCTTGTTCAGCGGCTCGAGGAAGCGTGGATCGCGCTTCTCGAGGTACATGCGCAGGAGGACCTGCGAGGCCACCGCGGTGCCGGCATCGTCGAAGGTCGCGTTGCCGTAGTAATGCTGGAACTCCTCGAGCCGCCAGCCGTTGATGCCAACGGTTTCGTACCAGTGCTTCAGCGACTCTTCGCCCGCGAAGTCGTAGATGTAGTTCCAACCCCCGGCCGGATGTTGCGCCTCGATCAGCGCCAGGCAGCTGCGTTCGGCCGCCCGGTAGAACGCCTCGTCCCCGGTGGCGTGGTATGCGTCGAGGAAGGAATGAGCCGCGCTCGGCGTGCCGGGAGGCTGGATCCAGCACATGGTGCGCTTGGCTTCCATCTCGCCCCAGCTCTTGGACAGGTCCGCGAGATAGGCCCAGACATAGCCGCCGCGATAGGACACCCGCTCGTCCATGTACACGGCGGCGCGCTTCATGGCATCGCGAGCGCGGCTCGCCCGGTCGTCGGTGGGGGTCGGCTCCGTGGGTATTGGCTCCGTGGGAGTCGGCTTGTCGTCGTCACCGCCGCGGCACGCCGCCATGGCCAGCGGGGCGACCCCCAACAGCATGAATGTCCTGCGCTTCATCATCTCGCTCCTGTGGTCCAACGGCGGCGCCGACGCGTCGGAGATGCGGCATTCGCGCGAGCGTTCCCGCTTTGCTCGCGACGATCGCGCGAAGGGCATTCGGTTTCAACTCGTGCGCCGACGCGGGCACCGCTCGGGATTGACGCCGCGCATCACCCGTTGCACCCGCTCCAGGAGCCGGCTTCAAGCGTCCGGCTGCGCGTGAAGCCGCTCACGCGCACGCCACCGCCGGGCAAGCCCTCCCACGATGGCCCAGCCCACCCATCCCAGCGCGACCAGACCGGAGAGCGCCCCCACGGCATCTCCGATGCGCGCGTAGAGCGTGGGCACCCGCCCCACCGGCAACTCCGCGCGCAGCACCCGCTCCTCCGTCGTGAAGTGGTCCAACTCGCCATACACGCGCCCGTAGCCATCCACCGCCACCGACGTGCCCTGGTTGGCCTGCCGCAACATGCTGAACCCCTGCTCCACCGCGCGGAACACCGCCTGCCGCATGTGCAGCGAGCTGATGCTTCGCCAGTCGCTCGCGGGCAGCAGGAGCAGCTCGAGGCCCCGCGCCGTGGGTCCGGCGAACTGCGCCGGGAAGTCTCCATCGAAGCAGATGGCGCCGCCCACGTTCCCCACGCCCGAGTCCCGCAGCACCGGCACCTCCGGGCTGCCAGGAATGGAGTGGTCCGCTTCCCAACCCGGTACCGGCCGGGCCTTCACGTAGCGCCAGGCCACGCTCCCCTCCGGCCCCACCAGGATGAGCTCGTTGCGCAACATGCGCTCCGCCGAGGGCTCGAGGCTCGCCACCGCCATGGCGAGCCACACGCCGCGCTCGCGCGCCAGGGCGCTCCCCCTCGCGAGCAGGTCCGGCAGTTGCTCGGCCAGCACCACCGCGTTGCCCTCGGACCAGAGGATGAGCTTCGCCCCTCGCCCGGCCTCGCGCGCCGACAGGCGCAACAACTCCTCGTTCGCCGCCCCCGAGGCCTCGGCGAAGGCCCGCCAGTCCTCGTCACCAAAGACCTCGCCCTGGATGAGCCGGGACAGCCCCGCCTCGCGTCCCGCGGCCACCTCCCCCGCCACCGTGATGCCCGCGACCTGTACGCGCTCGCCCACGCTCCCCGCCCCCGCGAGCCGCAGCGCGCCGAAGGCGAGGATGGCCACCAGCACGCCCGCGAACGCCGCGACTCCGGGCAGCACGCGGCGCCCCTCGTCCCGGTGCTCGAAGGCCCAGTTGGCCACGGAGGCGAACCACACCAGGAGGAACGTCAGGCCCCACAGTCCCGTCACCGACACGAGCTGCACCAGCACGGGCGCGCCCGCCTGGGTGTAGGCCAGCGAGCCCCAGGTGCCGAACGGGTTGCCCAGGCTGCCGAAGAACTCCACCCACGTCATCGCCGCCGGCAGGAAGAGCGTCCCCGCGAAGGACGCTCGCGGCCCCACGATGAGCCGGTCCGCCAGGAACACCAGCGCCAGGAAGAGCGCGCCGCCAAAGGCCATCCCGAAACTGCCCGCAGCGGACCCCGGGAACACCTCGAGGTTCGTCAGGCCCGTGGCGAGCGTGTTCACGCCGAGGATGCCGGCGAAGCCCACCCACGGCCGCTGCTGGCGGACGAAGAAGAGCAGCAAGGCGCCCATCAACCAGCCGGGCAGCAGCGACCCGCGCGAGTTCAAGAGCATCGACATGCCGGCCCCACCCGCCAGGGCGAGCCAGGGCAGGAACACCGGCAGGCGCCGCGGGCCTTCTTCACCGCTCATACCGCTCCTCCTTCGTTTTCGAATCCTTCATGTGCGCCAGCCGCTGGAGCGCCTCTCGGGCCTCGTCGCACCAGCGCAGGTGCGCCTCCAGTCCGAGCAATCCCGCGCGAATGGACAGATGCAGATAGGGCAGCTCCGGGTCGCCCTCGCGCGAGCGGCGGACGTCCTCGTCGATGGGCCGCAGCGCGGCCAGCAGCGCCTCGGCCTCGGCCCGGCTGCGCTCCACGTGCGCCAGCGAGGCCTCCGGTCCCACCCGGGCGCCGAAGAAGAGCTTGAGCAGCAACTCGTTGCGCTCCACGTGGGGCACCACCGGTCGGCACAACCACTGCGCGAGCACCCGCCGCCCTTCCGCCGTCACCCGGTACACCTTGCGCACCCGCCCGCCTGGCGAATGCTCCTCCCGGTCGAGCGCGACCAGCCCCTCCCCCTCCATCCGCTCCAGCGTCGGGTACAGGTTGCCGTAGCTCTCCTGCCAGAAGTGCCCCACCGTCCGCTCGATGGCCTGACGCAGGCCGTAACCGCTCATGGGCTCCCGGCACAGCATCCCCAGGATCGCGAACTGACAGGTGTTCTCTCTCGCCACGGTGATCTCCTGCCCACCCTATATATCAGTCTGATACAAATGCACCACGAGAAATGACGCCCCGTGGGGCGGGCACCCTGGCCGCGCGTCCATCACGGAGGTGCACCCGGGCGGCCATGCCCGGGCGTGCGGCGCAGTGAAGGTTTCACGAACGCCAACCATCCGGACAGGACCGACGTCGGGTGCGCCGCTCCGTGGAGAAGGCTCAGCGCCCGAAGGCGTCGTGAAACCAGGCCCGTGCCGGGAAAGAGTTTCGAGAGAACAGCGAGAATCTCGTGGTGGGTGAGTCTGGGATTGGGACTCGTGGCCTGAGCTCGAGGGACGGGTGGAGGGGCTCGCGCGACCGCGCGGGGCGGAGCGCGTCCTCGCCCACGTGGATTCCCGGGGAGGCGGGGGCTGGCCGCGGGTGCGCGCCCGGAGCGAGCGGGACACGGAGAGAAGTTCTGATCGTCAGCCTTGTTTCGAAAGGGGCGGGTGCAATAGTCTCCGCGCGCCTGCATCCGTGGAGGGGTTGTTCACATGAAATTGCTGAGTCGGCTTGTCGCCCTGACGCTGTGCCTCGTAACCACCTTTGTCGAGGCTCGGACGTTCGAGGAGATCAAGAAGGACGGTAAGATCATCGTCGCCACCGAAGGCGGCTTCCCTCCCTTCAACTTCTTCCGGGGCCCGACGCTCACGGGATTCGAGGTCGAGCTCGCGGAGGCGCTGGCCAAGAAGATGGGTGTCCAGATCGAGTGGCGCTCGCTCGCGTTCGATGCGCTCCTCGCCGGCCTGCGCCAGGATCGCTGGGACATGGTGATCGCGTCGTTCGGCGTCACCCCCGTGCGCGCCAAGGCCGTCTCCTTCTCCAATCCCCACTACTGTTCGGGCGGGGTCATCGTCACGAAGAACCCGGCCATCCGGAAGGCGGAGGATCTCGCCGACAAGGTGGTGGCGGTGCAGACGGGCACCACCTATCTGGAGAACGTCCAGAAGCTCGCGAAGGTGAAGGACGTGAAGAACTTCCCGAAGGATACCGACGCGCGCACCGCGCTCGTCAGTGGTCGCGTGGATGCGTGGGTGACGGACAAGTTCGTCGCCAAGGCCGCCTTGGAGTCGGCCCCCTCCGCGGGCCTGACGATTGGCGACTTCGTGTTCATCGAGCACATTGCCCCCGCGGTGAAGAAGGGCAACACCTCGCTCGTGGAGGCCCTCAACAAGGCCCTCCAGGAAACCATGGCCGACGGCACGTACGAGGCGCTCTCCAAGAAGTACTTCAACGAAGACATCCGCTGCCGGTGAGCGCTCGCCAAGACGACATCACTGTGCGCCGGACGCCTCGATGAACGGTCTTCTCTCCGTCTGGCCCCAGGCCTGGACGCGCCAACAGCGCAGCAGCGCCACCATCGCCCTGGCGATCGTCGTACTGGTGGCTTTCTTGTGGCTGCTCGCCATTCCCCTCGCACTGGTGCCCGAGCCCATCGGCCCCGCCGCTCAGGAATTCGCGGAAGGTGCGCGCGTCACCGTGGAGCTGACGCTCGTCGCGGGACTGGTCGGCGTCGTGCTCGGCGTGCTCGCCGCCCTGGCGAAGCTGGCGCCCTTCCCTCCGCTGCGCTGGGTGGCTGGGCTCTACATCTGGGTGATCCGCGGCACACCCCTGCTCGTGCAGGTGCTGTTCGTGTTCCTCGCCCTGCCGCTGCTCATTCCCGGAATCCAGCTCTCGGACTTCAACTCGGCGGCCGCGGCGCTCGCGGTGAACGTGGGAGCCTATAACGCCGAGGCGCTCCGGGCCGGCATCCTCGCGGTTCCCAAGGGGCAGACCGAGGCGGCCCGGTCCCTGGGCCTGTCGCCCGCGCAGACCTTCCTCCACATCGTGTTCCCGCAGAGCTTCAAGATCGCGCTGCCGCCCCTGGTGAACAACGTGGTGGCGCTGCTCAAGGACTCCTCGCTGGCGTATGTCATCGGCGTCGTGGAGCTGTCCAACGTCGGCAACCGGGTGCAGGCCGCCACGTTCCAGCCCGTGCCGGTGTTCATCGCGACGGCGTGCATCTACCTCTTCCTCACGACCGTGCTGACCCAGATCTCGGGTGCCATCGAACAGCGGCTCGACGTCGAGCAGCGGTCCTGAGGGCCCACGCAAGAACATGTCGCTCGCCCAGCCCCCCCCCACCGCCTCGCAACAAACGCCGCTCATCACCGTGGAGGGCGTGAACAAACACTTCGGCGCCGCGCATGTCCTGCGCGATGTCTCCACCCGCTTCCACGAGGGCGAGGTCGCGGTCATCATCGGTGCCTCCGGCTCCGGGAAGTCGACGTTCCTGCGCACGCTCAACCGGCTCGAGAAGCACGACTCCGGACGGATCGTGGTGGAAGGCATCGAGCTGAATGACAACGTGAAGAACCTCGATGCGATCCGCCGCGAGGTCGGAATGGTGTTCCAGCAGTTCAATCTGTTCCCGCACCTCACCGTGCTCGAGAACATCACGCTCGCGCCCCGCCGCGTCCGCAAGACTCCACGCCAGGACGCCCAGCGCGCGGCGCTCGAGCTGCTCGCCCGCGTGGGCCTGAAGGACCACGCGAACAAACACCCGCACCAGCTCTCGGGCGGCCAGCAGCAGCGTGTGGCCATCGCGCGCTCGTTGGCGATGCAGCCGAAAATCCTGCTCTTCGACGAGCCGACCAGCGCCCTCGACCCCGAGATGATCAACGAGGTGCTGGACGTGATGAAGGACATCGCCCGCTCGGGCATGACGATGATCGTCGTCACGCACGAGATGCGTTTCGCCCGTGACGTGGGTGATCGGATCCTGTTCTTCGATCAGGGCCGCCTGCTTCAAGAGGCTCCTCCCGACGAGTTCTTCGACAAACAACAGAACGAGCGGATCCGGGGCTTCCTGGGACAGCTCGCGCACTAACCACCCAGACAGCGCAGTCGTATGGGCTCCGAGGAGATGAAAGTGATGAGGATGCGTCGGACGTTCGCAGGGCTCTCCACCGCGGTCCTGCTCCTGGGCTCCGCCGCCCCAGCCGCCGAGCAGGCACAGCAAGAACCACGGCCCTCGGACGTCGAGGCACTGCGCGCGGAGCTGAAGCGACTTCGCGAGGAGATGGACGCCCTCAAGGCGGCACGGCCCGAGGCCACCTCCGGGGCCACCACGGAGGAGCGGCTCGACGCCGTCGAGGTGAAACAAGAGGACGCGGTCGTCACGGGTGACATCCCCGGCTCCTTCCGCGTGCCCGGCACGGACATCTCGATGCGGTTCTACGGCTGGGCGGAGCTGAACTGGAATCACGACTTCCAGGGCGACAACTCCGACATCGACTACGCGACGTTCTCCCCCTACGTGCCGCTCGAAGGCACGCCCGAGGGCAACCGCAAGCACCGCGACTTCGTCCACGCCCGCACGTCACGGGTGGGGCTCGAGGCGGGCATGCCGACCCGCTTTGGCGTCCTCGGGGTGAAGGTCGAAGGTGACTTCAACAACGAGCCACGTACCGGCGACACCGCGCAGTACGGCTCCCCCCGGAACGTCATCACGCAGCAGCTGACGAGCAGCTACGGCTTCCGCCTGCGTCATGCGTACGGTCAGTTCGGCGGACTGCTCATCGGTCAGACCTGGTCCACCTTCATGGACATCGACAACTACCCCGAGACCGTGGACTTCAACGGGCCCGTGGGCGCGACCATCATCCGCCAACCGCAGATCCGCTACTCCTACGTCACCCAGTCGTTGGGCACCTTCACCGCCGCGCTCGAGAACTCGTCGAGCTATGTGCTCGATGAGGAGGGCGCCGTGATGGCCTCGAGCCTGTCGCGCATGCCCGACTTCGTCGTGCGCTGGGACAAGAGCTTCCAGTGGGGTGCGCTGAGCGCGCGCGCCGTGACGCAGGAGCTGCGCGTCAAGGATGGCGAGGAGGTGGACGCGATCCGGCGCGGTTGGGGCGCCGCGGTCAGCGGGCTCGTGAAGGTCCGCGGCAGCGACATCTTCACCTTCGGCGTGACAGGGGGTAAGGGCGTGGGGCGCTACCTCAACTACTCCGAGGGCGCCCTCTACGAGACGGAAGCCAATCGGATCCGGCTCGAGAAGGCCCTCGGCTTCCTCGTCGGCTACCAGTTCAAGCCCACCGACTGGCTGCGCTTCAATGTGGTCTACGGCATGGCGCGCCACTTCGACGACGATTTCACCGAGCTCGCCGTGTCGACCGGGCTCGACAGTGGCCGCTTCGGCATCAACCGCTTCGTCCAGCAGGCCAACTTCGGCCCCATCTTCACGCCGATGAAGAACGTCGACCTGGGGCTCGAGGCGAGTCTGGCCGAACGCCGGACGCTCGCCGGGGAGAAGGGCTACATGACGCGCCTGAACTTCATGGCCCGGTACTACATCAACTAAACCCGAGCATCTGCATGTGGAGGCGGCTGGAGGGGCGAGGGGAGCCCCTCCGCCGGCTCGTCGCGCCCAGGCGCCGAACACCCTCTCCCAGAGACAGGTGCCGTTGGCCGGGCGAGGTGCATACACGCATCCCGCCTATACGCTAAGCTCGCCACTGTCTTACGAACGCAGGCGATCGGAAGGCCGGGTATGTACAAGATCTCCAGAGTCATCATCTTCGGCGATAGCTGCTCCGATATTGGCAATATGTACAATCGGGCCCTATCGAATCTCCCCCAGGTGAAGCTCAACGACTACGGCCGCTTCTCGGACGGGAAGAACTGGGTCGATTTCTTCTGGGAGTCCGTCGGCGGGGAGCTCTTCTACCGCGAAGATGTGAAGAAGACGGTGGAGAAATCGAAGAAGCATCTGCGCCTGGCGACTGGCGGTTCGTGGCCCCGCGGCAAGATGGAGCTCGCCAATTACGCGGAAGGGGGCGCCACCGCCCTGCACTCCTCCGACGGCCAGGACTGGGGGGGCTGGTTTGCCTCGGGAGTCCTGTCGACGCTCAAGGACGAGGTGGCGAAGTACATGGAGGATCGCAAGAAGGACACGTCGCGCGTTTTCGCCGACAGCCAGACCCTCTTCATCATCTGGATCGGCGCGAACGACGTCGTCACCGTCAACCGGGACCCGTCGGCGATGCCAAAGGTCGCGGAGTACGTCTTCGAGACAGCGCAGAACCTCCTGAACGAAGCATCAGGGTCCCACGTGGTCATCGTCGGCCTGCCCGATCCGCAGTTCATGCCTCGCTTCTTCGATCCGAAGAAGGACGCCGAGGCGAGGAAGGTGGACACCAATCATCGGAAGAAGATCTCGACGGGCGCGAGCAACTTCAACAACCGGCTGGCGCAGCTCGTCACCGCCCAGGTGAAGATTCAGCACCTCTTCAATAAATCGACGCTCGAATTCTTCGATATCGGGCAGATCCTGACCCCGAAATTCCTGGCCAAGCAAGGCTTTGCCCCGTTCGCGCAACCCGACACGTTCAAGCCGGGAGACCGGGTCGGTAAGAACGTCCTGAAGGCTCCCCTGCTGACGTACACGGACACGGCCCTGGATGAGGATTTCCTCTACGGCACCGTCTCCGACAAGCTGCACCCCTCCGAGGGGGTCTACGCGACAATCGCCGAGGTGCTGACGTCGTACTTCCAGAAGAGTTGTTACTTCGACTTCAAGCCGTAGCGGCACGGCCGGAAACCGGTGCCCATGCTCCGGCCCCCGCTGGCGCTGGAGTGCGTCCAGGAACGGCTACAGTGACTATTCCACCTACGCCGACACGCTGTCCGCCAGACTCGTCGTGGCGGATGACCGCGAGGACGCCATCGGGAAGGTGAGCGCGGACCACCACCTCGTCGGCCACTCCAGCCAGATCGGTCCCAAGCTGCGCGAGCTGCTCGAGAAGGGGCTCGTGGATGAAGAGGGCAAGTGGTCCTACACCACGCTCGCGAACAAGCTGCTGAAGAAGGAAGCACTGCTGCCGTGACGTGATGCCATACCCGCACGCGGCCTCGAGCGTGGACGAGATGTGGAACCGGTGGCTAGGGTCCGCGCCATGTCCGCCACCCGCTACGGCTTCATCGACACGACAGGGGAACTGGTCATCCCCAGCCCCCATGGAACGCCCTTCACCTTCAACGAAGGGCTGGCCCGCATGCCCGCGGGGGATGGCTGGGCCTTTGTCGACGTGAAGGGACAGCAGGCGCTGAAGGTGAGGCGCGCCTTCTCGGGCTTCAGCGATGGGCTGGCGCTGACGGACACGGGCTTCATCGATACGCGGGGCACGCTCGTGTTGCCAGTGGCGTTCAAGGCCAACTTCACCAGGTACGTCATCGCGGGAGCCGCGTACTCGAACGTGGGCCGCTTCGGCTCGGGGCTCGCACCGGTGATGCGCTCCGGGGCAAAGGCCACGGACGGCTACATCAATCCCCAGGGCGAGGTGGTGCTGGATGGCTTCGGAGGCGGACTGGCCCGCCCCTTCCTGAAGGGCAAGGCGCTGGTCGCACTCAAGAAGCCCCCCAAGGGCGAGTACTGGCGCCTCATCGACCCGAAGGGAGCGTGCCTCGCCACCTATCCCTTCGAGACGATGAGCACCTCGTTCTCGGAGGGCCTCGCGCTGGTGCAGAAGGGAAAGACGTTCGGCTTCGTGGACGAGGCCGGCACGTGGGTGCTGGAGCCCACGATCTCCTGCTGGGAGGGCGAGCTGTCCGAGTGCTGGTTCAACGAGGGGCTCGCCCGGGTGAAGGTGAAGGGGCGCTATGGTTTCATCGACAAGAAGGGGGCCCAGGTCATCGAGCCCCGCTTCGAGGCGGTGAATGGGGCGTTCTCCGAGGGCCTGGCCGCCGTGAAGGAAGGCGGCCTGTTCGGCTACGTTCGCCCGGACGGAAGCTGGGCGGTGACGCCCCGCTTCGCCGTGGCCCAGCCCTTCTCCCACGGGCGCGCCGTCGTGTTGCTCGCCGAGTGAGCGCGTCCAGCTATCCAGCCTTGTCCATCCGGCCCCACGACCCTTCCTCCAGACACTCTCGGAGCACCCAGCGCATGTGCTCGTCGAAGTCGAAGGTGCAGCCAGAGAGATCGGGTGTCTCATCCAGGAGCCACGTCGCGAGGTCGAAATCGTCGTGGTAGGCCTGCATGATGAGCGCCCCTTTGGCCCGGCACAGTTGCGTATCGAAGCTGTAGAAGTCGCTCACGTACGAGTCCGCGATGTATTGGAATGGAACGAGCCGCCTCCTCACCTCCAACTCGCGGCGGGCGGCTTCCTTCTCTTCTTCCCCGTCGCCGAACGAGTCCTCCTCCACGAACTCCTTGTTCCATTCGTGGCGCTCCAACACCTCCGCGGGGCTCAGCATTCGGGCTCGCTCCATGCCACGCCAATTCGTCGCGCAGAACAGACCGTGCCGAGTGATGAATTGAAGGTACGCTTCTGGAAGCACCTTGCCCAGCGTGCTTTCCAGCCGCCTCAGCTCCTTTGCATCAACTGGCGTCACTCGCACCGCTCTGAGGGGAAGGTCCTTCTCGCGCTCGAGACAATCCTTCAGGGCTGCAATGGCTTCAATGGCACTCAGCACGTTTCCGGCTCCTCGGTTCCCGACACTGGAAGTGCGCGAAATCCACACGGGGGGATTGTGAGAGCTGGGGACCTGCCCTCCCTGAGCACCCGCTTGTTGGAGTAGATCCGGAACATACACACCTCCCGGAACCCCATCCGTCGATAGATGCCCACCCCGTCCGGCGAGGCCTGAAGGGCGCCGCGCTTCGCGCCGAGAGAGCGCGCGAAGGACAGGGAGAAGAGGGTGATGGCCGAGCCGTAGCCCCGGTTGCGGTGCTCGGCCAGGGTGCTGATGTCGAAGATGTGCGCGCCCTCCCCCTCCAGATAGATGGAGCTCGTCGCCACCGGGCGGCCATCGACGAACCCGAGGAAGAGCTTCAGTGGACGCTCCGCGAGCCGTCCCAGCCGGGCCACCTTCTCGTAGAAGGGCAGGACGTAGACGTCCGGCGGCTCGAACAGCGAGGCGATGATGCGGCCGAAGGCTTCCATCTCCTCTGGCCTCTCCACGAGCTTGATCTCCAGTCCGGCAGGCGGGTTCAGCACCGGAAGCTCACGGAGATCCGCGAGCATCCCCACGTCGGCCTCGTCCTCGACGAAGCCGTGGCGCTCGAGTGCTTCCAGGAGCGGGGCTTCCCGGAGTTCATCGCAGGTCCACCACGCCGCGGGCAGCCTCCTCGCGTTGAACTCCCCGCAGATACGTTCGGCCAGCGCCGGGCCTTCTTCACCCAGTCGCTTGCTGATCACCAGGTTGAAGGTGTCGGTCTCGTGGCCGGAGTCGATGACCGCGTGGTTCGCGGTGTGTTCGACCCGCACCGGTTGGCCGAGCTGGGCCGGATAGTAGGTGTTCTTCCCGATCAACCCCTCGAACAGGAACTCCAGATGCGAATCCATGCGGGGGATTGTACGTGGCGCGTGGGCCAGGCGGCCGTCCAAATCCGCCGCGGGTGTGCGCGGCCGGAAGAGACCGCGCTTCAGAGGAAATGATAGAACCCCACGGAGGATCTGTCCGCGTACTCATCCTTCAGCCAGGCCGAGGTGAATTCCATCAGGTCCTCGGCGGAATTGAATGTCGCGATCCCCGCATTGGGCTCGAAGTACTTGTATTTACCCACGCGCCGGTCCACGTATGCCGCCATCGCGTGCCGGGTGACATGGACGTAATAGCATCCATGATAGGAGAGGATCGGTTCCAGCCGCCCGGCGGAAAAGGGCACCTTCGAGTTGAACAGGAGGGCTCGGCGGACGATCTTCAATTGCTTGTTGGAGGCTTTATCCATCATCAACTCAGCGCGCTCGTAGGGCATGCGCTCTTCTTGAGATGAGGAGCTCTCGATGTCTTGCAGGTTGACCAGATTCTCCACGCCTCGCCAGCGAATCAGCTTCCGGAAGCTCAGTGGTGGATTTGTCGGCTCTTGGCGGCCCATCACCTTCGACGACATGCCATTCACCAACTTCTTCACCTTCTTGGCATGTTTTTTCGAGTCCGTGCTCTCGTACTTCTTCTTCTCCTCATTCCACTGTCCACGAAACTTCCAGTAATCCCCCACATCATGAGCCTTGATCAAGGGGAACAGGCGGGACGGGTCGTCGTAGTGGATACCGAAGTTGAGCATCTCCAGGTCATCCTCATCTTCGTCATCCTCCTGGACAGTCGTGCGCTCGAGGGGCGGGTGCGCGTCTTGATACTCCTTGAAGCTCTTCACCAGACCCTCTACCTGCCCCGAGTCAGCGAAGTCATGCCCGCGCAGGAAGGTGCTGTAGAGGAAAACGATGGAGCTGGCCGCACACACGCCCTCTTGATGCCTTTTGGCCACCTGCTTGCAATAGGTGCTCTGGTTCCACCACTTGTACTTTCCGCCACACTTGGTGGTCAGCTCCTCGAAATTTTTCTGGGTCATGGCTCCTCCTGCACATTGGGTGAAATCCTAGAGGGATGGCGGGATGCGAAGCAAGCCACGGGCCCCCGTACGCTCGGGACTCCTTGCTCGGGCCGCGTGTCCGTCTAGTCTGGGCAGAGCATCAACGGCACGATCTTCCGGCAGTTGTCACACGACTCGATCGTGTGGCGATCCGGGTAGATGGCGTGGCTTTTCGAGGGCTCGAACCAGACCTCCGTCATGCTGTACGGCCACTCTCCCGCCTGGATGGCGGCATGAATGAGTCGCGGAGCCGCGCACTTGTACTGGCTCACATCCTGCGCGCTCCGAGCCGCCTGTGCTCCGGACCGATTGCGAACGGTACCGGTCACCGGCCCGGCATAGATGAAACCCAGGGACTCGGCCACCTTGGCGAACCCCGCGTTCGAGTGTTGGCCGCTATGGCTGGCATACACGTTGTCGCTGTCGGCGACTTGCAGGACACCGATCATCTCCGCGGTGGTGTCGCTGTAGCCGAGGGCCATCTTGTCTCCCTTCACCGTCAAGCCCTCCTTGTTCATCAGCGCCTGGTAGAGCCTCAGTGCATCCTGGATGGTCCCCTCCAACCGGGGGGCATCTATCATGGCTGTTCGTCTGCCCTCGTCCTCTTTCTGGTACTTCTTGCGCAGCTTGTCTTTCTGCGTGTTGCTCGTGGCATTCTCGATGGTTCCGGGGCTGACGGTGCGCAAGGGCTTGGACCATCGCTTGATCTGCTCTTCGAGACCATCCACCGTTGTTTCGAGCAGGCGATGCTGCTCGCGCTCGGCATCGCAGTGCTTGCACATGTCCTCAGTCGTCCAGAGGTCGAGTGGCGCACCATTCCATGCGTGTGGGTAAGCACCATAGCTGCGCCCCGTGAGGGAGCTGGAGACCATGGAGGGCGCCTCGATGTTGTCGGCGAGATCCGTGGTTCGCAGCCAGCCCTCGCGCCACCGCTGTTGGGTGGGCTCCACCAGCGCAACGACTGGAACGAGACGAGCAATCGTGAATCCCGCCTTGGGTTGCTCATGGGGCAACATGCCGACGTGCGTGCCTGGAGGAAGGATGACGGCGGGCTCGTAGTCCGTCGCGGACTTGCTCGCATAGAGGTGGACAAAGTGGTTCCTGGTGCGTGGCATGCTCTCCGCTCCTTCTTCGCTGACAGCTCTTCCAAGTGCGTCACCGCGGGTTGGGTCGCGTTGTCAGGATGGCATTGGGCAGCCTGGCATAACATCAAAAAGAGAAAAATCCGGAATCGCGGAACGAGCGCACCGAAGGCGAAGATGACCTCGGGCGGCAAAGTCCGCACAAGCCCCGTCACTACCCCTCATCGGTCCCTCCACACCTACAGCCCCCTCTCAGTCCACTCAGGCCCCGGACTCCCGGGCCCGTGCGCGGACCTCCGCGGCGAACAACTCCGCCGCGGGGGTGCGTGGCGCGCCCTTGCGCCACAGCAACGCCGCGAGCTCGGAGCGCGGCGCGGGAGACAGGCGCTTCACCACGAGCCGCTCGGCCTCGGCGAGTCGCGGCTCGGGCAGCACGGTGACGGCGAGGCCCGCGCGCACGATCGCGAGCACCGTGGCCACCGCGTTCGACTCGAGCGCGATGTGCGGGGCGAGCCGCATGGCGTCGAAGTAGGCGTCCACGCGCCCGCGCACGCGCGAGCCGCGCGAGAGCAGCGCGAAGGGCTCGTCCACGAGCTGCTTCACCCCCACGGACTCCGCTCCCGCCAGCGCATGTCCCCGCGCGACGACGAGCGCGAGCCTGCTGTCGAACACGGGCTCCGCGTCCAGGTCCGGTGAGCGCGCGGGCGCATACGCCAACCCCACGTCCAGCTTGCCGTCCGCCAGGCGCCGCTCCACCCGCCGCACGAGAGCCTCCTCGGCGCTCAGCGCCAGGCGCGGGTGCTTGCGCAGCACGGCGGCCAGCGCCGGCACCACCACGCCGCGCATGCTCGGCGGGTAGCCCACGCGCAGCGCTCCCGTGGCCAGTCCCCGCAGCGCGCTCACCGCCACCCTGCCCGCGTCCACGTCCTCCAGCGCGCGC
Source organism: Cystobacter fuscus DSM 2262 (assembly GCF_000335475.2). Classification (NCBI taxonomy): domain Bacteria; kingdom Pseudomonadati; phylum Myxococcota; class Myxococcia; order Myxococcales; family Archangiaceae; genus Cystobacter; species Cystobacter fuscus. The sequence continues at coordinate 254,453 of NZ_ANAH02000066.1, read as the reverse complement.
GAGGCGTACGTGCGGAACAGCTCTCCCGCCTGCGTCAGCCGCACCCCCGTGCGCGCGCGCTCGAACAGTGGCGAGCCCAGCTCCTCCTCGAGCTGGCGGATCTGCTGCGACAGCGTGGGCTGCGAGACGTGCAGGTGCCGGGCGGCACGTCCGAAGTGGAGGGTGTCGGCGACGGCGGAGAAGTAGCGGAGGTGGCGCAGCTCCATCCCCCCATCATAGGCAATACCTATCGACTCCATGGGAACAAACGAATGGACGAATCGTGGGTCTTCTTTACATTTCCCCTCGTCGCGAAGGAGAAACCCCATGAAGGCATCGGATCTGTTCGTCAAAGCGCTCGAAGCGGAGGGCGTGCGGTGTGTCTTTGGACTCCCGGGTGAGGAGAACCTGGACCTGCTCGAGTCGATGCGCGCCTCGGGCCTGCGCCTCGTCGTCACCCGCCACGAGCAGGCCGCGGGCTTCATGGCCGCCACCTGGGGCCGGCTCACCGGGCGCGCGGGCGTGTGCCTCGCGACGCTCGGGCCCGGCGCGACCAACCTCGTCACCGCCGCGGCCTACGCCCAGCTCGGCGGCATGCCCATGGTCATGCTCACCGGGCAGAAGCCCATCCGGGCCAGCAAGCAGGGCCACTTCCAGATCGTCGACGTCGTGGGAATGATGCGGCCGCTCACCAAGTCCACCCGCACGCTCATCTCCGCCGATCACGTCTCCTCGGCGGTGCGCGAGGCGTTCCGCCGCGCGGAAGAGGAGCGCCCCGGAGCCACGCACCTGGAGCTGCCCGAGGACGTGGCCCGTGAGACCTCCGACGCCCCTCCCCTCGCCCCCTACACCCCCCGTCGGCCCGTGGCCGACGAGGCCTCCATCGCCCAGGCCGTCGAGACCATCGCGTCCGCCCGCCGCCCGCTGCTGATGATCGGCGCGGGCGCCAATCGCAAACTCACCTCGGAGATGCTCCGCGTCTTCGTGGATCGCGTGGGCATGCCCTTCTTCAGCACCCAGATGGGCAAGGGCGTGGTGGACGAGACACATCCGCTCTGGATGGGCACGGCGGCGCTCTCCGACGGGGACTTCGTCCACCGGGCCATCGAGGCCTCGGACTGCATCGTCAACGTGGGCCATGACGTCATCGAGAAGCCGCCCTTCGTCATGCGCGACAACCGCCGCACCGTCGTCCACCTGAACTTCTCCTCGGCCGAGGTGGACCCCGTGTACTTCCCCCAAGTGCAGGTGACGGGCGACATCGCCAACGCGGTGTGGCGCATCGCCGAGGGTGTCGGTGGCCCGCGCGCGCACTGGGACTTCTCGTCCTTCGAGCGGGCCCGCATGGGGCTCGACGCGCAGCTCACGCGCGGCATCGACGATGACCGCTTCCCCATCTACCCCGCGCGGCTCGTGGCCGAGGTGCGGCGTGCCATGCCGGACGACGGCATCGTCTGCCTGGACAACGGCATGTACAAGCTCTGGTTCGCCCGCTACTACCGCTGCCGCCGCCCCAACACGCTGCTGCTCGACAACGCGCTCGCCACGATGGGCGCCGGGCTCCCGTCCGCCATCGCCGCCAGGCTGGTGTACCCACGGCGCAAGGTGGTCGCGATCTGCGGTGACGGCGGGTTCATGATGAACTCGCAGGAGCTGGAGACGGCGGTGCGCCTGCGGATGGATCTGACGGTGGTCGTGGTGCGCGATGACGGCTACGGGATGATCCGCTGGAAGCAGGGCCAGATGGGGCTGCCGGATTTCGGCATGGAGCTGGGCAACCCGGACTTCGTCCGCTACGCGGAGGCATACGGCGCGCGGGGACACCGCCCGACGAGCGCCTCGGAGTTCGGCACCACGCTCGCGCGCTGCCTGGAGTCGGGCGGCGTGCACGTCATCGACCTGCCCATCGACTACTCGGACAACTCGCGCGCGCTCGGAGCCGGTGCCGAGGAAGCCGCGCGCTGAGCCCCGAACACGAGACCGAAAGCGAGGAACACCATGCTGGCTGAACGCTATCCGTATTACCTGGCCAACCGCCCCAAGCAGCCCAACGCGGAGCTGGCCGTGACCGACAAGTACTCGGGCGAGGTCGTGACCCACGTGGCGCTCGCGGACGCGGGCGCCGTGGAGGAGGCCATCGCCGCGGCGGTGCGCGCGACCGGCCCGATGCGGCGCCTGGCGCCCTACGCGCGGCAGGAGGTGCTCGAGCACTGCGCGCGCCGCTTCCGCGAGCGGGCCGAGGAGTTCGCGCTCGCGCTCTGCATCGAGGCGGGCAAGCCCCTGCGCGACGCGCGGGGCGAGGTCACCCGGCTCATCGACACGTTCAAGGCGGCGGCCGAGGAGGCCGTGCGCAACGAGGGCGAAGTGCTGAACCTGGAGGTCTCGCCGCGCGCGGCCGGCTACCGGGGCTTCACCCAGCGCGTGCCCGTGGGCCCGTGCTCGTTCATCACGCCGTTCAACTTCCCGCTCAACCTGGTGGCGCACAAGGTGGCGCCCGCCATCGCCGCGGGCTGCCCCTTCGTGCTCAAGCCGTCGGACCGCACCCCCGTGAGCGCGATGCTCATGGCCGAGGTGCTCGCCGAGACGGCGCTCCCCGAGGGCGCCTTCTCCGTCCTCCCCACCCGGCTCGCGGACGTGGGGCCCTTCATCGAGGATGAGCGGCTGAAGCTGCTGTCGTTCACCGGCTCGGAGAAGGTGGGGTGGGAGCTCAAGGCGCGCGCCGGCCGCAAGAAGGTGGTGTTGGAGCTGGGCGGCAACGCGGCGTGCGTGGTGGACCACGACCAGGGCGAGCGCCTGGACTTCGTCGCGGACCGCGTGGCCCATGGCGCCTTCTACCAGGCGGGACAGAGCTGCATCTCGGTGCAGCGCGTGCTCGTGCACGAGTCGCTGTACGGCGCGCTGCGCGAGCGGCTCGTCGCGAGGGCGCGGGCGCTGCGCTCGGGGAACCCCAGGGACGAGACCACCACGCTCGGACCCATGATCGATGAGCCCGCGGCCCGGCGGCTGCAGGGGTGGATCGAGCGCGCGGTGGCGCGGGGAGCGCGCGTGCTGGCCGGAGGAGGACGGCGGGGCGCGCTGCTCGAGGCCACCGTGCTGGAGGGCGTGCCGGCCGACGAGCCGCTGTCCGCGGAAGAGGCGTTCGGACCGGTGGTGCTGCTCGAGCCCTTCCGTGCGTTCGACGAGGCAGTGCGCGCGGTGAACGACGGGCGCTACGGGCTGCAGGCGGGCCTCTTCACGAACGAGCTGTCCAAGGCGATGCGGGCCTGGGACGAACTGGAGGTGGGGGGCGTCATCGTGGGGGACGTGCCGAGCTTCCGCGTCGACACGATGCCCTATGGGGGCGTGAAGGGCTCGGGGCTGGGGCGCGAGGGCGTGAAGTACGCCATCGAGGACATGACCGAGCCGCGGCTGCTCGTCCTGCGCCAGGGATGAAGCTGCCCTCTCAGACGTCGGTCCAGCTCTCGAACGCGGCCTGAGTCGGTGAACGGTTACTGCTTTTTTGGTAAGGAGCTTTAAATGTTCGATACGACGCTGCTCATCCTGCTCGCGCTCGCAGCGCTGGGGTTCATCAGCCACAACAAGCCGGTCGCCGTCTCCATCCTCGTCCTGATCGTCATCCGCATGACGCCGCTGAATCAGTTCTTCCCCTGGGTGGAAAAAAAGGGGCTGCTCATCGGTATCACTATTCTTACAATCGGCGTGATGGCGCCGATCGCCAGCGGAACCTTGCCCCCATCGACACTTTTTCAATCTTTTCTTCACTGGAAATCGCTGGTGGCTATCGCGGTTGGGGTGTTTGTTTCCTGGCTGGGTGGGCGCGGTGTAATGCTGATGAGCAGCCAGCCGACCATCGTGGCGGGGCTGCTGGTGGGAACGGTGTTGGGTGTGGCCCTGTTCCGGGGTGTGCCGGTCGGGCCACTGATTGCGGCGGGATTGCTGTCGTTGATGCTTGGTCGGCAGTGAGCGCCACGTCCGCCAGCGGTAAACCCCGACAGAGGCGGCTGCACTTGCTCGGGTGGTAGCAAATGGGAGTCCTCGAAAATCGAGAGTCCTCCCTCTCGATTTTCGATAAAACAAAACACACTCCCCACTTATAACGCGACGTGGCATCATCATGAATACCATGACCGCGCACTCGACTTTCAGACACCTGCTGGCACTCGGCCGCGTCAAATTCCTGCTGTACAGCCCCATTCTCTACACGGTGGGAGCCATCATCCCCACCGTATCGGGCGGCGCCATTGATGCCTCCCGCTTCATTCATGGCGTGCTCTTCACGTGGATCACCCACCTGATGACGCATTACTCCAATGAGTATTATGACCTGGAGCCAGACCGGGCCAACACGTCTCCCTCACCATGGACAGGCGGTAGCCGGATCCTCGTGAAAGGGATCATGGAGCCGCGGCACTCCCTGTACATCGCGTATGCCTTGACGGTGGTGTCCATCGCTCTCGCCCTGCTCATGCCGACCAACAGCGCCCGCCTCCTCGGCCTGGCCGCCATTTTCTTCTCCTGGCAGTACAGTGCACCGCCGCTCAAGTTGGAGGCCGTGGGCATGGGCGAGTTCACCGTCACCCTGGTGCTCAACACCCTGGTTCCGCTGCTCGGCTATTGCCTCCAGAGCGGCGGACTGCGGCCCCATACGCTGCTGCTGGTCCTCATCCCGCTCGGCATCATCGAGTACATCCGGATGATGGTCATGAACATGGCCGACTGGGAGAGCGACGCGACGACCTGGAAGAAGACCCTGGTGGTGCGCATTGGAATCGAGAACGCCGTGAAGGTCCATGGCATTGGAATGATCGCGGCGTACCTCTCGCTGATTCCGCTCTACCTGGCGGGCGTACCGGGCGTCGTCATCCTCGCCCTGAGCACCACGGCGTTCATGGGGCTGGGCTACGCCTGGCGGCTTCAGCGGGGGGCCTGGAAGAAGAAGGAGACGATGTGGATCATCCCCTACGTGGCCTCCACCCACAATGGATTGGGAGGCTCGGCCGCGCTGATCGGGATGATCATCCTCAAGCCTGGCTTCTCGTTCTTCGCCCTCGAGCTCTTCCCGCTGTATCTCTATCTGGGAGGCTTCCTCCTGCTGCGCGCACTGGCTCGCCGCAATCGGAATCAGGCCAGTCCCCCGCCCGTGGGTGTGACGACTTGAGCCGGAGTGCCCTCGGCATCCCGAGGGCCTCCTCCTTCAACGCCTACCCGCCGTAAGAAAGGCCGTGCCCGACCGGGTAGAGCACCCCGGAGGCCGTGCCCACCTCGGGAATGGCCACGGGCAGCCGGCCCGAGGGGTTCACCTCTCCCAACAGCACCCGCGCCAGCGCCTTCATGGAGACGGGCTGGAAGCCATAGGTGGCCACGTAGGTGGACACCTCCGGCAGGTGGGAGATGTCATACGGCTCGCGCACCGAGACGACCACCACCGGCTTGTTCGCGCCCTGGAGCGCGCGGACCAGCGCCTGCTGCTGCTTCGACGTCCAGACGCGGTTGACCAGCACCACGGTGACGTCCGCGCGCGCGGCCGAGGCCACCGCCTCGTCGATCTTCGCCTGCGTCGGCGAGGTGCCCGTCTCCAGGGTCTCCACGGACCGGCCCCTCCGGGCCAGCTCCTGCGTCAGGGTGGCCGTCGCCGTGGCGCCCCACCCCGTCACCAGCACCTTGCCCGCCTCGGGCTTCAATGGCAGCACACCTGCCTCGTTCTTCACCAGGGTGATGCCGCGCTCGGTGATGGCGTTGGCGGCGGCCAGGTGCTCGGCGGCGCCCACCCGCTGGAGTCCGGAGAGATCCACCAGGGGCTGGGCGAGCACGCCGCGCTTCTGCTTGAGCGTCAGGATGCGTCCCACCGCCTCATCGAGCCGCTCCTGGCTGACCTCCCCGCTGTTCACCGCGTCGCGCACGGCGTTGTAGGCCACTTCGATGCGCTGCGGCATGAGGAGCAGGTCCACACCGGCCTTGAGTGCCTCCACGGGGACGCGCACGTCGCTCTGGTCACCGTAGGGCTTCGCGCCCTGCATGGAGAGCGAGTCGCTGACCACCACGCCCTTGAAGCCGAGCTGGCCCCGCAGCAGGTCCGTCATGATGGCGTGGCTGAGCGTCGCCGGCAGGCCCGAGCTCTCCAGCGCGGGCACCACGATGTGAGCGGACATGATGGCATCCACCTCGGCGTCGATGGCGGCCACGAACGGCGGCAGGTCCACCGCGTCGAACTGCGCCCGGCTGTGATTGATGATGGGCAGCCCGTAGTGGCTGTCCACGTCCGTGTCGCCGTGGCCGGGGAAGTGCTTCACGGTGGACGCGGTGCCCTCGCCCTGCTGGGCGCCCACCTGCACCTGCGTGAAGGCCGCGACCCGCGCGGGATCCAATCCAAAGGAGCGCACGCCGATGACGGGGTTGAGCGGGTTGCTGTTGACGTCCGCGACCGTGCCGAAGTTCTGGTTGATGCCCAGGGCGCGCAGCTCCCGCCCGGTGATGGCCGCCGCCTGGCGCGCGGTCTCCACGTCCTGCGTGGCGCCCAGGGCCATGTTGCCGGGAAACTGGGTGGCCGGCTCGCCCACCCGCACCACCACGCCATGCTCCTGGTCCGTCGCGACGAGCAGGGGGATGGCCCGCTCCTGGCGCATCGCCACCTCCTGCAACCCATTGGACAGCCGGGCGATCTGCTCCGGGGTCTTCAGGTTGTTGGCCCAGGTGAAGTAGATGATGCCGCCCAGGTGGTAGCGCTCGACGAGCTGCTCCGCCGTGTCCAGCCCGTGGTCCTTGCGGTTGCTCTCCACCATCTTCGGATCCGCATCCGCGACGCTCGTCCCATAGGCATGGGTCATGAAGAGCTGACCCACCTTCTCCTCGAGCGTCATCTCCTTCAAACGGCAGGGCACCCAGTCCGGCGAGGACACCTCGGGCGGAGTACTACAGTCCGGGGTGACGGGAGGCGCCGGAGGCGGCTCCTCCTCGCAACCGGCGCTTCCGAGCATCAGTCCGCACAGCGCGATGGACGTGAACCACCTTCCACCAAACTTGATCATGGGCGTTCCATCTTCCAGGGGGGTAAGTCGGGTTTCGCGGACCATACCCGGGAACACGGGCCCCGCATCCATGGGGTGGAGTGCGGAAACGATTCAGGCCCGGGGCGCGAGGAAGCGCGGACCCACGGCCAGACGCAGGGCGCCCACGGACGCCACCAGCGCCGAGAGCGTGGTGAGCAGGAGCGCCAGCGCCACGTTGTGCAGCGCCTCGTACAGGCCGATGAGGAAGAGCACGCGGGGGCTCTGGTCCGCGAGAGGGCCCGTGTAGGCACCCAGCAGGACGATCACCCCGCTGAAGAAGCCCAGCGCTCCGGCCAGGAGCGTGAAGAGCCCCAGGGTCACCAGCAGGGGCACGTACCGCGTCTCGGGGCGCCGCGCGTAGCGCAGGCTCGCCCCCAGCAGCCCGAGTCCCGCCAACAGGGTCGGGTACATGCCCCAGCCACCGGCCACGAATGCCTCGTTCATGTGTCCTCCTCGTGTGAATGCGGTTCTCGGACAACTCGCGCGGAAACGGGTTCCCGCCTTTTCTCGCGCCATCCCATCACCGCGCCCCGGAGGACGGGCGGGTCGAGGACCTGGCGCGGGCGGGTGATACACTCGCCGCCGATCATGGAACACACGGCCCATCTGTGGCTCTTCTTCGTCCTGGTGTTTGGGATTGTCGCGTTGCCAGGTCTCGACATGGCGTTCGTGCTCGCCAGTTCCCTGGGAGGTGGGCGGAGCGCGGGGCTGTCCGCGGTGGCGGGGATCGTCTCGGGGGGCGCCTGTCACGTGGTGGTCGCCGCGACGGGGGCCGCCGTGCTGCTGCAGGTCATCCCGGCCGCGTTCAACCTCCTGCTGTGGCTCGGCGCCCTGTACGTGGCGTGGATCGGCCTCTCCCTGTTCCGGAGCGGAGCGGCCTTCACCGCCGCCCCCCTCGAGGGCGAGCCCGAGGCCTCGGCCACGTTCCGCCAGGGCATGGTGACGAACCTGCTCAACCCCAAGGCCTACCTCTTCATGCTCGCCGTGTTCCCCCAGTTCCTGCGGCCGGAGTACGGGCCCACGTGGATGCAGGCGCTGGTGCTCGGGGTGATCATCGCGCTCACCCAGGCCGCCGTGTACGGTGCGGTCGTGCTGGTGGGAGACAGGGCACGGGGTTGGCTCGAGTCCAACCCCCGCGCCAGCGCCGCGATCGGCCGGGGTCTCGGCGCGCTGATGGTGCTCGTCGCGGTGCTGACGGTCTTCAAGGAGTGGCGGAGCGCTTGACTCCCAGCGGTTCGAATCCTCGTCGTGCCCGTGAAAGGTGAACATGCAAGCGATGCTCACATTGGCGTTCGCCTTCGTGCTCGCGGTGGCGCTCTTCGTGCTGGCCCGGAGTTGGATCTGGCGGCTGGAGGAAGGCGCGGGCCCGTCCAGCTTCCGCGCCTTCGTGGCGTGCGGACTGGTGTACGCGGGGCTCTACGGCTGCGCCCTCGGGTGGGTGATGGAGCAGAGCATGCTCCTCGGTGTCTGCGCGACCTTCTTCAGCTTCCCCCTGGTCTTCGGAGGGGTGCGGCAGATCGCCGGCTACTTCGGCTTCGACCCGGTCTACTACACGGCCTCCGGAGGCGCGCTCGCGGCGCTGGGCCTGTTCTTCTCCCTGGTCGTGTTCTCCGGGCCGCTCACCCAGGTGGGTCTGCTGGTGCGCACCGTCGAGGTGCGTGAGCTGCCGGGCACGCTCGGAGGGGCCTTCCACCTGCTGGGCGCGACGCAGCGAACGGACCTCGCCTTCGAGCGGGCCTTCGGGCGAGAGGGCACCGGCCTGAGGAACGTGAAGCTCGCGCCCATCGTCCCCAGGGGATGGACCCCCGCGCAACCCGTGCCCGCGTGGCTGCTCTGCCGCCAATACGACTCCGCCTACGAGGAGGACTGCCGCTGGGGCTTCAACACCGAGGACGTCGTCGACACCGTCGTCCCCTCCGCGCTGGGAAGCGCGAACGGCGCCCAGCTCATGGAGGAGGCCGCCTCCGCCGCGGGCCTCCAGAACGCTCCCGGCGCGAAGTTGTTGTCACGCACCGACGATGCCGACGGGGCCGTGCTCGGGGTGGTCCTGCGCGGGCTGCTCCTGCCCCTGTTCTTCGTGGGGGCGTTCGTGGTCCTCGCGCGCATCGGACGCCACCATGACGAGCTGGCCGACAAGAGCGCCCGCCGCCACCCGGACTCCGAGTGATTCTCCGTTTTTCCAACATTTCCTAGATTAATCCGTTCTTCTGCTTGTTCGGATTCGTGCTAATGAGCGCCGCGCGGCGAGCCATCGCCCGCGTTGCCTCATCACGGCCTCCCACCCCCGTCCCCCCTCTTCCCGATAGGGCGTGGCGAGGCCCTGCGAGCCAAGGAGCAGAGCCATGACGCGTCATCGTTTCGTGAACGAGGGAGCCGGAGTGTTCGCCGCGCTCGTGCTGGCGGGATGTGGTTCCACGCCGTCGGAGACGGGGAGTGAGAGCCGTCCGGGCGCGGAACAGCCCTCGGCCGCCGTGAGCGCGCCCCTGGCCGTGAGCAAGACTTTCACCAAGAAGGTCTACGTCCACCTGATGCCCTGGTTCGAGAGCAATACCACCTCGGGCAATGGCTCCTGGGGCGTCCACTGGACCATGGCCAACAAGAATCCCAACGTGGTGGATGGCACGGGCAAGCGGCAGATCGCCTCGCACTACTACCCGTTGATCGGACCGTACGGGTCGGGCGACAAGGATGTGATCGAGTACCAGCTGCTGCTCATGAAGTACGCGGGCGTGGATGGCGTGCTCATCGACTGGCCCGGCACGCTCAACTGCGTGGACTACCCCAAGAACAAGCAGAACGCCGAGGCCTTCATCAACAAGACGGCCGCGGCGGGTCTGGAGTTCGCCATCGTCTACGAGGACAACAACCTCACGCTGGCGCCCGGCTACGGCTGCTCCGTTCCCGACAAGTACGCCGCGGCCCGCAACGACATGATCTACATGCGGGACAACTACTTCTCCCGCGGCAACTACATCAAGATCAACAACGCTCCGCTGCTCCTGGACTTCGGTCCACAGACGTTCAAGTCGCCGGGCGACTGGAGCAACATCTTCTCGCCGCTGTCGACCAAGCCGACCTTCCTGACGCTCTGGTACCAGAACGGCGATGCCGGGGCCAACGCCCAGGGCGAGTACCCGTGGATCTACTCGGACTTCACGACCGGGTTGCAGAACTTCTATAACAACCGTCCGCTGGGCGTGAAGTTCGGCGTGGCCTACCCCGGCTTCAACACCTTCTACACGGCGGGTGGCTGGGGCGGCCCGACCTGGTCCCTGCCCTACAACGGGACGGGCACGTTTGGCCAGACCATGGACATGGCCAAGAACAGTGGCGTGAACTGGATCCAGCTCGCCACCTGGAACGACTATGGCGAAGGCACGATGATCGAGCCGACGCGCGAGTACGGCTACGGCTTCCTGACCACCCTGCAACAGAAGCTCGGCGTGCCCTACGGGCAGAGCCAGCTGGAGCTCATCGGCAAGCTGTATGAGCAGCGCAAGCAGTACGCGGGCGATGCGTCCAAGCAGAGCCAGCTCAACGAGGCCTTCAACTACTTCGTGGCCCTGCAGCCGGACAAGGCAGCGACCATTCTCGGTGGGGGCACCACGAATCCGCCGCCTCCCACGAATCCCACGGTCACCAACAGCGGCTTCGAGTCCGGCATGACGGGTTGGAACACCTGGTCACCCAATGGCACCGCCGGGGCCGCGTTCACCGAGACCTACAACGGCGGCTACAACAGCGCCAACCACCTGACCCACTACAGCCCGGGGGCCTTCGAGACGTGGACGTACCAGACGATCAACGGCCTGCCCAACGGCAACTACCGGGTGCGTGCCTGGGTCCGCAAGGGCGGTGACTTCGGCTTCTCCCGCCTCCAGGCCAAGACGTGCGCCTCCTGCTCCCCCGCCGCCACGAACCTCGGCACGTACGGCGCCTGGACCCAATTGGAGACGCCCACCCTCGCCGTGACCGCGGGTTACCTGGAGTTCGGCCTCCACACCCAGGCCACCAGCGGTAGCAGCTATGTCCACCTGGACGACGTGCAGCTCATCCGCCAGTAGCCCTCGGGCCCTTGGGCGCCCATCCGCAAAGCAGGCGGGTGGGCATCCGAGTGGAGGCCGCGCCGTCTCCACCGCGTCGTCACATGCACAACGTGTCCGCACACCGTTCCTCTTGCACGGAGGCAGACATGAAGAACGAAGACACGCTCACCACCGAGGTCGAACTCCAGACGCGGCGCATTCCCTCCATCGGCTTCCTCGGAGTCGCCGTGGGATGCATGGCCGTCAGCGCCATCCTGATGATCTCGGGCCGCAGGACCTGGGCGAACTTCATCGGCCAGTGGGCGCCCTCCATCCTCATCATGGGCACCTACAACAAGATCGCCAAAACGTTCTCGCCGCCCTACGACGAGAAGCAGCGCGTCCAGCACGGCGGCCACGCCTCCATCCTGAAGTCGCCGAGCGAGCTCGGCCATCAGGTGGCGCCCCACTCGGTGAGCTGAGACACCAGAGCCCCTCGGCTGCCCGCCCGGGGCCCTGTCTTTGCGCGCCTACGGCTCCGGGCGAGCCGGGCCGGGGGCGCGAGGCCGCAGGTAGCCGAGCACCAACGCACTCAGCTCCTCCACGAGTTCGGGGGTGCCGATCAGCTCGGGCCGCTCGACGACCGCGGCCCAGACGGCGCTGCGCAGGGCGCGGATGATGATGAAGACGACCATGCCCAGGTTGCGTGGACGCTCGAACTCCAGGTTCTGTGAGAGCACCCCCTGGACGAGGAACTCCACGCGCGCCTCGATCTCCTGCACGACCTGAAGGGGGCCGATGCGCGGCGCCTGCTCCAGGAGCACCCGCTGCAGCTCCGGATTCACCCCGTAGACGTCCACCAGCGACCGCACCAACTCCCGCACCTCCCGCTCCAGATCCGTGATCGGGCGCGGCACCAGCTTGTCGGCGAGGATGCCCAGGACACGCTGGTGCAGCCGTTCGACCAGCATGGCGACCAGGGCCTCCTTGCTCGGGAAGTACTGGTAGAGCGAGCCGATGCTCACTCCGGCCCGCTCGGCCACCTGCTTGGTCGTCGTGCCCTCGTAGCCAGAGCTGACCAGAACGTGAGCCGCCGCCTCGAGGATCACCTCCACCGTGGCCTTCGCGCGCTCCTGGCGGGGCCTTTTCCGAGGGGAAGCCCGGTTGCGTCCGCTCATGGCACCGCGTCTCCCAAACCTGAGCCGGATGCGAATTTCGCGCCCGCGAGCCGGTCCTTACTGTTGCCGACAGGACTCGTCCAGCCGGAGTCTCGACCCCGAGGCACCGGCGAGGCTGAGCGTTCACCCGTGAGCATGCGTTCTGGATTTCCCATGAGCAAGCCCTCCCTGTCCACGACCATCCCCCAGCCCCGCTCGCGCCCCCTCGTGGGCAACGTGCCCGACGTGGGCTTCGAAACGCCCCTGCAGAACATGATGAAGCTGGCGCGCGAGTTCGGGCCCATCTTCCGGCTGTCCTTCCCGGGGGAGAACTTCCTCCGGGTGATCAGCTCCTATGAGTTGGTGGCCGACGCCTGTGACGAGACGCGCTTCGAGAAGCACCTGGGCCAGGTCCTCCTGCAACTGCGCGACCTGGGGCGCGACGGCCTCTTCACCGCGGATGCGCGCGAGCCCAACTGGGGCAAGGCCCACCGCCTGCTGATGCCCGCCTTCAGCCCCGCGGCCATGCGCAACTACCACGACGGCATGTACGACGTGGCCGACCAGATGCTCACCCGCTGGGCGCGCTTCGGACCCGACACCGACATCGACGTGTCCGACAACATGACGCGGCTCACGCTCGACACCATCGCGCTGTGCGGCTTCGACTTCCGCTTCAACAGCTTCTACCAGCGGGAGATGCACCCCTTCGTCGAGTCCATGGTGCGCGCCCTGGCCGAGGCGGGCGACCGTACCCGCCGGGTGCCCCTGCAGACGCAGCTCATGCTGCGCACCCAGCGTCAGTACCAGTCGGACATCCAGTACATGTACGAAGTGGTGCGCGAGCTCATCGTCCGGCGCCGCGCGCTCCCCGCCGAGGAGGCGCCGAGGGATCTGCTGGGCCTGATGCTCGAGGCGAAGGATCCCCTCTCGGGGGAGAAGCTCGACGACGACAACGTGCGCGCCCAGCTGATGACCTTCCTCATCGCGGGCCACGAGACGACGAGCGGCCTGTTGTCCTTCGCCGTCTACTTCCTGCTGCACCACCCCGAGGTGCTCCAGAAGGCCTACGCGGAGGTGGACCGGGTGCTGGGCTCCGAGGCGCCCCGCTTCGAGCAGATCTCCCAGTTGCAGTACATCGATCAAATCCTGCGCGAGACGCTGCGCCTGTGGCCCACCGCGCCGGCCTTCACCCTGCACGCCAAGGCGGACAACACGCTGCTGGGGGGGCGCTACCCGGTGGGGGTGAAGGACACGCTCATGGTGCTCATCCCCATGCTGCACCGCGACCCCACGGTGTGGAAGAACCCGGAGCGCTTCGATCCGGAGCGCTTCGCCCCCGAGGTGCGCGACAGCATTCCGGCCCACGCATGGAAGCCGTTCGGCAACGGGATGCGCGCGTGCATCGGCCGGGCGTTCGCGCTCCAGGAGGCCACGCTCGTGCTGGGCACGATGCTGCAGCGCTTCCACATCTCCACGCCCGAGCCCTACACGCTGCGCATCCGCGAGACGCTCACGCTCAAGCCCGATGGGCTCAAGCTGCGCGTGCGCGCGCGCAAGCCCGTCTCCCGCGCGCCCGCGGCCCGGCGGGCCACCACCCCCGCGCCCGTGGCGTCCTCGTCCCAGCCGACGGAGAAGACGTCCTCGCATGACACGCCCCTGCTGCTGCTCTACGGCTCCAACTCGGGGGCCTCGGAGGCGTTCGCCCGGCGCATCGCCAGTGACGGGCTCGCGCGTGGCTACACGGCGAAGGTGGCCCCGCTGGACGAGTACGCCGGCAAGCTGCCCAAGCAGGGCGCGGTCGTGGTCGTGACGGCCTCCTACAACGGCCAGCCCCCGGACAATGCGCGTGCCTTCCACACGTGGCTGTCCAGTGTGCCCGCGGGCGCGCTCGCGGGCGTGCGCTACGCCGTGTTCGGCTGCGGCAACCGGGACTGGGGCGAGACCTACCAGGCCGTGCCCAAGTTCATCGACGAGCGGCTGAGCGCGGCGGGGGCCCGGTCCCTGCTCACGCGCGGCGAGGCGGATGCGCGGGCCGACTTCTTCGGCGACTTCGACTACTGGTACTCCCCCTTCTGGACGCGGGTGGGCGAGGGCCTGGGGGTGGTCTCCGGCGAGGTGGACTCGGGGCCGCGCTACACCGTGGAGGTGGTTCCCCCGGTGAGCGCGGAGCTGGTGAAGCAGAACAAGCTCGAGCTGGCCACGCTGATGGACAACCGTGAGCTCGTCGACATGACGTCGCCCTTCGGCCGCTCCAAGCGGCACCTCACGTTCAAGCTGCCCGAGGGCGTGACGTACGCGGCGGGTGACTACCTGGCGGTGCTGCCGGAGAACCACCCGGAGCTCGTGGAGCGCGCCGCGCGCCGCTTCGGGGTGAGCCCGGAGGCCACCGTCATCCTCAACTCCGCCCGGGGCGCTCAGGGCTCCTCGCTCCCCACGGGCAGGCCCGTGCTGGTGCGCGAGCTGCTCGGCCGGCACGTGGAGCTGTCGGCGCCCGCCACGCGCAAGGACCTGGAGCGACTGGCGGAGAAGAACCCCTGCCCTCCGCACGCCATGCACCTGGCCGCGCTGGCCCAGGACGCCGAGCGCTACAAGAAGGAGATCCTCGACAAGCGCGTGAGCGTGCTGGAGCTCTTGGAGCAGTACACCTCGTGCATCCTCTCGCTCGGAGACTTCCTCGAGCTGTTGCCGACCATGCGCGTGCGGCAGTACTCGGTCTCCTCGTCCCCCCTGGCGGACCCCACGGTGTGCACGCTGACGGTGGCGGTGGTGGACGCGGAGGCGTGGAGCGGCCAGGGCCGCTTCCGGGGCACGTGCTCGAGCTACCTGGCGCGGCTGCGTCCGGGCGAGCAGGTGGCGGTGGCGGTGCGCACGCCGAACGTGCCCTTCCACCCGCCCGCGTCGAACGCGACGCCCATCGTCCTGGTGGCCGCGGGCACGGGGCTGGCGCCCTTCCGGGGCTTCCTCCAGGAGCGCGCCCTGCGCCACGCGCGAGGGGAGGCGGCCGGGCCGGCGTTGTTCTTCTTCGGGTGCGATCACCCGGAGGTGGACTTCCTCTACCGCGAGGAGTTGGCGGCGTGGGAGCGCGAGGGAGTGGTGAAGGTGCTGCCCGCCTTCTTCCGTCAGCCCGACGGCGACGTGACGTTCGTGCAGCACCGGCTGTGGAAGGAGCGCGAGCAGGTGAAGGCACTGCTCGATCAGGGCGCCCTGCTCTTCATCTGTGGGGATGGGCGGCTCATGGCGCCCGCGGCCCGTGAGACGCTGGCGCGCATCCACCAGGAGAAGGTGGGCTGCTCCTCGGAGGAGGCCCTGGCGTGGCTGGCGGCCATGGAGAAGCAGGGCCGCCTGGTCTCCGACGTCTTCGCGTGATGCTCAGAGGGAGGCGCTCGCGCCCCGGTAGCTCTTCTTGACGTAGGGCGAGAGCAGTCCCTGGATGAGCGACGAGTACGACAACCGGAACTCCATCGTGTCGCCCGGCCTGAACTCCTGGGGGCAGTCCGTCACGTCATACACGCTGTAGTTCGAGTTGCTGTTGATGAACCGCACGTTGGACGGCACGGGCTGCAAGGACCTGGGCGCGGTGTGGATGGCGCCCAGGTTCACCAGGGCGCGCTTGCGCAGCCCCTTGTCCTCGAACTGGGGCTTCACGCCAAAGGCATCCGTCCCCACCTCGCCCATCGGCACGGAGGGCTTGGTCTTGATCTCCAGGACCGTCCCCGACAACAGGAAGGCACTGTCGAGCAGCTCCTTGTGCTTCTTCTCGACGCCGGGGATCGTCCCCAGGAGGATCGCCTCGCCGATCCGGAGCTGGTTGAGCCGGGGAGGCAGGGAATGGGTCTCCATCCAGTCCAACATCACCGAGCCGCCGATGGACACCTTCTTCATCGGATGCCCCAGGCTCTTCTCGATCTCCTCGGCGAGCCCGTTGAGCAGCGAGACGTTCTCCGAGGACGGCAGGACGCCACTGCAACACGCCAGGTTGGCGCCAATCCCACTCAGCTCGAGGTGCTTCGAGCCGAGCTCCAGGATCTTCCGCACGGTCCTCACGGCGTCTTCCGGCATGACGCCCTCGCGCAGATCGCCCACCTCGATCATGAGGAGGACTTCATGTGTCACTCCTTCCCGCTCCGCGGCCTCGGCCAGGGCCTTGATCGTCTCCAGCTCTGAATTCAGGCTGGATCCGCAGGAGGTGACGACGGCCTGGGCCTCCAGGGCGGACGGGATGGCCACCAGCATGGGCTTCTCACGAAAGTGGCGCTGCTGCTCCCGGGCCGTGACCAGGCTCGCGATCCCCAGGGACGTCACCCCACTGCGCTGGAACAGCTCGATGACGGGCACGGAGCTCTCGCAGCCCTTCACGACGCCTACCCACTCCAACTGGTTGGCCGCGCAGAACGCCTTGATGAACTGGATGTTGTGCTCGAGCTTGTCCAAATCGACGATCAGGTTTGGCATGACGAGGCTCACGGGGACTGCGGCAGCTCTTCCATCCGGCCCGCCACCACGCGCTCGCGCAGCTCGGAGATCGCCGAGGGCAGGCTCCGGCCGGGGATGATCAGGTTGCAGCTCATGTTCTCGCTGTACTTGGGGCTGTAGCGTTTCATGATGGCATCCACCTGCGGCAGGTAGTTCCAGCGGACATTCGGAAACAGCGAATGCGCCAGGTGATAGGAATCACCCAGGGGGAAGATGTTGTGCCGGACGATGAAGCCAATCGGCCCCTTGAACTCCGTGGGACGCCCCAGCTCCAGCTCCCGCTCGTAATAACCCAGCGTGGGATCACAGGGCGCGAACCAGCGGTGCAGCGCGACGTGCGCGAGCCAGTAGAAGAGTGGATAGGTGATGAACACGGGGACGACGTAGAGGAAGATCAACGCGTTGACCGAGTCGAAGGCCACGAACAGGCCCACGACGGTGGCGACCGTCGCGACGCGCAGGAAGAAATTCAGCGAGAAGCGGTCCGCCAGCAGATAGGAGCTCATCTCCTTGACCCGGGCGAACATGCCCCTCCAGGTGAGCGGGAAGAAGAGGGCCGACCAGAACCTGGCGTTGCTGATGCCGGGCTTCAAGCCCACGTCCAGCAGCTCCTTCAGGTCCGGATCATGATCCATGTTCACCGAGCTGTGGTGCCGCCGGACATGGATGTCCTTGCGCGCCCTGGCCTCCGGCATGAGCGCGGGGAATTGATAGAGGACATTGGCGAGGAACATGCCCCACTTGAGGTTCGGACAGAGGGCGCCGTGCACGGCGAAGTGGCCAATCTCCTGCAGCGAGCGGAAGCGCCCCGTCACGAACAGGACCAGCAGCCCCCGGACGATGAACGAGTCGAAGGTATTGAAAGCAATGACAGCCGCGATGATGAGCAGATACGTCCAGGCGAACGGAAATACCGCGAAGTAATTGTCCAGCGGACGGTGACCGAGCCCGGCGAACTCCTTGCGGAATTCCTTCAGAGAGACATTGGACGAGGCGAAGCTCGTCTTGCTCAAATCCTTGCGATGATAGAGGTAGTCGGCCGCTTGCAGGGCAAGCGCCAGCACAAGGCAAAACACGATGGAGGCCATGGCCAGACAAGATAGGGAAACGATTACCCAACGTCAAGCAACACGAATCCTTCCCAGAATCCTGGAACACGAAGAGGCACTTGTAAGAAGCTGAGAAATGATAAGGGTTGGATGATCAGACGGCTTCGTGTATTCACCTTGACGTCTACCTATGAAAAAGTCCTCGTCCGCCCTCCCCTCCATCCTGCTCGGTCTCGGCGCGGCGTTGTTCTTCACCATGACCTATGTGCTCAACCGGAACATGGTGGCCACAGGTGGGTTCTGGGCGTGGACCACGTCCCTGCGCTATTTCATCATGCTGCCCGTGCTGTTCGTGCTCGTGGCCATGCGGGGGGGGTGGCCCGCGCTGTGGGCCGCGATGAAGCGGCACCCCTGGGAGTGGATCATCTGGGGCACCGTGAGCTTTGGCGTCTTCTATACGTTCCTGACGCTGGCGGCGGATCATGGGCCCTCGTGGCTGATCGCCGGGACCTTCCAGGTCTCGGCGATCGCGTGCCCGCTGCTCTCGCCGTTCATCTACACGGATGAGCGGCGGAGGATCCCCCTGGAGGCCGTGGGCATGGGCTCGTTGATCCTCGTGGGTGTCCTGATCCTGCAACTGGGCCACTTCGACCTGGCCATGCCGGCCAGCGCCTGGCTGGCGCTGCTGATGGTGATCATCGCCGCCGTCGCCTACCCCCTGGGCAATCGCCGGTTGATGCTGCACCTGGAGCGCGAGCGCATCCACCTGGATGCCGGCCAGCGCGTCCTGGGAATGACCCTGGGGAGCATTCCCCTGTGGCTCGTCGAGGCGAGCCATGGCTACGCCCGTGTGGGGTGGCCCCCCGCCACCCAGGTGCTGCAGTCCGCGGGCGTGGCCCTCCTGGCGGGGGTCATCGGCACCACGCTGTTCTTCCGCGCCACCCAGATGGTGGCCAACAACCCCGTGGGACTCGCCGCCGTGGAAGCCACCCAGTCCACCGAGCTGCTCTTCGCGCTGGTGCTGGGCGTGCTCTTCCTGGACGAGTCATGGCCCACCCCGATCAGCCTCATGGGGGCCCTGCTCATCGTGGTGGGCCTGGTGCTCTACAGCCGCATCAGCCAGAACGCCGGGCTGGCGCCCGTGGAAGGCTAGCGCCGCAGGGCCCAGAGCGCCTGGTGCAGCCGGGGCGTGAGTGGGAGGTCGACGCAGCGGAAGTACTTGCGCAGCTCCTCGCCCACCACCTCGCTGGCCAGGGACTCGGGCTCGGTCAGCGCCTGGTGGAACGCGAGCGTGAGCGCGGCCGAGGGCTGCGTCCGCGCGAGCTCGGCCAGGGGGGGCCGCTCGGCGAACCGCTGGCAGATGGCCTGGTGGAGCCGGGCATGTCCATGGGTGTCGTCCAGGAGCGGCAAGAGCGGCAGGGGCGCGTTGTCCTTGAGCAGGAACTGAAGCTCTTCCAGTGTCTCCTCGGCCTCGCGCTGCTGCTGGCCGAGCGCCTCCGCCTTGCGCCTGCGCTGGAGGTCGAAGAGCGTCGAATTGAGCGTGGCCAGCTCGCGTTGCTTGCGGAGGATCAGCTCGTTGAGCGGCTGCTGCTTGCGGTACTGGCCCACCACGGAGGCGATGTCGCGCTTCACCGACTCCGGGACCAGGCCTGGATAGAGGTGCGGCGGGCTGCCCAGGAAGACGCGGAACAGGGGCGCCCTGCCCCGCTCGAAGACCAGCCCCGCCTGGGTATTGAACTCCATCGGGCACACCTGGTTGTCGAGCAGCCTTCCGCGCGTGAGCAGCAGTGAGGAGATCGTCCGCCCGGAGCTGTAGCCGGAGGACGAGCCCTGGCCCGTCCCGTCCGACAGGCAGACGCCGTCCTTGAACTTGGCCACCTCCGCCGTGTCCGGACAGATGGAGCAGAAGGCCCGCAGCGCCCGGGTGTTGTTCAACCCCGCCCGCTCCAGGTGGATGACCTTCTCGTCGTGGGCGTCGCACCAGGCGAGCGCGGCGCCGAAGGGAATGGGCGGGGTGGCGTCGATATGGGAGATGACCATCCGCCCCTGCCCCGACTCGGGGAACAACACGGAGACCGAGCAGGACGTGGCGTTGTACGTGGTGACCCGGCGCAGCACGGCCTTCTGGCGAACGGCATACACCGTCCAGGGCCCCTGGACTCCCGCCTCGTACACGTCGATGCCCATGCCGCCATGCACCCGGTGCTGCTCATCCGCGGAATAACGGAGGATCCACTCGACGGCGTACAGGTGCAGATCCAACGGACGCAGCACCAGGGCGTGATTCCAGCCCAGCACCACGTCATAGGCCCCCCGGGTCTGCCTGCGCAGGGCCGGGTAGAACCAGGTGTCCGACTGGTAGGCATTCAACGCCTGCTTGAAGTGCGTCTCGTGCTCCTGCTTCGCCTGCAGGGTGCGCTCGCGAAGCGCGGGCTCCTCGTACCTGCCGGTCCACTCGCCCTGGGTGAGCGGACGCGACTTGACCATGGCGTTATGGGATTCCAACACGGTACGCCACGGCAGCGTCTTGTGCATGGGTGGAGAAGATAGCAGCACCCTTCACCGGGAAAACACTCGGGGTCCGGGACGCTTCCACTCGCCGCGCCACGCCCCGGACGGCGTACGATCCACCCCGTCGGAGCCATACCTCGCTGGAGGAGCGGCTTCCGCCCACGAGGACACTTTTTCATGTTGGACATGCCGGGATACAGGGTCATTGGCACGCTCCGCGCGACGAGTTCGAACGTGCTGTTCCGCGCGGTGCGCGAGGCCGATGGCGTGCCGCTCATCCTCAAGACGCCACTGGCTCCCGCCCCTGGCACCCTCGAGAAGGAGCGGTACCGGCGGGAATTCACCATCCTGCACCGGCTCCGGAACGTGCGCGGGGTGACCCACGCCTATTCCTGTGAGTGGATCCACGGGCGGCCCGTGCTGCTGCTGGAGCAGGTATCGGGCGCGCCCCTGGCGGAGTCCCGGAGCCAGCCGATGGAGTTCTCCCGGTTCCTGCCCCTGGCCATCTCGCTGGTCTCCATCCTGGGAGAAGTCCACCGCCACCACGTCATCCACAAGGACATCAAGCCGTCGAACATCCTCCTGGAGCCGTCGGGGGAGGTGCGGTTGGTGGACTTCGGTGTGGCGTCGCTGCAGCAGGTGGAGCACCCGGATGGGACACCGGCCCTGCAGATCGAGGGAACCCTGGCCTACATGTCCCCCGAGCAGACCGGACGGATGAACCGCCCGGTGGACCACCGCACGGACTTCTATTCGCTGGGGGTCACCTTCTACGAGCTGCTCACGGGGCGCAGGCCCTTCCAGGCGAAGGACGCGCTCGAGTGGTTTCACGCGCACATGGCGCACCAACCGCGGCCCCCCCACGAGCTGAATCCCCAGGTGCCGCTGGCCTTGTCCGCGCTCGTGATGAAGCTGCTGGCGAAGGTGGCCGAGGAGCGCTACCAGAGCGCCGAGGGATTGAAGGTGGATCTGGAGCGGTGCCGCGACGCCCTGGGCCAGAGCACGCCGGAGCTCTTCCCCCTGGGGACGCGGGACATGCCCCATGGCTTCCAACCGCCGCGGCGGCTCTATGGGCGTGACGCCCAGGTGAACGCCCTGCTCGAGGGCCTCGAGCGCGTGGCGAGCTCGGGCAGGCCGGAGCTGCTGGTCATCCGCGGGTATTCGGGAATCGGCAAGTCCGCGGTGGTGCAGGAGCTGTACAAGCCGATGGTGCGCCGGCGCGGGTTCTTCCTGAGCGGCAAGTTCGATCAGTTCCGGCGGGAACTTCCCTACTCGGCCCTGGTCCAGACGATCCAGGAGCTGGTCCAACAACTGCTCGCCGGAAGCGACGAGGAACTCGCCGGCTGGCGCGAGCGGATGAACCGGGCCTGGGAGGGCGATGGTCAACTGCTCGTGGATCTGGTGCCCCGGCTGGAAGTGGTGGTGGGCCGGCAACCCCCGCTCCAGGAGCTGCCCTCCAGCGAGGCGCAGCGCCGCTTCTTCCGGGTGGTGCGCCAGTTCACGTCGGCCTTCTCCACGCGGGAGAAACCGGCCGCGGTGTTCCTGGATGACATGCAGTGGGCGGGCGCCTCCAGTCTGCGGATGCTCGAGTACCTGCTGTCGGGGCCGGAAAGCCCACCGGTGTTGTGGCTGGCGGCCTACCGGGACAACGAGGTGGGCCCCAGCCACGCCTTGAGGTCGACCTTGCAGTCCTTGCGCGAGGCGGGGGTCCGGGTCACGGACATCCAACTGGAGCCGCTGGGCCTGGCGCAGGTGGAGCAACTGGTGGGCGATGCGCTCCCGGGGGCGCACGCGGACGTGGTCGCGCCCCTCGCGACGCTGCTGCACGAGAAGACGGGAGGCAATCCCTTCTTCCTGCTGCGCTTGCTGGTGACGCTCCACCACGACGGTCTGCTCGTGCGCCAGCCCGGGGGCGGGTGGCGGTGGGATGATGAAGGCGTCCGGGCCCGGGACTACTCGGAGAACATCGTCGACTTCATGGTGGACAAGCTGCGCCAGCTCCCTCCGGACACGCAGCACCTGCTGCGGCTGGCGGCCTGCGCGGGCAATGTCTTCTCTCCGCGGGTGTTGGGGATGCTCCTGGGGCTGCCCGACGCGCTCCAGGTGGAGCAGGGCCTCGAGCCCGCGCTCCAGGAAGGCATGTTGGGACGCGTGGGTCCGGAGAAGTACCGCTTCCTGCATGACCGCATCCAACAGGCGGCCCACGCGCTGAGCGCCGAGGCGGAGCGCCAGCGGGTGCACCTGCGCATCGGCCGGTGGCTGCTCGAGACCCTGTCCCCGGAGGAGCTGCCCGGCTCGCTCTTCGACGTGGTGTACCAGCTCAACGCCGCGGCGGCCCTGATCGGCGAGCCCGCGGAGCGCCACCGGCTCGCGCGGCTCAACGTCGAGGCGGGGGTGAAGGCGCAGATCGCGCTCGCGCTCAACCCCGCCCGCGCCTACTTCACGACGGCCTTCTCGCTCATTCCCGGGGACCCCTGGGAGACGGACCCCGAGCTGGCCTTCAAGGCGAGGATCGCCCTGACCCGCCTGGAGTTCATGAGCGGCAACACCGCCGAGGCCCAGCGGCTGGCCGAGGAGCTGAGCCCCCGGACACGCACCCGCGCGGACACCGTGGCCGTCTCCTTCCTGATCCAGGACATCCACTTCGCCCGGGGGGAGTTCCTCCAGGGCATGGACCGCGTCATGGCGTGCCTGGCGCTGCTGGGCATGCCGGTGTCGCCGCGGCCCACCTGGCAAGAGGCGGTGGCCGCCCATGAGGAGGTGTGGAACCTGCTGGGCTCACGCCCCATCGAGAGTCTCGCCGGGCTGCCCCTCATGACCGACCCGGACATGAAGATGGGCGTGGCCGCCCTCTTCAAGCTCTTCCCTCCCGCGCACTCCAGCAATCCAAACCTGCTCATCGTCATCCTGAGCCGGATGGTCGCCCTCACCCTGCGCCACGGCTTCGTGGCCGACGCCGTGAGCGGGTACGCCTGGTTCGGCGTCATCACCGGCTCGTTCTTCAATCGCCACCGGGAAGGAATGGCCTTCGCGCGGCTCGCGCTCGGGTTCGTCGACCGGCACGGCCTGCCCTTCCGAGCGGGGGTGCTGCTGAGCACCCACTTCTGCAGCGTCTGGGTCGAACCCCTCGCCCGGGCACGGGAGCTCATCCTCGAGGGCTTGAGCCATGCGCGGCAATCGGGAAGCACCTCGTCCGCCTCCTACTGTGGCTCCGCGCTCGTCTCCCTGCGCCTCGCCATGGGGCACCCCCTGGACGAGGTCTACCAGGAGTCGCTCGCGCGCGGCGAGGTCGTGCGCAAGATGGGCTTCGTGGATCCCCACGAATGGCTCCTCGTGGTGCAGCGCTACGTGCAGCAGTTGCGCGGCCACACCCCGTCGTTCCAGAGCCTGGACGGGGACGGCTTCGAGGAGCGGGCCTACGAGGCCCGGATGACCCCCCAGCGCATGGGCGCCACGCGGTGTCACTACTGGCTCTTCAAGCTGCAGTCGCGCTACATGTGCGGCGCCTACGAGGAAGCGCGTGAAGCCGCGGAGCAGGTGGACGGGTTGCTCTGGGCCACCACCGGCGGCCTCAATGCGCGCGAGGGCCACTTCTTCCGCGCCCTGGCCCTGGCCGCGTGCCTCGAGGCGGCCCCGCCCCAGCGGCGCCAGGAGGACCTCGCGGCCATCGCGCGGCACCACCAGCGGCTCGCGCAATGGGCGGAGCCGTGCCCCGAGAACTTCCGCGCGCTCGAGCGGCTCGTCTTCGCGGAGTGGGCCCGGATCGAGGCGCGGTCGGAGGAGGCGATCCACGCCTACGAGGAGGCCATCCGCGCGGCCCAGGAGAACGGGGCCACCCAGTACCTGGCACTGGCCAGTGAGCTCGCGGCGTACTTCTGGCGCGCGCGCCGCATGCCCCTCGTCGCCCAGGGCTTCGCGCACCAGGCCCACGCGGCCTACCAGCAATGGGGCGCCCACGCCAAGGCGCGGCAGCTCGAGGCCCAGTGGCCGTACCTCGCGGCGCCGGAGGCCCACCGGGACGCGCAGACCACGACCACCAGCGGCGCGGACTCCACCCACATCGACGCGCTCACGGTGGTCAAGGCGCAGCAGGCCGTCTCCGGCGAGATCGTGCTGGAGCGCCTGGTGACGGCGCTGATGAAGGCGGCGATCGAGAACGCGGGCGCGCAGCGGGGCGCCCTGTTGTTGTCCCAGGAGAACACGCTCGCGGTGTCGGCTCTCTTCCGGCTCTCACCGGACGGCGCCACGCTGGCGCCGGACGAGGCGGGCCACCACGAGCTGCCGTGGACGCTCCTGGCCTATGTCCGGCGCACGCGCGAGCACGTGCTCATCGGAGATGCCTCTCAGCCCCATGAGTTCTCGGCCGATCCGTACCTGGCGCGCGGCACGGCGCGCTCGGTGTTGTGCCTGCCGCTGATCCGGCAGGAGGTGTTCTCCGGGGCGCTCTACCTGGAGAACAACCTGGCCACCAACGCCTTCAGCCCGGCGCGGCTGGCGCTCCTGGGGCACCTCGCCTCCCAGGCGGCCATCTCCATCGAGAACGCGCGGCTGTACGAGGACGTGCAGCGCGCCCGGATGGAGCTGTACCAGGCCAACGACGAGCTGGAGCGGCGGGTGGAGGAGCGCACGCGCGAGCTCAAGCAGGCCCAGGCCCGGCTGGTGGACACCGCGCGCGAGGTGGGCATGACGGAGGTGGCCTCCAACGTGCTGCACAACGTGGGCAACGTGCTCACCAGCGCCGTCATCCACCTGGAGATGATGCGCAAGGCCGTGGGCGCCCTGCGCGTGGGTCGGCTGAAGCAGGCCTCGGCCCTGCTGGTGGAGCACCGCCAGGAGCTGGCGGACTTCCTGACGAAGGACCCGCGCGGCGGCCATCTGCCGGACTACCTCACCGCCCTGAGTGACGATCTGATGAAGGATCAGATGCGCCTCATGGAGGACATGGATGCGATGAGCCGGCACGTCGAGCACATCCGCGCCATCATCCAGGTGCAGCAGACCTACGCGCGCAACGCGCTGCTGACGGAGGAGTGCGACCTGGCCCAGCTCATCGACGACGCGCTGCGCATCCAGCTCGCGGCGTTGGAGCGCCACGGCGTCACCCTCCACCGTGAGCTGTCGGCGCTGCCCCGGGTGAGCGCGGACAAGCACAAGGTGATGCAGATCCTCATCAACCTCATCAGCAACGCCAACCACGCGCTGGGCCAGATGCCCGAGGGCAAGCGCAACCTCTGGGTGCGGCTGACGGCGGAGGGCGGCGTGGCGCGCATCCAGGTGGCGGATGACGGGGTGGGCATCGCGCCGGAGCTGATGGACAGCCTGTTCACCCACGGCTTCACCACGCGCAAGGATGGCCATGGCTTCGGACTGCACTCGAGCGCGCTGGCCGCGAAGATGATGAAGGGCCAGCTCACCCTGCACAGCGAGGGGCCTCATCGGGGCGCCGTGGCCACGCTCGAACTCCCGCTCTCCTCGCGAGCGGGCCTCTAGTCGTTGGCGAGCAGCCGGGCACGGCCGTCCTTCCGTCGGCTCCGGAAGAAGCTGGAGAGCACCCGCGTGCCCCTCGCTGAAACGAGGGCGCCTCCGGGGAACGGTCTCGTGTGGTTCACTGTTGGAACATCAAAAATCTGGCGGATCCGTCCATTCTGGCGATGGCGTATCCGTCGCGTGTGGTTGCTCATTGGGCGCGCCGCGTCATGGGCCGGCCGTTGAACACGTGGCATCGTCTCGGATTGGGCCTTGTACCGGGCGCCTCCTGCGTCAAGAACTCCCCCATGCACGACTCCCACCCAGTGCTCGGAACCAGCTTCGCTCCACTCTCCGCGCTCCATGGCCGCGGCGTGCACCCCGCCCGCGCCTCGAGCAGGGCCTGGCGCCATGCGTGACCAGGGCTCGTCGGTCGTCGTGGAACTGTCGGCCCTTCAAGAAGAGCGCGCGCGGATGATCCTCGACAACATCGAGGACTATGCCGTCTTCATGCTCGATCCCACCGGGCACGTGAAGACGTGGAACAAGGGCGCGGAGCGCATCAACGGCTACACCCTGGGGGAGATCCAGGGGCGGCACTTCTCGCTCTTCTACCCTCCGGCGGACATCGTCGCCGGCAAGTGCGAGCGCGAGCTGCGCTGCGCCACGGCCGAGGGCCGCTTCGAGGAGGAAGGCTGGCGCATCCGCAAGAATGGCGATCAGTACTGGGCCAGCGTGATCATCACCCCCATGCGCGACCCCACGGGCAAGCTGGTGGGGTTCGCGAAGATCACCCGGGATCTCACCGAGCGCCGCAAGGCGGAGGAACAGATCCGCCAGAGCGAGGAGCGCTTCCGGTTGCTCGTCACGAGCATCAAGGATTACGCCGTCTTCATGTTGGAGCCCGATGGACGGGTGAATAGCTGGAACCCCGGCGCCCAGCGCCTCAAGGGCTACCAGGCCCAGGAGATCATCGGTCAACCCATCAGCCGCTTCTACATGGAGGAGGAGGTGGCCCGGGGCAAGCCGTGGGATCTGCTGCGCGAGGCCGCCGAGCAGGGCCGCGTCGAGGACGAGGGCTGGCGCGTGCGCAAGGACGGCTCGCTCTTCTGGGCGAACGTGATCATCACCGCCGTGCGCGACGAGGAGGGCCGCCTGCGGGGCTTCGCCAAGATCACGCGGGATCTCACCGAGCGCCGCAAGAACGAGGATCTGCTGCGGCGCAGTGAGGAGCGCTTCCGGCTGCTGGTCTCCAGCGTGAAGGACTACGCCATCTTCATGTTGGATCCCCATGGGCGCGTGATGACCTGGAACGACGGAGCGGCCCACCTCAAGGGCTACTCGGCCCGGGAGATCGTCGGCGAGCACTTCTCGCGCTTCTACCCGCCCGAGGATCTCGCGGTGAACAAGCCCGCCCTGCAGCTCGAGGCCGCCGAGCGGGACGGCCGCGTCGAGGACGAGAGCTGGCGCGTGCGCAAGGACGGCTCGCTCTTCTGGGCCAGCGTGACCCTCACCGCGATGCGGGACGCCAAAGGCCTCCTGCTGGGTTTCTCGAAGGTGACGCGCGACCTCACCGAACACAAGCGCACGCAGGAGGAGCGCCTCCAACTCGCCCAGAGCCAGGAGGCGATCCGGCTGCGCGACGAGTTCCTCTCCATCGCCGCGCACGAGCTGAAGACGCCTGTCACGGCGCTCCAGCTCCAGCTCCAGGGCCTGAAACGGGACATGACGTCGCTCGAGCCCAAGCACGAGGCCCGGCTCGAACGCGTGCTGCGCAGCACCGGGCGGCTGTCCCATCTCGTCGAGACGTTGCTGGATGTCTCCCGGATCTCCACCGGCCGGCTCACCCTCCACCCGGAGCGCATCGATCTGGTCGCCACGGTCAAGGACCTCACCGAGCGCCTGCGCGACGCGGCCGTCTCGGCCGACTGTCAGCTCCTCGTCCAGGAAGCACAGCCCATCGAGGGCACGTGGGATCGGCTCCGCATCGAACAGGTGGTCACCAACCTGCTGTCCAACTCCTTCAAGTACGCGGCCGGCCACCCGATCGAGATCTCGATGGCGCGGGAGGGCGCCGAGGTGATCCTCGTCATCACCGACAAGGGGCCCGGCCTGCCGGAGAAGGACATGCCCCGGCTGTTCGGCAGGTTCGAGCGCGCCGCGCCCATGAGCCACTACGGCGGGCTGGGTCTGGGACTGTACGTGAGCCGGGAGATTGTCGAGGCCCATGGCGGGATCATCTCCGCCGATAATCTCCCGGAGGGGGGCGCCCGCTTCACCATCCGCATGCCAACGGATCTCCTGGCCCCCGGCGCGGCACCGGACGAGCCCCGTGAGCCAGGGCCGCGCCGGTCAGGGTAGGCCCTTGGACATCCGCGTGGGCCGCCGGACCCCCCCCGAGCTACTGAAGCTCGACGTAGGCGAGGAGCCGGGTGGTCCGGACCTCCTCGTCCGGGTCGCGGATGTCACGCCCGGTGAAGAAGTCCGCGTAGCCGCTCGCGTGGGACGACCAGATGGAGTTCGCCCACACCCGGTAGGAGCCCGCGGGGAAGGTGGTGACCGGGACGAGGTCCGCGGGGAGCGCGAAGGGAGTGAACGAGGTGATGGAGGTGGGGGCCATCACACGCCAATCCAGGGGACTCGCTCCCGTCGT
This sequence comes from Cystobacter fuscus DSM 2262, assembly GCF_000335475.2. NCBI lineage: Bacteria > Pseudomonadati > Myxococcota > Myxococcia > Myxococcales > Archangiaceae > Cystobacter > Cystobacter fuscus. Next base: position 226,091 of record NZ_ANAH02000066.1, on the reverse strand, counting down.
CGCTTCGAGCCCCATCTCCGTCAGGTGCGCGGTGCGATCGGGAACCCAGCTCATGACCAGGCCGGAGCGCGAGGCGCTGGCCGGAGCCTCCCGGGGACCCACGGCCGGAGAGGTGATGCGCAGGGGGGCCAGGAAGGTGGCCGTCACGGAGGAGGTGACCGCGGGCAGGCTCGTCTGGAGCGCTCCATCCGGGAACATCGCCGCGTCACCCGAGGTGATGCTGAGCATCGGGGTGAAGGTATCGAAGGGGGCCGTCCGCGCGACCGCGGGAACCGAGAGCGGCAGCATCCCGGAAGCACTCGTGCTGAAGAGGTAGTGGCCGCCGAGGATGTATTCGAGCGAGGCGGTCATCTCGCCGCCCCGCGCGCCATCGCCCTCCACCGACACATTGAGCACCTGATCCACCGGATGATCGAGCGCGAGTTCCAGCCCGCCAACGGTCGCGCCGGAACCCACGGCGATGCCCCGCTCGAGTCCCACCCGAAGGACCATTTCCCCGGAGCCCCCGGTCTCCTTCGCGAAGAGGTCCACCGTGCCGGGCGCGTCCCCGCGGATGTCGATGCTGAAGGTCCCATCCTCGGCCAACGTCGTGAGGCCGTAGAGTCCCTCGCCAGCCACGGAAACGGACAGGGCCTTGGGATTGACCGCGCCCGTCACCCGGCCGGTGAGCGTGCCCTGCTTCGTCCAGGACGGGCCCGAGATCAAGTACGCGAAGCCGGGCAGCCGGACCTCGGGACCCTCGAGCGCGAGGTAGGTCCGCACCTGGACCGCTCCGGAGGAAGACACCATCACCAGGCTCACGTCCTGGGGTCCCACGATGGCCGGATCATGGAAGCGCACCACGCCGCTGGCGTCGAGGCGTTCACGGAACCTGCCGCCATCACCGAGCAGGACGTGGACGTTCTTGTACGGCGACGGCATGGTGGTGACGTCACCCGGCGCGTGGACGGTGAAGGTGGGCGGGGTCTCGGGAGGGGGCTTGTTTCCCGAGCCACCGGGGGGCACCGGGGTCTCGGGGGAATGACAGGCGACGAGGAGCAGCGCGAGCAGCGGAAGCAGTCGGATCGGGAGCATCGGGTCGCACTGTACGCAGCCGCGTCCGGCAACCTGACAGGGGGCCGCTGGAAACTCCCTAGGCGATCGTCCGCGCGGGGAAGTCGATCTGCTCCCACCGATTGCCGGTCATGATCGCGCGCTGTTCGGCGGCACCGAGCAGCTCGTGGGGATAGCCGAGGGGGATGGCGGTGAGTTCATCCAGGCGCCGGAGCTGCTCGTCGCTCAGCTTGACGGTGGTGGCGGCGAGGTTGTCCTCGAGCTGGGCGCGGGTGCGCGGTCCGATGACCGGAAGCACGCCCCTGGCGCTCACCCAGGCGATGGCGATCCGGCCCGGGCTGGAGTCGAGTTCCTCGGCGATGGCGCCGAGCGCGTCGAGGAGGGGCTCCGTCCGCGTGGGGTCGTCATGGAGGACGCTGCCCTTCAAGTCGGTGGCGCGGCCCTTCTCCCCCTTGCGGTACTTGCCGGTGAGCAGCCCGCCGCCCATGGGCGACCACCCCATGACGCCCAGCCCGAGGCCCTCCGCCATGGGCAGCAGCTCGCGCTCGGTCGTGCGCTGCAGCAGGCTGTATTCGGTTTGAAGCGCGACGATGGGCGCCCAGCCACGCAGGTCCGCCAGGGTGACGGCGGTGGCGATCCGCCAGGCCGGAAAGTTGGACAGGCCGCCATAGACAATCTTGCCGGCGCGCACGAGATCATCCAGGCCGCGCGCGATCTCCTCGACGGGCGTCACGCCGTCATCCATGTGCGCGAAGTAGAGATCGATGCGGTCCGTCTTGAGGCGCCTCAAGCTGTCCTCGACGGATTGCACCATCACCTTGCGGCTGTTGCCGAGCACTCCCAGGGAGGGGGCCCGCGCGGCGCCACGGCTGTATTTCGAGGCGATGACGAAGTCATTGCGATGGGACGAGAGGAACTCGCCAATCAGGGTCTCGGATTCACCGAGCTGATAGTTGTCGGCGGTGTCGATGAAGTTGCCCCCCGCCTCGGCATAGCCTCGCAGGATGCGGCGCACCTCGTCCGGCTCGGCGCCATAGCCATACGCCGTGCCGAACATGCCGGCGCCGAGCGCCAGTTCCGACACCTTGAGACCCGTCCGCTGACCGAAAATCTTGTAGCGCATCACGCAACTCCTGCTCAGGGCCCGCGTCGCGCGGGCTCCGTTGGACTCGCGGCAAGATAGGAGTTGAGCTTCCCGTATGACAAGAACGCACGAAAAAGTGGGGTACACACCAAAAGGTAAGGTACCCGGGAGACACGAGGGGCGGGAAACGCGAGAGGGGCCCTGGCCCGCGAATGAATCGCGATGGCCAGGGCCCCTCGGGTCACGACGGGATGTGGAGGGACTGCTCTTCGGGAAGCTCCTCCCGGGTGGCTCCGGGAGGAGCTCGCCGGTGCTTAGCGCAGCACCTCGGCGGTGACCTGGTTCTCCACGGCGACGCTGATGCCGCCGGCCACGAGCACCTTGCCATCATCGAGCAGGGTCGCGGTGTGCGAGTAGCGGTGCTCGATCATCTCGGTGGTGGGGATCCACGTGCCGGTCAGCGGGTTGTACATCTCCGCCTTGCCGTGGGTGCCGGTGAACTTGTCGTACCCGCCGGCGACGGCGACCAGGCCCGTGGGGAGCAAGGTGGCGGTGTGGTTGCGGCGCGGCTGGTGCATGTTGCCGGTGGCGGAGAAGGAGCCGGTGGCCGGGTCGAACAGCTCGGCGGTGGTGGAGGGCACGCCGTCGACGGCGCCGCCCATCACGAGCACCTTGCCGTTGCCGAGCCGGGCGGCGGCGTGGGAGTTGCGGCCCTGGAGCATGTTGCCCACGCGCGTCCAGGTGCCGGTGGCCGGGTTGTACACCTCGGCGGAGGCCGAGCGCACCTCGCCGGAGCCGCCGCCCGTGGCGAGCACCTTGCCATCGGCCAGCTGCGTGAGGGTGAAGTTGGCGCGCGCATCGTTCATGCCGCCGGTGGCGGAGAAGGTGCCCGTGGCCGGGTCATACAGCTCGGCGGAGGCCACCGCGGCGCCCGTCGCCTTGTCGATGCCGCCCACCACCAGCACCTTGCCCGAGGGCAGGAGCGTGGCCGTGTGGCGCGAGCGGAACGTCGTCAGGTTGCCGGTGAGCGTCCAGGTGTTGCTGGCCGCGTCATACAGCTCGGCGGACCTGGTGGCGCTGGCGCCATCACCGCCGACGACCAGCACGCGCCCGTCGTTCAGCTTGGTGGCGGTGTGGTAGCGGTGGTTGGTGCGCGTGTCGGCGAAGCGCGTCCAGGCGCCCGTGGCGGGATCGTAGATCTCCGTGGAGGGGTTGTAGCCGCCGGTCACCATCACGCGGCCATCGTTCAGCTTGGTGGCGGTGTGGAGGATGCGGACCTGGAACATGGGGCCCGTGGGCGACCAGGTGCCGTACGTGCTGCACGCGTCACCCACGCCGTCGCCGTCGATGTCGCTCTGGTCCGCGTTGGGGATGGAGACACAGTTGTCGACGTAGTCGATGATGCCGTCGCCATCGGTATCCGTGTCATCGGCGGGAACGACGACGAGCGCGGTGGAGGTGACGACGAGGTTGATGTCGTCGTAGTCCGCGTCACCGCTCGCGTAGAGGTCCTCGAAGCCGACGTGGTAGTTGTTGTTGCCGAGTTCGGTCACCGCGGCATGGACGATGCCATCCGGATTCCGGCTGCCCGGGCCCGAGTAGTAGGTGTGACCCGTCTCGGGCACGCGGATGGCGAAGACGAGCTCGCCGCCCTTGAGGAACGTGCCCACCTCGTACTCCGTCCCCGAGGGCGTGGTGTTGCCGGTGCCGATGTGCACGGTGCCATCGGGGCGAACCAGGAACGTCTGGCTCTTGTAGCCGGCGGTGCCACCGCAGAAGGTGACGGTGACCAGGGCCGCCTGATCCAGGGAGACGAGCTTGGCGGCCGGAATCTGGCCCCCCGTCGACTTCACCACGCACTGGGCGGCCGAGGCCGTGCCCGGAGCGAAGCACAGGCCCGCCGCGGCCAGCGCCGCGCCACCGAGGAAGGACTTCAGGACCCGCTTTGCCGTGGACTTCATGGTTTTCATCGGCTCTCCGGAATACAGGTGGGGAGGAAAATTCCGTTAATGAGCGTTTTATACGCCCCTCGGTCGGAGATGACAAGCGAGAAAATCGTGATTTGCGCGAAGAAACTCCGCGCGCCTCCGGACGCGACGAGACACGGGAATGTGGGGGGGGAATCACACGGCTCGGAGAGGGAGGCCCGGAGCCGGGCCTCGACCTTCCCCGAGGAGAACTAGCTCGCGGACGCCAACCAGGGCGTCGGCTGCGAAAGTACGCTCGGCCCCCACTGGCTCACATCCATGAATTCCGCCCTACTCCCTCGGTACATGACGCTACCCACGCCCAAGGATGCTCTCGTCCCTGCCGTGTGCTTGTTGCTACTGCCGTTCCTTGCCCGAGCAACTCCCGTTGAAGGCGCGTTGAGTTCTCAGTTCGCGACCGTAGCGGTGAGCGAGTACCACGGCCGCGGCGAGCGGTTCGGTCTCGAACTCACCTTCCCCGCCCTCAGGCCAGATCCGAAGCTGGCGACGCTGACGGTGGAAGAGGTACGGGCGTTGATGGCGGCCCTGGAGAAGGAGTTCAACGCCTCGAAGCCGAGGCCAAACCACTCTCTCCTCGCGTCCTGGGGAACGGTCACCACAGCCGTGACTGTCACCCCGCCATCTGGTGCAAAAGCCACGGACCTGGAGAGGCGCGTACGTGCCGAGTATCTGAAGTTCTACGGCCCGCCCTCGCCAGATTTTCCATTGCCGGACTCCCTGGAGAGCGCCAGGTGGTTTCAAGCCCTAAAGCTGTCACCGCGGTACATGGGCGAGGGCGTACACGCTGCGGCCATGGAGTTGTTCTCCTCTCCCACGTTCAGTCTCTCCGTGGGCCTCTCCCTCATGCTGTATGGCTTGGCGTGGGCTGCTCCCGAACCGCTTTTCTCCAAGGCGTTCGCCGCGGCGGTGACCCTGAGCCTGCTGATGACCTACACCATCGCGGAGGTCGTCAACGTGGGCAGAGCCTGCTTGCTGCTATTCCGCGAGGCGGAGGCTGCTCGGGACAACCGGCAGTTGGAGGAAGCCGCCCGACACTTCGCGAAGGCCATGAGCGGAGTGGGCTTGAGAGTGTTGGTGACCATGGCGGGAGCTCGGCTGTCGAGAGCGCTTCCGGAAGTCCCAAAGGGAGGAATGGGGGGGTTGATCCAGGCGCCCCGCTATGTCCTCGGCGGCCCCGCGCGCGGGGGGTTCTCGTTCGGCCCCGGTTCTAGCACGCAGGTGCACGTAGCCAATGGGACGGTGGTGCTCATGGGCGTAACCGTCAACACGGCGGCTGCCGCGGCCAGTGCGGCCCTCAAGGCCCGGACGACGGGAGACTGTGCCGAGGCCAAGGCGGACAACCATCAGGCCCACCACATCTCCACGAACAAGAATGACACGTCGGAGGTGAGCGGCGGTCCCTGGACACCACGGTTCAAGGAGTTGTTCGAACAAGCAGGGATGAGCCTTGATGATTCCGCGAACATCCTCTACCTCCGTGACCATCAAGGTCCCCACCCCGAGGCCTACCATGCGGAAATCCACAAGCGGCTCCGGGAGGCACTCGAAGGATGTCAGAAGAGGCAAGAGTGCAGACGGCGACTCATGGACACGCTGGATGAAATCGCGGGCGACATCTGCACCCCCGGCTCACGACTCAACAAGCTCGCCACGAAGAAGCGATGAATTCTCGAAACAGATACTTCGAACTCTGGGACGACATGCGTGTCCCTGGCCGCTGGGTCTTGAGTCAAACCAACCTGGATGATCGGGGCCAACGACTGGATCCCTGGCAGTTCACGAAGGGCCGCGCCGTCGTCTTGGACGGGACGCCTGTTCTGGGCATCGCACACGCCGGGCAACCCCTCGATTTCAGTCTGACCGGACCCGGCACGCCCGTGGTCACCCCCCGTGTCGTCTCGCTCTTCGAGCGCTTGAGCCTCCAGCAAGAGGTCCAGTTCATCCCGGCTCGAGTGGAGGGTCATACGGAGCCTTACTTCATCCTCAACGCCCTGCGAGTCCTCCGTTGTATCGACGAAGCACGATGCGAGGAGGTCAGGTTCTGGGAGCCCAGGCATGGGGTTCCCGAGAAGGTGGGCCAGTATCGGAACGTCGTCGGCCTGAAAGTGGACCCCGCGAAGATGGGCGACACCCCCATCTCGCGGCCCTGGGGCTGGTCAGGCGCGCTCATCGTGACCGAAGGTCTCAAGCAGGCCATGGAACACGAAGGCCTGACCGGCCTCCGCTTCACCGACGCCTGAGGCAGAACTAGCTCGCGGACGCCAACCAGGGCGTCGTCTGCGAGAAGTCGTAGATGCGCTCGACGGCGATCTGCTTGTAGCGCTCGGCCTTCACCGCGCGCCGGGCGCACTCCCACACCATCTCCACGGGGGGGCGCTCGGGCTCCTTCTTCTTGCGGCGCTTGGCCTCGGCCTTGATGGCCTTCACCGCCACGCGCGGGTGGAAGCAGAAGGCCGAGGAGAAGAGCAGATGGCCGGCGAAGGGGATGAGCCGGGCCTCCAGCACGTCTCCCGTCTCCAGGCCCACCATGTGGCGGCGCTCGGTGACGTCGAAGTCCTTGCCCGAGTGCAGCTCGCGCAGGCGCACCAGGCCCTTGCCCAGCTTGCGCACCTCGAAGAGGCCGTGCACCGTCTCCGTGAAGCACCGGAAGGCGTTGGCCTCCTCGGGCGGTCCGCTCTGCAACCGCAGCTCGTACAGCTCCGCCGCCGGCGTCTTGCCGGACGTGGGCGAGACGCGATCGTACAGGTAGTAGTCCAGGAAGGACGCCATGCGCAGCTCGAAGAGCTGGTCGTCCTCGAACACCTCGCCCGTCAGGCGCAGGTACTCGGCCTTGGCGACGAGCAGGTCCGGCTTGCGCTCTTCCTGGCTCCCGAAGGCGATGAGCTGATCCAGGTAGGGTTGGTACGACAACGGCGAAAGAGGGGATTCCATGGGGGCGGCGAGATCCTACTCTCCGGCCATCAGCTTCGCGAAGCGGGTGAAGAGGTAGCGGGCGTCATGGGGCCCCGGAGAGGCTTCCGGGTGGTACTGGACGCTGAACGCCCGGGCGTCCGGCACGTTCAGGCCCTCCACGGTGCCGTCGTTGAGGTTGAGGTGGCTCACCGTCGCCCTGCCCTTCACGCTGGCGTCATCCACGGCGAAACCATGATTCTGACTGGTGATTTCCACCTTGCCCGTGAGCAGATCCTTCACCGGCTGGTTGGCGCCCCGGTGGCCGAACTTCATCTTGTAGGTGCGCCCGCCCAGCGCCAGGGCGAGGATCTGATGGCCCAGGCAGATGCCGAACACCGGCACCTTGCCGAGCAGCGAGGCGACCACCTTGTCCGCGCCCTTCACCGCCGCCGGATCCCCGGGGCCGTTGGCGAGGAAGACGCCATGGGGCTTGTCGGCGAGCACCTGCTCGGCGGTGGTCCCCGCGGGCACCACCTTCACCCGGCACCCCACGTCCACCAGGTAGTGGAGCATGGAGCGCTTGAGGCCGTAGTCGTAGGCCACCACGTCGAAGCGCGGCTCGACGACGGGGCGCGGCTCCTCGCCGAGCAGCGTGGGAGACGGGGTGGTGAAGAGGTAGGGCTCGGCGCAGGACACGCCGGTGGCCAGGTCCATGCCCTCCATGCCCCGGGCGTTGCGGGCGCGCTCCACCAGGGCGTTGGCCGAGTGGCCTTCCGTGGAGACGACGCCCATCTGCGCGCCGTTGATGCGCAGGTGGCGCACGAGCCTGCGGGTGTCGAGCCCCTCGATGCCCACAATCCCGTGGCGCTTGAGGTAGGCGTCGAGCGTCTCCTGGGCGCGCCAGTTGGACTGCTGTGCCGAGGCGTTGCGCACCACCATGCCCACCGCGTGCGGCTTGGGTGACTCCTCGTCGCCGGGGTTGGCGCCCACGTTGCCCATCTCCGGGTACGCCATGGTGACGATCTGCCCGACATAGGAGGGGTCGGTGAGGATCTCCTGGTAGCCGGTCATCGACGTGTTGAACACCACTTCACCCACCGTCTCGCCGGACGCGCCCAGCGCGCGACCCTCGAAGGTGGTGCCATCCGCCAACGCCAGCACGGCCCTCTTCATGACCTGGACTCCTTCGTCTGCCCGTTCTCGAAGACCAGCCGGCCACCCACCCACGTCTGGGCGACCCGGCCCGTCAAACGCCGGCCATGGAAGGGGGTGTTGCGGCTGCGGGAGAAGAACCGCGTCGCATCCACCGTCCACTCCACGTCTGGCTCCACTACCGTGATGTCCGCCGGAGCCCCGACGGCCAGATGGCCGCCCGGCAGGCCGAATGCCCTCGCCGGCCCATCCGACAAGAGGGCCACGGCCCGCGTCAGGCTCAGCGCGCCCTCGCGCACCGCCGCCAGGGTGAGACCCAGGGCGGTCTCCAGTCCCACCACGCCATTCCACGCCTTGTCGAACTCCACCTGCTTCTCCAGCACCCCATGGGGCGCGTGATCCGTGGCGATGGCGTCGATCGTTCCATCCGCGAGAGCCTCGCGCACGGCCAGCACGTCCTGGCGGGTGCGCAGGGGCGGATTCATCCGGGCGTGGGTGTCGTAGTCCCCCACCGCCTCGTCCTCCAGCGTGAAGTGGTGCGGGGTGGCCTCGGCGGTGACGCGCAGGCCCCGGCGCTTGGCCTCGCGGATGAGCCGCACGCTCCCCTCGCACGACACGTGGGCCACGTGCAGTCGGCCGCGCGTCTCCTCCAGCAGCACGAGATCCCTCGCCACCATGGCCACCTCGGCCGAGGGCGGAATGCCGATGAGCCCCAGGCGCGTGGAGGTGGGGCCCTCGTGCATGACCCCCTTGCCCGACAGCGTCAGGTCCTCCTCGTGCACCATGACGGGCAGGTCGAACTGGGTGGCGTACTGGAGCGCGCGGCGCATGAGGCCGGCGTTCATCACCGGGCGGCCGTCGTCGGTGATGCACACGCAGCCGGCGGCCACGAGCGCCCCCATCTCCGCCATCTCCTCGCCCTGCAGGCCCTTGGTGATGGCGCCCGCCAGGTACACCCGGCACAGCCCCGCTTCGCGCGCCTTGGCCTTCACGTACTCGGTGACGAGCACGCTGTCGTTGACGGGCTTGGTGTTGGGCATCGCCACCACCGCGGTGAAGCCACCGGCCACCGCCGAGCGGCTCCCGGTGAGCACCGTCTCCTTGCCCTCCTCGCCCGGCTCGCGCAGGTGCACGTGCAAGTCGATGAAGCCCGGCAGCACCCACCGGCCCTGGGCGTCCACCACCTGGGCATCCGGCGGCGCTTCAATCGGGGCCTCGGACACCTCGGCCACCACCCCGTCGCGCACCAGCACGTCCCGCACCCCATCCACGCCGTGGCGCGGATCGATGACGCGTCCGCGGCGCAGCAGCACTGTCGTCGGCTTCATCGGCACACCACCTCCAGGACGGCACGGCGCACGGCCACCCCGTGCGCCACCTGATCGAGGATGACGCTGTGGGGACCATCGGCCACGGCGGGAGCGATCTCCACCCCGCGATTCATGGGGCCGGGGTGCAGCACGAGCGCCTCCGGCTTGAGCCGCTCGGCGCGGGCGGCGTTGAGCCCGAACAGCCGGGAGAACTCACGCGCCGAGGGAAAGAAGCTCTCGCTCTGGCGCTCGGACTGCACGCGCAGGCACATGACGGCGTCCGCCTCGGGCAGCACGTCGTCCAGGCGCGAGGTGACGCGGGCTCCGAGCGCCTCGAGCCCCGGGGGCAGGAGCGTGGGCGGGCCGCACAGCACCACCTTCGCGCCCAGCGCGGTGAGGCAGTGCAGGTTGGAGCGCGCCACGCGGCTGTGGAGGACGTCGCCGATGATGAGCACCGTGCGCCCGTCGAGCTTTCCCCAGCGCCGGCGCAGCGTGAAGGCGTCCAGCAGGCCCTGCGAGGGGTGCTCGTGGGTGCCGTCCCCCGCGTTGACGACGGCGCAGCGCACGTGCCGGGCCACCAGGTGGGGCGCGCCCGAGGAGCGGTGGCGGATGATGAGCGCCACGGGGCCGGTGGCCTCGATGTTGCGCGCGGTGTCCAGGAGCGTCTCGCCCTTGGACACGGACGAGCCCGCCATCGTCCAGTTGAGCACCTCGGCCCCGAGCGCGTGAGCGGCCATCTCGAAGGAGGTGCGAGTCCGGGTGGAGTCCTCGAAGAAGAGGTTGGCCACCACCTTGCCCCGGAGCACATGCGAGGCGTCGGGACTACCATGCAGGTGGGCCTCGGCCCGATCGAGCAGCGCCTCGATGTCCGAGCGACGCAAGCCCTCGATTCCCAACAGATGACGCATGAGGCCCCCGCGTACCGTGGCACGCGCGGGGCGTCAAGCGTGGGTTTCAGCGCACCGGCGTGAAGAGGCGATCCGTGCGCAAGCCGGTTCCATCGAACAAGCCGCTCAACCAGCCCCCGTGGCCGAGCGCCATCCAGATGACCATGGCCTTGCCCTTGATGTGGCCGTAGGGGACGAACGCCACGCCCAGGCCGGTGCCCAGGCCGTAGCGGCTGTCGGAACTGTTTTCCCGATTGTCACCCATGACGAAAACCTGGCCCTCGGGGACGACGTAGGGCCCCTCGTGCGGCGTGCGGGCGGCCGGAGCGTCCTGGAGCACGGCGTGCCGCTTGCCCGACAGGTTCTCCTCGTAGAGCCGGCGGTGCTCGGGGAACCAGCCCAGGGCGTCGTGCTTGTTGTAGACGATGAGATCCGCGTCCACCAACGTGCGCTCCTGCGGCACGCCGTTGATGCGCACCTCGCCGTCGACGAGCTCCACGGTGTCGCCGGGCACGCCCACCACGCGCTTGATGAAGTCCACGTCCGTCTGCACGGGGTTGTTGAAGACGATGACGTCCCCGCGCGCCGGGGCGCGGACGATCTGGAACGGCACGTAGTTGGTGTACGGCAACCGCACGCCGTAGATGTACTTGTTGATGAAGACCTGATCGCCGATCTCCAGCGTCGGCAGCATGGAGCCAGAGGGGATGCGGTAGGGCTCGATGATGAAGACGCGGATGACGACCGCCACCGCGAACGCCTTGGCGAAGCCGGAGATCACCTCCCAGGTGTCCTGCTTGCGCCAGACCCCGAGCAGCTGGGTGGCGAGCGCGTCGAACGCCCGCGTCTCCTGCTCCAGGCGCGGCACCTCGCCGGAGACGATGGCGGCCTCCACCTGCATCGCCTGCTCGGCGAGCCGCACGGACGCCTCGGCGGAGATCTTCCCCGGCACGCGCTTGTGGATGCGCGCCACCTCGTCGAGCAGCTCGCGCGCCTCGCTGCGCAGCGCGCGCAGCACCCGGGCCCGGGGCACCGTCAGGCGCCAGAGCAAGAGCCCCAGGAAGTACAGCAGCATGCCCCCCGCCAGCGCCTGCATGAGCGGCTGGCTCCACACGGCGGACTCGGGCACGAACTCGATGAGCACCAGGTAGGGAATGTACGCCAGGCCGATCACCACCAGGGGCGCCCACAGGCTGGTGAGCCGCTCGCGCCACAAGAGCGCGCGGCTCGCCCTGAGGTGCTCGGGACTCTGGCGGGCGGACAGGGTGGCCTCGAAGCCGGTCGGTGAGGTGGCGCTGAGGGACATGAGCTATTCCTCCGTCTTGAGCACCGCGAGGAAGGCCTCCTGCGGGATCTCCACCGAGCCCACCTGCTTCATGCGCTTCTTGCCCTCCTTCTGCTTCTCCAGCAGCTTGCGCTTGCGGCTGATGTCACCGCCGTAGCACTTGGCGAGCACGTTCTTGCGGATGGCGGAGATGGTCTCGCGCGAGATGATCTTCGCGCCGATGGCCCCCTGGATGGCCACCTCGTACATCTGCTTGGGAATGACTTCCTTGAGCTTCTGGCACACCTCGCGGCCACGCTGGTAGGCGCGCTCCTTGTGGACGATGACGCTGAGCGCGTCCACGGGGTCCCCGTTGATGAGGATGTCCAGGCGCACCAGGTCCGCCTCCACGTAGCCGGCCAGCTCGTAGTCGAGGCTGGCGTAGCCGCGCGTGACGCTCTTGAGCTTGTCGAAGAAGTCGAAGACGACCTCGGCGAGCGGCATCTCGTACGTCACCTGCACGCGCGTGCCGCTGGTGCCCAGGTACTTCATGTCCTTCTGCACGCCTCGCCGGTCCTGGCACAGCTTGAGCACCGCGCCCAGGTAGTCGTTGGGCACGTGGATGTGACAGGTGAGGACGGGCTCCTCGAACTTGGCGATCTTCTGCACCGGCGGCAGCTTGGCCGGGTTGTCCACGTGCGTCACCGCGCCCTGCGAGTCGGTGATGCGGTAGACCACCGAGGGCGCCGTGGTGATGAGCGACAGGTTGTACTCGCGCTCCAGACGCTCCTGGACGATCTCCATGTGGAGCAGGCCCAGGTAGCCGCAGCGGAAGCCGAAGCCGAGCGCCGTGGAGGACTCGGGCTCGTAGGTGAAGGCCGCGTCGTTGAGCTTGAGCTTGCCGAGCGCGTCGCGCAGGCCCTCGTACTGCTCGGAGTCCACCGGGAAGATGCCGGAGAACACCATGGGCTTGACTTCCTTGAAGCCCGGGAAGGGCGCGTCCGTGGGGCGCAGCTCCTCCGTCACGGTGTCACCCACCTTGGCGTCCTGCAGCTCCTTCACGTTGGCCACGAGCACGCCCACCTCGCCCGCGATGAGCTGCTGCACCGGGCGGGAGAACGGGCTGAAGACGCCCAGCTCCTGCACCTCGAAGACCTTGTTGTTGCTCCACAGCTTGATCTTCTGCTTGAGCTTGAGCGTGCCCTCGAGCACGCGCACCAGCGTCACCACGCCGCGGTAGTTGTCGTACCAGCTGTCGAAGATGAGCGCGCGCAGCGGAGCGGCCGGATCTCCCGCGGGGGGCGGCACGGTCTTCACCACCGCCTCGAGGATGTCCTTGATGCCGATGCCCTCCTTGGCGGAGGCCGGCACGGCGCTGGAGCCGTCGATGCCGATCACGTCCTCGATCTCCGTGCGCGTGCGCTCCACGTCGGCGCTCGGCAAGTCGATCTTGTTGATGACCGGGATGATCTCCAGGTTGTGGTCCAACGCCATGTAGACGTTGGCGAGCGTCTGGGCCTCGACGCCCTGGGAGGCGTCCACCACCAGGAGGGCGCCCTCGCACGCGGCGAGCGAGCGGCTCACCTCGTAGGCGAAGTCGACGTGTCCCGGGGTGTCGATGAGGTTGAGGACATACTTCTGGCCGTCTTTGGCGGTGTAGTTCATCCGCACCGACTGGGCCTTGATGGTGATGCCCCGCTCGCGCTCCAGCTCCATGTTGTCGAGGAACTGGTCCTGCGCCTCGCGCTTCGTCACCGTGCCGGTGGCGTCGAGCAAGCGATCGGCCAGGGTGGACTTGCCGTGGTCGATGTGCGCGATGATCGAGAAGTTGCGGATGTGGGCGTTTTCGGACGACATGGTCGAGGGGCCTCGGGTTACGAGGAAGCCGGCTTGACTAACACCGAACCCCCCTGAAATCCACGCACACGAGGCGGCACCATGCACCCGGGCATCCGCCCGTGCGTCACCGCCCTCCCCCAGGGCCCGAAGAGGCCCCCAGGGCCTCACCCGCCGCGCGCAACCTCCCGGAAGCACTGGCCCTCCGGGGCGGGAGCTCCTCCCCAGGAGGGAGTCTAGGGCGTGGGAGCCGCGACGGCCTGCCCCCCCTCGGCGGCCGGAGGAGCCTCGACCGGGGCCGCCGCCTTCTCGGCCGCCAGCTTCGCCGCCTCGGCGCGCTTGCCAGCCTCGGCCTCCGCCAGCGTCTTCATGGCCGCCAGGCCCTTGTCGAAGTCCTTGCCGAGCATGGCGTCCCGATCGACGACGAGGCAGAAGGCCTTGCCCATGAAGTCGTCCTCGCCACTCATCTCCCACGTCACCTGCACGCCCTCGGCCGCCGGCTTGAACGTGAAGGTGGTGCGGCTGGTGGACGCGAAGGGGCGGATGAACTCCAACTGGATGCGCACCAGCTCGTTCGGCTTGCTCTCCTCGATGAGCATCCGACCCTCGCCCACCTCATCATTGCCGGACCAGCCGTAGCGCGCCCCCACGCCCATGGGCGCGCCCTCGAACGTCGTCTTCTGGCTCGGGTCCAGCGCGCCCCACGGCAACCACCCGCCCCACTGGTGGAAGTCATTCACCAGCGCGAAGGCGATGTCCGGCGGCGCCTTGAACGTCGCGGAGCGCTGGACGGAGTAGGTGGACGGACGCGTGGCGATGAAGCCGCACAGCGCGACGATGACGACAGCCAGACCCAGGAGGATCTTCTTGAGCACGGAGAGCCCTTTCAGCCGACGAGCGGCGGAAAGAGCGTCATAGGGAAGCCACCCCAATGCCCACAAGAGTCCGGCGGTGTGGACTGCCCAGCCCCTCGGGGAAGCTCAGCGCCCGGCCTTCTCGCGGAAGAAGGCGACGGTGCGCCGGGTACCCTCGGCCAGGTCCACCGTGGGCTGCCAGCCGAGCACTTCCCGGGCGAGCCGGTTGTCCACGCACGAGCGCATCTGCTCGCCGGGCCGGCCCGGGGCATGTCCCGCGGCCTTGGGGGAGCCGGCCGCCTGGGCCAGCAGGCTGAAGAGGCGGTTGATGTCCGTCTCCACGCCGGTGCCGATGTTGATGGGGCCCGAGTAGTCCTTCTCCGCCGCGAGCAGGTTGGCGCGCGCCACGTCCTCCACGTAGACGAAGTCGCGCGTCTGCTTGCCCTCACCGTAGATGGTGCAGTCCTGGCCGGCGAGCAGCCGCGTGCTGAAGATGGACACCACGCCGGCCTCGCCGTGCGGGTTCTGCCGCGGGCCGTACACGTTGGCGTAGCGCAGCGCCACGTACTTCAGCCCGTACTGGGCCTTGTAATAGTTGAGGTACAGCTCACCCGCGGCCTTGGACACGCCGTAGGGAGAAATCGGCCGGGTGGCATGGGACTCGGGCGCCGGGAAGACGTCCTGCTCGCCGTAGATGGCCCCACCCGTCGAGCTGAACACCACCTTCTGCACGCCCGCCACGCGCGAGGCCTCCAGCAGGTTGAGGAAGCCGAGGATGTTGGCCTCCGCGTCGAAGCGGGGATCCTCCACGCTGCGGCGCACGTCCATCTGCGCCGCCAGGTGGCAGAGGATCTGCGGACGCTCGGAGCGCACGAGCTGCGCGGCCTCCGGGCTGCGGATGTCCGTCACCTCCAGCCGCACACGCGGATCCAGGTTCTCCTTCTTGCCGCTCGACAGGTTGTCCAGGGCGATGACCTCATGGCCCGAACGGACGAACGCGTCACACACGTGCGAGCCGATGAAGCCCGCTCCACCCGTCACCAGGACTTTCACTCTGAGGCTCCTGCCACCCTCGGGGGTGGCGTTCGAAAACGTCGCGAAACGTGCGGCGAAGTTAGGAGCCCGACCCCTGGCCGGCAACCTTCCGGAACCAGGAGATGGTCTCCCGCAGACCTTCTTCCAAGCTGACGCGAGGCTCCCACCCGAGCCACTCCCGCGCCCGGGTGATGTCCGGCTGGCGCTGCTTGGGATCGTCCTTGGGCAGCGGCAGGTGGACGATCTTCCCGCCTCCGCCCGCCGCCTTGCGCACCGCCTCGGCGAACTCCCGCATCGTCATCTCCCGGGGGTTGCCGATGTTCACCGGCTCGATGACGTCCGAGAGCGCCAGCCGTACCAGGCCGTCGATGAGGTCCTTCACGTAACAGAAGGAGCGCGTCTGGGTGCCATCGCCAAAGACGGTGAAGTCCTCGCCCCGCAGCGCCTGGCCCACGAACGCCGGCACCACGCGCCCGTCGTTGAGTCGCATACGCGGGCCGTAGGTATTGAAGATGCGGACAATGCGCGTCTTCACCCCACGCGAGCGCGCGTACACCATGGTGAGCGCCTCGCTGTAGCGCTTGGCCTCGTCGTAGCAGGCGCGCGGGCCGATGGAGTTCACGTTGCCCCAGTAGTCCTCGCGCTGGGGGTGCACGAGCGGATCCCCGTAGATCTCCGAAGTGGAGGCCTGGAGGAACACCGCGCCCTTGACCTCGGCGAGCTTCAGCCCGTTCTCCGTGCCCACCGAGCCCACGCGCATCGTCTCCAACGGCAGCTTCGCGTAGTCGATGGGCGAGGCGGGCGAGGCCAGGTTGAAGACGTAGTCCAACGGGCCCTCCACGGACAGGCCCTCGGTGATGTCCTGGCGCAGCGACTCGAAGCCCGCGCGCGCCCTCAGGTGGGCCACGTTGCGCTCGGAACCCGTGAGGCAGTTGTCCACCGACACCACGCGCGCCGCCCCATCCTCCAGCAGCCGCTCGCACAGATGGGAGCCGAGGAAGCCCGCGCCACCCAACACCGCCACCCGCTGCCCCTTCATGCTCCGCGCCCCACTCATGACCGCGTCCCCAGTTCGTCGAAGGTCGCCTGGCCCGGCAGTTGCGCCTTGTACTTCTCCAGCACGAGATCAATCCCCTGCCGGATGTACTCGGCCACGGGAACCTTCGTCTTCTGGTTCAACGCCTTGAGCATCTCGTTCTGCTCCGGCGTGATGTAGATGGTCGTGCTGATCTTCTTTCGGGCCATGGCGATACGTGAAAATATATGGAGTGACATGGCCCTTGTAGCGCTGTTTTCGGCGCTTCTGTCGTGAATCCCTCTGAATTCCGAGGGATGAGCGCTTGACTCCCGGTAGGTTGTTGTGGTTGTGGGCCCGACGCCAGCGCCCCGGCGTCAGAGCCCGGCGGTGGCGCGGAACACGAGCCCCTCGCCCTCGAGCGAGTAGGCGCCATCCGCCGCGCTCACGTACACCGAGGCGCCCCGCGGCAACGCGAGCGTCTCGCCCGGCAGGCTCAGCCGGGCGGAGCCCTCGGCGCACAGGAGGATCTCCGGCCCCCGGCGCGCCGGACGCGAGACGGCGCCCGGCCGCAACTGGAAGCGCGAGAGGCGGAACTCCTCGGAGGGGGTCGGGTAGACGGCCTCCCCGTCCTCGCGGGGCCGCGCGACGAGCACGTCGACGGGGCCGCACCGGAAGTCCAGCACGCGCAAGAGCTCCGGCACATCCACGTGCTTGGGCGTACAGCCGCCGCGCAGCACGTTGTCCGAGTTGGCCATGAGCTCCACGGCCACCCCGCCGAGGTAGGCGTGGAGGTTGCCCGCGGGCAGGTAGATGGCCTGGCCGGGTTGCAACCGCACGAGGTTGAGCATCAGCGCGGCCACGACGCCGGGGTCTCCCGGGTAGAGCGAGCCGAGCCGCACCGCCTGGCGCCACTCCGCGTGGAAGGGACCGGGTCGCGCGAGGCCCGCCGCGCAGGCGTCGACCACCCCGGCCACGAGCGAGGCACGGCGCTCGGACGGGAACGTCATCAGCGCCTCGAACATGCGCGAGACACCGCGCGCGTCCGGCGAGGCCCGCAGGGGAGCGAGCAGCGGCTCCAGCGCCGCCACGCCGAGCGCGTCGAAGAGCGCGAGCGTCTCGTCCGCGCGGCGGAAGCCACACAGGGCCTCGAAGGGCGTCAGGGCGCAGGTGAGCTCGGGCTTGTGGTTGGCGTCCTTGTAGTTGCGGTGGGGGGCGCTCAGGGGGATGGCCTG
The DNA here is from genome assembly GCF_000335475.2 of Cystobacter fuscus DSM 2262. NCBI lineage: Bacteria > Pseudomonadati > Myxococcota > Myxococcia > Myxococcales > Archangiaceae > Cystobacter > Cystobacter fuscus. The sequence continues at coordinate 208,486 of NZ_ANAH02000066.1, read as the reverse complement.
GGCGTTCTCCCGCGCGAAGCCCTCACGCGCCTGCGCGAGGCTCGGGTGCGTCTGCAGGGACAGGGGCGTCTCGGCCGCGAGCACCTTGAAGAGGAAGGGCAGCTCGGCGCCGAAGCGGCGCGTCACCCCCTCGCCCAGCTCGCGCTCCGGCGCGGAGCGGATGAGCTCGAGCAACGTCCGGGAGGCCCCCTCCCGGCCCACCCGCGAGGGGCCTCCGGGGTGGGCGCCCATCCACAGCTCGGCCTGGGGGGTGGCGGAAGGCGCGGGCTGACCGAGCAGCTCGGCGAGGGCCGTTCGCGAGCCCCACGCATACGGTTGGATGACGTTGTCGAGCAGGTGCATGACGGCGGGAGGCTAGTTCGCGGCGGCCACGAAGGCCTGGAGCTGGGTCTCGCGCTTGAAGTCCGAGAGGTAGCGCGACGCGGCGTCCTTGGAGGGGAAGCTGCCCATGCGGACCCGGTACCACGTGCCCTTGCCGGGGACCTCGGCGGGGACGATGAAGGGCGCGTAGCCGCGATCGCGCAGCTTCGCCGCGAAACGGTCGGCCTCCGGACGGCTCTGGAAGGCGGACAGCTGCAGGGTGAAGGCGCCGCCGGGGACGGCCTCGGTGGGGCGCTGGGCGGCGCGGGCAATGGCCTCCTTCATCCCACCGGCGGCCGGAGTGGTCCGGGTCGCCACGGGCGCGGACTCCACCTTGCCGGGCGTGGTGACGGGCTTGCTGTCGGCCACCTTGGTCTCGGCCGGCTTGGGCGCGGGCTTGGGCTCGGCCACCTTGGGCTCGGCCGGCTTGGGCTCCGGCTTGGCTTCGGCCACCTTGGTCTCGGCCGGCTTGGGCGCGGGGGCCTTGGCGGTGCCGCTGGGCGCGTAGTCGTCGTCGGTGGGGCTGGGCGCGGGGGGGTTGTCCTCGGTGGGCTCGGCCACGTCGGCGGGCGGGACCTCCACGGGCTTGGGCTTGGGAGCCGGCGGAGGAATGGCGACCGTGACGGTGCCGGGCTTGGAGGGCGCGGCGTCCGGGCTGCTCTTGCGCGTCAGCTCGTCCTGGAAGGTGAGCGGCGACTCGGCCTCGCGCGCCTGCTGGAGCGCCTGGGCATTGGCATCGAGCGCCGACAGGAGATCCGGGGCGGCGGCGGACTGGGCGTTGCCGGCGAGCTGCTTGCCCACCACGACGCCGAGCACGAACACGGCTCCCAGCACGATGATCCCGGCGATCAACAGGCTCACGACCTGCCGGTTGTCGAGCGAGACGTCGAACTTCTCCTTCATCCGATGGGCATCGCGCATGGCGTAGCGGTCCTCGATTGTAGCGGAGCCCCGGCCCGGCCACACGAGTGTCGCGGCCTGTAGCGTCGAGGTGCGGCGGAAGGTACGCCCCACCTACCTGCCGGTCAAATTCAGGGCGAGCCTAGACGATCCACCCACCGCCCAGCATCCGATCCCCCTCGTAGACGACCGCGGCCTGGCCGGGAGTCACGGCCCGCGCGGGGGTGTCGAGCCGGATGGACACGAGCCCATGAGGAGACACCTCCACGCGGCCCGCCGCGCCCGGGTGGCGGTGGCGGATGCGGACCATCACGGAGCGCTCCGGCGGGGGCGGCCCATCCACCCAGTGCGGCTGCAAAAGTCCAAAAGTGCCGCGCGCCGACTCGTCCGCGGGGCCCACCACGACGCGGTTGGACTCGGGCTCGATGCGCTGGACGTAGCGCGCCTCCCCTCCCCCGAGGTTGAGCCCCCGGCGCTGCCCCACCGTGAAGCGGTGCACCCCCGCGTGTGTGCCGAGCACCTGTCCCGCCGTGTCGACGATCTCCCCCGCGGGCTGGGGCCCGGCCACCTTCTCCACGAAGCCGGCGTAGTCCCCGTCCGGCACGAAGCAGATCTCCATGCTCTCGGGCTTGTGGCTGGTGGGCAGCCCGTGGCGCTCGGCGACGGCGCGCACCTCGGCCTTCGTCATGCCGCCCACGGGAAAGAGGATGTCGGCCAGCTCCGCCTGCCCGAGCGTGAAGAGGAAGTAGCTCTGGTCCTTGGCGGCGTCCACGGCGCGGCGCAGCACGTAGCGGCCCCCCTCCTGCTCGACGCGGGCGTAGTGCCCGGTGGCGAGCCGGGCGCCCAGGGCGCGGGCGCGCTTGAGCAGGAAGTTGAACTTCACGTCGCGGTTGCACGCCACGCAGGGGATGGGCGTGCGGCCCCCGAGGTAGGACTGGACGAAGGGGTTGATGACCCGGTCCTTGAAGAGCTCCTCGGCGTCGGCGACGTAGAACGGGATGCCGAGCTTCTGCGCCACGGCGCGGGCATCGTCGATGTCATCCGGGCTGCAACAGCTCCCGCACTGGGCCTTGCCCTCGTAGGACCAGACCCGGAGGGTGATCCCGATGACTTCGTGCCCCTGCTCCTGGAGCAGGGCGGCGGCGGCCGAGGAGTCCACTCCTCCACTCATGGCAACGACGACTCGCATGGTTCTCTCTCTACACGTCCGCCCCGCCGCATGCGACCCCCTCGACACCTCGAAGAGGGCCCCCCGTGTCATTCCGGTCCCCCTGCCCTCCCGCGGGCTCATGGAGTCCAGGCGGGCGGGCAAGCGTCCGGAGGGGGGGACGAACGCGACCGGGTGGGGGCGGCAGAGGCCTTCACCATGTCAGCGGCCAGCGGGCCGAGCGCTTGTCCTGGCGACCCCCGCGCCCGTGGGGGTGCTTTTATCAAAAGCTTGAGGTCTGGGAATGAGGTTCGACGGAAAGCCTATAACTCATTGCCCGGAGGTATCGCCATACCGGCAGTGCATTTCCTTTTCCTTTTTTTCCTGTAATCCCTATCAAGACATCGCGCCTGGCGCGGTGTCTATTCATGGGGGCGCCCAATGGGACTCGAGAAAGCCTTGTCACCGTGGAAGTGTTTCATCCGTGCCGTTCAGTTGTCGGGTCTGGCGTTGTTGAGTGCCGGATGGAGTCCGCCGCCGCGGCCGCTTTCCACGAACGTGTCGCACCAGGTGTTGACCGGGCAATCCCAGCAGATGAGCGCGCTGTATGATGCCAGATCGCGCACGCGCGGCGACCGGCTCAGCATCGAACTCGACCTGTCGGATGACACGCAATACGGCTTCGTGCTCAATCGGCTCCATGCGGCGGGCAAGAATGAGCGGAACTCGCCCGAGCTCTTCAACAAGCTGGCCAGATTGAGGCGGCGTGCCCTCTCCCGCGGGAATGGGCAACCCGCGGCCGCGGCGCTGCCCGAGCAGCCGATCTGGTGCGACCACTACCTGATCGTGAAGCCTCCGGTGCCCAGCAATGATGGCAAGTCCATGCGCTATGAACCGTATGTCCACGTGAGCTGCCAGGGAGGGGCCACCTACGTCTATGCGGACATCGTCGCCTATGAAACCAATCAGACGGAGACCCAGAGCAGGCTGGTCGCGTCCAACGCGGGCGAGGAGTACGGCGGTGGAACCAACTTCATCGATGTGGGCACCGTGGCCACGGTGCACGTGGCGGATGGACGCCTGCTCCGGCTGGAGTCCATCGCCCTGGCCGTCGATGACGTGACGGGCCGGGACGTCTCCACCTACACCGTGGCCCGTACGTCCGTCGCCCTGCGGGAAGAGGGAGGATTCACGCTCCTCCATCCGCGCGAGAACGTCCCGAACAACACGGCCGACATCGTCCTGTGTCAGCTCCGTGGCGGCGCGGACTGCGACTACGCGGTGGCCGGCTACTCCAATGGCGTGCTGATGGCCTATCCCCCGACGCCGACCGGAGTCGCGGCGTCGAGGACCGACGCCCCGGGCGTGCTCAACCCCGCCGATTACTGGGAGTTCTCCGCGCCGTTCAACAACCGGCGGCTCTACATCCCAGTCCGCACGGAGATCAAGGCAGGGTCTCGCAATTACTTACAATGCAAAGTGGATAGCTACACCTACGGCCGGATCCGGCTCCACACCGACACGGGCGTGGTCTGCTCCAACACGGTGGACTTCAAGAGCCTGCTTCCCGTGGGCAACTACGCGGCGACGTTCAACCATCTCGCCGACACCTCGTACAGCATCAACCAGAACGACCCGGAGGACTGTGGGGTGAACAAGGTCCTCAACAGAGCCACCACCTTCACCATCACCATCATGGGAAAGGCCAGGTGCACCAGCGCGGAGGGCGTCGACTACCTGGAGCCGTTCTACAAGTCCCAGGCGATCGACGGGCGCGAGTTGACCACCCAGCGGCTCTTCTTCCGCAATAGCTGCATGGCCGAGGGCACCCGCATCCAGCTCGCCGGGGGCCGCGTGGTGCCGGTGGAGCAGGTGAAGCTGGGGGACAAGGTTCTCGCGGGAGCCGGCCGTGCGGTGTTGACGGTGACCGACGTGGCTCGCGGTAATGAGCTCGCGCCCTTCGTGCACCTGCGTGACAGCCTCGGCCACCAGGTAATGCTCACCGAGATGCACCCGATCGTCACCGCGAAGGGCCAGGTGGTGGCGGCGAGGGATTTGAAGGTGAGGGATCAGGTCCGCACGGACAAGGGCGTGGCCTCGCTCACCGCGGTGAAGCGCGTGCCGGTGAAGGGCAAACGCGTGTTCAACCTGAAGCTGGGGACCGCCGAGGAACTGGCGGGAGTGGATGCGCTGGGCCAGACGATGTTCGCGGGCGGCTTCCTCGTGGGGGATATGGCCATGCAGGAGGAACTGGAGCGTCCCGCGAACGAGCCGGCGGCGGACGTGCTGGCCCGCCTGCCCAAGGCCTGGCACCAGGACTACCTGAACGCGCGGAGGCGGTCAGCCGAATGAGTCACGGAGCGGGGGGCCCGGCCCTCCACCCCTCGCTCCTGTCAGGCCCCACGCGCCTGTCGCCAGCCCGTCAGCAACTCCCGGAGGGTCTCCGGTGTATTGCGCGAGGGCTCGTCGAGCACCTGCTCCATGAGGAAGCGCGTGGCCTCCCCCACCATCGGCGAGGGCCCCACCCCCAGGGCGGACATGATGGCCCCGCCGTTGAGCGCGAGTTCCTTGGGGCTCAGCGGCGGCTTCGTGGCGGCCAGGGCGCGCAGACGCTCCAGGAGGGCCTCGAACTCCGGCATCCGGGCGGGCTCGCGCACCTGGAGCCGGGCCCGGGCCACGGCACACAGCCCCTCGAGCTGGGCGAGCCCCACCTTGGCGAGCAGGCGGCGAAGCACGGGATCCGGTGCCCCCACGAGGTGCTCGACGCGTGCGTGCGTCACCAGCAGGCGGATGTGCTCGATGCATTTGGTGGGGAACTTGAGCCGGACGCCGATCTCCTCGGCCCGCGGGGGCTCGACGAGGTCCGCGAGCAGGGCGGCCATCCGGAGCTCCGCCTCGGCGGGGGCGGCGATCGCGGCGGCCCGGGCCCGGTGGGCGGCCTCGGGCTCCGCCTGGGCCAGCTCGGGCAGGAAGACTCCCAGGAGACCCGTGTCGGCGAGCAGCTCCAGCCCGAACTCCGCGCGCCGGGACAACAGCAGCTTGACGAACTCTTCCCTCACCCGCTCGATGGCCACCTTCCGGAAGACCGGAAGCGAGGGCGGGATGGCGGCCTGGGTGGCGGGATCGAGCGTGAAGTCGAGCACCGCGGCGAAGCGCACGGCACGCAGGGGGCGCAACCCATCCTCGGAGAAGCGCTCGAGCGCCGAGCCCACGCAGCGGATGAGCCGCCGGCCCAGGTCCTCCTGTCCCCCGAAGGGATCGACGAAATGCCCTCCGGCGGGGTCCCACGCCATGGCGTTGATGGTGAAGTCGCGCCGGGCCAGATCCTTGGCGATGTCGCGCTCGAAGGTGACGGTGTTGGGGCGGCGGCCGTCGTGGTAGTCGCCCTCGCTGCGGAAGGTGGTGACCTCGACGTGCACGCCTCCCATGAGCACGGTGACGGTGCCGTGCTGGATGCCGGTGGGAATGACCTTGGGGAAGGCGCGTTGCACCTCCTCGGGCCACGCGCTGCTGGCGACGTCGAAGTCCTTGGGCGCGACGCCCCGGAGCGTGTCCCGGACACACCCGCCGACCAGGTAGGCGGCATGGCCCTCTTCCCGCAGCCGCTCGATGACCTTGCGGATGGGCGGGGGAACCGGGGCGTCGATCAGGAGGGCGGGCATCGTCATGAGGCGGGCTCGGCGAGCGGAGAAGCCCGGGAAGGTGACATGTCCCCTTCCACGCGGGCAAGCACTGGTATACCCCGGGCGCCCGGAGCCATCCGGGAAATGACGCTGGAGAAGGAGCACAAGCCGTGAAGGGACGTGTGTTGATCATCGCGGGATCGGACTCCGGGGGCGGAGCCGGCATCCAGGCGGACGTGAAGACGGTGACGGCCCTCCAGGGGTACGCGGCCACGGCCATCGCCGCGCTCACCGCGCAGGACACGCGCACCGTGCGGGCCATCCACGACGTCCCCCTGCCCTTCATCCGCTTGCAGATCCAGATGGTGCTCGAGGACATCGGGGCGGATGCGCTCAAGACGGGCATGTTGAGCAAGCCCGAGGTCATCGCCGCCGTGCGCGAGGAGCTCGACCGCCACGCGCCCCACGTCCCCCTCGTCGTGGACCCCGTCATGGTCGCCAAGGGAGGCGCCCGGCTGCTGGACAGCGGGGCCGAGCGGGCCCTCATCGAGCTGCTCCTGCCACGCGCCGCCGTCATCACCCCCAACGCCTCCGAGGCCGAGGCGCTCACGGGCCTGCCCGTCACCACCTTCGAGGAGCAGGACCGCGCCGCCGAGCGCTTGCTGAAGATGGGCGCTCGGGCCGTGCTGCTCAAGGGCGGCCACGTGCCGGGAGACGTGGTGCGCGACGTGCTGCTCAGTCCGGCGGGACGCCATGAATACCGGGGCGAGCGCCTCCCCGACTCCTCCACGCACGGTACGGGCTGCACCCTGGCGTCGGCCATCGCCACGGGGCTCGCCCAGAAGATGGAGCTGCACCAGGCCATCGAGCGCGCCCATGCCTACGTGCGCACCGCCATCCGCACCGCGCCCGGCTTCGGTCACGGCAATGGACCCCTCAACCATACCCACACCGTGAAGTCCTACCCCTGACGGGCCTCACGGCCGAGCAGCTCTCCGGCCAGCGCGAGCAATTGCTCGCGCAACCACCGGCCCCTCGGATCCAGGTCCGTCTGCCGGTGCCAGTAGAGGTGGAGCTCGATGGGCGGGAGCGCGAGCGGCACCGGCAGCAGGTGGTTGCCCATGGGCACCCCAATGGCCCGCGCCTGGCGCCGTGGCAGGGTGAGCAACAGGTCCGACTCCGAGACGATGCGGCACGCCGCCTCGTAGTTCTGGCAGCGCACGGCGACCTGACGCTGGTGGCCCAGGCGGTTGATCACCAGATCCTCCATGGCCAGCCCCGTGCGCCGGGACGACACCGTGACATGCCGCGCGGCCAGATACGCCGCCACGTCCAGCTTCTTGCGCCGCCGCCCGCTCACCACGCAAAAGCTGTCGCGCATCAGCGCCGTGTGGAGCAGTCCGGCGCCCGTCAGTTGCGCCACGTCGATCGCCAGGTCCAACCACCCCGACGCCAGATCCCTCTCCAGCTTGGAGCGCTCGACCCGGACGCTGGAGACCCGGACCTTCGGGGCGCTCGCGCGCAGGCGCTCCACCAGGCGCGGCAGCAGCGCGGGCTCCAGCTCGTCATTCATCGCGAGGGTCACCTCGGTCACGTCCCGCTCGGGCTCGAAGCCCCGGGTGCGGTGCACCGCCTGCTGGAGCAGCGCGAGCGCCTCGCGGATCTCCGGGGCGAGCCGTTCGGCGAGCGGCGTGGGGGTGACGCCCCTTCCCTCCCGCACGAAGAGCGGCTCACCGAGCTGTTCGCGCAGCCGCGCCAGCGCATGGCTCACGGCCGACTGGCTCAGGAAGAGCACCTCCGCGGCCCGCGTGAGGCTGCGCTCCTGGAGCACGACGTCGAAGACCCGGAAGAGGTTGAGATCCAGCCCCGTCAGCCGTGACGATTCATGAGCCCGGTTCATGCGAACACATGACCAGGATTCACTGGATTCATCAACACCCCCTGCTCCAGGATGCCGCGGGCAACGGACACGGGAGGAACGATGAACTTCGAGCCAAGCGCCAGGAGCCAGGAATACCTCGAGCGCGTGAAGCGCTTCGTGCGCGAGCACATCGAGCCGGCGGAAGCGCGCTACGCGGCGCAGCTCCAGGCGGATCAAGTGGGGGGAGACTGGCGGCGCTGGCGGATTCCCCCGCTGATGGAGGAGTGGAAGGCCAAGGCGAAAGCCGAGGGCCTGTGGAACCTCTTCCTGCCCGACGCGAAGCTCGGCGCGGGCCTGAGCACCCTGGAGTACGCGCCCATCGCCCAGGAGATGGGCCGCAGCCTCATCGCCCCCGAGGTCTTCAACTGCAACGCCCCGGACACCGGCAACATGGAGGTGCTCTGGCGCTATGGCTCCGAGGAGCAGAAGAAGCAGTGGCTGGAGCCGCTGCTCGCCGGGGAGATCCGCTCGGTGTTCTGCATGACGGAGCCGGACGTGGCCTCCTCGGACGCCACCAACATGCAGGCCACGGCGGTGCTGGACGGCGACCACGTGGTGCTCAACGGCCGCAAGTGGTGGTCGAGCGGCCTGGGCAACCCCAAGGCCAGGGTCGCCATCTTCATGGCGCGCACCCCCGCGCCGGATCAGGACCGGCACCATCAGCACTCCATGGTGCTCGTGCCGCTGGACTCACCCGGGGTCACCGTCGAGCGCATGCTCCCGGTGTTCGGTGAGTACGACATCTCGCACGGCGGCCACGGCGAGGTGCGCTTCGAGAACGTGCGTCTGCCCGCCTCCAACGTCATCAGTGGCCTGGGCAAGGGCTTCGAGATCGCCCAGGGCCGCCTGGGTCCCGGCCGCATCCACCACTGCATGCGCTGCCTCGGCGCGGCGGAGCGCGCGCTCGAGTTGATGATCGACCGCGGCATGAAGCGCACCGCCTTCGGCAAGCCCCTGCTCAACCTGGGCGGCAACCGCGAGCGCGTGGCCGAGGCCCGCATCGCCATCGATCAGGCCCGGCTGCTCACGCTCTACGCGGCGTGGAAGATGGACGAGGTGGGCGCGCTCGGGGCCATGTCGGAGATCGCCGCCATCAAGGTCGTCGCGCCCAACGTCCTGCAGAAGGTGGTGGACGACGCCATCCAGATCTTCGGTGGCGCGGGCGTGTCGAACGACACCCCGCTCGCGGGCTTCTTCGCCCAGGCGCGCACCCTGCGCCTGGCGGATGGTCCGGACGAAGTGCACAAGGGCGTCATCGCCCGCATCGAGCTCGCCAGGCGCGGCTTCACCCGGAGTGACCGGTCATGACCTCACAACGAATCTTCATCACGGGCGGTGCCAGTGGGTTGGGCAAGGCCATCGCGCTGCGCTACGCGCGGGCGGGCTGGCGCGTGGCCATCGGCGACGTGCACGAGGCGCGCGGCAAGGAGACGCTCGCGGAGCTCAAGGCGCTGGGCACCCAGGCCCTCTCCCTGCACTGTGACGTGACGCGCGAGGGGGACCTGCGCGCGGCGGCCGAGCGGCTCAATGAGGAATGGGGCGGCGTGGACGTCGTGGTCAACAACGCGGGTGTCGCCCAGGCGGGCGGCATCGACGAGGTGTCGATCGCCGACTGGCAGTGGGTGGTGGACATCAACCTGATGGGCGTCGTGCGCGGCTGCCATGTGTTCACGCCCCTGTTCAAGCGCCAGGGCCACGGCCACTTCGTCAACGTCGCCTCCATGGCGGGGCTGCTCGACATGCCGATGATGGGCGCCTACAACGCCACCAAGGCCGCCGTCGTCTCCCTCTCCGAGACGCTGCAGAACGAGCTCGCCGACTCGAAGATCGGCGTGACGCTCGTCTGCCCGTCCTTCTTCAAGACCAACCTGGCCGACTCCCTGCGCGCCAGCAATCCCGCCATGCGCAACGTGATGGGCAAGCTGCTCAACCGCTCGAAGATCACCGCGGAGGACATCGCGGACCAGATCTTCCAGGCGGTGAAGACGCGCGAGTTCTACGTGCTGCCCCACATCGAAGGCCGTCAGGCCTGGCTGGCCAAGCGGCTCCTGCCACGCCGGATCTACGCCGAGCTGATCAGGAATCAGGCGCGCCGGATGAGCGGCTTCAGCACCGCGAAGGCCTGAGGAACCCATGTCCGCGACCCCAACCACTGATCAAGCCGGAGCCGTGCGCAAGGGCGAGGAGCTCGACGTCGCGGCCGTGGACGCCTGGCTCAAGCGCCAGGAGCCCTCGCTGGAGGGCACACCCGAGGTGACGCAGTACTCGGGGGGCGCCTCCAACTGGACCTACCGGCTGAAGTACCCCCAGCGCGACCTCATCCTGCGCCGGCCTCCGGCGGGCACCAAGGCGAAGTCCGCGCACGACATGGCGCGCGAGTTCAACGTGCAGAAGGCGCTCAAGCCCGTCTACCCCGCCGTGCCCACCATGGTGGGGCTGTGCCAGGACGCGGCGGTGATCGGCACGGACTTCTACGTCATGGAGCGCATCCCGGGCCTCATTCCGCGCTCGCGCCTGCCCGCGGGCATGACGCTGGACACCGCCCAGACGCGCCGCCTGTGCCTCAACGTCATCGACAAGCTGATCGAGTTGCACCGGGTGGATCCCCAGGCCGCCGGGCTCACGTCGCTCGGCAAGGGGCCCGGCTATCCCCGGCGGCAGATCGAGGGCTGGTCCGAGCGCTACGAGAAGGCCCGCACGTGGAACGTGCCGAGCTACCGCCGCGTGCGCGACTGGCTCAAGGCGAACACCCCCGAGGACATCGCCACGTGCGTCATCCACAATGACTGGCGCTTCGACAACGTGGTGCTCTCCCCCGAGCAGCCCACCGAGGTCATCGGCGTGCTCGACTGGGAGATGGCCACCCTGGGCGACCCCTTGATGGATCTGGGCAACACCCTCGCCTACTGGGTGCACCCCGACGATCACATCATCCTGCGCAGCACCCGCCGCCAGCCCACCCACCTGCCCGGCATGCTCCGGCGCGAGGAGGTGGTCGCCTACTACCTCGAGCGCATGGGCCTCAAGCCCGCCAACTGGACCTTCTACGAGGTCTACGGCCTGTTCCGCCTCGCCGTCATCATCCAGCAGATCTACTACCGCTATCACCACAAGCAGACGCGCAACCCGGCGTTCAAGAACTTCTGGGTGCTCGTCAACTACCTCGACTGGCGGTGCCGCGGGCTCATCAAGCGGGAGGGCCGCTGATGGGCGCGGTGTACCTGGTGCGCCATGGCCAGGCCTCCTTCGGCAAGTCGGACTACGACGCGCTGTCGGAGACCGGCTTCGAGCAGGCGCGCGTGCTCGGCGAGAATCTGCGCTCGCGCCTGCCCCGGCCGGATGCGCTCTTCACCGGAAGCCTGCGGCGCCACCGGGAGACCGCCGAGGCGTGCCAGTCCACCTGGGGCGTGGACCTCGCGCTCCAGAGCCTCCCGGGCTTCGACGAGTTCGACCAGGACGAGCTGATCCGCCTGCACACGCCCCGCTACGCGGACCCCGCCACGCTGCGCCAGGAGGTGTTGTCCACCGCGGATCCGCGCCGGGCCTTCCAGGAGCTGTTCACCCAGGCGGTGGCTCGCTGGGTGAGCGGCCAGCACGACGCCGAGTACCAGGAGACCTGGTCCGCCTTCCGCCAGCGCTGCACCCAGGCCCTGGACGCCGTCCTGAAGACCCTGGGGCCCTCCGCCACCGGCGTGGTGTTCACCTCGGGGGGACCCATCACCGCGGTGTGTCAGCAACTGCTGCACCTCCCGGACGAGCACGCGTTCCGCATCAACTGGATGCTCACCAACTGCGGCGTCACCAAGCTCATCTACAGCGAGCGGGGCCGCTACCTCTCCACGCTCAACGAGCACGCCCACTTCGAGGGCGCGCGACGGGCGCTCATCACCTACCGGTAGCTCCCCCCTCCCGCCTCCGGGTGTCCGCTTTTGGGATCGACCGCCCGGAAGCGAACGCGCACGGGAGGTGGGGGGGAGGAATTTCGCGCGGTTGCGGGCCCAGGGGGGTGGCATATGATTTGCCTCGAAGAGGGGGCACCCCACCGGACCCCCAGGCTGAGCGCGACCCTCCCATGGACATTCCAAGGCCCGCCAAGAACCGCCGCCGTACCCCGCTGCTCTACGGAGCGCTGATCCTCGGGGTGCTCGTCCTGATGACGCTCGGCATGAGCCATTTGGGCCAGGCGGCACCGGAGGTGGATGGCGCCTCGGTGTGGATCGACAGCGTCAAGCAGGGGGAGATGGTCCGACAGGTGGTGGGCCCCGGCACGCTGGTCCCCGAGAACTTCCGGTGGATCACCGCCGACACGGCCGGCCGCATCGAGCACCTGCCGCTGCGCCCGGGCGCCAGTGTCGAGGCGGACACGCAGCTCATGGAGCTGTCCAACCCCGACGTGGCGCTCCAGGCGCTGGAGGCCGAGCGCCAGCTCGCCGTGGCCGAGGGGGAGTTGATGGCCCTCAAGGAGGAGTTGGAGATGCAGCGGCTGCAGGAGGAGTCGAGCCTGGCCCGGCTGCGCACGGAGCAGCTCACCACCCGGCGGCGCGCCGAGAGCAGCACGGCCCTGGGCGAGAAGCAGTACATCGCGTCCGTGGAAATGCAGGAGGTGAACGAGAAGTCCGAGGAGCTGGGGCAACAGCTCCAACTGCAGCAGCGGCGCCTGGAGGTGATTGCCCGCAGCATGGCGGACCGGCTGGCGGCGCAGCGCGCGCAGGTGCAGCGCCTCAAGGCCGTGGTGGACTTCCGCCGCGGCCAGGTCGAGTCGATGAAGGTGCGCGCCCGGACGGACGGCCTCTTGCAGGAGCTGAGCGTGGAGCTGGGTCAGTGGGTGACGCCGGGCATGGTGCTGGCCAAGGTCATCCAGCCGGGGGTGCTCAAGGCCGTGCTGCGCGTGCCGGAGACGCTGGCCAAGGACGTGCAGCCGGGCCAGTCGGTGAAGGTGGACACGCGCACCGGGCTCGTCCCCGGCAAGGTGGCGCGCATCGCCCCGGCGGCCGTCCAGGGCACGGTGCTCGTGGAGGTGTCGCTCGAGGGAGAGCTGCCCGCGGGGGCCCGGCCGGACTTGAGCGTGGAGGGCACCATCGAGTTGGAGCGCCTGGACGGAGTGCTCAACGTGGGCCGCCCCGCGGGAGCCCAGCCCTCCTCCTCCATGGAGCTGTTCCGCCTCACGGCGGACGGCGCGCACGCCGAACGGGTGAAAGTCCACCTCGGACGCAGTTCCGTGAATACCATCGAGGTGCTCGATGGACTGGCGGCGGGTGATCGCGTCATCCTCTCGGACATGTCGGCGTGGAGCGAGGCGCCTCGGGTAAGGGTGCAATGAGCGAGGTGGTGAGAGAGGTGGTGAGCGAGGCGGTGCGAGCCCCCAAGGATCTGCTGCGCATGGAGGGCGTCACGAAGATGTTCGTCACCGACGAGCTGGAAACCCACGCGCTCTCCAACATCCACTTGAGCATCAAGACGGGCGAGTGGGTGGCCATCGTCGGCCCCTCGGGCTCGGGCAAGAGCACGCTCTTGGGCATCCTCGGCCTGCTCGACAGCCCCTCGGCGGGCACCTACCTGCTCAACGACGAGGCGGTGTCCGGGCTGACGCCCTCGCAGCAGGCCCATGTGCGCAACCGCCACATCGGCTTCATCTTCCAGAGCTTCAACCTCCTCGGGGATCTGACGGTCCACGAGAACGTGGAGCTGCCGCTCGTCTACCGGGGCATGCCCGCGGCCGAGCGCAAGCAGCGGGTGGAGGCGGCCCTGGAGCGCGTGGGCATCTCGCACCGCGCCCGGCACATGCCCGGACAGCTGTCCGGCGGACAGCAGCAGCGCGTGGCCGTGGCCCGCGCCGTGGCCGGAGATCCCTTGCTGCTCCTGGCGGACGAGCCCACGGGCAACCTCGATTCGAGGAATGGCCAGCTGGTCATGGAGTTGCTGCGACAACTGCACGAGAGCGGCTCGACCATCTGCATGGTGACCCACGACACCTCTCAAGCCCGGCAGGCCTCGCGCACCATCAGCCTCTTCGACGGGCGCATCGTCGAGGACCAGCCCCGCGCCTGACGCGCGCGCCCGGAACCGTCCACGTGGCATCGGCTCCCGAGTCCCCATCCCCTCCGCTGCGGCTGCTCGCCGCGGATGATCACCCCGACATCCTCGATGCGCTGACGCTGCTCTTCAAGCGCGCGGGCATCCAGGTGGTCACCACCCATTCCCCCGCGGGCGTGCTGACGGCGCTGGAGGCCCAGGAGTTCGACGCGCTGCTGCTGGACATGAACTACGCGCGCGACACCACCTCGGGCCACGAGGGGTTGGATCTGATCTCCCGGGTGCGTGAGCGCGAGCCGTTCGTGCCGGTGCTGGTGATGACCGCCTGGGGCAACGTGGAAGCGGCCGTGGAGGCGCTCCATCGCGGCGCGCGCGACTACATCCAGAAGCCGTGGGACAATGCCCGGCTGCTGGCCACGGTGAAGACCCAGCTCGAGCTGGGCCGGGCGCTGCGCGGCACCCGCCGTTCGGCGGCTCCGTCCGAGGGAGCGCTCCAGGGGCCGCTGCCGCCGCTCGCCCACGAGTCGCGCGCCATGCAGCGCGTGGTGCAGCTCGTCGAGCGCGTGGGCCCCTCCGAGGCCAACGTCCTCATCACCGGGGAGCATGGAACGGGCAAGGAGGTCGTCGCCCGCTGGCTGCACGGCCTGTCCAAGCGGGCCTCGCACGCGCTGGTGTCGGTCAACGCGGGAGGGCTCGCGGAGGGGGTCTTCGAGAGCGAGCTGTTCGGCCATGTGAAGGGCGCCTTCACCGACGCGAAGAGCGCGCGGGTGGGCAGCTTCGAGCTGGCCCACGAGGGCACGCTCTTCCTCGACGAGGTGGGGAACATGCCCCTGGGACAGCAGGCGAAGCTGTTGCGCGCCCTGCAGACCGGGGAGTTCCACGCCGTCGGCTCCTCGCACGTGAAGCACGCCAACGTGCGCGTCCTGTCCGCCACCAACGTGTCGCTGCCGGAAGAGACCCAGGCGGGGCGCTTCCGCGAGGATCTGCTCTACCGGCTCAACACCGTGGAGATCCACCTGCCCCCCCTGCGCGAGCGGCGCGAGGACATCGCCGCGCTGGCCACGCGCTTCCTCGCGGAGCAGGCGGCACGCTATGGCCGCCCGGCCCCGGGGCTCTCCGCCCGGGCGCTCCAGGCGCTGCTGGAGCATGCCTGGCCCGGCAACGTGCGCGAGTTGGAGCACACCATGGAGCGCGCCATGCTCCTGGCCCAGGGCGACACGGTGGAGGTGGAGGATCTCACCCTCAAGCCGGCGCTCCGTGCGACCCAGGCCCCGCTGCCGGACATGACCATGGAGCAGGCCGAGCACTACCTCATCACCCGGGCCCTGTCCCGGGCGGGTGGCAATGTCACCGAGGCGGCGAAGGCCCTGGGGTTGAGCCGCAGCGCGCTCTACCGGCGCCTGCAGCACTTCGGATTGAAGGGCTCGGGATGAGAGGAGGGTCCAGACTCTCGTACACCACGCGAGTCACCCTGCTCGCGCTCGCCTCCGGGCTGCCCGGCATCATCGTGGCGCTCGCGCTCCTGTGGAGGGCGCAGCTGGATACGACGCTCAAGGGGGCCTTCATCCTCGTCGTGCTCGGCAGTTGGATCGCGCTCGTGCACGCCCTGCGCGAGGGGATCGCCCGCCCCCTGCGCACGCTGTCCAACCTGCTGGCGGCGCTGCGCGAGGGGGACTATTCGGTGCGCGGCCGGCTGCCCTCGGCGGGCACCCTCACGAATGATCCACTCGCGGGCCTGCTCCTGGAGTTCAACTTCCTGTCGGACACCCTGCGCGAACAGCGGCTGGGCGTGCTCGAGGCCGATGCCCTGCTGCGCCAGGTCATGGACGAGATGGACATGGCCCTCTTCGCCTTCGACTCCACGCGCCACCTGCGCTGGCTCAACCGCGCTGGCCGGCAGTTGCTCGGGGAGCCCGCCGCGCGGTTGGTGGACAAGACGGCGTCGGAGCTGGGCCTCGCCGGGTGTCTCGAGGGCGAGGTGCCCCGCACGTTGACGGGGCTGTTCGGCGGCAGGAGCGTCCCCTGGGAGCTGCGCCGCCGCGAGTTCCGTCAGGGAGGCATCTCCCACCAGCTCGTCGTCCTGACGGATCTGCAGCGCACCCTCCACGAGGAGGAGCGTCTGGCGTGGCAGCGACTGGTGCGCGTGCTCGGGCATGAAATCAACAACTCGCTCACGCCCATCCAGTCCATCGCGAGCAGCCTCCAGGAGCTGGTCCAGCAGACGCCACCGCCGGAGGACTGGGAGGAAGACGTGGCGCGGGGCCTGTCCATCATCCACCGCCGCTCCGAGGCGCTGGGCCGGTTCATGTCCGCCTATGCGCGCCTGGCGAAGCTGCCCCCACCCCGGATGGTGACCGTGGACGTGGGCGCCTGGGTGCGTCGCGTGGCGGAGCTGGAGTCCCGGCTGCCCGTGAGCGTGCGCGAGGGGCCCGCCGTCAGTCTCCAGGGGGACGGGGATCAGCTCGATCAGCTCCTCATCAACCTGGTGCGCAACGCCGTGGACGCGGCGATGGAGACGGGAGGCGGGGTCGTCCTGTCCTGGAGCCTCACGGCCTCGCACGTGGAGGTGTGGGTGGAGGATCAGGGGCCGGGCCTGTCGGCGACCACCAACCTCTTCGTGCCCTTCTTCACCACCAAGCCCGCGGGCTCGGGCATTGGACTGGTGCTGGGGCGGCAGATCGCCGAGTCCCACCGGGGCAGCCTCTCCCTGGAGAACCGGACCGACGAGCGCGGGTGCCGTGCCCGGCTGCGGCTGCCCCTGCGCCCCTCCACGAGCGCCTGAGCCGCTCGGCATGCCCGGCCCCCAAGGGGGCTCGTGTTAGACTGTCACCACCTCCATGAGTCCCCCTGCCCTGTCCCTGTTGGATGATCTGCGCGGTGGACTCAGCGGCCCCCTGCGCACCACCCTGGAAGAACTCGAGCTGTATGCCCATGACTTCGGGGGACTCGTGCGCCGGGTGCCCCGGATGGTGGTACGGGCACGGTGCGAGGCGGACGTGGTGCACACCCTGCGGGTGGCCCGCGCCCATGGGGTTCGCGTCACCGTGCGCGGCTCCGGCCACAGCACCCGCGGCCAGACCCTGGACGAGGGAGGCATCATCCTCGACAACCGCGCGGAGGGAGGCGAGGTGCGCCTGCTCGACGGGGGCCGCGTGGAGGTCTCCGCCCGCACGCGATGGGCCCAGGTGGAGGAGGCGCTCAACGCCGCGGGCAGGACGCTGCCCGTGCTCACGTCCGCGTCCGGCACCACCGTGGGCGGAACGTTGTCCGAGGGCGGCTTCGGCTCGCGTTCGCTCCACCAGGGCGCGCAGGTGGACCACGTCGAGCGGCTGCGGCTCGTCCTCGCGGATGGCACCGCCCTCTGGTGTGGCCCCGGGGAGGACCCGGACCTCTTCCGCCTCGCGCTGGCGGGCTTCGGCCAGGTGGGTGTCATCGAGCGCGTGGTGCTCGACACCCTGCCCTCGCGGCCGCTGACCCGCTTGCAGCTCAACCCCCACGGCGGCCTGAGCGACCTGGTGGAGGCCGTGGCGTGGACCGAGACGTGGCGGGAGTCCACCCCCGAGCACTTCCTCGGCCTCTGGAAGGAGGGCCGTTTCTGGTCCGTCTTCGGACGGGACTTCTCCGACGAGGCCAGCGCCACGCGGGCCCCGCTGCCCGAGCCCCTGGCGCACATGACGCGGGAGCGGGCGGAGATCGACGCCCCCCCTCAACTCCTCACCTGGAGCGACGAGGACGACACGCGCCAGCGCCACCCCTGGCGCCGCCGGGTGTGGTGCGACTACTGCCTGGATCTGGAGGGGCTGCGTGGCTTCGCGCGCTTCCTCGAGGGGCGGCCCGGGTGGATGTCCGGGATGGAGAGCGTTTGCCTGCTAGGGCTGGCCAACCCTCCAGGCCGCACGCGCGGGCCCTTCGACATCAGGCCGCCCTCCCAACGCGCGGAACACCTGTATGCCCTGGGCCTCTACCACGGCGTGGACGTGGGGGACGGGCCCGGGCTCCAGGCGGCCGAGGCGCTCCACCAGGCCTGCCTCGAGTGGTGCGTGCGCGCCGGTGGTCGTCCCTCCCTGCGCGGGGGGAGCGTCCTCGACGTGGCCACCCTCCGGGGGCTCTACGCGGAAGACCTCTCCCTCCTGCGGACATGGCGCGCGTCCCGGGATCCCTCCGGTCTGCTCAATCCCCACGGGCTGCCGGCGGGCCTCGTGCTGGAGTAGGACTCCCCGCCCCCACCTGTCGCTCGCCGTACACTTCACGCGATCCAGGCTTTCGCGGAGCCTGCATCCCGCCCACGGGCCCCACACCTTCACGGCATGTTCTTTTTCTTCTAGAACAGCCCCGGGGAGACGCGCAGCGCGCCGGGCTCCCCAAGCCTTCAGAATTACAGAACATTTTTATGCCTCTTGGTGGCGGGTGGGACTGCTTTGACAGGCCGTGTGCTCGCAGTGTGCTTGTCGGCACCAGCTACGGACGGCACGAGCTTCAACCCGCCAACTGCCTCCACCAGGAAGCCCACATCCTTCCCGAAGTAGTAGTTGGCGGTGATGGTCGGGCTGGAATGGCCGGCCAGGAGTTGGCCGGCGCCGATGTTGCCGCCCGAGTCCATGATCAGGTGGGTCAGGAACGTCTTCCTCAAGTCGTGGAAGGTGAAGCCCTCGGGCAGTTCCTGCCCGGCCCAGCGGGCGACGCGGCCCAAGAGCTTCGCGGTGTCCCACCCCCGGCCGCGCATGCCGCCCTCCGGCGACGCGAAGACGAGCTCCTCGACGAGGTCGCCGCGCTTGCTGCGAGGCGCGGCCTTGAAGGCGGCGAGCAACTCCGGGTGGAGCGCTGGGTGGACGGGCACCAGGCGCTCCTCGCCGCCCTTCGTGGTGTCGCGCCCCCAGCTGTGCCGCACGTGGATGATGCCGTATGGGCCCTCCTCCCAGTGAATGTCCGCCCACCGCAGCCCGGCGATCTCTCCGCGCCGCAACCCCGAGAGCACGGCGACGAGTAGCAACAGCCGGTGGTGTCCAGCGCCGCTCAGGAGCGCCGCCACCTGCGCCCGCGACAGGAACCGAGGCTTCCTCTTCGCCACCTTCGGACGCGGCACCTCCGCCCAGGGATTGTCCCGCCGGGCCCCGAGCCGCATGGCGTACTTGAACACGATGCGCCCGAGCGAGTGCAGATTGCGCACGGTGGTGTCCGCCATGCCCTGTGCTCGCGCCTGCTGGAGCAGGCCGTCACAGTCGGCCGGGGTGACGGCCGCCACGGGCTTCTTCTTGAAGTGGGGCGCGAACCACTTCCTGATGACAGAGCGCTTGGGCTCCTGCGAGGGCTGGTGCTGCGTGCTGGCCACGTACTTCGTGAAGAGTTCGTCGCACGTCATGGGCACTGGGGCCGGTGCGGCAAGGCCAGCCGCCACCCGCTCCGCCTGCATCGCCTTCTCCTGGGCGATGCGCTCGGCCTCCGCCTCCATCCTCGCCGCCGTGCGCTCGCGCGCGGTCCGGCCCGCGGCGTCCCGATAACGGATCCACCAGGTGCCGAAGTCAGGCGCACGGCGCTGCAGGCGCTTGCCCGCCGCGAGCACCGCCTTCCCCTTCGCGTTGGGCCGGAAGTACGCGCTCGTCACGCCCTCACCCTGCCTGTCCCGACTTCGACTGAGCCTGCACCCACGCGCGCACCTTCGCGGGGTCGAAGCGGTAGTTGCGTGCCCCGAGCGTCACGTAGGGCAGTCCGAGATTCTCTCGCACCTGCTTCCACACCCACGACTTGCTTACCCCGAGGAAGGCAGCCACCCGCTCGCAGTCCCACAGGCCACCTTCGGGCACCGCCACCAGTCCTGGCCGGCGCTCCTGCTGATTGCACTCATCCACTTTCACGCTCGCTCCCGGTGCGCGCGGAGACGCCTCCGTGCGCGTGCCGCTCTCTCTGACTGTTTGACAACTCCCCCATCCCTCCCCTCCCCCCGCTCGCTTCCGCCGCGCTGCTAACAACCTTCGTGCCACCGTCTCCAAGATAGACACCGCCGCCCATGCGTCCGAGAACGTGGATGTGCGTCCGCCCCCGCGCGCTCAGTGCGAGCCGGACAGGCGGGCATGGAAGGTGATGGGGTTGGCGCTCCAACGCGCGAGGCGCGAGCGGCCGGGTTCAGCAGGGAGAGAGGACGCTGGAGATGCTCCACCGCACACCCCAAAAACAGACGCCCCGAACGTGTTAGGGCACGTGCGGGGCGCTGCCGACACACCCCCAGGGCAGTCCATAGGGGCAGTCTAGAGAAGGGCCGGGCACGCGCGAGAGCGCGCACCGACCCCTATGTCTTGAGATGTGGTGTGGACTCGCCGCCCTAACAGCGAGGACACACGGAGTAACTACAGCAACGTCAAATCGATACTACCACGGCCCGTGAAGCGCAAGTCCCTATCGAAAGATCGACGTTGGCTTCTGCTGCGGCTTAGCGGCCGGCAGGTAGCACGTGCCGTCCAGTTCATAGAGTTTGTCGGGACAGGGAGCGCGAGTCTTGTGCGGCACCCAGCAGCCCCCGAAGTGTTCCTCCTCCAGCGTCTTGTCACACGGCGCCTTCTTCTGGACGTCGAAGGGCTTCTTCGGCATGGGCCGGGCGAGCACGGGCGGGCCGAAGTCGACGGTGTCGGTGAGCAGCAATCCCGTCAGATCCCCGCCGTCGTCCCAGCTCGCGTCGCTCCGGGCAGTAGCCAACTCGGGGTGTGAGAGCCAGTCCTCCACCGGGGTAGCGTTGCCCGCGTGGAGCATCAGGAGCGCCACGCAGGCGACGAGCGCGGCCCCGAGTGCTGGGCGGTGCCAAGCCGGGATCGCTGGCGTCACGACGCTGGGGGCCGACGGGCGGCGGGAGCGCAGGTGCCTGAGCGTCTCCGGAGTCTTGAGGGTCCGTGTGACGGCCTCGTGCAAGTCGTAGAGCATGAAGTCCAGCTCCTCCGCAGCATCCCCGGCGTCGGTCTCCTCGGGCGCAGACTCCACCTCGAGCGCGAGGTACGCGGGGGACACTGAGGAGCACAGGCGGATCGTCCACTCGGCCACCGGCACGTCGAAGGCCTGACGCTCGGTGTGCTGCAACAGCAGCGCCGCTGCGCCTGTCTCGACGTTGTGCGCCCGATAGATGCGACCCAGGTCGTCTCCGGTGTTCCGGTATCTCCGCTCGAGTTGGAACGGCCCAAGCCGGTTCCCTCGAGGGGTGTTGTTGGACATGGCGCGGCCCTCCCGCGCCGGGGTGTACCACGGCCCGCACCGACGCTGTCCAGCTCGGCATATTCACGCGCCCCTTCTCCGCGGGCATGAAGCACTTCTTCACCGCCCGTCACCGTCGCCTCATGGGGCTGCCCGAGTCCGAGGAGGAGCCGAAGGTGCCCACCGGCCTGCCTCCGCGCTGCTGCGAGAAGGCCGTGGAGGAGCGCTGCACCTGCGAGGCACGGGGGTGGAAGTGCCCCGTGCACGGGCGCCGCCTCAACCCCTGCACCGGACTCACCCACGACTGAGGCCCCGAGCGGTTCCGGCCTCCGCGGGCCCCGGGCGGACTTCCCCCCTCCGTACGGGGCCCGTGTCTTTTCGCCCACCCACCTCCACGTGGAGATCCGCCCCATGCCCTGTCCCCTGCCCTCCTCCTCCCCTCTCCCCGTGCCCACGCTCGCCGAGCTGCTGCAGGCGCTTGAGTCCGTCAGCCCCTCCGAGGCCGAGCGGTACCGGGCGCGGGTGGGCGCCATCGAGGAGACGTGCGCCCAGGTGCACGCGAGGCTCATGGAGGACGAGGCGGCCTTGGCGGCGGTGGCGCCTGGTGGGCTCCGGTTCCCCTACGAGGAGTGGATTCTCCGCTCCTCGGCGGCCTCGGGCTCCCGCCGCGCCTGGCGCGCGCTCGCCGTAGACGAGGCTGTCCTGCGCGAGGCCCTGGAGTTCTCCCTCTTTCTGGCGCGGCACTTCGCCGCCTCGCCCTACGTCGTCTGTGAGGCCTGCCGAGGTTCCGGCTGGGGGCCACGTCCTCCCGAGGGCTCCGGCCTGGAGCGGCCCCTGTGCGCGGGCTGCGGTGGCAGCGGGAGCGTCCGCCGGACGTGAGGCACGCCCCTTCTGAGTCGTTGCCCAGGCCGCATGAAGCGCGCCGGGCAACTCAGGAGGCAGTCTCATGAGGCAGTCCATGAAGTGGCTCAGCGCCGCGGCGTTCCTCGTCCTCTCCGGCCCCACCGTCATGTACGCGGCGGACCTGCCCGCGGAGAAGTTGACGCGGGACTTCATCAACAAGGGGGACGGGAGCCGGATGTGGCACAATCTCTACGACAGGATCACCAACCACATCCACGCCATCTGGAAGAAGTACGGCAAGGGCACGATGACGCCCGAGTCCGAAGAGTGCCTCCGCCAGAAGCTGACCGAGTTCCATGTGAAGGCGATGGCGCCCTGGATGAAGGGCGGCATCCACAGCCCGGAGGCCGTGGGGGAAATCCTCCACCGTCTGAGCAAGCAGGGCGGTGAGCGCTGCCCGAAGGGCAACCCCGGCCTCGTGGCGTACCAGGCGTGGGCTCGGGACGAGGACTCCAAGCTTCGGGACGAGCGGAGCGCCTTGGAAAAGGCCGTCGACGAAGGGGTGAGCGCCGCCCGCGACGCCATGGGACGGCCGCTCACGCCCGCCGAAGTGGCCGCCATCGGCGCGGCCATCATCTTCTCGGCCCCCGTTTGGGCGCTGCCGTAGCGACAACGCCACGAGGTGAATGAAGGGCCCGGTCTCCGAGGTGGAGGCCGGGCCCTTCGTGCTTCATAACGGCAGCCGCGTCAGTGGATGGCGGCCTTCACCGCCACCCTCCCCTTCGCCGCGGCGGTGAGCTTCTTCCCCCAACTGAAGAGCCCCGAGGCGCCGGCGGCGGTGAGCAGCGCGCCGAGCACCAGCGAGAGGGAGATGGGCGTGCCCGCCTGGAGCGCCGCCACCAGCGCGAGGGACACGGCGGTGGCCATGCTCAGCAGCACGCCGGCCACGTCCGAGGAGAGCCACGGCACCCGGGGGGAGAGGAAGCGGCGCACCACGTAGACGGCGCCGAGCACCAGGGCGCACGCGAGCAGGCCCCAGTTGCGCGAGGTGAGGGCCTGCACCACCAGCTTCACCACCTCCCCCAGGCCCACCTCGGTGGGGGGCGGGGACTCGGGCGGGGCCTGCACGGCGGGCGCGGCCACGGGGGCGGGCGGGTTCGCCCGAGCCTGGGACACGGCCTGACCGAACATGTGGGCGGTGAGCTCGCCCGCGTGGGTGGAGTCCGCTGCGGGGGCCTGGGCGAGCGCGGGCGAGGAGAGGGACAGCAGCGAGAGGACGGCGAGGGACGACAGGGAGGGACGACGCATGGGGACTCCTGGGCAGGGCGGGCGAAATGCCAACCCAGGAGGAAGGAAGGGGCGCCTCAGGGCACCGAGCGGGCGGAGGCGGCCGGTGCATCCGTGAGACGCTCGACGGCGCGAGCAAGCCGGGACAGCTCGCGCTCCATGCCGTCGAAGCGGGCCTCAATCCGCGCGGCCTGGGTGGCGGCGCTGGACTGGGCGGAGGAGATGCGCGTGAGTTCAGCCTCAGCGGTGGTGCAGCGGCGCTCGAGGTGACGCACGTCCGCGCCCAGCGTGCCCCACTGCACAGCGAGCCCGAGCAGGGAGACCACGATGGGCACGGTCATGGTGAACCACGGCGATGGGCGCGACTCGGCGGAGGTGGGGAGTGGGGGCGTACTCATGCCAGCCGAGAAGGGGCGCCGTATTAGCCCTTCGTTGCGTCGCTAGCAGGCATCAGCACCAGGGCGCCAAAGGGAAAATGCTCCCACAACACGAACTCCCAGAGGGCGTATTCCTCTTCGCGCCAAGCTCGGTAGCGCAACGCCGGCGCAAGGCGCTCATTATACGGGACCGCCATGAGAACATCACGAACGTCAGCGGCCACCTGTTCTTCAAACTGATCAAACCAGAAGAACGCAATCCTTGCATCTAATGGCAGTGTCGACTTGTGCTCCTTGTAATGGAAGCCGCGTACAAATTTCGCAGCGATCAATTGCCGCACGGGGGCTTCAATCTGAAACGCAGGCGAGACGGTCACATGCAGTCCGCCAGGGGTCCGCCCGGCGAGCCGCGGATAAGCGCGGCCGTCTTCTGGAGTAAGGACATAACGAACATCCTTGGCAATCCGTCTCAGGCGATCATCGCGGCGCCTCGCCTCCTCTTCTGTGGGGGCGTGACGTGATTGCCAGGAGCTTTGATGTTTTTCGATGAGGCTCTTTGCATGTGGGACGTCAGGATTGAGCGCCATCAGCAATGGATGTGCGAACGCCCGCTCCGCCTTTTCGAACTCATCGTTACAGATGCCACAGGCGGGCACGGTTACGCGCTGCACGGTCTGAGGAGTGGTCGCGGGATACCAGCTCTTCGGCAGTACGTGTTCGACTTCATGGGCCAGTCGGGTGAGGCAGAACACACAAAGCTTGGCTCGTCTCGTCTTCCTCGCAGTCATGTCGCGGAATTGCCGGTCCTCTCTCCCTGCTAGATGCATGGCAGTCGGGTGGACCAACTGCGGGGACACCAGATGCTGCGCGCATCCTAGGACATGTCCTCATTCTGGCGGTTCAAACGCCCAGGGTTGAACAGTGAGCAACGGGGGCGCTCATCGAGGAGACGAGCAGCACAGACAGGGAAGGCGCAGACGACCGGTACGTGGCCCCGATTGAGTCAGCGGACCGATCTGGCATGTAGGTCAGTGAACCACCCCACCCCCAAAAACCGCGAGCGCGGCCCGGCGGACGATTGCTTGGCGCGGTGCAATCTCGCGCTCGCGGCTACCCCACGCTCCCCCACCGAAGCTTTGGACGGAAACTGTCAGACGACCCCCCGAAAAATCGAGGTGGAGGGCCCTACCCCGGCCTCTAACCGCCCGGAATCACTCCCGGGGCCTTGGCGGGAGGGGGTGCAGAAAGGAGCAAAACGGCGCACTCCACGCCCCTTCTCGGGGGTGTCACCTCGCAGTCCACCCCGGAGCGCACTATGTCCGTCCTGCCCAGCAGTACCCCTCCTCCCTCCACTGGCTACACCCCTCCGCTCGAGTTGCTGCAGGCGGCGGACGACATGCTCCTGGGGGCTTCTCCCGGGGAACTCGCCGACGCGGCCCGCGGGTATGTCGCCCACGGGCGGCCCACCGGCGGGCACTCGGCGATCACCGGCGCCGAGCTGCCCGACTTCGACGTGTGCCGGCCGCTCGTCCGTGCCGGGTGGCTCGCCGTCGTGCGTGAGCTGTGCCCACCCCCGAAGGAGCCCTCCAAGGGGACCATCACCGTGCATGTGCCCGAGCTGAAGGTGGATGTGTCCGATCTGAAGCCGGAGCTGGAGCGGCTGGAGGGCTTGGTCAACCAGCTCACCACGGCGCCCGTCTCCATGTCCGACCTGTGCCACGGGGCGCGCGCCCTGGCCGAGGCGTCGACCCTCCTGAGCACCAGCGACTCGGACGCGTCCAGGGCCGTGGCCGCGCTGGTGCAGGACATGGCGAAGTGCCTGAGCGCGCAGGTGCGCGAGCTCACCCCGCCTCAGCCCTGATTCCCCGGAGCAGGGGACGCGACTTCAGTGGCGAACTCTTCTTTTCGGCGGAGGAGTACGAGACGAGCTCGCTTCTCGCCCAGCCCTGACGCCCAAGGATGGACGCCCAGAATTCACCTATGGCGAGCCACCCAACAACTCGCGGCACACGGACACGGCGGCTCATCGTTCAGTTGGCCTGCACTGTCTATCGCCTAGCATTGAGCGACCGCCTACTGTCGATCGTCCGGCATCGGGCGGTCACCCGCCGAGTAATACCCAGCAGTTCCATGATCACGAGGAGGTTCCCGCGAATGCAGTTGTTAATGTGGACGAGGAGCGCATAGCTTTGGTCACAGCCCTGTGGCGCTCCAATCGGAGCATCAAAATGAGAAACATCGTTTTTGCATTGGCGCTGGCGTTGGTGTGCATGGCATCCAACGCATATGCGGTCGATCACACCCTGATCAACAATACCTCATGGAGTGTCGGTGCGTTGGGCGACGCAGCGATGACGAAAGACGCGCCACATCCAACTCCGTGGGTCTTTCAGGCAGACGGCTCGGTTCGCGCTCAGGGGTACTGGGTTGGTGCGTGGGTTTCATACCCTGACCAGAACAAGTTGAAGGTCACCATTGTCACCACGAGCGGATTGACCGATACGTTCGAGGTCGACTTTCTGACGTCGAACTGGTTCGTCGCGACCAAGAACAACCAGCTCTACAGATATGGGAAGCGGCTGTAGCGAGCATTCGTGTCACACCTTGGAGCACGATAGTCCAAGCCAGTCCAAGCCTATTGCGCCCTCTGGAGGGTGCAATATGAGATCCCTGACTACGGGACTCCCTGGGCTTTGCCCGCGCATGCCATTGCGTGCCTAGCGCGGTGGTATCTCTTGTCTGCCTTCCCTGCCTCTGGGAGGGAAGGCGCTAGGGCACTCCGCCACAACTGACTCCAAGAGACCCCGCCCCTTCTCGGAGGGCATGGCCAGGCCCAAGGGAATGCCGCCGGAGCTGCTGGGCGCGCCCTCGGACGGGCCTGGGGAGGATGCGTCCGAGCTGCCCGACCCGCTCGCGGGCTTCCAGCTGCGCGCCGGGACTCGCGGCCCGCGCACCACGCTCACCAAGGCGATGATCCCCATCATCGCCGAGTCGCTCGCCCGTACGGGCGTCCAACGCATCGCCGCGGCGAAGGCGGGCACCACCGAGGACTGCCTGGGCAAGTGGCTCACCAAGGGCCGCGACGCCGTGGCGCGGCGCAAGAGCAGTCTCTACACCGAGCTGCTCTTCGCGTGCGAGCAGGCCTGGGCGCACCGCTTCGGCTTCCTCATCGAGTTGGGCGAGCGGACGGTGGTGGATCGGCACGCCAACCCCCGCTTCATCACCTGGCTGATGCAGGTGACGGCGCCGAAGCAATTCACCGTGCCGCGCGAGCCGGCCGCCCAGGTCCAGGGCGGCGCGCTCGGGCCCGCCTTCGAGCTCGTGTCCCCCGAGGCCGCCGCCAAGAGCGTGCGCGAGAAGCTGCTGCGCTTCCTCGAGGAGGACGACAAGCGAGACGCGACACCATCCGAGGAGGCACCACCCGAATCTGGTGAGGCCGCGCCCGCGGAGGCTGGCTGATGGTCGCCATGGTCGCGGTGCAGGACAACCCGCTCGCGGGCCTGCCCATATCCGAGGAGGCACCACCCGAATCTGGTGAGGCCGCGCCCGCGGAGGCTGGCTGATGGTCGCCATGGTCGCGGTGCAGGACAACCCGCTCGCGGGCCTGCCCATCATCCGCCCCGAGACGCACGGGCGCCATTCGCTCTCCGAGCGCGCGGGGCTCAAGTTCCGCGACCAGTTGCGCCGCCAGCGCGAGCTGGGCGCGAAGCTCACCGCCGACTTCGCCCTCGACGGGCACCTGCGCATGAGCCCCGCGGAGGTGCTCGCCTGGCACTACGACCCCACCCTGTGGCGACGTCCCGTGCAGACGCCGCCCTCGGGGGTGTGGCGCACCTGGTTCCTGTTGGGCGGGCGCGGAGCGGGCAAGACGTACGCCGGCAGCATCGCCGTCATCGAGGAGGCCCAGGCGGACCCCGAGGCCCGCATCCTCATCGTCGGCCCCACCGACTCGGAGATCCGCAAGACGCAGCTGGAGGGCCCGAGCGGCATCCTCTCGCTCGCCCCGCCGTGGTTCCGCCCGGTGCACCGGCGCAGCAAGCGCACGCTGGACTTCCCGAACGGGGCGAAGGCCTTCTATGTGCCCGCCCAGAACCCCGACAAGCTGCGCGGGTACAACGTCAGCCTCGTCTGGGCGGATGAGATTGTCGCCTGGAAGAAGTCGCCCGAGGAGGTCTATCGGGAGTGCCGCCGCGTCGCCCGAATCCAGACGTCGCGGATGCGCGCCCAGGGCCTGCCGGCGCGGCTCATCATCACCACCACGCCCAATCCCAACCCGCTCTTTCGAGAGATTCTCTCGGACCGGGACGGGCTGGTGCTCGCGTGCTCGTCCACCTTCGACAACGCAGCCAACCTGGACGGGAAGTACATCGCCTACGCGCGGCGGCTTCAGAACACCACCATCGGCCGCCGGGAGTTCCACGGCGAGCTGCTCTTCCTCGAGGACGCGTGCCTCTACGGCAAGGTGGACTGGAATGCCTCGCGCGTGGAGAGCGTGGAGGCCATCGCCCCGCGTGAGGGCAAGCCGCTCTTCGACAAGCTGGTGGTGAGCGTCGACCCGGCCACCGGGGAGAAGAAGGACAGCGACCTGCACGGGATTGTCGTGGAGGGGATTCGCGAGGAGGCGGATGGCCTCTTGCACACGTACGTGCTGCAGGACGCCTCGCTTCGCTCCCCCGAGCCCACTACCTGGGCCCAGGCGGCCGTGGACGCGCTGCACCGCTGGGAGCACCTGGCGCCGAAGAGGAAGGCCTTCATCTTCGCGGAGACGAACACCGGCGGCTCGCTGGTGAAGAACGTCATCCGCTCTGTGGACGGCAAGGTGAAGGTGAAGGGCATGCGCGCCATGCAGTCCAAGGCCGAGCGCGCGGCCCCGGTGTCCGCCATGGCCGAGGCGCGCCTGGTGCACATGGTGGGCAAACACCACCGCCTCGAGGAGCAGCTCGCCAAGTTCACCGGTCAGGACGGCGGCCACGGTCGCGACGACCGGGCGGACGCCTTCGCCTGGCCCATTTACCTGTACGTGTGCCCGAAGCGGCAGAACGCCGGCGTGGCGGGGCGTCCCGCCGAGGCCCAGGAGGACGAGGACGACGAGTAGCCGCGCGCCCCTTCTCGGCGGGCATGGCGCGCCCCTCTTTCGGCACCCGTTTCAAGGCGGCCCTGGCGGGCTTTCTCCTGCCGGGCAGCGGACGTCCGCTCGTCCACGGCATCCCCATCAACCCCTTCACCCCGCGGCGCGGCTCTCGCGCGGTGTGCTCGGCCTACCGCACCAACGGCTGGCTGCGCGCGGTGGCGGACACGGTGGCGGAGTCCGTGGCCACGCCCCGGTGGCGGGTGCTCAAGGCCACCACACCCAAGGGCAAGGCGCTGCTCGCCACGTGCAAGAGACTCAGCACGGAGGCGCGCACCCGGACGGGCGCGCTCGAGCGCCACCATGTGCAGGCCAAGGGACTCGCCCGGGGAGACTTGGTGGAGCTCGACACCCACGAGCTGCTCACCCTGCTCGAGCACCCCCACCCCGATTTCACTGGCCGCTCCCTGCGCAAGGTGCAGCAGCTGCACCTCGACTTGCCCGGCGAGTCCTTTCTCTGGCTGCGCCGCTCCACGTATGGCTCGGTGGTGGGCTACGAGGTGGTGCCCCCCGCGTGCGTCCTCCAGACGCCCACCCAGACGGGCGCGGGCTACCTCGTCGTCTACAACAACTTCTCCGGCATGGTGTCCCGCTCGGAGATGGTGTGGCTGCGCCACCTGGACCCGGACAACCTGCACGCGCGTGGCGTCGGCCGGGGCCTCGCGCTGGGGGACGAGCTCGACGCGTCCGAGGCCATTCAACAGACACTCAAGTCCACCTTCGAGCGGGGCGGCCTGCCGGCAGCCATCGTCGGCGTGGATGGCGGCACTGCGGGCGACGGCGAGGACGAAGTCGAGGACCTGCGCGCCAAGTACGAGGAGCGCTTCAGCGGCCCGGACTCGGCCGGGCTCGTCTGGTTCGTGAATGGCAAGACGACGCTCTCCCAGGTGCAGCAGGACTTCCGCGCGCTCCAGCTCGTGGAGGCCGAGAAGTCCCTGCGCGACTACGTGCGCCAGGTGTACAACGTGCCCCCGGAGCTGGTGGGCGATCTCACCAGCGCCAACCGCAGCACGAGCGAGGAGGCGAAGTACACGTTGGCGGAGTACGCCACCCTCCCGCGGCTGGAGTTCCTGCGCACCGAGTACCAGCTGCGCCTCGTGCCGCTCGTCGACCGGGACGCCGTGCTCGAGTACGACGACCCGCGCCCCCACTCCTGGGAGCGGCGCCTCAAGGCGATGACGAGCGCCTACGGCCCCCATGTCCTCATGAATGAGGCGCGCGAACTCGCGGGCCTGGCCCCGGACTCGAAGCTCAACGGCGTGCGCTTCCAGCCCCTGCCAGGCGCCCAGCCCGTGCAGGACGGGCCCCCCGAGCCACACAACGAGCCGCCCCCGCGCGGGCCTGCCAAGGGCTGAGCGCCCCTTCTCCTCCGGCATGAAGCTGCCTCCCACCCCGCCCACCGATGGCGTGCTCAAGTCGCTCGGCCACCTGGTGCGCAAGTCCGAAGGCGCCAGCGGCAAGCCGGTGTTCCGCATCACCTCGGACGTGCTGGACCGGCACAACGACAGGGTACGGACTGGCGCGCTGAAGACGCAGTCCTTCGAGAAGAACCCCGTCCTGCTCTGGGACCACCAGCACGGAGTTCCGGCGCTGGGTACCGCGCGCGTCTTCCAGGAGGGGGACGAGTGGTTCATGGAGCCCGCCTTCGACGGCATCGGCAACCTGTCGAAAGAGGTGGGCGCCAAGGTGGAGGCGGGCACCCTGAGCACCTGCTCCATCTTCTTCCGCTTCTCCAAGTACGAGCCGAACGCCGAGGGCGGGCTCGACTACGAGGAGTGCGAGTTGCTCGAAGTCTCAATCACAAACATCCCCGCCAACCCCGAGGCCTGCCGCGTGAAGAACCAAGGACAACAGAAGAAGAATGGCGACGCCCCCACCCCGCCTCCCGAGGAGTCGGGCAAGGACGCCGAAGGGCAGGACCTGGGCGCGCTCCTGGACGAGAAGTTGGGTCCTCTCGTGGAGGCCCTCGGCAAGCTCACCCAGGCCCTGGCCGCCAAGGCCGAGGAACCGGCCGAGGACCCCACCGACACCGAGGAGGAGGCGGGCAAGGGAGATGACGAGCCGCCCGCGCCTCCCGCCGAGGCGCCCACCGAGGCGAAGTCCCTGAAGCGCTTCCGCTCGCCCTTCGTGTGCGGCTGAGCCAGCACCCATTACCCCTCCCCTCTCTCCCGAGGTCTCACCATGAAGCTCACCCCCGAGCAGCAGAAGTACATCGACGAGCAGGTGGCCAAGCAGCTCAAGGCCAAGCAGAAGGAACTCAACGCGCTGATCTCCAAGGGCGTCGCGGACGAGCTCGCCGCGCGGCCCGCGGCTCCCGCCCCGGCCCCCGCCCCATCGGCGGGAGCCACCCCGGGCGAGCGGCGCAAGACGCTCAAGCAGTTCTTCGGGCTGTCGGCGAAGGCCAGCTACCTCCAGGCGGCCGCGGCCGGAGGGCACGTCAATCAGACGCTCGCCGACGCGGCCGCCAAGGCGGCGACGGAGCTGGGCTCGCGCTTCGCCGCCAAGGCGGAGGGGCCCAACGGGGCGGTGGTCACCACTGGCGGCGCGCTCATGTCCGAGGAGTGGAGCACCGACATCATCGGCATGCTCCGCGACGTCATGGTGCTCCAGGCAGCGGGCGTGCGCGTCGAGGCGGTGCACGGCTCGAAGAAGAACCTGGGCAAGCTCAACTCGGGCGCCACGGCCGAGTTCGTCGAACCGGGCCAGTCGCCCACGCCGAGCAACATCGACACGGGCATGGTCATCCTCGCGCCGAAGAAGTGCATGGGCCTCATCGAGCCGACGAAGGACATGCTGCGCGATCCCAGCTTCCTCGGCAGCGAGGCCACCTTCACCGACGACTTGCTCGCCGCCATCGGCCTCAAGGCGGACCTCGAATGCCTCGTGGGTGACGGCACGGGCCCGCGCCCCCTCGGGCTGGTGCGGCAAATCGTGGCGGCCAACAAGTTCTCGCTCACGGTTCCCATCACCAGCGCCAACCTCGCCGCGATCATCACCGCCCTGGACAAGGCCGAGCGCCTGGTGCGCGAGAGCAAGCACACCTTCCAGGGCGCCAAGCCGGGCTGGGTGATGACGAGCAAGACGCTGATGGCGCTCAAGAGCCTGCGCGACAACGCCGGCTGGGTCTTCCGGCAGCAGTTGGATCAGGGGATGCTCAACGGCTACCCCTTCCATGTCACCGACAGCACCAGTGGCAAGGGCAAGGGCGGGAAGGACTTCATCATCTTCGGCCTCTGGGATACCGCCACCTTCGGCATGGCATTTGGCGGCGGCGAGGCGCCCGAGAACGGCATCATCGTCGAAATGAGCGAGCCGAAGTTCTCCCAGGATCTGGCCACCTTCAAGGGCATCACCTACGTGGACGTGAAGCTGCGCTACAACAACACCTTCGCCGTCATCGAGGAGCTCACCTTCCAGTGACGCCCGTGCCGCGCCGGGTGCGGCACGGACCCGGTGCGTCCTCTCTTCACCTCTCACCCCAGGACTTCGTATGGCATTGCACCCTTCCCTCAACGACTTCGGCGCGTACCTCTCCGCGGTGGGCACCCTCGCGGATGCGAGCGGCCCCAAGGGCTACTCGCCGGCCACGCTCGCCGCCAACACGTACACGGACGGAGACGCCTTCTCCCTCGAGGGCGCGCGCAGCGCCGTCCTCACCGCCATGACGGGCACCGCCACCGGCAACCCCACCGCCCAGAGCCACGTCTTCACCATGGAGACGAGCGCGGGCGGCGACAACCCCACCTGGACGGCCTACGAGGGCGCCTCCGTCTCCCTCACCGGGAACGAGAAGAGCGGTCGCGTCGACTTCTCCCTGGGGC
This sequence comes from Cystobacter fuscus DSM 2262, assembly GCF_000335475.2. NCBI lineage: Bacteria > Pseudomonadati > Myxococcota > Myxococcia > Myxococcales > Archangiaceae > Cystobacter > Cystobacter fuscus. The sequence goes on along the minus strand of NZ_ANAH02000066.1, from coordinate 175,873 downwards.
GCGTGCCCGCCGGGCACACCCAGGCGCGCGTCAAGGTGGTGGTGGGATTCACCGATGGCACCTCCCCTAAACAGACGGTGGCCGCCCACGTGGTGCTCGGCGGCTACGAGACGCTGCCCGCCCCTCGGTAACCCCGGCGCCCGTCAGTCACCAGCCGGGGAGGACGCCCGCCCCGGGCAGTCTCCCCGGCTTTCCATTTCGAGGTGCCGCCATGCCTTTCGCTGAAGACTTCACCACCCTGGCCCGAGCCGCAGAGCGCCTGAAGGTGCCCCCCACGGGCGCCGAGCTGCCCGGCCTGGTGCTCGCCGCTTCCCGCGCCGTGGCCAACTTCCTCGGCTACCCGGCCTCCCTTCGTGAGGGGGTGGAGGAGACGGTGGTGGGCCAGGGCGGCGTGTACGTTTGGTTGCGCGCGGGCGCGGTGCGGCAGTTGCGCTCGGTGCACGTGCGCGGCGCCGAGCTGCCCGCGGGGGACGTGGCCATTGACTGCCCCCGCGCGGGGCGCCTCGTGCACCGGCGCGGCACCTGGCCCTTCACCGGCAGCGCCACGCGGGGCATCGTCCCCACCCCGCTGCGCGCCTGGGACACCGGGGAAATTGTCGTCACCTTCGACGCGGGCTGGCGGACGCCCGGGCAGGTGGCCCTGGCGCTCGAGGCGGACCCGGACAGCACCCTCGCGAGTGAGCTGCCGGCGGAGCTGGAGGAGGCGGCCCTGCTCACACTCACCGCGCTCCACCGGGTGGCCGGGCGGGACTTGAATGTCGTCTCCCGCGCCACGGGCTCGGCCTCCGTCACCTGGCGCGCGGACGCGAGCGCGGTGCCCCTGCTGGCCCAGCAGCTCGCCGCACCCCACCAGAAGCCCGGACGGAGGCATGCGTGAGTCTCATTGCCGAGGATCTGAAGGAAACCCTCCACCTGCGCCGCTTCGTGCGCATGGTGGACAACGGCCGACGCGAGGACTTCGGCCCGCCCGAGCCCCACCCCTGCCGGTGGGAGCCCGGCGCCCGGCTGGTGAAGTCGGCCGAGGGCAAGCAGGTGGTGTGCGAGGGGACGCTCTTCACCACCGCCCAGCTCGGCCCGCGGGACTTGCTGTGGCTGCCCGGCACCAACCCCGCCGACTACACGGCGAGCCGCCGGGCCCTCAACTCCTACGAGCGCAAGGACTTGGAGACCGGCGCCTTCGACCACAGCGAGGTGGTGGTGTGAGCCGGCTCAAGGACGTGGAACTCGACGTGGCGCGCCTGCTCGAGGCGGCGGGCCTGGGCACCCTCGCGGACGGCCTGCCCACACTCTACGCGGGGCCCTACCCCCCAGGAGCCCCGGACGCCTTCATCGCGTGCCGGTTCTCCGGCGGGGAGAAGCCGGAGAAGTACCTGGCCAACGCGGGGACGGCGCTCCACCGCTGCACGGTGACGGTGCTGGTGCGCGCCGCGCGCGGCCCGGACGGCTACTCCGAGGGGAGCGCCCGGGCCCGCGCGGCCTGGGAGGTGCTGTACGACGCTCACCCCCCGGGCTACGTGCGCGTGGACGTCGAGGACGGCGGGCCTACGCACCTCGGCGAGGACGAGGCGGGGCGGCCCCGCTGGTCGATCAATGTGAGCATCGCGTACTCCTCCCGCTCATAGGCGCGATCACCTGCACCATTCGGCGCAGCCCGATTTCTGGACGGTAGTCTCATTCCGCGATTGGCTATCGTCGCCCGTGCCCCAGCACTTTCTCAGAGGAGACGAAGATGGACTCAGTCAAAGACTGGTTGCTTGCGATGCTCACAGGCGCCCCGTCGGCCGCTCTGTTTAGCTGGCTCTTCGTCGAATCCTTCAAGCGACTTCTGGACCGAAGCACGCAGACGAGTCTTGAGTCATACAAGACCCAGCTCCAGCTCGAGTCGCAGAGCCAGCTCGAGCGCCACAAATCCGAAATACAGATGAAGGCAACCCAGCAGGTCGAGATCATCCGCCACGAGATGCAGAAACAAATGCTCCGTGCGCAGCTCTCAACAACAAAGACCCACACCGTCTACTCCAAGTTGATTAAGCTGCTTTTGAAGGCCGAAGGCTCTGTGGGCAGCCTCATGGGTGCCGGCTATGCGCCCACGTTCGAAAAATACAGTCTTGAAGACTTTGCCAAGGTGCTTGATGAAGCGAGAGCCCCTGGACAGGAGAAGAAGGAAACACTGGATCTCCTGGAGCGCGATCGCCACGAGGGCATTAGGCGACTTGAAGCCTACCTCAGACGAAGAAAGATACAAGACGGTCGAGTAGATGTTGCCAAGGCCAGAAATTATCTACTTCTGGAGGGGATTTTCATAACGGACACTGTCCGTGATCTGGCATTCAAGGCCTGCGACAGCCTTGGGAATGCATATGTCGCAGCAAACGTCAGCGAAATGACCAAGGGCATGGATGGTGTCGGCGATTACTACAGCAAACACTCGAAGGCTCTCGATGAAGCGGCGGGGCATCTTCGGATGCTCCAGGACGCTATGCGAGCCGATCTCCTGCCTGTGGGCGTAGGGCCCCCTCAGGCAGGGCCGAAAACCACTGATCTACCGGAGACGTAGCGCCATATCTGCGACGAGCAGAGTCTCTGTGACTGCCCGGTCAGCCTCGGCATGCTCCACCCGAGCAACCAAGTAGCGCAGTCTTGAGCCGTCGGTTCCATCAAGCCCGCTCTGCGCCTCCTGGAGTGCCCGCTCTGCCCTCAGGAGCCTCGCCGCCAATTGCTGCCGTCTGTTTCCGCCCATAGACCACCTTCCCGCCTTTCGGACCGGGCGCTCCCTATCGCGCCCCTCGGTGCACGGGAGTTTGCCCGTGCGCCGGAAGGCCTCTGAGCACGTCCCAGGCCAACCGCCCGCCCCTTCTGCTGGGGCATGGCGCGCCGCAACAGACGCATCCGGGTGAAGGTGACGGTGGACACCACCGCCCTGCGCCAGCTGCGCGACAACGCCCAGGAGGTGCTCCGGGCCCTGGACCACCCCCTGCGCGACGCCACCCGGCGCATCCTCGACGTTTCCCTCTTCCTCGTCCCCCGCGGTGGAGCTCCGGGCGATCCGCTCAACCTCGCGGACACCGCCTTCCTCGACGGCCCCCTCTACAACCCCGAGCGCAAGTCCTCCACGTGGACCTGTGGGTACGCGCACCCCGCTGCCGGAGCCATCCACCAGGGCTTCCACTGGGGCGACGCGCTCAAGCCGCCTCCTGACTTCCTGCGCCGCGCCACCAAGGGCATCTCCCGCCAGCTCAAGAAGTCGGTGGGCCAAGTGCTCATGCGGGAGATCGCCCGCCTCACCCAGTAGGAGTGACACGCCATGCCCACGCCCGAAGTCATCGAAGCCCACCTGTACTCCATTCACGTCCTCGCGACGAAGACGGAGGCCCTGTCGGACGCCAACAAGCCCAAGACGCTCAAGAAGTTCGACATCCCGGACTCCATGGAGCTGCGGGAGCTGAAGTACCTCAACAACACCAAGGGCCTCGTGCAGTACAGCCCCGGCTTTCGCACCATGAAGGGCACGCTCGAGCTGGACGTGGTGAAGGACAGCCCCATCCTCACCACCATCAAGACGGCCTACGCCGCGCGCAAGCCCATCTGGGTGGTCTGCGTGGAGAACCCCGACGGTGCTGCGGGCACCCAGGGCGTGCGCTACGAGGGCGTCATTGGCAGCTACCCCATGACGTTGGAGGCGGGCACCCTCGTCTCCGTCTCCATCGAGTTCGGCATCAACGAATTCGAGCCCATCTGACGATTCACCCAACCGCTCACCCACCCCAGGAGAACACCATGTCCGACGTCGCCAGCATCAAGCACAGCCTCCTCCGCGCCCCCTGGCGGGAGTACACCCGCCTCAAGGTGGAGGGTCTCGACGGCCCCGTGGAGCTCGTCATACGCCGCCCCCCGGACTCCGTCCTGGAGAAGCTCCTCCGGTCCCTCAAGGAGAAGGGACTCGACGCGGCAGGAGGCGAGGAGAAGGATCCCGAGAGCGCCCTCCACTTCCGCGCGCGCGTCGTGGCCACCTGCGTCTTCCTCCCCAACGCCGTCGCCCCGCTATTCACCGAGGACGAGGTGCTCGACTGGCCTGGTGTGGCGGAGGTGTCCAACGCGTGCATGGCCGCCATCAACCCCGCCAAGGCCCTGGAGAACGCCCGGGGAAACTGACGGGCGACCCGCTCCACGGGCTCGTGGTCCGGGTCGCCCGCCTCGCGGGGTGGACGTACGAGGAAATGCGCAGCCAGCCCCTCTCCTTCGTGTACGAGCTCGCCGCCGACGCCCAGTTGGAGGGTGAGTCCATTCGCCAGGAAAGCAGTGTCCCCGCCTCCAGCTCAACGCCAGCATCAGGGAGCGGGCGCCAGCGCATCATCCGATACACCATGAAGGGGTAGCCCTTCCGCCCCGCCAACCTCGTGACTTGGCGGGGACGGGCGGGTGCGCGAGGCTGGGGGGATGATCCGAACGCTCGCCGCCGTCGCCGTCCTTCTGTCCGTCTCCGCCTGCTCCAAGCCGGGGCTCGCCACCATCGAAGAGGCTGAGTCCTTCGCCCAGGCGCGTGGAGTGGTCCTGACGGACAAGAAGGAGGACACGGACCAGATCGTCGCCCCTCGGTCCTACGACTACAAGTCTGGAGAGATCAAAATTGGCATTACGCAATTCAACACGCCCGAAGCCGCGGAGACGTGGCGCAAGGCCATGGACGAGATGCCGGGAGGCGAGACGTTGGTGCCCAAGGGGCACGTCGTCTTCAGCATCTGGGGTGGTGCGGATGCCGACCGGCAGAAGCTGATCGCCGCGTTGAAGTAGCCCGTTCACCCCTTCTAGGGGTGCATGAGCGGAGCACTGAAGGTCGGCGACGTCTTCGTGGCGGTCAGCGCCTCACTGAATGAGTTCACCAAGGGCATCGACGAGTTGCTCGAGAGCGTGGAGGAGGCCGCCGACGCCATCGAGGGCGCCATGTCCAAGGCCGCCGCCGCCCTGGGCGACTTCTCGGAGGGGTTGCTCTCGGTCGCGGCGGTGGCCGGCGCGGCGGTGGCCGGCGCGGCCGAGTCCAACGAAGTGGCGAAGAAGGCAGCAGACGACCTCAAGGCGTCCATGCTCCAGCTCTCGTCCGAGGTGGGCGCGGTCTTCGTGCCACTCGTGCGCGAGCTCACCGAGGGCGTGCGTACCCTGACCGCAACCTGGCGCGGGCTGGGCGCCGAGCAGAAGCAGCAACTCGTCTCCTTCGTCCGGTATAGCGCGATCGTCGGAGCGGCCGGTCTCGCCACGTCGCGGGCGCTGCTCTTCACCAAGTCCCTCTTCGAGGGCACCGTGGTGCTCGCGCGGGGACTGCGGTCGCTCAATGGCGGATTGGGCGTCCTAGCCACGGGACTCAAGGGCGTCGGCCCGCTACTCACCCGTCTGGGCTGGCAGCTCGTCTACTTGAAACAGGCGAGCATGGGCGACGTCTTCGCGTCCGTGACGGCGTCGCTGCGCACGTTCGCCGCCAACCTCCGGGCGCTGCCGGGGCAAGCGGGCGGGCTTGGGACGGCGTTCCGGGCCATGCTGCCCAACATCCTCGCGGTGGGCGCCCCCGTGCTGGCGATCACCGCCGCCGTCGCGGGCCTGGTGCTCCTTGCGGGCTCCCTCTACCGGGCCTGGAACCAGGGCGGCGCGGGCCTGAAGGAGGTGCTCTCGGGGGTGGGTGAGTCCGTGAGGGGACTGGCCCTGCAGGTGAAGGACACCTTCACCGGGATCTTCGACGCCTTCATGGAGTTCGCCCTGGGACTGGCCTCCGCATTCCTTGAGGTGCTCGCCGCCAAGGTGCGCGCCGTGGCTGCGTTCGCCGAGGAGGTTGCTCGGAAGGCGAAACGGGACACGTGGGCGGACAACCTCGCCCAGGTCCAGAAGCTGTCCGGCGCGGGCATGGTGAAAGCCATTGTCGGTCAGGTCTCCCCCGTGGTGGACGCAGCCCGGCAGAAGCTCGCCAGTGCGGGGGCTGTGCTCAAGAGCATCGGCAAGGAGACGGGGGAGGCCATCGGATACGGGCTGCGCGAGAGCGTCGGCGGAGTGAAGGACGTCCTTCGGGACACGGGGCTCTCCGGACTGAAGGACCAGCTCTCGAGCTGGGTCGAGGGCTTCATGCCCAAGGTGGGGGACGCCTCCTCCGTCGGCTCACCCGTCGACCAGGAGGCGGCGGCCGCGCGGTACGAGGACTGGCTGAAGAAGCAGGACGCCAGCCTGCGCCAGGCGCTCTACGAGGACGCGGCGGCGGCGAACAAGGCGCTCGCGGCGGAGGCGGCCGCCCTCGAGGAGACATTGCGCCAAGTGGAGGAGGAGGCGCAGGAGGCGAGCGAGGCGGCCCAACTGCAAGCAGAAGCCAGTCTGGAGGCCGCAGAGGAAGCGCGGCGCGCCCAGGCGGCCGAGGCCGAGCAGGCCGTGGAGGCCTGGCGTGCCTCGCGGGACGAGGCCCTGCGCCTCGCGGAGGCCATGGAAGAGGCCCGGGAGGCCCTGGTGTCCAACCTCGCCTCGCGCACCGGCAGCCTCCAAGGCCTCGTGCAGTCGGCCCAGCAGGGAGCCATGATGGGCGGCCCCATGGGCGCGGTGGCGGCGGTGGGGCTAGACTTGCTCACCCAGTCCGAGGGCTTCTCCCAGATCATCGAGATGGTGAACAACACCATCCAGCTCGTGGCGGACGCGTTGGGTTCCTTCCTCGTGCCACTCCAGCCCCTGGTCGCGTCGGTGCTGCGCCTGGTGCCGATCATCGCAAACGCACTCGGCCCGGTCTTCTCGTTCATCGGGCAGTTGCTCGAGCCGTTGGTGCCCGTCTTCTATGTCATTGGCGAGGTGCTCCAGGTGCTGGAACCCCTGTTGCAGATGTTCGCTGGGGCGCTCCAGCTCGTCGCCATGCCCATGAAGCTCATCGTGGACACGGGGCTGCGCATGCTCTTCGAGGGCATCAAGTACCTCGGCGTGGGCGTGCTGGGCGTGGCCCGGGGCATCAGCTGGCTCTGGAATGGCGTCGTGGAGGGCGTGCAGTGGGTGCTCCGCGGGCTCGCGCACCTGCCTTTCCTCGACGGGCTCAACAAGGTGGCCGACGAGTTGGAGGCCGTGAAGGTGGATCGGGACGCGCTGAAGCGCTCCCAGGAGGAGTTGCTCAACCTCACCTACGAGCAGGCCCGCGCGAAGGCGGCGGAGACGGCGGCCACCATCAAGAACACGAAGGCGCTGCAGGAGGCGACGGAGAGCCTCACCAACGTGCCGGCGGCGTGGCGCGTGGCCCAGCGGCGCTTCGACTCCCAGGACGCGCGCACTTCGCCCCTGCTGCCGGCTGGCGTAGCGCCGAGCTCCGCCCAGGCCGCGCCCGCGCAGACGGCCGCCCCGGGCATCTCCATCGGCACGGTCAACGTCTCCGGGGAGGACACGGGCCGCGCGCTCGCCAAGCTCGAGCAGCACTTGAACAACCTCTCCTTCCGCAACCGGGGCACCCGCGCGGGCCCGGGCCGGTACGCGGTGGAGGGCGGGTAATGGCCCTCCTGCGAGTCAACGGGGTGCCAGTGGAGTGCACCGCCTCGGAGTGGGAGCCGGTGACGCTCGGCGAGGTGGCGCGCAGCTTCAACGGCTGGCCGCGTGACACCGGCCGGGTGAAGAAGATGGACTTCCGCTTCACCAGCGGGCTGCTCTCCCTGCCGGAGGCGGTGGCGATGCGAGGCCTCGTGGAGGGCGCGGGGCACGTGCTCACCTTCGAGGACACCGCGGGGTACCTGTACACCTCGCGCGAGCTCGCGCCGCTCAGCGCCACGGGCGCCACCCGCTCCACCGTGGGCGCGAGGCACGGCAGCGCCTGCCTGAGCGTCGCTCCCAGCTCCGTGGTGGGGTGGAACGTGGGCACCCAGGGGTACGAGGGCGAGGGGGGCACCTTCATGGGCTGGGTGCGCGAGGGCGCGGGGCCCTGGCGGCACATCCTCTACGCCGCCGGCGGGCCGTCCCTCCACGTCGACGGCCAGCGCGCGAACGCGAGCGGGGGCTACCCCTTCGCCCAGGCCCAAGACGGCTACCTCGTGCTGGGGGACATGGGCATGCAGGGCGTGGCCACCCACTTCGACGACGTGGTGGCCCTGCCCTACTCGGTGCCCTCGGCGTGGGTGCCCCACCTGTACGCCTGGCACAGTGCGCGCGGCTGGCCCGCCCTGCCGTACGTGGTGGCCCAGGGGCCCCGCTTCCCCGCCCAGGGGCAGCTCATGCTGGGCAAGGCCGGCACCGGGCGCACCGAGGCGCTCCTCACCACCGTGGGGGAGTCCTTCGACTTCTCCCTGCACGGCACCTGAGAGCGGCCCTTCTCCCGGGCATGCGCCCACTCTCCCCTTCCCAGCTTCGCCTGCTCTCCTGCCCCGCCGGCTACTCCGTCCGGGGCCGCGTCCGCGTGCTCGGCCCGGACGGCACCACCTGGCACAACCTCTCCGCCCTCTTCGAGCGGGACTTCCTCGAGGGAGTGGACGTGGACGAGTCCCTGGACAGCCCCGTGGCGCAGGCGACGGTGCGCGTGCTGCGCGAGGTGAACGGCCTCTCCCTCGCGCCCCTGGTGACGGACTCGCGCGCCAACAACCTCGCCGGCGCCTACTCCCCGCTGCTGGACGCGGGACGCACCTTCCGGGTGGAGGTGGGCCTCGCCCCGCTGGGCTGCGAGCCCGGCCCCGGGGACTGGCTGCCCCTCTTCTACGGGAGGGTGGACGACGTGGACGCGGGCGACGCGGTGCTCACCTTCAAGGGCCGGGACTTCGCCGGCGTGCTGCAGGACGTGTGGTTGCGCCAGGAGCGCCAGTACGGCAGCACCGCCGGCACGCCCCTCCAGACGGTGTGCCAGTCCATTCTCAATGACTCGCACCTGTCCGCCTTCGGCCTCTACGTGCCAACCGACTTGGCCTGGGACTTGGGCCCCTACAACCAGGCCGTGGAGCCCGTGGCGGACGCCCTCGCGAAGCTCGCCACCGCTCGCGGCGCCGAGTGCCGCTGGAAGCTGCGCCCGGACACCGGGGACTGGGGCCTGTGGTTGTGGGTGCCCGACAGGAGCGCCAGCGAGCCCGTGTGGGAGTGGGGCCCGAAGGACTACAAGGAGATCGGCGGGCTCTCCACCTCCCTCGCGGACGTGCGGACGCTCGTGGAGGTGGTGTACTCGGACGCGAGCGACTTGGACGTGACGGGCCAGCCCAAGCGCAAGACGGTGGTGCGCGAGGACGCGGCCGCCACCGCTCGCTACGGGTACCGCGCGCCGGATGGCTCCATGGTGCCGCGCTTCATGCGCGTGGCCGAGGGGGCAACCTCGAACATCCGCTCCCAGGCGGCCGCCGGGCGCCTGGCCGACGCGGCCCTCGCGGACTTGTCCTCGGCCTCGCTCGGGGTGAGCGTGGAGGTGGCGCTGCACCCCGGGCTCGAGCTGGCCGACCTGGCGCGCCTCGCCCCCAACGGGGTGCACTTCGTCGACGCCCAGACGCTCGCGGTGCGGCAGGTAACCCATTCCCTCTCCGCCAGCGGTGGCACCACGCGCATGCAGCTGCTCGGCAAGCCGAGCCTCAGCCCGCGGGCCTGGTTGGGACTCGAGGCCCGGCCCGGCGTGGCCCCTGCCCCCACCTTCACCGGCCCGGCCGCGCCCTCGGGGCTCGCCGTCACCAACGCCTCCACCGGTGCCGTGCTGCTCTTCACCGCCCCGGACGGCACCACCGGCCCCACCGCGGACAGCTTCGAGCTGCACATGGGCGCCACGCCGGGCTTCGTCCTCTCCAGCGCCAGCCTCAAGGCCGTGAGCAGCTCCACGCGCTTTGATTTGACCGCCCTGCCCCCGGGCGTCACCTACTACGCGCGTGTGCGCAGCCGGGACAAGAAGGGCAACGTGGGCCCGGCCTCGGCGGAGGTGACGCTGTCGCCCCGCTACCTCTACCCGGGGACATTCCTGCCCAGCGTCACCTACGGCGCCCTGCCCCTCAACGGAGACTTCGAAGCCCACCTGGACGCAGCCGCGCCGCCGGACGGGTGCGCCATGCTGCAGGGCACCTGGGGCGTGGACGCCTTCGGGGACACCTCGCTCACCTACTCCGGCGCGCGCTCGCTGCGCCTGGTGGCCCGGACGGGAGGGACGCGCCTGGGGCTGCAGCCCTTCGTGGCCCGGGCCGGGGAGCGCCTCGCCGTGAAGGCTCTCTTCTACCCCCAGGAGAGCGGCGTGAGCGCGGGCCTCTACGTCACCTGGCTCAACGCCGCCTTCTCCTCCGTGGGCACCACCAACGTGGGGGCCGAGGCGCTCTCCGGCGGCACGTGGCGGACGCTCTCCGGCTACGTCACCGTGCCCGTCCAGGCCCGCTACGCACGCGTGGAGGTGGGCACCGGCTCAAGCATCAGCGGCAGGAGCCTCTGGGTGGACTCGGTGACGGTGGAGCCTGCTCTCACCGTGCAGGCCGCGTGGGCGACGGTGCGCCACCCCGTGCTGGGCGGCAACCTCACCGACTACTACAACGGCTGGGCCCCTCGGGTGGGCCGGCCGGCGCGCTACCGGCTGGACACCCTGGGCGAGGTGGAGCTCACCGGGGCGATGGTCGCCCCCTCCTCGGGGCCGTCCTCGGACTCGACAGTCTTCATCCTCCCCCCAGGCTACAAGTCGGACAGGGTGCTGACCTTTCGCACCCACGATGGGAGTCGGCTGCTCAGCGTCAACGTCTACCCCAGCGGCGAGGTGGCGGTGGAGAATGCCGCGGCCAACTCGGAGGTGTCCCTGGACGGCTTCCGCTTCCAGCCCGTCAGCTGATCAGCGCAAGCCGTTCCATCTCCTCACATGGTATTTCAGCAGGCTTAGTCATCGCCATAGCGCCCACTACAGAGAGGGCAGCCATGAAGCTCCGAACCCTCCGTGTCGTAACTCATCCACAATTCATAGCAGCGCGCGCAATGCCCACCGACAGCACCCTTGAACTGGGCGCCGCAACCGACACAAGCATGCATATCCGAACCATCCAAGTCCTCCACGGGAACAACGGTTTGCTGGGCGAGACACACCCCGCAGCTATAAAGTGTCTGACCAGCATCGGCTTGCTCCTCGGGGCTCATCAGGCTGGCGGGATCCAATTCATCTAGGAGCTGCTGTCGACTGTGAATCTCGAAGCAAGAACACTCCTTTGGTGGGCCGTCCAATGCATGCCACTGCGAGCACAAAAACCGCCCTGCCGCCGCCTCCGCGTGGCACACTAGGCACGCAAACATAGAAATTCTCACTTCCAGATTGTCAATCACCCCCGACACAAAGCCACACGCCGGACATTTGATCAGGGCCCCTCTTGCCCTCGGCTCTCTCAACTCATCCTCAAGCTCCTTGTATTTCGCTCCAAGATATGTGGCATATACGAGCAGGCGCCTGTCGACGTTATGGATCCGTTCACCGAATCGAGCAAAATGCCCCGACCACGTCACAGTGAGCAATTGATGAAGGAGATACCAAGCGCGACACTGCTCGGCCGCGACCTGCCTGGTGTCGCCTGGCGGAATCCAATGAAGCGCTTTATTCCTGTGCTCGAATACGGCCTTAAACGCATCCTTTGAGTGCTGAAGCGACGTACCCGTCTTGCTCGTGATGACTGAGCACAACGCCGACGCCTGGACCGTATTTACACTACCGCCCTTGAGTCCTGACCAAGTACAAGCATGGGGATCGCTGGCCGTGAGACTCCAATGCTCAGCAAAGAGCCTGGCCTTGAGTAGCAGTTCGAGACCCGTCGCGAAGTGCGCAATAGAGAATTTCGGATCCTCTTCAAGCTCTCCCGCTGAACGCTCAATGAACTCAAGGCCGTTAACAACAAGCGCCTGGAACAGTTGGTCGATCTCTTCTTTGTTCGGCATCAAAGCACGATGCTACTTGACCTTGCTGCTAAGGGCCAGAGGGCTCGTCTATGAGTCGCCTGTGGAGTGATCGGCGGGCGACCCAGAGAGCATCCTGATCCACGTCCACTGCTAGGACGTCAGCGGACGACACACGCGGGGCAGTCCACCGCCCAGCGCTTGCCCCCGCCCTGGGCGCCCGCGTCCGAGACGAGGCGCAGGCGCCCCTCGCCCGCCTTCACCCAGGTGTCGCACGCGCACCGGGCCGCTCGCGCGTTGGGACGAAATCGCACCGGGCCGCTCGAGCACTGGGGCTCCACGTGCGAGAGGCCCATCTCCGCGGAGAAGTCCGCCTCCTCGCCCTTGCGGACGAGGCCCCCGCAGGCCCGGCAGGTGCCGGCCTTCTTCGTGGTGATGATCGGCACGTCAGGCCGCCTCCAGGTGCTCGCGCAGCGCCGCCAACCCCTGGGCGCGCGCCTCGTGCAACTCGGCGAGCGTGCAGCCCAGGTGGCGCGCGAGCTGCGCGTCGTTGAGGCGCGGGGTGCAGAGGCCCAGGGGAACGCCCACGGCCAGGCGCTGCCGACGCGGGAGGTGCTCGAGAGCGACCACCGCGGCGCCCTGGGTGGCGAGTTCCTCGAGGCGCTCGCCGCCAGCGTCGGCCACGTCCGAGGCCTCGCGCTCCTCGCACCGGGTGGCGCCCTGGGCCAGCGCCAGGGCCGTGGCCGCGTCGGCGCCCTCGGTGTGCAGGGCCTCCTCGTACGTCACCTCCTCGCGCTCCACGCGCTTCCGGGCGCGCGCAGCGAGCTTGCGCCCCCAGTGGGTGGGCCCCACCAGCCGGCCCTCCGCGAGCACGTTGCCCAGGTGCTGGCGCACCGCCTGGGCCACGTACGCGGGGTACAGGGTGCGGCCCGGCCCGGCCTTGCCCGGGGTGAAGCCGCGCCAGAGCTTCTGCGCGCGCAGGGCCGCCTCCTGCAGCAAGTCGGCCCGCGAGAGGTACGTGCGCTCATGGCTCGCCCAGGCCCGGCGCGCCTCGGACTCGAGGAAAGGCGAGAGGAGGCCCAGCAACTTCTCCTCCGCGGCGCGCTGCCGGCGGCTGCCCTCCGGCTGGCCCCGTGCGTCGCGCAGCGCCCCCTCCATGGCCTCGGCCAGCTCGGCCGAGAGCAGCCCCCTGCCCCGGGAGGGCCGTTGGAAGGGCAGCACCAACTGGGCACCTGGCTCCGCCGGTGGCGGTGTGCGGCCGCGCAGGTGAGGCCGGTGCGCGCGCTCGCGGCGCCGCACCTCGCGCTGGGGCACCTCGGCGAGGAAGGCGAAGGGCTGCTGCGCGGGAGGGTTGGGGACCGCGGCGAGCGCCGGGCGCGGAGACGCGCGGGCAGAGGGGCGCGAAGGGGCGGGGCGGGCGAAACAGGCCATGCGGGCCCTTGTCCTCGCCGCTCCAGGCTCCGTCCATTACCCGACCGGAAGCCCCGCCGGCAGGCCGGTGCGGCCGTTGCCCTGGACGCGAATGCCCGCCCGCCGGAGTGCGTCCAGCGCCTCCTGTTTCGACACCGCGAAGCGCTCACAGAGCGCGTCTACCGGGAGCTCCGGCTCGCGCTGGTACAGCTCGACAATCCGCCGGTGGCGCCAGGCGCTCAGCTCCGCCGCGGTGAGACCCAGCAGCGGGCGCGCGGGGCCGAGCTCGTCGCTCCGCTCCGCTTCCACCAGGTGGGCGGGCCGAGAGGGCGGCTTCTCCCCGCGCGCCCGGGCGAGCTTGTGCTTGTACACGCACTCCGCACAGCGCCAGGGCACGGGGCCCTTCGGTCCCACCGCCACCTCCGCGCCACACGCGCAGGTGACGTGCCGAGGGCGCTGGAAGCAACTCATGGCCGCCTCCGGCGAGCCGCGCCCAGCGCGCGGGTGAGGCCGAGCAGCGAGGCCAGGAGGCACCCCGCGGAGAGCAACCGGGGCGCCTCGCCCGGGGTGCCGAGGAGGGCGCAGGCGAGCAGCACGTGCGCGAGGAGAATGAGGCGCTGCTGGCCGTGCGTCATGGCCCGCCCTCCCCCACGTCCACGCGCACCCCGGCAAGGCCGCACCGCTCGGCGTGCTCGCGCACGAGGGGGCCGAAGTGCTCCTCGACGAAGCTCCGGCGGAACCTGTCCCCCGCGGAGAGCACCAGCACCCCGCCCGCCACCTCCCGCGGGCGCAGCAGCTCGAGCTGGCTCACGGCGTACTTGAGCCCCTTTTCGCCCAGGGAGGCGAGCACCTGCCGCCACGCCGTGGCCGCGGGGCTGTCCCCGGGTGGGGCCTGGGCCGGTGGTTCCGGTTTCGGCTCCCCGGGCGAGGATCCGGTGGGCTCCGGGTCCAGCGTCCATCCCCCGTGCAGTAGCTTGTCCGCAGGCGTGTGCCCATCGGGGCAGGTGCCCCGGAGAATCCACAGCAGGTCGGCCGTCCGGCGGGTGCGCAGCTCCCCCCGACACAGCGGGGAGCGCGGCACTCGGGCGAACACCTCGCGCCACTCCTCGAGCGGGCGCTCCTGCAACGCAGCCTCTGCGCTCGCGAGGAGAGCCACCGAGGTGCGCTCGGGCCACGGAGCGAAGCCGCGCCCCGAGCCCACCACGAGCGTCTGCCAGGCCTCGCGCAGCGCCTGCACCTCGGCAGGCAAGCGGGCCGCGGGCATGGGCGCTCGGTACTCCCGGGCTGCCGCCGCGCGCGTCACGGTGAGACGCCCGCTTCTCGGCGGCGTCACGGGCGTGACGGGCGCCTGCGTGACGGAGGGAGGAGGAGGTGTAGTTATTTCTTTCTTCTTCTCCTTCTCCTGCATCACGTCACGCGTCACGCCGTCACGCTCGTCCGTCACGAGGCGTTGGCGTAGTCGGTAAGCCCTTGATCTTGCTGCTGCCTGAGTCTTGCGGCGCTCGTCCTTCTGGGCCTCCGTCACGCTCGTGTCCGTGACGCCCGTCACGCTGGGGGCGTGACGCGTGACGCGCGATGCGTCACGCACCTCCGTCACGCGGTCCGAGCGTGACGCGGGCGGTGGAGGTACGGCGGCCGGAGCCGCGAGGCGCGCGGTGAGGGTGACGAGCGCCTGGGCCTGCAAGTGGGCGGTAGCCTCGGCCCGCTCGGCCCGGGCCAGCGCCGCGGCCAGCTCCGCGCGCAGGGTGGCGACGTCCGCGTGGCACGTCATACCGCAGCTCCTGTGGGTGTCCGGCAGCAGGGAGGGGGCACAGGCACCGTCCAGCGGCAGTCCGCGAAGTGCGGAATCCCGTGGGAGCAGCGAGGCCAGCCGGGCTCCTCGCACTTCGCACTCGGCAGCCGGTACGAGTGGAAGCTCCCCGGGCCGCCGCCGCTCCACAGCCGACCGCAGTGAGCACAGGGCACCAGGCGCTGCACCCGCTGGGCGGGGAGGACGCTGTGCAGGGCGGTGTGAATGAAGGGCGCGGGGCCGCGGGCCCGGCCCGGCTCGTCCCCGGTGAGCACCCGGGACAGCTGGGCCTCCAGCTCCTCATTCCACTGGGCGGCGCGGGCCAACGCCTTCTGCTCTGCTCGCGCGTCCCGGTAGGCGCGGCCGAGCCGCACGCGCAGCTCCTCCGGGGGCGTCCACATGGAGCGGCCGCCCCGCGTGGGCACCGGGGCAATGGGCACGGGCGTGTCCACCCACAGCAGGACGGAGCCGTGCGCCCAGGGAGACAGCGCCGGAGCGAGGCTCGGAGAAATGCTCTCCAGCCGCCGCGCACGGGCCACGGCCACCACGGCGTCCGTCACCTGGGCGAGTTCGTGCTCGGGCACTTCGGCCCGGGCGAGGGCGAGCCGCTCCGCTGCGCGGCTGTCTTCCTCCGCGCTCGCGTGAATGGCGACGTACTCCCCGAAGAGGTACTCGTCCGCCGACGGCAGGCTGATGACGGGGCACACCCCGAGGGCCACGAGGGCGGCCCACGGGCGGCGGAGCGTCACGGCGAAGAGCCGCTGCTCGGTGATGATCGGCGTGGTGCTCACCGCCGGCCCTCCGCCCGGCGAAGCTCGAGGACGAAGCCCCGGGTGACGAAGTCCTCAGCCTCACGCACCACATGAGCAGCCCCCTGGGCCCAGGAAATGGCGCCGACGTCGGAGGCCACGAGCCAGCCCTTCTCCCACGCGAAGGGCCCATGCCGCTCCGTACCGTTCGCGAAGTAGGAGTGCGGCTCACCCGTCCAAGGCTCCCACACCTCCAGTCGCCAGCCTCCGGAGAGGGCGTAGAAGAACGGGCCGACCGCGTGCGGCTCGACTGGACCGGCCACACTCAACCCGGGAACGGCGCCGTCGCGGCAGGCCTGTTCCAGCGGTTTTACCACCGTCTCGGCGTGCTCCTTCCACCACGCCTGGAGCGCGACGTGCTCCTCGAGCGCTGCGTCCCGGAGCGTGCCCGACAGGTGGTGACTGGGTTTGAGTCCGCTGCGGCCCCACCACGACGCCGCGCGCCGCTCCCCCGTGGCGTCATTCACGAGCCACAGCGGGATGATGAAGTCCCGGCCCTCGAGCCGCTCCGGCAGCTCCACGCGCCAGGTTCCGCCCGTGCTCTGGGTTTGAGGTGCGGGCGCCTCCGTCAGCGAGGCGAGCGTCTTCCGCAGCGCCGCCTCGAATTCGGGCAGCACCACGTCTGCCTTCATGCCCTTCGTGGGCCACGAGTGAGGAGCGGCCCAGTCCGCCGCGCGGGTGAGCGTCTGCCCATCCCACAGCCACGGCCCCAGAGTGCACAGTGCCCGCGTCCCGTAGGCAAGCCACACCTCCCCTCGCTTCTCGTGGGGGTGAGGCAGGACACACCAGCCATGGTGCCCCTGGAGGTAGGCCCAGCTCTCCTCTCGCGCAGCCGTCGCCAGCACGGACACAACACGCCGCAGGCGGGCACCGCCGGGGCCGCTGTCCTTCGTGCCTCTGAGCAGGCGCAGCACCTGCTTCAGGTCTCCCACCTCATCCAGGGAGACAGCGTCGATCGGCACGCCCTGCTCGGACTCCGGCGTGCCGCCGAGCTCGAGCTGCGCAGGAGGAGCCGCAGGCGTGCTCGGCGTGCCGGACTCGTCCTCCTGCAGGCCGCGTGTCGTCTTCCGCGCGTGGGCCTTCTTAGTGGCGGTGGCCACCGGAGCCGCGTTGGCGTGCTTCGTTTCCTCGGGCAGGAGCCAGTGCGTGGAGAGGTAGGCGACGAGCGCCGCCTCGAATCCTGCGGGCAGGAGAGTGGCGAGGGCGCCGCCGGAGCTGATGACGCTCCGCCGCACGTCGGGTCCTCCCTGTGCCGAGGGAAACCACTGGAGATGTTCAACCCGCTGTTCCTCGGGCCCGACCACGTCCACCCAGAGGAACAACTCATGAAGTCGGCCCGCCGAAAGGCTGTCCGACTTCCCGTTGAAGCCGGGCGTCACGTCCACGTACCACCCGGGGAAGAGCGCCGCGTCCACGGCCGGCCACGGTCGGCCGAACATGTCCACTGGAGCAGGCGCGGCGGGCGCCGTCGAGGGCGGGGCGCTGGCCGAAGGCGTCGCCTGGGGCGCCGCGGGCGCGGACGTGGGGCTGGTGTGGGCGATCTCCGCCCGGCACTTCTCGCAGTAGAAACCACGAGCCCCCTCGGGCCCCACCGGTTGAAGTTGCGAGGCTGGGAACTCGCTGGTGCACCCGTCACACTCGCTCGGGGTGTCGTCCTCCTCTCGCTTCGCCGCCTTGCGCTCGCGCGCCTCAACCACGCACGTCTCCTGAGCGGAGACAGGCACGAAGGGCGCCGCCGGCGAGGACTCGGCAAGGACACGCGCCACCACCTCGAGCACGCGCAGGGGCACACCGCGCAGTCCCTTCACGCACGACCACTCCCCCTTGGTGCGCGCCGCCTCGAGCACGTTCGTCTGTCGTCCGAGACGAACCGGGTCCGCGTAGACGAGGCCGCCCTCCTGGGGCAGAAGCGGGCCGTGCTTGGCGACGTCCGTTTCTCGCTGCGAGAGGAAGAAGACGGGCTTGTCGTTCGTCTCCTTCCACCCGCCCTGCCACGTGAGCGTCCAGCCCAGCACCCGGCCGAGCTGGAAGGCTCGGCACCGCGGCTTCGCCGGGCACTTCTTCGCGCGGCAGGCGCCGATCGCCCCCTGCGGGCTCGTGTGGTCCGCCAGCGAGTCACCACAGGTACAACAGGGCACCGCCGGGGCCGGCACGGCGTCGTCCTCCACCGGCGTGGCCTCCGCCACCGTCGCCGTCCGCGCGGACGCTGCCTTTCCGGCGCGCTTCTCCCCCTTGGCCTCGGTGGCCGGGCGCCGCTGCGGGCGTCCCGGGCCCCTGGGCGGCTCGGGGTCGGGCTGCTCTTCCTGCTCGGGGGCGGGCTTCGAGCGCTTCTGGGCCGTGGGCTGCGCCGAGGCGGGCGCGTCCAGCGGCAAGGCCTGCTGGTGGGCCGTGGCGTCCGGATCCTCGCCCGTGGTGGCCGCAGCGAAGTGCCGGGTGTGCTGCGCGCGCAGGGCTTCCTCCTGACGCGCCAGGGCCGCGAGGAATCGCTCCCTGATGGCGGGCAACCCGGCCAGAGCGCGCTCAAGCGCGAGGCCTCGGAGGAAGTGCTGCTCGCGCTGCTCGTCGGTGAGGCGGGTGGTCTCACCCATGGCGTACCTTTCCTTCCGGCGTCGCCGGCAGCTCGTGGCTGAAGGCGCGCAGGAGGCGCCGGCAGGCCTCGTCCGAGACGGGCTCCCACGAGCGCCGCGCCAGCCTGTCGCAGGCGAGTTGCAGGAAGGGCGCGACGGCGGCTTGCAGCTCCGCCCAGCCCTGGACGGACTCGGGCGCGGCCGGGTGCACCGCGGCGAGCGCCGAGTGGGCCTCGGCGAGCGCCACGCGCAGGCGGGCGAGGTGCTCGTCCTGCCCCGCGTACGTGGTGGGCGTGTCGGTGATGGCGACGACGGCACGGGCGGCGTCCACCGCCGCGCCGAGCTGCCGCACCTCGTCCTTCGTGGGAGTCGGGCAGTCGGCGGCGCTCACGTCATGCCTCCGTTCTGCATGGACTCGAGGATGCGCACCACGTCGGCCGGGTGGAGCGGGAGGACTTCGACGACGCGAGCTCGCGGGCAGGCCTGGGAGAGAGTTGGGTCGACGGAGTCGGGGTCCGCCTCCAGCGGTCCTTCCGGGATGACGCGATACAGCCACCCCCCGCCTCGGAACATCGCGGCGTGGATCTCGGCCGACCGCCGCTCGGTGGCCACATAGACGCGGTCGAAGCGGTAGCCTCGGCGGCTGTCTTCCACGCCTTCGTAGGCGTGGAGTATCTGGTGCGTGAGAGTGGTGAGCGGCGGAAGGAGGTACTCGCCCACGGCCCGGCCTGGCGCCCCGCCGTGCCAGTAGGCGACGCTGGGCGAGCTGGCGCTTAGGCCGTCCGGGGACTCAGCGGGAGCACCCTGTAGCGCCCGGCCCCGTGTGCTCGCGGTGTGCTCACCGGCAACTGCCGAGGGGGCAGGCGAACAAACAGCGTGAAGTGGCCCCCGCCCGCAACCTCTCGTAAAAACAAGGGAAACAATCTGCAACCAACTGAATGGAGCCCCCGGTGTTTTTTTTCTTCTCCAACAAGCTCGGTTGTGTGGGATCCGTCCTCGTCTCGATTGCCCTGTCCGCGGTGCTCTACGCGATCTTCCGCGCGATGAGCGCCTCGTGACGCATGTCGAGGGTGAGCTGCGTCAGGCGACCCCAGGCACCCATGGAACATTGACGCCCCTGGGGAGCTGTCATAACCGCGTGACGTCATGGGAACGCCCGACCTGAACCTCCTGCCGCTGTTCGTGGCGGTCGCCGAGACGTGGAGCATGTCCGCGGCGGCCCGGAAGCTGGGGATTCCGAAGTCCTCGGTGAGCCGGGGGGTCGCGGCGCTCGAGGCGTCGCTCGGCGTGCAGCTCTTCCACCGCAGCACGCGCAAGGTGGCGCTGACCACGGCGGGCACCGCGTTCTACGAGAAGGTGCGCCCCGTCGTCGCCACCCTGCGCGACATCACCGGGGGACTGCCCGAGCAGGAAGCGGAGCCGTCCGGAGAGCTGCGCATCACCTCGCCCATGGACATGGGGCTCACCTTCCTCGCCCAACTGGCCGCGGAGTTCTCCGCGCGCTACCCGGGCATCCAGCTCGACATCCGGCCCACCAACCGCACCGTGGACCTCGTGGGCGAGGGCTTCGACGCGGCCCTGCGCGTCTCCATGAAGCTCACCGACTCGACGCTCGTGGCCCGGAGGCTCAGTGGCCTGGAGAGCGCCATCTACGCGGCGCCCACCTACCTCGCGCGGCGAGGCGTCCCCCGCTCCTTCACGGACGTGGCCTCGCACGACTGGGTGGCCTTCACCCAGTGGAAGCGGTTGCCCTCGCCGCTCGTGTCTCCCCCGAGTCCACGCGTCGTCACCGATGATCTGCTGTTCGTGCACCGGGCGATCCGCGAGGGCCTGGGGCTCGGACTGATTCCCACCTTCCTGGCGCGGCAGGACGTGACGGCCGGATTGCTCGTCCGGGTGCTCCCCACATGGGCCCTCAAGGCGGGGAGCCTCTTCTTCGTCCACCCCCCCACCGAGCACGTGCCGCGCAAGGTCGCCGCCTTCCGCGACTTCCTCATCGCCTTCATCGAGGCCAATCCGCTGATCGCCAGCGGCGACTGACTCAGGCGAAGTGGATCGCCGACAGCCGCGTGCCCATGAAGGTCCCGTTGTAGGCGACGGTGCCGTGATCCGCGCCCGCCGCCCCGGCGATGACCATCAAGGGCAACAGGTGCTCCTCGCGGGGGTGGGACTGGCGGCTGGCGGGGGCCTGCTCCCAGCGAGCCAGCCGGGCATCCCGCTCCTTGGGCTCCAGGGTGGCCGTCTCGCGCAGCCACGCGTCGAAGGCCTCGGCGATGGGCTGGGTGCGCGGACCGAAGCCCGCGCGCAGGTTGTGGTACGACATGCCGCTGCCGATGATGAACACGCCCTCGTCGCGCAGCGGTGCGAGCGCGCGCCCCATGGCCAGGTGCTCCGCGGGATCCAGCCCGTGCTTGAGCGACAACTGGACCGTGGGCATGTCCGCGTCCGGGTAGGTCAGCTTGAGCGGGACGAAGGTGCCGTGGTCATAGCCCCGTTGGGAGTCGGTGGCCGTCGGGAAGCCCGCCGCCCCGAGCAGCTCCCTCACGCGCTCGGCGAGCTGGGGGTGGCCGGGCGCGGGCCAGGTGATCTCATACGAGGCGGGCGGAAAGCCGTAGTAGTCGTAGAGCATGGGAGGACGGGCGCTGGTCATCACCGTGGGCACCGCCTCCTCCCAGTGCGCGGAGATGACCAGCAGCGCCCGGGGCGCCGTCTTTGGCACGCTCCGCAGCGACCGCAGGTAGTCCGCCAGGGCGGCGAACCCCGGCTTGTCGTTGAAGCCCAGCTCGACGAATGGCCACGGACCCCCGCCGTGCGGAATGAAGACGACGGGCATGCGCTCGCCCGGGGAGCCCGCCCGCCGTTCGGCCGAGCCCGCCAGCGTGGCGAGCCCCGCCGCTCCGGCCAGCCCTCCCACCAGCGCCGTGCGCCGCGTCACTCCATCCTCGCTCTCGTCACTCATGTGCCTGCCTCCGGTGCGTCGTGTCCGACTGGGAGATCCAATGCAGGGGTCGCGCCCCCCGCGCTAGGTGTCCAGGACGCATCACTGCGTTGCGAATCTGGAACGCTCCCGGGCCGGCCCCGCGCCCGAGCCAATGTCCGCCAGCGAATGGTTTTTCCGCGGGGCGAGTATGTCCGCCAACGCGGCCCGTGTGCGGGCACCAGGGGTGGACACCTGCGGATTGTGAGGGCCGCGCCCGGCGCGCAATGTCGAGGATCCCCACGCGCGCCCGCGCCCGTACCCGATGAGGACTTCGCCATGAACCGCAGAGAATTCCTGGAGGCCACGCTCGCGCTGATGTTGTCCTCGGAGGCCCTGGCCGCGAACAAGGCCCCGGCGTCGCGCGACGTGCCCCGCCGCAAGCTCGGCCGCACGGGCGAGCAGGTGTCGTGCATTGGCCTCGGGGGCGCGCACATCGGCGGGCAGAAGGAGGAAGCCGAGAGCATTCGCATCATCCGGAGCGCGCTCGACGCGGGGATCAACTTCCTGGACAACTGCTGGGACTACCACGGCGGGCAGAGCGAAGTGCGCATGGGCAAGGCGCTCCAGGATGGCTATCGGAACAAGGCCTTCCTGATGACGAAGATCGACGGCCGGGACAAGAAGACGGCCGCGGCGCAGATCGACGAGTCGCTCAAGCGCCTGCGGACGGACCACCTGGATCTGCTGCAACTGCACGAGGTCATCCACCAGGATGATCCCCAGCGCACGTTCGCGGCCGGAGGCGCCCTCGAGGCCATGGAGGAGGCCCGCAAGGTGGGCAAGGCGCGCTTCCTGGGCTTCACCGGGCACAAGTCACCCGCCATGCACCTGAGCATGCTCGAGGCGGCGAGCAAGCACGGCTTCCGCTTCGACGCCGTGCAGCTGCCGCTCAACGTGATGGACGCACACTTCGACAGCTTCGAGAAGCGCGTGCTGCCCGTGCTCGTGAAGGAGGAGATCGGCGTGCTCGGGATGAAGTCGCTGGGTGGCACCTTCATCCTGGAGAGCAAGACGGTGAGCGCGCCGGAGTGTCTGCGCTACAGCCTGTCCTTGCCGGTGAGCGTGGTCATCACGGGCATGGACTCGATGGCGCGCGTGGAGCAGGCGCTCAAGGTGGCGCGGGGCTTCAAGCCCTACACGGAGAAGGAGATCCAGGCGCTGCTGGCGCGTACCGAGAAAGCCGCCCAGGCCGGCGCCTTCGAGAAGTACAAAGTCAGCACCCACTTCGACGGCACCACGAAGCACCCGGAGTGGATGGGCTGACCCTCGACGAACCGGAGAACCTCATGAGCGTGGACCCCTTCCCCACTCCGTCCATCGTCCGCGCCATGGAGCCGGACCCCTTCATCCTCCCGTTCGAGCGCATCTCCGCGGTGGACCTGCCCCACGTGGGCGGCAAGGGGGCCAACCTGGGCGAGCTGGCCCGCGCCGGGTTCCCCGTGCCTCCCGGCTTCTGTGTCACCACGGCCGCCTTCGATGCGTTCCTCGCCGGCGTCGGGGAGACCCAGGCGCTGTACGCGGCGCTGGAGTCATTGGATGGACGGGAGGTGGAAGCGGCGCGTCGCGTCGCCGAGGCCACCCGCGCGGCGCTCGGCCAGGCACCCCTTCCCCCGGCCGTGGCCGACGCCGTGCTCGCCGCCTGGCGGACCCTGGGGACGGAGGCCGCGTGGGCGGTGCGCTCCAGCGCCACGGCGGAGGATCTGCCGGACGCCAGCTTCGCGGGCCAGCAGGACACCTTCCTCAATATCCGCGGGGCCGAGGCCCTGATCGACGCGGTCCGGCGCTGCTGGGTGTCGCTGTTCACGGATCGCGCGGTGCTCTACCGGGCTCGGAATGGCTTTGGCCATCGCGGGGTGAAGCTGAGCGTGGTGGTGCAACGCATGGTGATGCCCGAGGTGTCCGGCATCCTCTTCACCGCGGATCCCCTCACCGGGCGGCGGGGCACCGTGTCCATCGACGCGGGCTTCGGACTGGGCGAGGCGCTGGTCAGCGGGCTCATCAACGCCGACCTGTACAAGGTGGACAAGGCGACGGGAGAGTTCCTGAGCGTCCAGGTGGGAGACAAGGCCCTGGCCATCCGCCCCAGGCCCGAGGGCGGAACCTGGGAGGAACCCCTGCCGGAAGCCACCCGCCGCGCCCGGGCCCTGGATGACGCGACCGCGCGGGAGCTGGCCGCGCTGGGCGCGCGCATCGAAGCGCACTACGGCGAGCCACAGGACATCGAGTGGTGCATCGAGTCCGGGCGCATCTACGTGGTGCAGGCCCGCCCCATCACGAGTCTGTACCCACTGCCCACGCCCACTCAGGAGGATGGCCTTCACATCTACCTCAGCTTCGGCCACTTCCAGATGATGACGGACCCCATGCCACCGCTCGCGCTCCAGGTGTGGCGGTTGACGGTTCCGTTCGGCAGGACGTCGTCGGGCACGGAGGACGCGCCCCACGAGACACGGAGCCTCGCCCTCGCGGGCAGCCGGATCTTCGTGGACGCGACGCCCATGCTGCGCCATCCCTTCCTGCGACGGCGGGTTCTGGGAATCGCCCGTCACGTCTACGAGGACCTGGGCCGGGGCATGGAAGCGTTGGCCAGCCAGCCGGCCTTCCAGCGCGGCGCGAGCAGCGGCCGGGCCACGATGAGGGGCGTTGGCCGCATTGCCCTTCCCCTGCTCGCCCGGATGCTGCACCGGTTGCTCGTCGCGGATCCCGCCTCACTCCTCTCCCGGGTGGAGACGTTCAGCGAGTCGCTGCTCGCCGAGATGAGGGCCCGGCTCACGGCGGCGGCCCCGGGCGGGGCACGGTTGCGCGAGGCGCGACGTGTGCTCTCGGAGCTCATGAGCCGCGTCCTCGCCCTGCCCCCGAACATACTCGCGGGCGTGGTGGCCAAGGGGCTGCTGGGCCAGGCAATCCAGCGGGGACTGCTCGGCGGGACCCAGGAGGATCTCTCCGCGCTGGAGCGGGGCCTGCCCGGCAACGTCACCACCGAGATGGACCTGGCCGTGGGAGATCTGACGGATCTCGTCCGCCCCCATCCGGCCCTGACCGCGGTGCTTCGCGACCGTCCCGCCCCCGAGGCCCTGGCCGCGGCGCGGGAACTCGAGGGCGGGCCGGCCTTCCTCGCGGCATGGCGAGCCTTCCTCGAGCGCTATGGCATGCGGGGGCCCGGAGAGGTGGACCTGTCGCGGCCTCGTTACGAGGATGAACCCTCGCTCCTGCTCGCGACCATCGTGGGAGGAGCCGGGCCGGCGGGGGCGAACCGATCCGCGGGCGAGCACCGGGCCCACCACGCGGCGCTTGCCGCCAGGGCCGAAGCCGCGGGCGAGCGCCTCATCGCCGCTTCCCGACGCGGTCTGACCGGAGGACTGCGTGCCCGGCTGGCTCGCCGGTGGGTGCGCCTGGCCCGCGCGGGCATGGGACT
Organism: Cystobacter fuscus DSM 2262; assembly: GCF_000335475.2. NCBI lineage: Bacteria > Pseudomonadati > Myxococcota > Myxococcia > Myxococcales > Archangiaceae > Cystobacter > Cystobacter fuscus. Next base: position 151,104 of record NZ_ANAH02000066.1, on the reverse strand, counting down.
GCGGGAACACCCCAAGTTCCTGATCGTCCGCGTGCTGGAACTCGTGCGCGACGCGGTGCTCGAGGCCGGGACCCTCCTGGTCCAGCGCGGAACACTCGCGACGGCGGACGAGGTGTTCCTGTTCCGTTTCGAGGAACTGATCGCGGCGCTCGAGGCCGAGCGGGCGCCGGATCTGCGGCCCCTCGCCGAGGAGCGGCGGGCCACGCTCAGGCGCGACGCGAAACGCGCGCCTCCCTTCGTGATGTCGAGTGAGGGAGAGATCCCCGTGCTGGCGGTCCGGGAGGATCTGCCACCGGGAGCCCTGTCCGGGACGGCGGCGTCGGCGGGCGTGGTGGAGGGGCGTGCGCGCGTGGTGCTCGACCCGGCGCGCGAGGTGCTTCACGCGGGAGAGATCCTCGTGGCGCCGCATACCGATCCGGGCTGGACGCCGCTGTTCGTGCACGCGTCCGGACTGGTGACCGAGGTGGGCGGGCTCATGACGCACGGCTCGGTGGTGGCGCGCGAGTACGGCATTCCGGCGGTCGTCAGCGTGGCGGGCGCCACGCGGCGCATCCACACGGGTCAGCGCATCCGCGTGGACGGCACCCGGGGCCTCGTGGAGTTCCTGGACACCCCAGCCACGGACCTCACGTCACGGGAGCGGGATTGAACAGCACCAGGGCGTTGTGCAGCTTCCACTGCTCCGCCCACGTCTTCTTGCGGCCGCTGGCCACGTCCAGCATGAAGCGGAAGAGTTCCCATCCCACCTCCTCGATGCTGGCGGAGCCATCCGCGATGGTCCCGGCGTTCACGTCCATCAAGTCATGCCAGCGCCGCGCCAGATCGCTGCGCGTGGCGACCTTGATCACCGGGACCGCGGCCAGGCCGTAGGGCGTGCCACGACCGGTGGTGAAGACATGCAGGTTCATGCCCGCGGCCAGTTGCAGCGTGCCGCAGATGAAATCGCTCGCGGGAGTGGCCGCGTACGTGAGGCCTCTCGTCTTGAGCTTCTCTCCGGGCGACAGCACGCCGGAGATCGGCGCCGAGCCGGACTTGACGATGGAGCCCATCGCCTTCTCGACGATGTTGGACAGGCCGCCCTTCTTGTTGCCCGGCGTGGTGTTGGCGCTCCGGTCGGCACCGCCGCGCTTGAGGTAGGCGTCGTACCACGCCATTTCCCGGATCATGGCCTGTGCCACCTCCGGGGTGGTGGCGCGTGCGGTCAGTTGGGCGATGCCATCACGCACCTCGGTCACTTCCGAGAACATCACGCTGGCGCCAGCGCGCACCAGCAGGTCGGTGCAGAAGCCGACCGCCGGGTTGGCCGTCACCCCCGAGAACGCATCACTACCGCCGCACTGCACACCCACCACCAGTTCGCTGGCCGGCACGGTCTCGCGTCTTCGCGCGTTCAGGCGCTTCAGATGGGTCTCGGCCTGCCGCATGATGGACTCCACCATCGACATGAAGCCGGTGTGGCTGTCGTCCTGCAGGCAGACCACGCTCGGCTTCCCGCCCTCCTGTCCGACGACCGGGAGCGAGCCGGGTGGCATCAGGCGCTCGGGCTGAAGCTTCTCGCAACCCAGGCTCACCATCATCACCTCGCCGCCGAAGTTCGGGTTGAGGCTGATGTTGCGCAAGGTGCGGATGGGCACGATCGCATCGGGCACGTCGATGGCCACGCCACAGCCATAGCCATGCTCCAGGGCCACGACATCGTCCACGTTCGGGAAGCGGGGCAGCAGCTCGGCCTTGATGCGCTGGACGGCGAACTCCGTGACGCCCGCCACGCATTGAACCGTCTGGGTGATCGCCAGGATGTTGCGCGTGCCCACGGAGCCATCCGGGTTGCGGTAGCCCTCGAACGTGTGGCCCTCCAGCGGCGGGAGGGGCGCGGCCTTCGCGGTGGCGATGGGGAGGTCCTCCAGCCCCCGCGCCCCCGGCATGTCGAGCAGGCGCTCGTTCACCCAGCGTCCGGACGCGATGTCCTCCAGGGCGTAGCCGATCGGCACCCCGTAGCGCAGGACCGGCTGGCCTCGGGGCAGATCCACCAGCGCGACCTTGTGCCCCTGCGGCACGCGGTCCTTGAGCACGAGCCCATTGGGCAGCACCGCTCCCGCCGGCAACCCGCCATCGTTGGCGACGATGGCGACGTTGTCATCAGCGTGCATGCGGATGGTGAGGGGTTGCGTCTGCAGGGGCTCCGCACGATCGGACATCTGCCTTCTCCTGTCTGGAACTCCAGCCTCAGCGCATGAGGCAGGGGCGCTTGGGGTCGAACTTCCACCCCGGCACCAGGTACTGCATGGCGGCCGCGTCGTTGCGCGCCCCCAACGCCTGGGCGCGGTAGAGGGCGTGGGCCTGCTCGAGCTGGTCCGGATCCAGCTCCACGCCCAGCCCGGGGCGATCCGGGACCGTCAACTGCCCGCCGGAGATGCGCAGCGGCTCGCGCGTCAGGCGCTGACCGTCCTGCCAGATCCAGTGCGTGTCGATGGCGGTGATGCGCCCGGGCGCCGCCGCGGCCACGTGGGTGAACATCGCCAGCGAGATGTCGAAGTGGTTGTTGGAGTGCGAGCCCCAGGTCAACCCCCACTCGTTACACATCTGCGCGACGCGCACCGACCCCTGCATCGTCCAGAAGTGCGGGTCGGCCAACGGGATGTCCACCGAGCCCAGCTGGATGGCGTGCCCCATCTCGCGCCAGTCGGTGGCGATCATGTTCGTCGCCGTCGGCAGGCGCGTCTGTCGGCGGAACTCCGCCATGACCTCGCGACCCGAGTAGCCCCGCTCCGGGCCGCAGGGATCCTCGGCATAGGCGAGCACGTCTCCGCGGCCGCGGCACAGCCGCACCGCCTCCTCCAGCGACCAACAGCCGTTGGGGTCCAGGGTGATGCGCGCGTCCGGAAAGCGCCTGGCGAGCGCCGTCACCGCCGCCATCTCCTCCTCGCCCCGCAGCACGCCGCCCTTGAGCTTGAAGTCCCGGAAGCCGTAGCGCGCGTACGCGGCCTCGGCGAGCCGCACCACGGCCTCGGGCGTCAGCGCCTCCTCGTGGCGCAACCGCAACCAGTCATCCTTCGCGTCTGGCTCGGAGCGGTAGGGAAGATCCGTCCGCTTCCGGTCGCCCACGAAGAAGAGATAGCCGAGCACGTCGACGCGCTCGCGCTGTTGCCCATCGCCGAGCAGCGCCGCCACGGGCACCTCGAGGAACTGGCCCAGCAGGTCGAGCAGCGCGCACTCGAGTGCCGCCACGGCGTGGATCGTCACCCGCAGGTCGAAGGTCTGCAGCCCGCGCCCACCGTCGTCGCGATGGGCGAAGCGCTGGCGCACCGCGTGGAGGACGTTGCGATAATTGCCCAGGCGCTGCCCGCGCACGAGCGGAATGGCCTCCTCGAGCGTCTGGCGGATGGCCTCGCCGCCGGGCACCTCCCCCACGCCCGTGTGGCCCGCGCTGTCCTCGAGGACCACCACGTTGCGGGTGAAGAAGGGAGCATGGGCCCCGCTCAGGTTCAGGAGCATGCCGTCGTGCCCCGCCACCGGGACGACACGAACCTTCGTCACCGTGGGCGCCTCGTGGCGTCCCCCCATCAGTTGCATCGTCATGGCCCGTGTCCTCTCTCTCCTGGGTGCTCGCTCCCCGACCAGGGAGCCGCTACGCCTGCTTCAACTCCAGGCGCCGGATCTCACCGACGATCAGCAGGTAACAGACGATGGCGAGCAAGGCGTTGGCGCCCACGAACACGAGCGCGGCGGCGAAGGAGCCGCTTTGCTTCAAGATATAACCGATGATGATGGGCGTGGTGATGCCCGCCATGTTGCCAAAGGTGTTGAAGACGCCGCCGCTCAGGCCGGCGATCTGCTTGGGCGAGGTGTCCGACATCACCGCCCAGCCCAGCGCGCCCACGCCCTTGCCGAAGAAGGCGAGGGACATGATCGCGACGACCAGCCACTGCGAGTCCACGTAGTTGCACACCACCATGCTCGTGGACATCAGCATCCCGAGCACGATGGGCGTCTTGCGCGCGAAGGTGAGCGAGTGGCCGCGGCGAATCAGTCCGTCGGAGATCACGCCACCCAACACGCCACCGATGAACCCCGCCACCGCCGGCAGCGACGAGACGAAGCCCGCCTTGAGGATGGACATCCCGCGCTCCTGCACCAGGTACACCGGGAACCAGGTGAGGAAGAAATAGGTCAGCGTGTTGATGCAGTACTGGGCCACGTAGATGCCCATCATCATGCGGTTGGCGAGCAACTGTTTGATGGCCCCCCGCTGGAGTGGCGCCTTGGCCGCCGCCTGCTGTTCGAGACTCACGAGCCCACCGCCGCGCTCGATGTACTCGAGCTCCGCGCGGCTGATGCGCGGGTGGGACCTGGGCTCGTGAATGGCGTACAGCCACAGCACCGCCAGCGCGAGGCCCAGACCACCCATCACGAAATAGACGCTCCGCCAGCCGTGGGCATGGGTGAGGTACGCCATGAGGGGCGTGAAGAGCACGGCCGCGAAGTACTGCGCCGAGTTGAAGATAGCGGACGCCGTGCCGCGCTCGGCGGTGGGGAACCAGGCCGCCACGAGACGGCTGTTGCCCGGGAACGCCGGTGACTCGGCGAGGCCGACCATCAGCCGGCAGAGGAAGAACGCACCCACCACGGCGGCGGCGGGCAGCGCGCCCACCAGCCCCGCCAGCAGCGTGAAGAACGACCAGAGGGCGATGCTCCACGCGTAGACGCGCTTGGTGCCGAAGCGATCGAGCAGCCAGCCGCCCGGGAGCTGTCCCGCCACGTACGCCCAGGCGAACGCGGAGAACAGGTAGCCCATCTGCACCGGATCCAACCCCAGCTCCTTCTGCATCGTCGAGCTGGTGATGGAGAGGGTCGCGCGATCCGCGAAGTTCAGCGTGGTGACGATGAACACCATGAACAGAACGAAGTAGCGCACACGGGTGCGCGTCCGTTCTCCCGCGGTGTCCACGGCGGATACCTCTTCCATGCGAAACCCTCCTCGCTACGGGGTGCGGATGACGCCCAGGCGTCGGGACAGACGGGTCAGCGGCGCGGCTCGGAGGGCGGAACGAGCTGCCCGTCCACCCGCCGCCACAGCTCGAGCGGGTTGCCATCGCGCAGCGCCTCGGGCAGCAGGGCCTGCGGCAGGTCCTGGTAGCAGACGGGACGCAGGAAGCGCCGGATGGCGAGCGAGCCGACCGAGGTGGCACGCGGGTCGGACGTGGCCGGGAAGGGGCCCCCGTGCACCATGGCGTGGCACACCTCGACGCCCGTGGGGAAGCCGTTGACGAGGATGCGCCCCGCCTTGCGCTCGAGGACGGGCAGGAGCTGGCGCGCCACGGGAATGTCGGCCTCGTCCATCTGGAGCGTCGCGGTGAGCTGCCCCTCCAGGCGCTCGGTCGCGGCGCGCATCGCCTCCACGCTCTCGCAGCGCACCACCAGCGAGGAGGAACCGAACACCTCCTCCTGCAGCACGGGATCGTTCAGCAAGCTGCCCGCATCGGTCGTGAAGAGGGCGGCGCGGGCCTGGTTCGGTCCGTTCGTGGCCACTCCGCGCGCGATCCCCTTCACCCGGGGATGAGCCGTCAGGCGCTCCACGCCCTCGTCGTACGCCGCGTGGATGCCGGGCGTGAGCATCGTCGCACATGGACTGTCACTCAGCGCGGCGGCGGAGGCCTCGAGGAAGGCGTCGAGGCCAGGGCCCTCGGCCGCGATCACCAGACCCGGGTTGGTGCAGAACTGCCCCGCGCCCAACGTGAGTGAGGCCACGAACTTCCGCCCGATGTCCGCTCCGCGCGCCGCCAGGGCGGATGGCAACAGGTACACCGGGTTGATGCTGCTCATCTCGGCGAAGACGGGGATGGGCTCGGCGCGAGCGGCGGCGACCTTCATCAGCGCCATGCCCCCGCGTCGCGAGCCGGTGAAGCCCACCGATTTGATGCGCGGGTCCGCCACGAGCGCGGTGCCCACCTCGTTGCCCGTGCCGAAGAGGAGCGAGAAGACGCCCTCGGGGAGGCCACAGTCGGCCACCGCCTGGCGCAGCGCGCGCCCGACGAGCTCCGAGGTGCCCGGGTGGGCGTTGTGCCCCTTCACCACGACGGGACAGCCCGCCGCGAGCGCGGACGCGGTGTCACCCCCCGCCACCGAGAAGGCCAGCGGGAAGTTGCTCGCGCCGAACACCGCCACCGGCCCCACGGCGATGTGACGCTGGCGCAGGTCGGCACGGGGCGCGGGTTGGCGCTGCGGCAGGGCGGGATCGATCCGCGCCTCGAGCCACTCGCCTCCGCGCACGACCCCCGCGAAGAGCCGCAGCTGGCCGACCGTGCGACCCCGCTCACCCTCGATGCGCCCGCGCGGCAGTCCCGACTCCGCGCAGGCTCGCTCGATCAGCGCGTCGCCCAGGTCGAGAATGCGCTGGGCCGCCGTCTCGAGCAGGCGGGCGCGCGTCTCGAGGTCGGTGTCGCGGAACGCGTCGAACGCCTCCCACGCGAGCTGACAGGCCCGCTCCACCTCGGCCGGAGTGCCGCCGCCGTAGGCCGGCTCGAGCCATGCGCCACGCGCCGGGTCGTGTCCGCGGAACGTCCCCGCCGTGCCGCGCACTCGCGCCGCGCCAATGAACATCTCTCCCGTGAGAGCCTCGGAATGGGTCGCCATGGATGAAGCCTCGTTTCAGGAACGCCCGGCCAGGAGGGTCTTGAGCTCACCGAACTCGCTCTCGGTGAGGTCCATCAGCGGAGGACGCACGGGTCCGGCGGGACGGCCCATGGCGCGCATGCCCGCCTTCACGATGGAGACCGCGTAACCCTTCTTGCGGTTGCGAATTCCGATGTACGGGAGCACGAAGTCACGCAAGCCCGCCGACACGGTCGCGAGATCCCTCGCGCGGACGGCATCGTAGAAGCTGAGCGCGAACCGCGGCAGGAAGTTGAAGATCGCCGAGGAGTAGGTGGTGACGCCCATCTCCAGGTACGGCAGGGCGAAGGTCTCCGCCGTCGGCAGTCCGCCGATGTACATGAGGCGGTCGCCGATGCGCTGGTGGATGCGCGTCATCACCTCGATGTCACCCACCCCGTCCTTGAAGCCGACCAGGTTGGGGCAGCGCTCGCACAGGCGCGCGAGCGTGACGTCATCCAGCACGGCGTTGGCGCGGCTGTAGAAGATGACGCCCAGCTTCGTGGAGGCGCACACCGCCTCGACGTGCGCGGCGATGCCGTCCCGGTCGCACTCGGTGAGGTAGGGAGGCAGCAGCAGCAGGCCGTCCGCGCCCGCGGTCTCGGCGGCGCGGGCGAGGTCCTTCGCCATCGCGGTGCCATAGCCGGTCGGAGCGATCACCGGGACCCGGCCACGTGTCTCCTCCACCGCCGCCTTGACGACCCGGTTCACCTCGTCCGCCGTGAGGGAGAAGAACTCTCCCGTCCCGCCGGCCGCGAACAGGCCCGCCACGGCGTACTCGCTCAACGAGGCCAGGTTGGTGCGATAGGCACGCTCGTCGAAGGCGAGCGTCGCGTCGAAGTGCGTGACGGGGAAGGACAGCAGCCCCTTACCCAGCTGCTTTGCCATCTCCACCGGAGTCATCTGCGTCATGGGCCTTTATCTCCTCGGGTCGGCCTCGGTTCGCGGTCCGTCCCACGCGAATCAAGGTACGTGTCGGCTCCATGCCGCTCCAGACCAAAGAGGGCATGTACCCATGCACGAAGTGGATGGATGCGACGCTCCGCGCCATGACGCTCGAGCGAGGCACTGGCGGTGCTTCACGCCCCTGCCCGCTCGCGAGGAGCACACGCGTCGTGAAGGCGCGGTGCGTCATCGTTCAATCCCACGCGTCACCCGGCGGCTCGGCGCGCGGCCGGATGAATGCCAGATAGACTTCGCACGGGCTCCATCCATGCTGGGGATGCATCAATGTTCGAGTTCAGCCAACTCCGTTGCTTCGTGGCCGTCGCCGAGGAGCTGCACTTCGGGCGCGCGGCCACACGGCTGAGCATGACCCAGCCGCCGCTGAGCCGGCAGGTGCAGTTGCTGGAGCACAACCTGCGGACGCAGCTCTTCGAGCGCACGAGCCGCACCGTCAAGCTGACGCCCGCGGGCCGCGCCTTCCTTCCGGAAGCACGCCGGCTGCTGAGCCTGGCCGAGAGCGCCGCGTTCAGCGCGCGGCGTGTGGCGAGTGGGGACGCGGGCACCCTCACCCTGGGCTTCACCGCGGCCTCGGGCTACAACTACCTGCCGGGCCTCATCTCCGCCATGCGCTCGCGCCTGCCCGGCGTGGACCTGATCCTCAAGGAGTTGGTGACGAGCGCGCAGGTGGATGCCCTGATGTCCAAGCAGCTCGACGTCGGCCTGGTGCGCGTGCCGGTGGAGCACCCGGACTTCGCGTCGCGCTGCGTGCTGCGCGAGCCCCTCATCGCCGCGATCCCGCGCCCCCATCGGCTCGCCGAGCAGCCGTTCGTGACCCTGGGGGACTTCGAGCGCCAGCCCTTCATCATGTACTCGCCGTACGAGGCGCAGTACCTCCACAACCTCGTGCTGTCGGTGTTCGGCAGGGCGGGCGTGGCACCCCGGTACGTGCAGAACATGAGTCAGATCCATTCCATCCTGGCGCTGGTGCGCGCGGAAATGGGCCTGGCGCTCGTGCCGGAGGCCGCGGCGGCCCTCAACTTCGAAGGGGTCGTCTTCAAGGCCGTGGAGATGGAGTCGGCGAAGCCCGTCGAGCTCTTCCTCGCGTGGAACCGCACCAACGACAACCCCGTACTCGGCGCCTTCCTGGAGACGGTGTTCGCCGCATCGGGTACGACGGGGCCGGAGGCCCGCCCCGCCCCGCGTGCCGACTGAGTCCTGGCGAGAATCTGCTCTTGCCCACCGCCGCGCGCTGATATGGAAATGACCGTTTCCTGAACCCCCGAGGAGAACCTCATGAAGAGAGCGATGGGTCTCGCCCTGGCACTGTGCCTCCTGAGCTTCGGCTCAGCCCGTGCGGCGGATACGATCAAGATCGGCCTCCTGGCGCCCATGACCGGTTCCTGGGCGAGCGAAGGCCAGGAGATGAAGAAGAACGTCGAGCTGCTCGCCTCCGAGCTGAACGCCAAGGGCGGGCTGCTGGGCAAGCAGGTCGAGGTCATCATCGGGGATGACGGCGGAGATCCGCGCACCGCTTCGCTCGCGGCGCAGCGCCTGAGCACCCAGGGAGTGGTGGCGGTGGTCGGCACCTACGGCTCGGCGGTGACCGAGGCGACCCAGAACATCTTCGACGAGGCGAGCATCATCCAGGTGGCCAACGGCTCCACGAGCGTCCGGCTCACCGAGAAGGGCCTCAAGTACTTCTTCCGCACCTGCCCGCGCGATGACGAGCAGGGCCGGGTGGCCGCGGCGACGCTCGAGACGATGAAGGCGGCCAAGGTGGCGCTGCTGCACGACAACTCGGCGTATTCCAAGGGCCTGGCCGATGAGATCCGGGGGATCCTCAAGGCGAAGAAGATCAACGTCGTCTTCTTCGACGCCCTCACGCCCAAGGAGCAGGACTACTCCACCATTCTCACCCAGCTCAAGGCGGCCGGTCCGGACGTGGTCTTCTTCACCGGCTACTACCCGGAGGCGGGCCTGCTGCTGAAGCAGAAGAAGCGGATGGGGTGGAACGTGCCCTTGCTCGGCGGGGACGCCATCAACAACCCGGACCTCGTGAAGATCGCCGGCAAGGACGCGGCGGAGGGTTTCCAGTTCCTCTCGCCCCCGGTGCCCAAGGATCTCGACACGCCCGAGGCCAAGGCCTACCTGACGAGCTACACGAAGAAGTACAACGAGACGCCGGGCTCCATCTACGGCGTGCTGGCGGGTGACGGCTTCCGCGTGGTGACGAAGGCCATCGCGGAGACGAAGTCGACGGACGCGGACAAGCTGCGCGAGTACCTCACCACCCGCCTCAAGGACTTCCCGGGCCTCACGGGGAAGATCTCCTTCAACGCGAAGGGGGACCGGCTCGGTGAGCTGTACCGCGTGTACAAGGTCGAGAAGACGGGCGACTTCGTGCTGCGCAAGTAGGCACGCCACCCGGCGCCAACCCACATGGAGCACTTCTTCCAGCAGCTCACCAACGGACTGGCCGTCGGGGGCATCTACGCGCTCATCGCCCTCGGCTACACCATGGTCTACGGGGTGATGAAGCTCATCAACTTCGCCCACGGCGACCTCTTCACGTACGGCGCCTACCTCGGGATGACCCTCCTCACCTCCTTCTTCCTCCAGGACCGGCTGGGGTTGGTGGCGGGGCTGGTCCTCCTGGCCGTGATGGTCATGGGGCTCGTCGCGCTCATCGGCGCCGTGCTCGAGCGCGCGGTGTACCGGCCCCTCCGGGACTCGCCCCGGCTGTCGGCCGTGGTGTCGGCGCTCGGCGCGTCCATCTTCCTGCAGAACGCGCTCATGCTCCTCTACGGCGCCCGCGTCCACGTCTACCCGGAGGATCTGCTTCCGCAAGCGACGGTGAACGTGCTCGGGCTCGAGGTGCCCCTCATGCGGATCGTCGTCGTGCTGGCCTCGGTCGTCATGATGGCGGTCCTCTACCTCTTCGTGCAGAAGACGAAGATTGGCACCGCGATCCGGGCGGCGGCGATCGACCAGGGAGCCGCCCGCCTCATGGGCATCGACGTGAACCGGGTCATCCTCCTCGTGTTCCTGATCGGTCCCGCCCTGGGCGGCGCCGCCGGGCTGCTCGTTGGCCTCTACTACGGGCAGGTCAGCTTCACGATGGGCTGGCTCTACGGGATGAAGGCGTTCACCGCGGCCATCCTCGGAGGGATTGGCAACATCCCCGGTGCGATGGTGGGTGGCCTGCTGCTGGGCGTCATCGAGGCCCTGGGCGCGGCCTACCTCTCCCTCGCGTGGAAGGACGCGCTCTCCTTCCTCGTGCTCATCTTCATCCTGATCGTTCGTCCCACGGGGCTGCTGGGCGAGCGGGTGGCGGACAAGGTATGAGCCGCGGCCTGCTCGTGTCCTACGCGGTCCTCACCCTGGTGCTCTTCGGGGCCCCGCTCGTCCTGGACGCGTACTGGGTGGACGTGCTCAACAGCGTGGGCCTCTACGCCCTGCTGGCCTTGAGCCTGAACATCATCCTGGGCGACGCCGGGCTCTTCAACATGGGCCATGCCGCCTTCTACGCCGTGGGCGCGTACACCACGGCGATCCTCAACACCCGGCTGGGCCTGCCCACGCTGTGGGCCCTGCCGGTGAGCGGACTGGTGGCGGCGCTCTTCGCGGCGCTGGTGGCCCGCCCCGTCATCCACCTGCGGGGGGACTACCTGCTCATCGTGACGATCGGGCTGGGAGAGATCGTGCGCATCGCCCTGGTGAACGATGTGTTCGGCCTGACGGGCGGGTCGAACGGGCTCTTCGGCATCGCGCGCCCTACCCTCTTCGGCCTGAAGATCCGCCGCCCGCATGAGTTCTTCTATCTCATCTGGGCCTTCGTGGCGCTCACGGTCTTCCTCTTCCACCGGCTGGAGCAGTCGCGGTTCGGGCGGGCACTGAACTACCTCCGGGAGGATCCGGTGGCCGCCGAGGGCAGTGGCGTGAACACGGGCCGCTACAGGCTCCTGGCCTTCGCCCTGGGGGCGGCCTGGGCGGGAATGACTGGCAACCTCTACGCCGCGAAGATGACGATCATCTCCCCGGAGTCGTTCAGCTTCTGGGAGTCCGTCCTCCTCTTCCTGATCGTCATCCTCGGCGGCTCCGGCTCCATTCCCGGGGTGCTCCTCGGTGCCTTCCTGGTGGTGGGACTGCCGGAGCTCTTTCGCGGCTTCGCCTCGGCGCGAATGCTCGTCTTTGGCCTGGTGATGATGGTGTTGATGGTGTTCCGCACGCAGGGGCTGTTGCCCTTGCGGACCGTGCGCTTCAAGAAGTCCGACCTCCAACGGGCCAAGGCCGCACCATGAGCGCCCTTCTCGAGGTCCGGGGGATCACCAAGGCCTTCGGTGGACTGACCGCCGTGCGCGACGTCTCCTTCGAGGTCGCCGAGGGCTCCGTGGTGGGGCTCATCGGCCCGAACGGCGCGGGGAAGACCACGACCTTCAACCTCATCACGGGCAACTACCGCGTGGATCGCGGAACGGTCCGGTTCAAGGAGCGCTCCCTGGTGGGGTTGAGGCCCCATCAGATCGTGTCGCTGGGAGTGGCCCGGACCTTCCAGAACATCCGCCTCTTCCAGCAGCTCTCCGCCGTGGAGAACGTGCTCGCCGGACGCCATTGCCGCACCCACGCCGGGCTCCTGTCGGCCTTGTTGCGTCTGCCCGGACAGGTCCGCGAGGAGCGCGAGGCGGTGGCCCGGACGATGGAGGAACTCGCCTTCGTGGGGCTGCACGGCCGGGCGATGGAGCAGGCGAAGAACCTGTCCTACGGGGACCAGCGCCGCCTGGAGATCGCCCGGGCGCTGGCGACCGAGCCCAAGCTGCTCATCCTCGACGAGCCCGCGGGCGGCATGAACGAGCAGGAGACGGACCAGCTCGTCGAGCTGATCCGGAAGATCCAGCAGCGGGGAATCACCCTCCTGCTCATCGAGCACGACATGAGCCTGGTCATGCGAGCCTGCGAGCACCTCGTGGTGTTGGAGTATGGCGAGAAGATCGCCGAGGGGCCTCCCGCGGCCGTCCGGAAGGATCCGAAGGTGATCGAAGCCTACCTGGGAACGGAGGAGGTCTAGCGATGGCCGAACCGCTCCTGGAGCTGAAGGACTTGAGGGTGAAGTACGGGAACGTGGAGGCGCTCCACGGCATCGGGCTCACGGTGCGGCGGGGGGAGATCGTCACCCTGCTCGGCGCCAATGGCGCGGGGAAGACCACCACCCTGCGGGCCATCAGTGGTCTGATCCGCCCCTCGGCGGGGGAGATCCTGTTCGAGGGAAAGCCCATCCACGCCCTCCCGGCGCACGAGCTGGTGAAGAGAGGCATCGCCCAGGCCCCGGAGGGGCGGCGCATCTTCGCCACCCTCACCGTCCGCGAGAACCTGATGCTCGGTGCCTTCACCCGGACGGACAAGCCGGGGATCGCCGAGACGCTGGCGTGGATCCACCGGCTCTTCCCGGTCCTGGAGAAGCGAGGCACGCAACTGGCGGGGACGCTCTCGGGGGGCGAGCAGCAGATGCTCGCCATCGGGCGGGCGCTCATGGCCAACCCGCGCATCCTCCTGCTGGACGAGCCCTCGCTGGGGCTCGCGCCGCTGCTGGTGAAGGCGATCTTCCAGACCCTTCGGGAGATCAACCAGACGACGGGCGTCACCATCGTCCTGGTCGAGCAGAACGCCCGCGCGGCCCTGAAGCTGGCCCACCGGGGCTACGTGATGGAGGTGGGCCGGCTCGTCATGGAGGACTCGGCCGAAGCGCTCCTGTCCAATCCGAAGGTGCAGAACGCCTATCTGGGCACCCGGGTCTGAGCGCGGGGACGCGGACGTAGAGGAGGGGTGGGTTCAGGCGAGCTTCGTCAGCTTCGCGACGTGCACTTGAGCCTGCCCGCCAATCGCCGCGATGAGCGCCTGGAAGTGCGGTGTCGCTTCGTGCTGCCGCAAGGCCTCGGCGCCGTGCCATTCCTCCAGCATCACGAAGCGTGCCGTGTCCGAATTGTCGCGGTGGAGTTCATAGCGCAGGCACCCAGCCTCCGCGCGGCTCGGTGGCACGACTCTCTCCAAGGCGGACCGCACGAGGTCCTGCTGCCCAGCCGTGGCGGTGATGGTGGCGACAACGACCAGAGTGCTCATGTTTGCTCCCTATCGCGGAGGTATCTCGAAGCCTCGAGGTGGGCCCCGATATCGGCGGGATCACCGTGCAGGAGCAGGCCCCTGTTCGCGGCTCGCTCCCGCCTCTTCAGTGGATGCACGAGCCCGAGACGCGTTGCACGCGAGGCCCGGCGCGCGCTGGTGCCGAAGCGACTGAGTGGGGCAAAAGGGTCAACCGCCACGTCCCTCGAGACCTACCGCTCGTCCGGGGGGCGGAAGGGCCCCTTTTGCCCCAACCACTGCTCGCCAACGACCAAAGCCATCAATCGCCCAGGAGGTCCTCCCGTGTCCGTTTGGCCTGGTCCAACTCCGCCTGTCCCTCGGGTGTATCGGCACTCGCATGCAGCGGCGCTGCCTCCGCCCTGTCGATCTTCTCTTGAGTCCTGATCATTGCGGCGGCCACGCGGTACGCCCACCGAACCATCTTCTCGGTGTCCTCCAGCGGATCTCCGCGGCTGATGGCCGCGGAAAGCACCTGCACGGCGATCCAGTCACGCTTGGTCAGACCCGGCACCGCAACAACACTCGCTTCACTCATAAAACTCCCTCCTCCACTGGTCAGTCATCGCGGCTCTCATGACGGAAGTCCATGGGCCCGCTGTCCGCTGACCTTTTCGCGCTCCAAGTGCCCGAGCAGCGTACCCTGGATGAAGATGCCGGTGAGCACCTCGGACCCGTGGTGCGGGCCGCCGCCACCCGGTCCGCGAGCAGGAGGGGCAGCTGAGGATTACTTAGCCCTTGCGCTAAGTTTTCCCACCATGATACTTAGCTTCATGGAACAGTATCCGGAGCAGCTGAACGGTATCTTTCAGGCGCTGGCGGATCCCACTCGCCGCGCGGTGTTGGGGCGGTTGGGCAAGGGCCCCGCGAGCATCAGCGAACTGGCGAAGCCTTTCGACATGGCTTTGCCCTCCTTCATGAAACACATCCATCTGCTCGAGGAGAGCGGATGGATCCAGACGCGCAAGGAAGGTCGCGTGCGGACATGCGCCCTTCAAAAGAAGCCATTCGCCGATGTCGAGGCCTGGCTGGCCGAACAGCGCGCCCTCTGGGAAGGCCGTACCGACCGGCTCGAGTTGTTTGTCACCACCCTCCAGGAAAAGGAAGAATCGGAATGAGCCCCTCTCTGAATCCAGAACTCGACCTGACCGTCTCGCGAGTCATCAAGGCGCCCCGGTCGGCCATCTGGCGCGCCTGGACGGACCGCGCGAGCTTCGAGCAGTGGTGGGTCCCCGCGCCCGCCCGATGCAGGGTCCAGGAGATGGAACTGCGTCCCGGCGGTTCACTCGTCACCCTGCTCAGCGAGAACGGTGGTGACTTCATGCCGCACCTGCGGGGTTGCTATCTCGCCATCGACGAACTCGAACGGCTCGTCTTCACGAACTCCCTGGTGGGCGGATGGAGGCCCGCGGAGGAGCCCTTCATGACCGCGATCATCACCCTGAGGGAGCATCCGCTGGGCACCGACTACACCGCCCACGTGATGCACAAGAGCAACGCCGATCGAAACATGCATGAGAAAATGGGCTTCCACGATGGGTGGGGCACCGTCACGGAGCAGCTCGCCCGGCTCGTGGAGCGACGGTCGTAGCCTGGGGGGGGCCATGTCAGACCCCCCGGGCATGGTGGCGCCCCATGACCGCCCTGCTCGGAAGCCCTGTCACCGCCCATCTCGAGGCCTATCCCTCCCGCCGGCCGGGGGCCCTCCCGAGGGCCGTGCGCCCCGTGAACCCCCGCGCCGCCGCGCTCCACGCCTATGCCACCACCCAGCTCGGCGCGGAGCTCATCTCCACCTACGGTGCCGGCCGCGGCATCCCCGGCTCCTGGCTCCTGCTCTCCGGGTTGGAAATCCACCTCGGCCAGAGTCTCCTCGCCCCGGACCTGATGGGCTGGCGGCGAGAGCACCTGCCCCGCCTGCCCCGGGGCACCTCCGGCATCGCGCTCGCCCCTGACTGGGTCTGCGAGGTGCTCACCCACCCCGAGGAGCGCGCCCAGCTCCTGCCCCTCTACGCCCGCGAGGGCATCCGCCACGTGTGGCTGGTGGACCCCGAGGTGCGCACCCTGGAGGAGCTCGAGCTCGATGGCCGGCGCTACTCGTTGCGTGCGCTGCACTCGGGCTCGGAGACCGTTCGTGCCGAACCCTTCAGCTCACTGGAGCTGCCGTTGCGCCTGCTGTGGGCGGAGTGAGTCGCTCCGCTTCGGCCTCTTGTTTCGGGTCCGAGCACGAGGACCGCGGCCGGACGCCAATCCTTCCTGGAGCCCAGATGACGCCCCTGCCGCCCTGACCCGCTCAGGGCAGGGCGCAGATGAAGTTGGACTTGTCGCCACAGGAGATGTCGTTCCAGGCGCCGTTCGCGCCGTACATCTGCGTGCAGTCCTCGCTCCCACCGTAGTTGTTCGGCTCGCTCGAGGCCCAGGCGGTGTAGTCGCGGGGCGACCCATCGAGCCAGGTGAAGTCCCCCTCCACGGTGCGGTCCGTCAGCCCCAGCCACCACGGGCCGGTGGAGAGGGCGCGCGCCCCGGCGAACACGGCGTCCTGGGTGGCCTGATCGTGGATGGAGACCAGGTGCCCGCCCTGGGTGACGCAGTCCGCCTCGGCGTCCGGGACGCTCAGCGCCTGGGTGCAGAAGGCCAGCTTGCCGCCCTTGGGCGCGGGCCGGAGGGTGCAGCGCGGGCACGCGGCCGGGTCCACGCACCCGACGCGCGACTGGATGTCGGCCGGGCGCTTGTCCAGGAAGTCGAGCGTCTCGGACATCTTGGTGTAGACGGTCCCCACGCTCACCTCCTTGCGCGGATCCGCGTACACCGCGGGCCAGATGAGCGAGCCCAGATCCAGGGCCTGGCTCCGCAGATCCAGGCGGAGGGAGCTCTCGAGCACCTGCGTGTAGGCCTGCGCCAGCTTCACCTTGCAGGGCGTGGACGCGACGCACTTCTGTTGCACCCGGCCGTTGGCCAACCAGGGATCCGTGTACTGGACGAAGGTCTGATCGATGCCCCAGGGGATGAAGACCCACCGCAGATCCGACGGGCGGCGGTAGAGATAGAAGTTGTTCTTGTAGGCCGCGTAGCCATCCCAGTGGCCGAGGAACAACTCGGTGGCGGCGAAGCGCACGTAGGTGTCGATGTCGATGACCCGGGAGACATCCTCGAGGAACGTGGCCGGGTTGGTCATCTGATCGAGCGCCTGCGCGAGCTGGGTCAGGTCGGCGAACCCGACGTCCTCCCCCTTGTCCTGGTCGAAGGTGTTCTCCTGGCCGACGTTGAGGTCGCTGCCGTACTGGCCCTCGTACAGGTTGCCGTCATCGCTGCCGAACCAGTGCTCGAGGAAGTCGGAGTTGTCCGTCGACTCGACGGTGGAGTAGAGGCCATACATCGAGCCGTTGAGGTACACCACGGCGTAGGCCGAGCGCGGAGCCGGGACGTTCATCTCGCGGAACAGGGTGTAGCCGAGCCGCTCGTGGATCATGCTCGGGTCCTGCACCATGTTGTTGAGGGCGAGCTTCTTCAGGCCGAGCAGCGTCTGCTTGTTCTGGAACTTGTCGAACTTGAGCAGGAAGGCCGCCTTCTGATTGAGATTGCGCGCGGAGCCCAGCTGCCCCTTGAGGCGCACGCCGATCCGCGGCAGCTCGAGGATCTGCCCGTCGAGCTCGAAGCGCAGGTCGCCCTTCACGTAGGTGTCCGGAGCCGCGTTGAGGGCGTCGATGGACGCCTGCGACAGGGTCAGCTCGAAGAGGGGGATGCTCGTGCCGGCGAACAGGGCCTCGGAGGGACGCACCACCGGGCCGGCATCCGGAATCCCCGCGTCCCCCAGGCCGCCCGCGTCGCCGGAATCTCCCGCGTCGCCGGAGTCTCCCGCGTCCTCCGTGGGGCCCACGCCCGCGTCACCGACACCGGGCAGTGGAGCCCCTTCGGACCCATCGCCGCCGCAGGCGGAGGCCAGCACGGAGCAGAGGAGCAACAGCGGGAGCAGGAGGGATGAGCGCGAGGAGATCACACGTGGATTTCACCCGATTTCCTTCGATGACCAAAAGCTTTTCGGATCCCGGTCCGCGCAGCCGCGCGCCCTCTCCTCGCGGTGGAATATGATTGAGAATGACGAGCCATTGAAGCGAGCCCAGGTCCGACGGGCGCGCGCCTTGCGCTGGAGCCGGGGGCCATCCGAGCCGCTCTTGAATGCTGAGAATTCCAGATGCCAGGGTGGCAAGGCAGGTGGCGCGCCCGCGAAATGAGATCACCCCGCTCGCGAGGACTTCTGTTTTATTGCCGCCGGGGCCGGACCGTCCCGCCCCTGAACAGCGAGAATCTTTTGCAGAGAATAACCTCTTCTACAGTCCTGCCATTCCTCCTTGCGTTGTCGGGATCCCTCCTCACCGCGGCATGTGGTGCCAGCGAGGAAACCCTGGCGCGAGTCGAGCAGCAGCAGCCCCGTGCGACCGATGAGAGTGAACTCTATGTAGACACCACCTC
This sequence comes from Cystobacter fuscus DSM 2262, assembly GCF_000335475.2. NCBI lineage: Bacteria > Pseudomonadati > Myxococcota > Myxococcia > Myxococcales > Archangiaceae > Cystobacter > Cystobacter fuscus. The sequence goes on along the minus strand of NZ_ANAH02000066.1, from coordinate 132,909 downwards.
GATCTGGGGCTCTCCAAGCATCAGCGTTTGCTGGGAGAACCCGACGGCGGCGGACGCCACCGCGCGGGCCTGGGTGCAGGATGCGGCCAGGGGCACGTGGGGAAGTGCCTCGTCGGTCGAGTTCGTCGGCTGGGGCCAGTGCACCTCGGCCTCACGCGGCATCCGCATCCGCATCGCGGACACGGGGCCCCACGTGAAGCAACTCGGCAGCCGGCTGGACGGCTTCGTCAACGGCATGGAACTCAACTTCACCTTCGCGAACTGGAGCACGAGCTGCCAGTCCACACGGGAGTTCTGCATCCGGGCCATCGCGGTGCACGAGTTCGGCCATGCGCTCGGCTTCGCCCACGAGCACAACCGTCCGGACCGGCCGTCCAACTGCACAGAGCCCGCGCAGGGCTCCAACGGCAACCTGATGATTGGCGCCTGGGACCTCCAGTCGGTGATGAACTATTGCAATCCGAACTGGAACGGGAGCGGGAAGCTGAGTGCGACCGACATCGCGGGCGTCGTCCAGTTCTATGGTGGCGCCCTATGGCTCCGGGACTTCGGCTACAACGCCGGAGGGTGGCGCGTGGAGCAGCACCCGCGCGCCGTCGCGGACGTCAACGGCGATGGCCGTGCGGACATCGTCGGCTTCGGTCAGGGGGGCGTGTACACCGCTCTGTCCACCGGCACCGGCTTCGCCCCGGCCCAGTTCGTACTGGCGGCCTTCGGCTACGACGCCGGAGGTTGGCGCGTGGAGCAGCACCCGCGCACCGTCGCGGATGTCAGCGGCGATGGCCGTGCGGACATCGTCGGCTTCGGTCAGGGGGGCGTCTCTGTCTCGCTGTCCACCGGCACCGGCTTCGCCCCGGCCCAATTCTGGCTGGCGGACTTCGGCTACGACACCGGAGGTTGGCGCGTGGAGCTGCACCCGCGCATCCTGGCGGACGTCAATGGTGATCGCCGTGCGGACATCGTCGGCTTCGGTCAGGGGGGCGTCTATGTCTCACTGTCCACCGGCACCGGCTTCGCCCCGGCCCAGTTCGTGCTGGCGGCCTTTGGCTACGACGCTGGAGGTTGGCGCGTAGAGCAGCACCCGCGCGCCGTCGCGGACGTCAATGGCGATGGCCGTGCGGACATCGTCGGCTTCGGTCAGGGAGGCGTCTCTGTCTCGCTGTCCACCGGCACCGGCTTCGCCCCGCCCCAGTTCGTGCTGGCGGACTTCGGTTACGACGCCGGAGGTTGGCGCGTGGAGCAGCACCCGCGCACCCTGGCGGATGTCAATGGTGACCGCCGTGCGGACATCATCGGCTTCGGTCAGGGGGGCGTCTATGTCTCGCTGTCCACCGGCACCGGCTTCGCCCCGGCCCAGTTCGTGCTGGGGGCCTTCGGCTACAACGCCGGAGGTTGGCGCGTGGAGCAGCACCCGCGCACCGTCGCGGATGTCAGCGGCGATGGCCGTGCGGACATCGTCGGCTTCGCCAGCGCGGGCGTGCAAACGTACCTGTTCTGATGCGTTCTCCCTGGCGGGTCAAAGGGCCCGCCAGGGCATCCTTGGAACGGGGCTGGCCCACGGCTCGCCCCGTCTCCGGGCAGGTCTCAGTATTGAGGCCAGCCCGAGGAGTCCCAGCGCAGATCATTGATGAGCAGCGTGGGTGCGCCGTTGTCGGTGGCATCGTAGGCGTGCCGGGCGATGACGTTGTTGTTGTAGATGTCCTGTCCGCCCGGCCCCTTCCAGACCGTGTTGCCGGCATCGAGCACCGTTCCGCCCCCATTCATCATGTTCACTCCATTCTTGTCCAGGTAGGGACCGGTGATGCTGGTGGAGCGCCCGTAGACGATCTTGTACGTGCTGTCGACCCCCCGGCAGCAGGCGTCGATGGAGGCGAACAGGTAGTAGTAGCCGTTGCGGTAGGTGATGCTGGGGCCTTCGATTCCATTGGCGCGGGAGGCAATGGAATAGAGCGAGCCGGTGGGCTTCATGGTGTTCTTGTCGAGCCGCGTCAACTTGATGCCGCTCCAGAAGGAGCCAAAGGCGAGCCAGGGATTGCCCGAGGCGTCAACCACCAGGTTCGGATCGATGGCGTTGTAGTTGTTGGCGCTGGTGGTCCGGATGACCAGCCCGTCGTCCCGCCAGCTCCCCGCGCCCACGCTGGTGGCGGAAACGAGGCCAATGGCCGAGGTGTTGGAGCCAAAGCTGGAGATGGAATAGTACAGCCACACCCGTCCATTGTAGAGATGCACGTCGGGTGCCCAGACGTCATTGCGCGTCTGGTTGGGGACATAGCCGCTCCACCAGGAGGGCGGATTCAGGAAGATTTGAGGAACCGTGTACCACCGGGTTCCGTTGTCCGAGCGCTTGACCTGGATGCCCTGTCCCGTATGGAACTCGTACCAGGTGCTGCCCTCGTTGATCAGGGAGGGATCGTGCGAGCCGCGCTCCCCTGTCAGTTCCCAGAACTCGGCCTGGGCGGAGAAGGGAGTCAGAACGGCCAGGGATGAGGCGAGTGCCAGGGACACACCAAGGCGAGAGAACGTCATTTAGCGATATTCCTGCTTTCAGTGGTGTCCTCGATTATTGCCATGATTGATGGCTGATGGCAAATTCGCAGCGGAACCTCACGCCCGGTGGAAATGCCCGCATCCTCGACACCGCGCCCGCTGGCGACTCATGATGCCCAATCCCAATGTCCGCTTGTCATTGGACCGGGCGTCATTTCCGCTGCTTCGAGACGATCTCCGGACGTTTGGGAAGGTGGCGCAGACCCTTCCAGACGAGGGTCGAGATGTGCGCGGCCACCTCCTCGACGGGCGGCTTGCGCACGCCCCTCCACCACTGGCCGACGAAGGTGACCATGCCGACCAGGGCGTGTGCGTAGATCGGCGCCACCTTGGGCTCGTAGCCCGCAGCCTTGAACGAGGTGAGGAAGATATGGCCGACGCGCTCGGCCAACTCGTTGAGCAGTGACGACATCCCACCGCGAGCAGAGGTGATGGGTGTGTCGTGCGCGAGGACGGCGAAGCCGTCGGGGTGATCCTTCACATACGTCAGGAACGCGAGGGTTCCCTGTTCGACGCGTTCGCGGGCACTGCCCTGCGCGATGGCCTCGGAGATGCGCCGGACCACGTACTCCATCTCGCGGTCCACGATGACGGCGTACAGGCCCTCCTTGCCGCCGAAATGCTCGTAGATGACGGGCTTGGACACCTTCGCCATCTCGGCGATTTCCTCGACGGAAGCCCCCTCGTATCCGCGTCGGGCGAAGACAGAGCGTCCGACATCGATGAGCTGGGCTCGTCGGGCAGAGGCGGGAAGGCGTTGAGCGCGGCTGGCCATGGACAACACCCTAGTACACCCGACTCCACCCCCGCGCCGCATTTCGCGGTGCGTCGTGTGGCTCGGCCATGAGGAATGGCTCGAGGGCACTCTCGGCAACCTACGCAGAAGTAGATTTGGCCCCACGCGTGCCGCCAGCGGGCGCTCAAGGGCCACCCATCCGCAACGGATTCGCGGTCATCCGCGCCTGTCTGGAGCATCCGGTTTGACAATCTAATTACGCTTTCGTAACTTACGTGCTCGTAGGTTTCAGGCGAGCAGGTGGCTCTCGAGCGCAGGGCGCAGCCACCGTGACCGACGCACCGGCGGCGATGAGGGACAGGGGGGACGCGACGGCCAGGTAATCTTTTGCCGCGAGGCAGCATCCACCAGCAGGCCGCGTCGAACCCCCTCGGCACAGGCCGCCGGGGCCAAGACCCGGGTCGGCAGCAGCGTCGAACTCATTCGTGAGTGCAGTGCCCAGTCCCCCTCTACCGGAGGTGTGCCTTGTCCTGGTTGCGAGCAATCGCCGTGTCCGTGGTTTTGTCTCTGTGCGTTATCGCCGGTCCCGCGTCCGCATCTTCGTCCTTCCGCGTCATCGACATCACCGTGCGTGATGGAGTGACCTTGAAGGGCAACGTCTTCACGCCCGATGCTCCGGGGCAGTACCCGGCCATCATCTTCATCACCAGCTGGGCACTGCCCACCTTGGAGTACTACGTGCAGGCGCAGCAGTTCGCCGAGGCCGGGTACGTCGTGGTCTCGTACACCCCGCGAGGCTTCTACTCATCGGGGGGTGGCATCGACACGGCTGGCCCCAAGGACATTGGCGACCTGAGCGAAGTCATCAATTGGACGCTTGCTCATACTCCCACGGATCCGGCCCACATCGGCGCGGCGGGCGTCTCTTATGGCGCGGGCATGGCGTTGATCGGCTCGGCCTTCGACTCGCGTATCCGCGCCGTGGCCGCGATGAGCGGTTGGACGGATCTGACGTACTCGTTGTTCGCGAACCAGACGCGCCATCTGCAGAGCGCCGGGCTGCTGTGGCTCTCGGCGGAATTGACCGGGCAGCCCTCGGCGGAGCTGCGGCAGGCCCTCTCGGACTTCCTCGCCAACCAGAACCTGGACAGCGTCATCGCCTACGCCCAGGTGCGCAGCGCCGCGACGTACCTGGAGCGCATCAACGCGAACCGTCCCGCCATCCTCATGGCCAACGCCTACGGCGACAGCTTCTTCGGGCCGAACCAGCTCACCAGCTTCTTCACCCGGCTGGCGGGGCCGAAGCGGCTCGAACTCCGCCCGGGTGACCATGCCATCGCCGAGCTGACCGGCATCTTCGGCATTCCCAATGACGCCTGGACGAGCACGCGCCGTTGGTTCGACCAGTACCTGCGCGGCGTGGACACGGGCATCTCCTCGGAGAACCCGGTGCAGCTCCAGCTCCGGGGCCAGAGCACCTATGAGTCGTACCCGTCGTGGAGCGCCGTCTCGACGAGCACCACGCGCTACAACCTGAGTGATGTGTACGGGTGGAGCAATGAGGGAGACCTCCTGACGGGCTCGCAGCCGGGCTGGAGCAAGACGATTCTCGCGGGTGATGACACCGTCGCCAGCGGAGGCGTGGCGCTGCTGACCAACGGGGTGGAGGCCATCACGGGTGAACCGCCCACGGCGTGGATTCCGGGGGTGAACCGGACGAAGGCGGCCGTCTGGCAGTCGGAATGGTTCACGAGCCCGCGACGCGTGCGCGGGGCCCCGCACCTGAGCCTGACCGTCACTCCGGGCAACTCCGGGCAGACAACGGTCATCGCCTACCTCTACGACTCGGACTGGGGCGGCTCGGGGAGCCTCGTCACGCACGTCGCGGTCACGCTCCGAGGCGCCATTGCCGGCCAGCCCCATGCCGTGGACGTGGACTTCCCGGCGACGGCCTATGACATTCCCAGCGGCCATCGCCTCTCGCTCGTCATCGACACCGTCGATGCGCTCTACGCGGACAAGGCGCCGGACTTCTCCACGGTGAGGTTCTCCTCGACCGCGAACAGCCCCTCCTATGTGTCTCTGCCACTGAGATAAGGCGAGCACCGAATCCGCCACCCCTTCAGCGTGCTGGAGGCGGGCGGCGGAAGCGCCACTACCCAGGCTTGCGCCTCGCCACCGCCGCGTAGGCAATCACCGCCGGCAGGCGCAGCTGCACCTCGGTGCCCGCGCCCGCGCGGCTCCACAGCTCCAGCTGCCCGCCCAGGCGCTGCGCGCGCTCGTGCATGCCCACGAGGCCCCAGTGCCCGGGCCGCGAGCCCTGCGCCAACACCTCCCCGTCGATGCCCGTGCCGTCGTCGCGCACACGCAGCAGGAAGGCGCCTGTCTCGTAGACGAACTCCACCTCGATGGCCTGGGCCCGTGCATGCGCGAAGGCATTGAGAATCGCCTCGCGGCCGATGCGGTAGGCCTCGTCGCGCACGGTATCCGGCATGTCGCGCGGCGTGCCTTTGACGAGCACGCCGAAGCGCGTGGAACGCTCGCGCGCGAGCTCTTCGCCCAGCAGGGCGAAGGCTCGCGGCAGGTCCTGGTCGGCGGTGTATTCGGCGCGCAGGTCGCGCACGCGGTCGCGCGCTTCCTCCACCACCAGGTCGGCGCGGTCCAGCACCGCCTCGATCCTGCCGCGCGTGGGGTTCGCCTCGGGCAGCTCGGCGGCCAGTCCCTGGATGCTGAGGATGAGGCCCTGCGTGCCCTGCAGCAGCGTGTCGTGCAGCTCGCGCGCGATGCGCTCACGCTCCTGCGAGCGCGCCTCCAACCGCGCGCGCAACTGCGCGGCCACCTGGCGCAGCCGCAACTGATAGATGCCCCACAGCAGCGCCGCGGCGGCCAGCGCGCACAGCGCGTAGAACCACAGGGTCTGGTGGAAGGCGGGCCGCACCGTGAAGGTGAAGACGGCGCCGGTGTCGTTCCACACGCCGTCGTTGTTGGCGGCCGTCACGCGGAAGCGATACGAGCCCGGCCCCACGTTGGTGTAGAATGCGCGCCGCCGGTTGCCAGCCTCCCGCCAGCCCGGGTCCACGCCCTCGAGCTGGTAGCGGAAGCGCACGCGCTCGGGCAGGGTGAGGCTGAACGCGGTGTAGTCGATCTCGAAGGAGGTGGTGAGCGCCGGCAGCCGCAGGCCCTCGCTGGCCGCGTAGTCCGTGCCCGCCGCCGTCACCGTACCGATGCGCACGCTGGGCGCGAACGGATTGCGCGCGATGCGCCGCGGGTCGATGCGAAAGAGCTGGGTGGAGGTGGGCAGCCACAACTGGCCGTCCTCGCCCAGCAGGAGGGTGGGAATGGGACCGAGCGGTTCGGGCGAGCCCTCCAGCCCGTCGTCCGCCGTGAAGCGCTCCACCTGCACGGCATGGGCGGGGTCACGCGCGAAGGCCTCCACCTCCTCGCGCGGCACGCGCACCGCGCCGCCCGCGCCGTGGATCCACAGTTCGCCCTCGGCCGTCCGCGCGAGGCCGGACACGCCGAGCAAGGCGGGGCCACTGGAGGGCACCAGGGCGTGGAAGCGGCCTTGCGCATGGAGTGCCACGCCCGCGTTGCCGCCCACCCACAGCCGCTCGCCCCAGGGCCGCAGCGCGGCGACATTGCCGACCTGTAGTCCCTCGGACGGACCCAGCATCCGCGCGCGGCCGTGCTCCACACGGGCGAGCCGGTTGCCGAAGTAGCCGAGCCAGACGCGCCCGGCCGGATCCGTCTCGATGCTCACCACCGTGTCATTGGGCAGGTCGGCCACGCCGCCCTTGGCGCTCCATTGGCCGTCCTTCCAGCGGTGCACGCCCAGGCCGCGGAAGGACATCCACAAGCCGCCCTCGCTGTCCTCGGCGATGGCCTGCACGGCGCTGCCGCGATTGCCGATGTCGACGGGCGGCTCGATGCGCTCCAGACGGCCCTCCGGCTGGCCGCCGGCCAGGCGCCACAGCTCGCCGACCTTGCCGATCCACAGGTCGCCCGCGCGGTCGCGGTGCAGCACGAGGATCGACTTGTGCGGCGCCGGGCCGTCCAGCGGACCCCGCACCTGTCCCGAGGCGTCGCGCAGAAAGAGGCCGTGGCGGCTCGTACCGATCCACAGCCCGCCGTCGGCGGCGGAGGCGAGCGCGACGTTGGGCCACTGGGGACCTTCGGGCAGCGCGGGCACCGCCTTGTTCCGGCGGAAGCGGTCCATGCCAGCGTTGGTGAGCACCCAGACGTTGCCTTCTCGGTCTTCGAACAGAACGTTCACGGTGCTCCCGCTCAGACGCACGGCGGAGCTGGTGCGCTGCACGTCCGCGAACGGCCCGGCCCCTGGCGCCCCGGCCAGCGCGCTCGCCGACGGCAGCCGCGCCAGGCCTTCCTCCAGCGCGATCCATACGCCGCCTTGGCGATCGAACAGGCACATGCCCTGCGTCTCGGCGCTCGCGCTGCCGAAGCTCTTGCCGTCGAACCACCGCTGGCGGTCGGCCAATGGCATGAGGCCCCCGGTCACGATGGCGAACCAGGGCTCACCCGCGCCATCCACGCAGACGTTGATGCCGCCGAGCAGGTTGCGCTCGCCGCCGGCGGCGTCGCGCGGCATCGACACCGGCGCGAAATGCGCCGCGCCGCGCGGCCGCGCGAAAATCTGGAACGAGGTGGCCGCCCACACCGTGCCGCGCGAGTCCACCGTCACGGTCTGCACGTTGCTGTCCTGTTTCAGCCCGCCTTCCTCGACGGCCTGCCAGCGCCGGCCGTCGAAGCGGTACAGGCCGCCCGCGGTGGAGGCCCACACGTTGCCCTCCAGGTCCTGCGCGAAGTCGGTCACGGTGCTCGGGGAGAGGCCATCCTCCTGGCCGTAGCGCGTGAGCACCCCCTCGCGCAGCACGCAGATGCCGCCCAGTTGCAGGCCGATCCACAGCTCGCCCGAGCGGCCGACGTAGAGGCGGTAGGCTTCGTCGGTGAGTGGGCGGCCCGTGTCGGGCGCGGTGTAGAGCTCGAAGCGCACGCCGTCGAAGCGGTACAGGCCGAGCGGCGAGCCGATCCACAGCATGCCGTCCGGCGTCTGCGCGAGACCGTAGGCATTGCCCGGCGCGCCGTCACGCTCGGTCCACGCCGTGTGGTGCATGTGCGCCAGGGAGTGGGCTTCGGGCGGCGGCGCCTCGGCGGCGAGGACCGATGCGGGGGGCAACAGGCACGCCGTCATCAGGGCAACGCGCAGCAGGAACGTAGCGGCTCGACTCATCGGGGACTGGTTCGGGCTCGGAGGTGAACGGACGGGGCGCGCGGACTGTATGCTCCCCGGAAGCAGCGTCGCCAGCGCCAGCCAGGCTCCCTCGCGGCCCCCTCCCCGCTCGATTCCGCTCGCGAGGCCCGTGGGTTCCACGCGCCCGCTCACCGAGTGAAGGCCCGGCCGCTCCTGGAGGCACTGGCGTCGGCGCGCTACAGATTGAACCCGATGTCGCCGATCGAAATGCTGGGCCCGAACATGAAGGACCACTTGCTGGAGGGGACCCGCAGGTCGGTGTTCGGGTCCTCGCCGGGCTTCAGGTTGCGCGTGACGTCGCCCCGGAACTCGTGGGCAATCCACGCCTGGACACCCACCGCCGCTCCCGTGCCGATCGGCACGCGCAGGCCCACGCCGCCCACGAGCGCCAACGTGGGCGGGAAGTGGATGTCGCTCGACTGGGGAATGAGCCCCAGCCCCATGAGGCCGATCTCGATTCCCAGCAACCGCTCCTGACCTTCTTCGTTCAGCAGGACCAGACGGGACAGCACCCCGAAGTTGAGCGTGAGCTGACCGCTGGGTTGCGTCACACGGTAGAGGCCCGCGGGAACGGCGCCCGTCGCATAGAGCCGCAGGAAGCCTCCCTCGACGATGGCCGACCATTGCGCCGAGGGAAGCCCCGTCCGGTCCGTCGCGCTCAAGGCGTAACGGGACTCGTCGGCGACATGCGCGACCTGCACCAGGATCCGATCGAACTGACCGAGGCCGCCCTGGACGGGGATGATGCGCTCCTCTCCTCCGGGCCGCAGCAGCATCCGCTGCTCGACGTGACTCTCTCCCCGGGAGGAACCGTCACGCTTCGTGACATCGATCCGGAGGATGATCTCCTGGATTCCCTCCTCGGGGTTGAGCCGCTCGCGATGAACGATGACCCGGCAGGTGTGCCGCATGGCGTAGTTGATGCGGTAGGGACGGCTCGGTTCAATGGGGTGATCCACGCCGTCCTTGTCCGCGCAGACGAACTCGATGAGGTTGTCGACGTTCGTGGGGACGCTGGCTTCTCGCACCGCCCGCTGGACGCGCTCCTCGACCTGCGCGAGGTCCGCGGTCGACAGCTCGCCGGGAAGCGAGGAGACCCGGTAGCCGAAGCGCAGCGACACGAATCCACCCGCGGTCGTGTCTCCGTGAACCAGCGTGGTGTTGCCCTGGGTGATGACGCGATAGGCCCCTTCGATGGGGAGCAACACGAAGCGCCCCTGCTCTCCGCTGCCGGTGACCTGCACGAGCGCGGGACGATTGGTGGGGATGAAGTCGAGGGCTCCATGGTTCGGCAGCTCGAGACTGACGCGTGGGTAGGGCAGCGCCTGGGTCTTCGCGGTCGTCGAGGCGACCACGGTCCGCTCGAGGGGAGAACTGGCCGCCGAGATGGTGACCTGCTGGGACGAAGTGCCCCCCGTGCGCAGGAGCACGTAGGTGCCCTCGGAGACCTTCACCACACGCCCCACCATGGCGCGCTCGCCATTGACCGTCCAGAGCAGGCCCTGGGGATCATGTCCACAGGACGGATCCAGACGCACCACCAGGGCCGGTTCCGCGGCATCGCGCAACACGGTGCCCTCCACGGCGGTCAGGGGGCAGGACAGCACGGGCAACGTGGCGGAAACCGTCGCGTCGAAGGCGTCCCCGCGAGCCAACAGGACGCGAGGGACGAGCCGCAGGCGCAGGGTGATCTGGGCCTCCAGCCCCGTGACGTTACGGATGGCGATGAAATCCTCGGCGGGCTCGCACCGGGCGGGAGCACAATCCGCGGAGGCGACCGCCTCGGGATGGGAGACCATCACCCGCCCTGGCCCCTTGGACAGGTCCACGCCACTGGACTGGAAGAGCGGCCGGGTCAGGATGATGCGGCCGGGCCGGAGCTGGAAGGACTCGGGCGCCACGAGGGTGCCGTTGGCATCGTAGGTCGTCACCTCGGGACCGCGCTTGCCATGGGGCGGAATCCAGAAGAGTGCCGCATCCGAGGGGAGACCGGACGCCAAGGGCACGGTGCACTCGGACTGCCTGGCTCCGGAAGACGGATTGAGGCAGAGCTCCGTGCCTTCGCGGGGGCCCTCCTGCTCATTCTTCACCGGGACGAACCAGCCCACCGCGACGTCCTGGAGGCGCTGTCCCTTCAGCTCGATGCGCCCATCGTCCGGAAAGAAGCTCGTCCCCGCCGCGTCGATGATCGGAAAGGGCCCGGTGGCGATGACGGTGACGAGGTCCTGGCTCGACGCGCACTGAGACGTGTCCTCCGCGACCTTGAGATCGAGCGTCCGCGCGCTCCCCTCGGCACCTGGAGGAGGCGGCCGGATGGAGCGCCCATCCGCCGACAGCGACCACCCTCCTCCCACCGGGCCGCACACGACCCCCTGCTGAATGACGGGGATGGCGCGTCCTCCTTCGGGGACCTGTTTGATGGGTGCGGCGGCGGCGGCCCAGGCGAGGAGAAGAGTCAGGGCCGCCATTCCACGGGGGAGGTGCCGGTTCAGGAGCATCAATGCGGCGGGAACCATTCTGGCCCCTGATTTAACCCGGACCCGGCTCTGACTGAACGAACGAATCCGGGTCCGCACCATCCTGAAGCCCCTCGGCCGGCTCGCCACGGTCCGGCCCGAGGGCCACCTGGCCCCTTGGAAAAGCCCGGCCTACCAGGCCGTCACGACGGCGCCGCGAAACGTCTCGTCGATGAAGCGCTTGACCTCGGACGAGTGGTACGCCCGGACCAGGACCTGGAACTCGGGACGGGAGCGCTGGCTGTCGCGCACGGCGAGCACGTTGGCATACGGAGAGGCAGCGGCCTCTCTCACCAGCGCGTCCTTCAGGGGACTGAGTCCCGCTTCGAGCGCGTAGTTGGTGTTGATCGCCGCCGCGTCCACATCGTCGAGCGCGCGAGGGAGCTGCGCGGCATCGAGTTCGATGAACTTGAGCTGTTTCGGGTTGGCTTCGACATCGACGACGCTGGCGTCGATCCCCACCCCCTTGCGCAACTGGATGAGCTTCTCGCGCTCGAGCAACTTGAGGACGCGCCCACCGTTGGTGGGATCATTCGGGAGCGCCACCCGCGCCCCCTTGGGCAGTTGCCGCAGCGAGGTGTGCTTGCGCGAGTAGACACCGATGGGAAAGGTGACCGTGCGCGCGATGGAGACAATCCGGTAGCCGCGGTCCTTGTTCTGCTGGTCAAGGTAGGGCTGGTGCTGAAAGCTGTTGGCGTCGAGCTCACCGGCCGCCAGCGCCTCGTTGGGCTGCACGTAGTCGCTGAACTCGATGATCTTCACCGTCAAGCCTTCCTTGGCGGCGACGCGAGCGACCACCTCGAGGATCTGTGCATGGGGCCCGGCGGTGACGCCCACCTTCAAGACACGCGGCTGAGCAGAAGCAACCGCGGAAACGCAAAGGACGAGGAGAAACAAGCCGCGAAGCATCGGAGCCTACTTTCGCGAGAGCCGGCGCACGAGGACATCGCCGGCGAGTTGAACCGCATTGACCAGCACCATCAACACCACCACCACGGCGGCCATCACCCACGGCTGGAAGCGCTGGTACCCATAGCGGATGCCGAGATCTCCCAGCCCGCCGCCGCCCACCGCACCGGCCATCGCCGAGGAGCCGATCAGGCTGATGACCATGACGGTGACCGCGGCGATCAGGCCAGGCAGCGCTTCGTGGAGCAGCACCTTCCAGACGATCTGCCAGCGGGTCGCCCCCAGGGAGCGGGCCGCGTCAATCAGCTCGCGATCCACTGCCTGGAGCGCCGTCTCGAAGAGCCGCGCCACGAACGGGGCCGCGGCGAAGGCCAACGGAACGATCGCCGCGCGAGTGCCAATGGCAGTGCCCACCAGGAGCCGTGTCAGCGGAATGATGCTGACCATGAGGATGATGAACGGCGTGGAGCGGGTGGCGTTCACGATGAGCGCGAGGACCCGGTGGAGCCACGGCCGCTCGTAGAGGTGGCCGGGAGCGGTCAGCAACAGCCCGACTCCAAGTGGCAGCCCGGCGGCGACCGCGAGCACGCTGGACACGCCCACCATCACCAGCGTCTCCAGGAGGGAATTCCCCAGCAACTCAAGCATCGCCGGCGACATGGCCGAGTACCTCGACTCCAATGCGACGTTCGCGCAGGAAGTGGATCGCCGCGCCCATCCGCTCGGGCTCGCCCGAGGCCAACAGGGACAGGCTTCCCCATCTGCGGCCCTGGATATGCTCGATGCGCCCGGCCACCACGTCGACGTTGAGTTCGAACCGCCGCACCAGCTCGCTGACCAGCGCCTCGTGCGCGGACTCGTCGGGCACCGCCAGGGTGATCAACGTGGCCGCTCCGAGGCCCGATCGACTCTTCGCTTCGAACCGAAGCGCCTCCGGAATGGGCGAGGCACCCAGCTCCGCGGCGAAGCTCCGCGCGGTCTTCGAGAGGGGCCGCGTGAAGATGTCGAAGACGCGACCCTGCTCGACGATTCGACCGCCCTCCATGACCGCGACCTGGTCCGCGAGCCGCCTGACGACGTCTCCCTCATGCGTGACGAAGACGATGGTCAGCCCCAGCTCCTCGTTGAGCTCGCGCAGCAACTCGAGGATCTGCGTCGTCGTCTCCGGATCGAGCGCCGAGGTGGCCTCGTCGCACAAGAGCAGCTTGGGAGACGTGGCGAGCGCCCGCGCGATCCCCACGCGTTGCTTCTGGCCTCCGCTGAGCTGCGACGGCCACGCCTCTTCCTTGTCCTTCAGTCCCACCCGCGCCAGCAGCGAGCGCACCCGCGGAACAATGTCCGCGCGCGAGTGGCCAGCCAGCTCGAGCGGCAAGGCGACGTTCCCGGCCACGGTCCGCCGCGAGAGCAACCCGAAGTTCTGGAACACCATTCCGATGTCGCGTCTCGCAAGGGCCAGCGCCGGTTCGTCGAGCCGCGTCAGGTCACTCCCATCAATCTCCACGGAGCCCTGCTCCGGCCGTTCGAGCAGGTTGATGGTCCTCAAGAGCGTCGTCTTGCCCGCGCCGCTGCGCCCGATGATCCCGAACCTCTCGCCCTTGGAGATCTCCAGCGAGACTCCGTCGAGCGCCCTCTCCGCTCCCTTCGCGGTGGAGAAGGTCTTCACCAGATTTCGCAGCCGAATCACTGAAGCCCTCCGGGCTCGAGCCGCATGGGGCCCTGGCCGCTACCGCACGGCGGCAAGCTGCCAGACGTGGAGTGGGTTGGAACGCCGCGAACCCGCCGTCTCCCCGGTCGCATCCGTTATAACGGACACTCGTCCAATGTCAACGCCAATGGCCTCTGACCAGGATGGACTTCTTCCGTCTCGCGGGATACGCAGCCTGTTTCAAGTGCTCGTTCGTGGTGGGTGAAGTGGAAGAGGATGAACCATCAAGATCGGCTCGAAGCGCTCACCGACCTGCTCAGGCCGTGGTCCGAGCTCTGGTCTCGTTCCATCCTCCAGAATTGGCCGGAGTCCGGAGCCGCTTATCTCGAATCCTGGCTGCCCTACGCTGAATCGCTCGACGAAGAGGGCGAACGAAGGCTGGATGATGGGGAGCTTCCAGGTGAGCCGCCCCGGTCGCTGCATTCGCTCGTGCTCGCGCTTCGAGAACTGACAGCGCTGCCCTGGCATGAAGGCGTTCGACGTCTGACGACCGCCGACGCGCAGGGACTCAATGCCAAGAAGGCCCATGAGATCGAACGGGTCCTCGCCCTGCTCGGACCGAGAACCCAAACGATTCGTCAGGCGGTCGACATCGGTGGCGGCATGGGACATCTCGCTCGTCTCTGTGTCAGGACTTTCGATTGGACCTTCCACAGCATCGATCGTGATGCCGCTTTGCAGGAGAAAGGCCGGGACTGGCTGCGAAGGGCCCGGACCCTGCCGCGGGAAAAGCTGTGTTTCATCCACTCCTCCGTCGAAGACGGGCCACAGCGCGAGATTGATCCGCTCTTTTCCGGTCAGGATCGGGTCTCCATTGGTCTACACACCTGCGGGTCGCTCGCGCTGACGCAGATTCGCAAGAGCCAGCAGGCAGGACTCCTCCTGAACTTTGGTTGCTGCTACGACCAGATGGATGCCGCACGGGACTACCCTGTCTCCCGCTTCGGCAAGGCGCATGGACTTCCCATCACCCGACGTGCCCTGTTCCTGGCGACGCGTGGACGACACCACAAGACCGAGGCGGAGTTCGCGCTGATGAAGCGCGTCAACCAGCAACGGTTCGCGCTCGATCTCCTGCTGAGGCGGAAGTTTCCCGCGCTCGGCTTCGTGCGGGCGGGGGATGCACCCAAGAAGCTCTATGCCGAGAGTTTCGCGGCCTATGCGCGTGATCGCCTGGAGCGCCTGCGACTCGATGTCGGCATGACGGACGCCGAGCTGAATTCCTTCGAATCGTCCGCTCGCGCCGAGACGCGACGCATCTTCCTCTGTCATCTGCTGAGGGATCGCTTCGCGAGAGCCCTGGAGATCGTGATTCTGCTCGATCGCGCGCTCCTCCTCGAGGAGATGGGCTTCCAGGTCGAACTCCTGCAGGTCTTCGAACCGCGCCTGTCCCCACGCAACATCGCCCTCATCGCGTCGAGGGCGGAGCCTTCGGCGAACATCCGGATCGCTCCTGCCCAACAGCCTCTCAGGATTTGATTTGAATGATGTGGATGTCCGGCTCGAGTTTGCACACCATGTGGAGTTGGCTTCCATTACCTATCACCAGATTGAAATGAGGATTCGGCAGCAGGTTCACCACCATATCGTCCCTCGGAGCCCTCGCCCGGAGCGCCGGTCCGTGCTACCGATTTGCTCGTGAGCGAATCAACAACAGTGGTCCACGAGGCCGACTCGCCCTTCGGGCCCGTGTACGTCGTGGACGTGGGCGACCAGCGCTCGCTGCGTTTCGACAGCCCGGAGGGCACCCTCCAGAGCGCCATTCTCAAGAGCGATCCGCTGGCGGTCCCCATCAGCTACGTGCGCGTGGCCACCGCCGGGCTCGCGCTCACCCAAGGCCGCTCTCGACTCCTGGTGGTGGGCCTCGGCGGAGGCTCGTTTCCCATGCTTCTGCACCGGCTCCTGCCCCGCAGGGCACGGATCGACGTGGTGGAGCTCAACCCGGTGGTGGTGGATACGGCCCGGCGCTTCTTCGGCGTCCGCGAGGACCACCGGCTCCTCATCCATGTGGATGAGGGCTCCCGCTTCATGACGCGGCAGGGCCCTCGTTACGATCTCATCTTCCTGGATGCCTTCTCGGACCGTGGCACTCCGGACCACCTGAAGGAATCGCGCGCGTTCTTCGAGGATGTCCGGCACAGACTCTCGTTCGGGGGCGTGGCGGTGCTCAACATCGCGCTGGAGGATCCACGCAACGTGGCGAAGCGCATCGAGACCTTCGCCAGCGCCTTCGAGGACTGCGCGATGCTGCGAGGCGCCTCGCAGTACGGCAACCTCATCCTGGTGGGCACGCTGGAGCCCCTCCCCTCCGAGCCCCTGTTCCGGCAGCGACTCTGGCGGCTCGCGCGCGAGCTGGATTTCCCGGAGCTCGCGGAGAGCGTGGTGTCCTTCAAGCGCGTCTCGGGCTGAGCGGTGTCTACCCGCTCCGGCCCGCCGTGGCGGCCTGGTTCGACAGCGCGTAGGCATTCAGGAAGGCCCGGGTGTAACGCGCACCCGACTCCACCAGGAAGTCGTAGTCGGCCGGCATGAGGCGGAAGTCCGACGTGCCGATGTAGTCGGTATAGATCGGCACCGTGCGGTTGCGGTCCGTTGGCGCCATGTCCTTGCGCTGACTGGAGGCGAGGATGGTGTTGAGCAGGCCCGACATGAAGTCGCCCACGGAGAGGGTCTTCCTCGTCCGAAAGCCTCCCATCAGGCGGGTGGTGAGGTCGACGTTGCGCGCGTCCATGAACTTCTGCAACTCCCCCATGTCCACGAAGCCATCCTTGCTCTCGTCGAGCTGCGTGAAGATGTCCTGCACGTGGGTCGAGCCAAAGAGCAGGACGGCGTCCTCGTTCGTGAACTTGCCGCTCGTGAAGAGCT
This sequence comes from Cystobacter fuscus DSM 2262, assembly GCF_000335475.2. Taxonomy (NCBI): domain Bacteria; kingdom Pseudomonadati; phylum Myxococcota; class Myxococcia; order Myxococcales; family Archangiaceae; genus Cystobacter; species Cystobacter fuscus. The sequence goes on along the minus strand of NZ_ANAH02000066.1, from coordinate 116,365 downwards.
CCTCGCACTCCTTCCGGCTGATCCGCCCGTCTCCGCTGCGCTCGACGTTGGCCAGGGCCTCCAGGAGCCTGCCGAAGGCGCTCTCCAGGTCCGCGATCCTCGCGTCCCGCTTCTGGATGGCGACATCGATCGCCTTGCGCGCCCGGGAGAGCTTGGTATCCGGGCGGGGCGGCGGGCTGGCGCCGTCGGCGAGCCAGGCGGACGTGAGATCCTGGTCATCGGCATTGAACGCGGTGAACCCCAGCGTCGCCGGGTTGGGCGGAAAGAACGTCTTCGCCGGATCGGCGAGCTGCTCGATCTGCGAGAAGGGCCGCAGCCGGCGCAGGAAGGTGTCCTCGGGACGCATCGAGAGCCACCAACCATCGAAGGCGCGCAAGGGGTAGTTGTTGAGAACACCGCCGTCCGTGTAGAGGTCTTCCTCGTTCCAGGAATTACTGCCCGTACCGAGCGTCCGGAAGACCCGGTAGGGCCGCATGAGCACCGGGAGTGACATGCTGACGGTGACGGCGACCCGCACCGGCATGTTCGGCGTCGTCTTGGGATGGCAGTACTCGATGTTCATCCGGGAGACATTGGTGATCGGCACGCACAGCTCCCGGCCGGTCCGCTCGAGGAGCTGCGCGAAGGTCACGTCCTTGGAGCCTGTCCGCGAAGCGAGATGCTCTCCGACGAACTCGAGCAGGCGCGCGCCAGGGTTCATCCCGTAAGAACGAAAGATATTGAAGAGTCCGCCGAGCATTCCCATGCGCGCGTCCTGCATGAGCCAGGTGAAGTCGGTCGACTTCAAGATGCTAGCCATCTCCTGCGCTGGGAACCCCAGCGCGGTCCAGGTCGCGCACAGGCTCCCGACGCTCGCGCCCGAGACCCGCTTGATGCGATTGGGGTAGATGCCTTCCTCCTCGAGGACCTGGAGGGCTCCAGAGTACGCGACGCCCTTGACGCCACCTCCCTCGAAGACGAGGTTTTCCCAGGGCCACTTCTCCGCTCCGCTCGGAGCCGGACCCATGGAGGATTTGGTATTCGATTCTGTTTCCAGATTTTGGACCATTCGATAAGTTTAACTCCGGCGTCCGCCCTGGATCAAGCAATGGAGACAGCTCGTCCAACGCAAAACAGAGCGAGCGGGAAGCGCGTGTGGAGTGGCAGGCGCTCAATCATTCAAACAGGGCCGCCGCCACTCACGGGCTGCGGGGACTTCGCGCAATAGATGTTGGGAGCCACGCAGCGAGCGGGCTCGGCACCTCCGGTGAGGCTCTCGGCGTGCCCCAGGAAGAGGTAGCCCGTCGGAGGCAGCCGGCGCATCAGCGAACTCAACACCTGCCCCCGGGCCTGGGCCCCGAAGTAGATGAGCACGTTGCGGCAGAAGACAAGCTCGAAAGGCCCCTCCGGCCAGCCGTGCTCGTCATTCAGGTTGATGCGCGCGAAGCGCAACACCGCCCGCAGCTCCGGACCCGCCTTCATCCACCCCTCCTGGCTGCGCACCCCCTTGAGCATGAAGGTCCGCAGCAGGGGCCGGGGGATGCCCGCCGCCCGCTCCACCGGCCAGAACCCCTGCCTCGCTCGCTCCAGCGCCCAGGTAGACAGGTCCGTCGCCAGCACCTCCAATTCCCACCCCGAGCCCGGTGGGAAGTGCGAGAGCAACGTCATCGCCAGCGAGTAGGGCTCCTCTCCCGTCGAGCACCCCGCGCTCCACACCCGCACGCGCCTGGGCATCAGGCCCTGCGCCGCCCGCCGCGTCCACTCCGGGAAGACGCGCTGCCGTAGGAACTCGAATTGCCCCGGCTCGCGGAAGAAGTGCGTCTCGTTGGTGCAGAGGCAGTCCAACATCCGCACCCGTTCCTCCTCGTTGCCGCGGATGCAGACGAACCGGTAGTAGGCCCCGAAGGACGTCAGCCCCAGCGCCCGCACCCGCCGGGACAACCGCCCCACCAGCAGCGCCTGCTTCGAGGGGCCCAGGTGGATGCCCGCCTCCCGCTCCACCAACGTCTGGAAGAGGGAGAACTCCCGCTCCGACAGCGGAAGCGGACCCACGCCGGACACGACCGCCTCCGAGGAGCTTCCCGCCCTCATACGCCCCCACCGGCCGCGGCGCCCACCAGTCCCAGCAGCTCCTCCGCGGACAACATCCGGTCCAGGTCCAACAGGAGGATGAAGCGCTGCTCCTGCCGGCCCATGCCTCGCAGGTAGTCCACCGGCGTGCGCGTGCCGAAGGCGGGCGGCGGCTCGACGTCGTCCGGCGCCAGGTCGAGCACCTCGCTGACCGAGTCGGCCAGCAGCCCCAGCGTGGTGCGCTCGCCGTCCATCATGGCCTCGACGACGACGAAGCACGTCCAGCGCGTGATGGGTCGAGGACCCAGTCCCATCTTCACCGCCAGGTCCACCACGGGCACCACCCGGCCCCGCAGGTTGATGACTCCCAGCACCGAGGAAGGCATCCCCGGCACCCGCGTGATGGGCACGTGCTCGATGATCTCCCGGATGCGCAACAGCTCGATGGCGTACGTCTCGCCGGCCAGGGAGAAACCCAGGTACTGCGCGGGACGGGTGACCTCGGAGAGGGGATTCGTGTTCGTGTTCATGGGGGGAGGTCCTTCATCCTAGAAACGCTTGAAGTCATGATCCGGCGTGGGCGACAGCTGCATCGGCAGCACCCGCGCCACCGCCTTCAGCCCCCTCGCTGGCCAATGCACGGGCGGGGGCGTCGGGGCGGGACCCGGCACGTGTTCCGGCGGCGGCCCCCTCCCCGACTCCACCACCCGGAAGAACGTCATCATCTGCTGCAGGGACTCGGCCTGGGCCGCCAGCTCCTCCGCCGTCGACGACAACTCCTCCGCCGCCGAGGCGTTGCGCTGCGTCACCTGATCCACCTGCACCATCGCCCGGTTCATCTGCGCCACCCCGCTGGCCTGCTCCCTGGACACCGCCGCCACCTCCTGCACCAGGTCCGCCGTCTTGCGAATCGATGGCACCAGCTCCTTGAGCAACCTCCCCGAGCGCTCCGCCACCTTCACGCTGCTGCCCGCCAGACTCCCTATCTCCTTGGCTGCCTTCTGGCTCCTCTCCGCCAGCTTCCTCACCTCCGCGGCCACCACCGCGAATCCCCTCCCGTGCTCCCCCGCCCTCGCCGCCTCCACCGCCGCGTTCAACGCCAGCAGGTTCGTCTGGTACGCAATCTCCTCCACGATGGAGATCCTCTCCGCGATGGCCTCCATCGCCTCCACCGTCTCGTTCACCGCCCGCCCGCTCTCCTGCGCGTCCGCCGCGCCCTTCACCGCCATCGCCTCCAACTGCCTGCTCGTCTCCGCGTTCTGGCTGATGGAGGCGCTCAGCTGCTCCAGGCTCGTCGTCGTCTCCTCCACCGAGGCCGCCTGCGTGCTGGTGCCCTGCGACAGCGCCTGCGCCGCCGCCGCCACCTGCCCCGAGGCTCCCGACAGCGAGCCCACCGCTCCGCGCACTTCCCCCAGCACGCTGCCGAAGCGCCGCACCATCTCCCTCATCCCCTCCATCATCCGCGCCGTTTCGTCCCGCCCTCGCACCTCGATGGCCGTGGTGAGGTCTCCCGAGGCCAGCTTGCCGGTGAGCTCCACCGCCTCTTGCAGTGGCCGGACGATGCTGCGCGACAACAGCCACGCCAGCAGCACCGCCAGCACCGGTCCCACCACGCCTCCCACCACCAACATGAGCTTCACCAGGTCCACCCCCTTCCTGGACATCTCGCTCCGCTGGTCGCGCTGGATCTGCTCCTCGTGGCGGATGGCGTTCGCCAGCTCCCGCATGGATGCCACGATCTTCTGCCCCTGGGCATCCTTGACGTACGCCACGAGCCGCTCCAGGGGGACACGGCCCGCGTCCACCTCCCGGCGCAGCGCCACCTCGCGCTCGGCGTAGGGGAGGAACTTCTGTTGGTATTGGTCCAGCAGTTGTTGCAGCCGTTCCTGCTGGCGAGGGTTGTCCATCGTCAGCGACTTCACCTTCGCGTGGCTGGCGAGGAACTCGGTCTGCCGTTGAGGCACGAACTCGAGGAAGGTCTCGTCGCTGGTGAGCGCGAAGCCCTGGAGCCGGGCTTCATGATCTATCAGGGCAACGCCCATGCTCCGGACTTCCAACAGGCCCTCGTAGGAGCGGTAGTCGTTCACGGCCGACTCCACCAGCGCCTGGAAGAGAAAGAAGGTTCCCCAGGCGACCATCGCGAGCAGCGAGACGAACGTGCCGAACCCGAGCTGCATCTTCCGAGTAATGCTGACGTTTTCGAACATGGAGGGCCCCTAGAAGCGCTTGAAGTCGTGGTCCGAGGTGAACGACGCGCGCTCGGGTGCCGCCGGGAATGACGGGGTTGGCAGCTGCGTCGGCAGCGGCTGCGCCACCGCCTTCAGCCCCTGCACGGCTGGGGGCATCGGGAAGTGCGCCGGTGCGGGCCTCGGCGAGCGCGCCGACTGTGCCATCCCCTGCACCGCCCACCCCGACTCCACCACCCGGAAGAACGTCATCATCTGCTGCAGGGACTCGGCCTGGGCCGCCAGCTCCTCCGCCGTCGACGACAACTCCTCCGCCGCCGAGGCGTTGCGCTGCGTCACCTGGTCCACCTGCACCATCGCCCGGTTCATCTGCGCCACCCCGCTGGCCTGCTCCCTGGACACCGCCGCCACCTCCTGCACCAGGTCCGCCGTCTTGCGAATCGATGGCACCAGCTCCTTGAGCAACCTCCCCGAGCGCTCCGCCACCTTCACGCTGCTGCCCGCCAGACTCCCTATCTCCTTGGCTGCCTTCTGGCTCCTCTCCGCCAGCTTCCTCACCTCCGCGGCCACCACCGCGAATCCCCTCCCGTGCTCCCCCGCCCTCGCCGCCTCCACCGCCGCGTTCAACGCCAGCAGGTTCGTCTGGTACGCAATCTCCTCCACGATGGAGATCCGCTCCGCGATGGCCTCCATCGCCTCCACCGTCTCGTTCACCGCCCGCCCGCTCTCCTGCGCGTCCGCCGCGCCCTTCACCGCCATCGCCTCCAACTGCCTGCTCGTCTCCGCGTTCTGGCTGATGGAGGCGCTCAGCTGCTCCAGGCTCGTCGTCGTCTCCTCCACCGAGGCCGCCTGCGTGCTGGTGCCCTGCGACAGCGCCTGCGCCGCCGCCGCCACCTGCCCCGAGGCTCCCGACAGCGAGCCCACCGCTCCGCGCACTTCCCCCAGCACGCTGCCGAAGCGCCGCACCATCTCCCTCATCCCCTCCATCATCCGCGCCGCCTCGTCCCGCCCTCGCACCTCGATGGCCGTGGTGAGGTCTCCCGAGGCCAGCTTGCCGGTGAGCTCCACCGCCTCTCGCAGCGGCCGGACGATGCTGCGCGACAACAGCCACGCCAGCAGCATCGCCAGCACCGGTCCCACCGCGCCTCCCGTCACCAGCATCCGGGAGACAGACAGCGTCTGCGCGTCGGTCTCCTCCAGGAGACGGCGGCGCTGCTCCAGCACTTCCTGCCGGAAGAGATCCGAGGTGCTGGACATGCGCTCCATGCTTTTTCCTCCCTTGTCCTCCTTCACGTACTCGACGAGCTGCTCCAGGGGGACACGGCCCGCGTCCACATCCCGGCGCAGCGCCACCTCACGCTCGAGGTGAGGGAGGAACTTGTTCTGGTACTGGTCCACGAGCTGTTGCAGCAAATCCTGCTCACGCGGGTATTTGGCCGTCAGCACATTCAGCCGGGCATGGGACTCGAGAAACGCGGCCTGACGCTGGGACAAGGGCTCGAGGATGTCTTCGTTGCCCGTGAAGGCGTACTCCAGCGCCCGGTGCTCCATGTCCATCACGCTGATGCCGAGGGCCTGCAGCTCCAGCCGCACATCATGCGAGCGGTAGTACCCATCATTGCTCACCAATATCTGGAAGAAGACGTAGGAGCTCCAGATGACGGCGGCGAGCAACACGACGAGGAGTCCAAATCCGAGCTGCAGCTTGCGGGCGATGGTGAAGTTCTTGAGAAGCATGGTCGTCCTTCGAGCGGTTGGAGGATTCAGGCCATCAGGGCGTCAGCCCATGGCGGCCCGCTGGCGGATGGCGGTGCGCAACAGGGTGGGCACGTCCAGGACGAGCCCCACGCGACCGCTGCCGAGAATGGTGGAGCCAGACACGCCAGGCAGGTGGCGGAAGAGCCGGCCCAGTGGCTTGAGGACGCACGGGCCCTCGCCATACAGCGCGTCCACCACCAGGCCCGCCCGGCTCCCACCGTGGCCCAGCACGACGACGCTCTCCCGGGCCGACACGGGGCCGTCCACCCCCAGCACCTCGCGCAGCCGCAGGTAGGGCAGCGAACGGCCTCGCAGACTCAACAAGCCGGCACCGGACTGCCCCTGGCGCTCCGCGGGCAACTCCAGACACTCGCGCACCGCCGCCAGCGGCAACACGTACGTCTCCTCGCCCACGCCCACCGAGAAGCCCTGGATGGAGGCCAGCGTCAGCGGCACCCGCAGCGTCACCGTGGTGCCCTTGCCCTCCTCGCTGCGCAACGACACCAGGCCCCGCAGCGCCTCCACGCTCCGGCGCACCACGTCCATGCCCACCCCGCGCCCGGAGACCTCCGTCACCGCCTCCGCCGTGGACAGCCCCGGCAGGAAGATGAGCTCCTCCAACTCCTCCACCGTCATCCGCCCGGGCTCCATCCCCAGCTCGCGCGCCTTCTCCCTCAGCCGCGCGTAGCGCAGACCCCGGCCATCATCGGACAGCTCCACCACCAGCGAGCCCGGCTCATGGAAGGCCCTCAGCACCAGCGTGCCGCACGCCTCCTTCCCCGCCGCCCGCCGCTCCTCCGGCGTCTCCAGCCCGTGGTCCACCGCGTTGCGCACCAGGTGCAGCAGGGGCTCGCGCAAGCCCTCCACCAGCGCCGTGTCCACCTCCACGTCCTCGCCCTCCAACACCAGCCGCGCCCACTTGCGCTCCACCCGCGTCAGGTCGCGCACCGTGCGCAGGTGCTGCCGGAAGAGCGGGCCCACCGGCACCATCCGCACCCGCATCACCTCTTCCTGCAACTCCTCGTGGAGGCGGTCCGCCTCGTGGTGCACCTCCTGGGCCTCCTCGGCCGTGCCCGTGCTCAGCACCTGCGCCAGCCGCGTGCGCGCGATGGCCAGCTCTCCCGTCAGGATGGCGATGCGGTCCAGCTTCTCCACGTCCACGCGCAGCGTGCGCCCGCGCCGCCCACCCACCTCCACCGCCGATTCCTCGGCCGGCCTGGTGAACACCCCCCGGCGGGACTCCTGCTGGCGCAAGGACTCGCAGCAGTTCCTCAGCCGCGCCACCAGCCCCGCGTCCTCCTGCGCCGGCCGCTCCTGACCCGCCAGCACCGCCTGCAACAGCTCTCGCAGCCGGTCCACCGTCGCCAGCAGCAGCGTCACGTGCTCGTCGGACACCGGAGGACGCCGCTCCAGCAGCGTCTCCAGCACGTCCTCCAGCACGTGCGCCACGTCCGTCATTCCGGAGAAGCCCAGCGCGCCCGCCGCCCCCTTCACCGAGTGCGCGGCCCGGAAGATGGACCGCAGCCGCTCCTGGTCCGGGTGCTCCTCCAGCGAGACGAGAATCTCCTCCATTCCGGTGAGGAGCTCTTCCGACTCCTCCGCGAAGGTGGCGAGCAGCTGCTCGCGATCCAGATCCAAAGCACTCCCCCCTTTTCTAGAAATCGCCGCCCGCTCAGGACGGCGCGCCAGCGGCGATGCCGCGTACGCGGGACGAGGCCCTCGCCCCTTCCGTCACGAGCAGCTCCAGCAGCTCGCGGTCCTCGGGCTTGCTCCCCAGCCAACACGCCCGATGCGCGACGCCTGGCCCACCAGCACATGCGTGGCGAGTGGCATGGTGTGATTCCCCCCAGATGCTCGAGACGGTTTGGACCCAACCCCCACTCCGCTCCCCCCGCCTCCCCTGAATCCCTTGACGGGTGCAAGGATTCAGGGAGCACCGCGCGAAATTGAGATGAAAGGGAATACGGGAAACCGGGCTGGCCCGCATACCGGGGCCAAATTCAAAGCCTCACCAGTGGACGTTAACGAACAGTCGCCTGCCAACACAGGGTAATGACTGCCATTTCCTCCGGAAGAACAGGCGAGTACATCGTCCACCAGATGACGATGTACTGCCCTCACGAACGGTGGGACACGAGCCCACCAGCGGCCGTGTTGCCTCACGGTCCACGACCGTCGGGAAATATGTTCAAGGAATGAGAACATTCCATGTCGTGTATTGGGAATGATCCACCCGGACAACACGCCCACACCCGGAAATGTGGGTCATGTGAGGAATTAGCTGCCCTCAAGCGCACCGGAGCGGACAGCCAAGGCCCCCTCCCTTCCGGAGGCCCGAGTCCCACGACAGGCCGGCGAGTGACTCGCGGTCGCGGTGCCGACGGCGCACCGCGGCATCAGCACATCCGGCGCACGAGCCCGGGGCATGGCCAGCCCTTCCGCCGCCGCGCCATGCCACGCCCGCCCACGCGACGGTGCCTCGTTCCGCCCATGCGTCTCACACGCAACAATGCCCCTGTTCCTGCTATGAGTCCACATGGCCCGTGTGGCTACCTCCCGCCCCGCGTAGGAGGAGTGTGTGCTTCGTATGAACAGAAGGAATGACATGTCTGGATTTGGAAATCGACTTGCCTTCTTGGCGTTATTGGGATTCGCCTGCACGTGTACCCCGACGGAGGAGCCGCCAGAGCCGCCGGAGCCGTCGGAGGGTGGGCTCGAACAGCTCCATCGCTACATCGACGAACAGTTGTTCGATGACCTCTCGAAGTTCGTCGCGGCCCGCACCTACCGTGGGGCGGACCAGAGCGAGGCCGAGACCGTGGCCAACCTCCAGAAAATCCAGGAGGAGGTGCGGCTCCAGGTCGAGCAGTTCAACGCGGAGCAGAAGGTGCACAAGCTGGTGCCCTTCGAGTGGAAGAAGACCATCAATGGCCAGGAGTACTGGCTCTTCGGCGTGCGCGTGGGCTCGGGGCCGCGCCGGGTCGCGCTGAGCAGCCATCTGGACACGGTGCCGCCGGGGACGCCGCAGCCGGGCTGGGAGCCCTTCAAGCTCGTGAAGGAGCAACGGACCTACTTCGGCAGGGAGCAGGAGTTCTACGTCGGCCGCGGCTCCATCGACGACAAGGGCCCCGCCCTCATCGCCTTCAACGTCCTGAAGGCCGTGGCCCGGCAGTACGACGGCGACTCCAAGCTCAATGGCGTCACCCTGGAGGTCCTCTTCGACACCTCGGAGGAGACCGACATGGCGATGCCCTACTACCTGGAAGACAAACCGGAGGAGAACCCGGACCTGGGGGTCATCTTCGACGCCATGTGGTGCATCCGCGCCGAGAAGGGAATTGAGCGCCCCGTCTTCACCATCAAGCGCGGCACCGCGGCGCCCACGGGCGTGTGGATCGAGTCGCTCAACACCCCCCAGGGGCCCGCGAACCAGATTCCCGACCTGGCCACCGCCGTCATCCGCTCGGACTCGAACTCGTCGCAGGCCCTCGAGCGCTTCGCCCAGCAGGTGGAGGCCCTGTACCAGGGCCACGGGTTCGACGACCCCGCCTATCGCCGGGCCACGCTGACCGTGGACAGATCGGGACTGGCCGACAACCGCCTCGTCCTCACCACCAAGGTGAGCGGCGCGCAGCACGGCTCGGCACCGGATGAGAACCGGGAGGAGGGCACCAACCCGCTGATCTCCCTGAGCAACTTCTTGAGCGCCCAGGTGGGCACGCACCTGGCCCGTAATGAAGTCAGCGAGCTGGCCCGGTTCATCACCTGGAGCTGGGGCACCCAGGTCTTCGGCGAGCACCACCCGGAGCTGCTGCAGCGCAACGATGACATCTTCACGGCGGGCAACGGGACGACCTATGCCGTGACCCGCTTCTACACCGACCCGGCGGACGCTCCCGACATCGCCGCGCGGGTGCTGATCGACATCCGCTATGCCCTCGGCCACCACAGCGTGGCGTGGGACAAGAAGACCGAGGGCCTGGTGGGAGGCAAGGCGTCCAAGAGCGTCTTCCAGGACACCTTCGCGAAGCTGCTGCAGGAGTTCCCCGCCGAGACCGGCTACACCCTCGGGTTCCAGACGAGGACCTCGTACCCGCCCGATGTCCGGCTCCCGGAGGGCAATGCGTTCCAGCGCGTCAGCTCGGCGTTCGAGAAGGTCCTCGGCGAGCAGTGCCCGCGGTGGGCCATCGGTGGCGGAACGGATGCCAAGGGCAATACGAACCTGATCGCCGCTGGCGCGCTGTTCACCGAGAAGATGGGGCCGCCCATCAACTACCACGGCATCAACGAGGGCGCTCCGGTCGAGGATCTCCGCAAGAGCGCCGACATCCTCTACAACCTGTTCAAGGATGAGGTGGAAGGCGCCGCGAAGGCCTCCTCCACCGTCCGGCCCCTCTTCACGCCCATGCGCATCACGCCGGACCTCCACTAGTCCGCGGCGAGGAGCCTCCCACGACGTTCCAAGCGACCCCGTCCCCTCCTCCGTGGACGGGGTCGCCCGAGCCCGAGCAAGCGGCTGGTCGAGCGGAGCGCCGGGATTCGCCTTGCCGCCACGGCTGGCTGCGAGACAATGAGGCTCCCCATGCCTCCCTCCGACCTTCCGGGTAGCGCGGCGCCGCTCGGCACACAATTGCTCGCCGAGCACTTCCGGGCGGACGCCATCGCCCGCGAAGCCGCAGTGACCCGGTTCATCAGCCGGGTATCCTGCCTCTTCATCGTCTCCACGCTCGGGATGAGCGCACTCATCGGCTGGCCCCGCGCCCTGTCCGTGGCGGGCCTGTGTGCCGTCTTCGCCGTCTACTACGGGGTGCTGTCCCGGATGCTGCGGCGAGGCTGGTTCCACCCCGCCATCTACTGGGTCAACGTCGTCCTGGAGACCACCACCGGGGCCTTCCTCTTCGTCTGCGACACCCTCTTCGGAACCGCCGAGCAGGCGCTGGGCAACCCCATGGCCGTGCTCTGGACCGGGACCATCGTGTTCACGGCGCTGCGAGGCAAGCGCAGCCTGGCCCTCTTCGCGGGAGGGCTCGTGGCGGCGCAGATGGTGCTGCTCTACTTCCTGCTGGCCTGGCCCCGGCTGTCCGAGCCCATTCCCCTGATCTTCTCACCGCCGATGGTGATCCTGCGGGCCGTCTACTACTTCATCATCGGATGGCTGGCGGCGCTCGTGGCCAGCTACCTCACGCACCGGGCCGAACAGGCGCTGCACGCCGTGCGAGAGAAGGAGCTGGTGGGCAAGTACTTCCTCCACGAGCGGCTGGGGGTGGGAGGCATGGCGGAGGTGTTCCGCGCCACCTACAGCCCCGAGGGCGGCTTCGAGAAGGTGGTGGCCATCAAGCGCATCCTCCCGGCCTACGCCGAGGACGAGGACTTCGTGACGATGTTCCGCCGGGAGGCGGAGCTGGGCTCGCTGCTCAACCACTCCAACATCGTCCAGGTGCTCGACGTGGGCCGCTTCGGGGACACCTACTTCATGGCCATGGAGCACATCGAGGGCCTGTCCCTGCGCGAGCTGCTCAAGAGCCACGGGCCGCTGCCGCCGGCGGTGGTGGCGTACCTCGGGGCCGAGCTGGGCCAGGCGCTCGACTACGTGCACCGGCGCACCTCGAGCGAGGGCCTGCCGCTCAACCTCGTGCACCGGGACGTGAATCCGCCCAACATCCTGCTGTCGCGCATCGGCGAGGTGAAGCTGGGAGACTTCGGGGTGGCGCGCGCGGCCATTCACGTCCGGCTCACCCAGGCGGACCGGGTGCGCGGCAAGCTGGGCTACCTGTCACCCGAGCAGGCGCGAGGCCAGGCTTTCGATGGGAGAGCGGATCTCTTCGCGCTCGGACTCACGCTGCACGAGGCGCTCACGGGACAGCGCGTCTTCCAAGGGGAGGATGCCTCGGACATGGTGCGCGGCGCCCCGCCGTCCTTCCTCGTGCCGCCCTCGGCGCACCGCCCGGAAGTGCCCCCGGCGCTGGATGCCGCCATCATGGACCTGCTGCGCTGGCAGGTGGCGGACCGCACGCAACGGGGCCAGCAGTTGCGCGAGCAACTGTGTGCCCTGACGGGAGCGTTCGCGCCCTACCCCCACGGACAGCGGGAGCTGGGCCTCCTGGTGCAGGATGCCCTCGCGCGCAAGGCGGGCCGGGTTCCCAGGCGGAGCACGGAGCAGGAGACCCGGGTGGAGCAGCGCTCCGCCTCGGTGAGCAGCGAGGTTCCCACGACGGTGCTGTCGAGTGGAGACCTGCTCGCGAACGGTTCACCAGAGAGCCCCGAGGCAGAGGGGAACGAAGCGAAAGTGAGCACCAGCGGCCGGTGACAGGCCGGGCACCAGGCTGTCACCTGCCTCGACGCTCACACCTGCTCGCGGCGCACGGACCAGATGAAGCCGTCGTACCAGAAGTGCATGAGCGACACGACGAGGGTCAGCGCCCACAGGCTCTCCAGGTCCGGGTCCAGCAGCTCCGCGCCCACGCCGTAGACGAGCACCGAGCCCAGGAAGACGGCGGCCGCCACGGCACTGCTGGCCCGCCACCGGCCGAGCCGCAACCGCTCCCGGATGCGCTCCTGCTCGGAGGCCCACACCAGGGCGAGGTACTGCACGGCGTGGAGGAGATTCATGATGAAGAAGGCCTCGCCCCAGCTGTCGAAGCCCCAGGAGTAGATGGAGCAGGCCCCCGTGGTGACGAGCAGGAAGACCTTCGGGAACGACAGCTGGTAGCCCCGCCGGTACAGGCGCCAGTAGGCGAGCACGTAGAAGGCGAGGAAGGCGCCCCCGAGGGAGACGACCCCGAGCGTCCACGCACGGTGGGTGGAGGACATGAAGGCCGGAACGGCGGTGAAGAACGGCAGGCCTACGTCCTCGAGCGCATCGAAGCCGCGGAAGTGGTCCAGCATGGTGGCCCCGGCGAGGATGGGCCCGGCGTAGAGCAGGTGGTTGAGCCAGAAGTCGAGCCGCCGCGCCAGGGCGGGCGGGTTGCCCCCATTGCGATCGTAGATGCGCGCGAAGCCGAACGTCTGGAGCCCCGAGTGCCACACGTCCCAGAAGGTGGCGAGCACGGTGGCCAGGGCCGCCACCACGGGCGAGCCACGGATGAGCGCCCACGCCAGCACCGGCACCAGGAGGAAGCGCAGGGGGAAGCGTCGCAGGATGGCCGGGTTGCCATGGCTCCGGAAGAAGACGGCCACCAGGTGCGCGTGGATGAGGGAGCCCACGAGCAGCCCGGCCAGGGTCTTCTCGCGGCCCCACAACACGAACGGCTCCCCGCTGAAGGCGGTGCCCGAGATGGCCACCCCCAGCGCGAGTGCCCCGAGCGGCGGCAACAGGAAGAAGGCCCAGTCGTAGGCCGGCCCCACGATGTACGGCGACGGTCTGTCCGAGGAAGCGCTCATGGCTCGGACGACACCTGGCGCTCGGGGGCCGAGAGCGTGACGCGCACCCGCGCTCCCAGGTACTCCACCAACGCCACGAGGAAGAGGCTCACCCCCAGCAGTTCGAGGGCCTCCTCGACGAGATCGATGAGCGCGTAGACGAGGTTGTCGTTGCCATGCCGCTCCGTCCAGTAGCCGAGCGGCAGCTCCATGCCGAGGGCGCCGCTCACGTAGAGGACTCCCGCGGTGAGGAATCGCCAGCGAGGCCTCGCGGGCAGCCGAGCGAGAAAGGGCAGGTAGAGCAGCCCGAACAGCAGGACGGCCCCCCCCGCTGGCACCACCCAGCTGAAGTACAGCACGCCATCGAGTTCCAACCACCCGCCGAGGTGCTCGTGCAGGCCGACCGCCTCGTCCATGGACAGGTAGAAGAACGCCGCGGTGAGCCCCCACCAATGGCGGCGGTGGGGGGCCCCACGGAGTGCCGCGTCACGCGCGATGGCCGCCAGCACCAGCGCGCAACACAGCAGCAGCCCCGAGGCGTACCAGGTGGGCAGATTCTGCTCGTAGCTGAGCGACAGGAAGCCGAGCAGCGGCCTGAGTCCCGGCGAACGCCAGCGGGCGTACGCGAGCTCGACGGCCAGCCCCAGGCCGGTGAGCAGCCCGAGGAGCCAGAGCAGAAGACGGCGGAGCGCGGTGTGCGAGACGAGGAGATCCATCGAGACGCGCGTGGGTGCGGATGCGCGGTGCGGGCCGCATCCTGGAACGAGGGGGGCGCCGTGTGAACACCGTCGAGATGTCCGCTTCCATGCGAGCCGTACAACCAGGCGGGCACGCGTGCAGTGGTGCTGCAACCCCGGGCAGCGGGGGCCACTGGGGGTCTCTTCTCCTTCACGCCATCCATCGTAGTCTGCGCGCCCCACGGAGGGTGAGATGGCACGGATGAACTTGATGGGCTGGGCGCTCCTGCTGGCGCTCGCCGGCGCGGCGGTGAGCGAGGCGAAGCCAGTGAAGTACGCGGGGCCGCACCCGCGTACCGGCCAGCCGGACGGCGGGCTGTGCCACATCCAGGCGGTGCACGTGCATGCCGCTTCACCGGTGCATGCGCCGGTGCTCTACCGGCAGCACGGCGACGTGTACTTCTTCATCGGCGACCCGACGCCCTTCGGGTACGACGGGCCGCGCCACTCGTACTATGGGCACCACCCGGTGGTCATCAACGTCGTCCTCGGGGAGGACTCCCGGGAGGACGACGTGGCCTATTGCTACCACGACGGGCCGCACTCCCATTACTACCCGCCGCCCCCGCGCCACGACTTCGAGGAGCAGGAGGACGTGTACTACTACACGGACGAGTACCCGGAGGCGTACACGCGCGACCGGCCGCGGCTGGTGCAGGTGAACATCATCTACCGGCCATGGCACTACGCGCGCCCGGTGGTGACGAGGCCACCGCCGCGCGGGTACCACGGCCCGGTGGTGCAGGTGAACGTGAACGTGCCCGCCGTGGGCATCGAGGTGAACGTGAACCCGGCACCGGTCCACTACCATGAGCACGACAGACCCAGGCACATGAAGCACAAGCACAAACACAAGCACAAGAAGTTCAAGGACAGGGATTGAGCATGCGACGCGGGCTCTCGTGCTTGGGATTGCTGCTGCTGGCGGCATGCAGCAGCGGCAGCGAGGATGTCATCGCCGCTTGGAAGAAGGCGGGCCACACGCCGGGCGAGTTCAAGGACGTGGGGGAGAAGCTGCCCGGGGGCAAGTGCGTGGCGGGCCGGGTGGCCGGCCTGGACGCCACGGTGTGCGACTTCTCGGAGGCGGAGCAGGCGCGCAAGGCGGAGGACGCGGGCTGGGAACTGGTGGGCAGCGCCGTCGGCTCGTCCGTCGTCTCCGGGAAGGTGCTGCTGGTGGTCGCGGATTCCCGCAAGGAGGATCCGAGCGGACGGCGCATCAACGACGTCATCCGGACCTTCCAGCAGACGACGCGCTAAGAACGCATTCTACTGGGAGTTGGTGCTCATGGGTTTCGAGGGCTCGGCGCCGGGTCGTACCAGGTGCGGCGCAAGAGTCCTTCCTGGTGAAGGGGATCGCTCCCCAGCCGCGCTTCCTCGCGAACGCCAGGGCCTCGCCCATGGTGACGATGGAAATCAGGGGACGCTCGCTTCGGCTCCGCAAGGAGTGCTCGCTGGCGGCCCTGGCGCCCAGGGCCGTGGCCCTGAGCAGGTGGATGAGGAGGCTGGTGTCGAGCAGCACAAGACCACTGACCGGAGTCACGAGAGTTCCTCGAGCGCGGCCACGAGTTCCTCCTCTGACTCATCGCCCGGCCACTGGCCATAGATGGCGTTGAGACCCGACCGGTCATCCTGGACCACCCGCAGAGAGCGGGTGTCCAGCGAAACCCGCAGCGGCCTGGGCAAGCGGGACCACAGCGCGCTCTCCTGCGCGCTGGCCTCCTGCATCTGCTCCACGTCGATCCGCGAGACGGAACCGGAAGGCCGGAACACCGCCATCCCCGACACCACCACCTGCTTGCCGAAGAGCGACGCCATCCGTGTGGGCTCCAGGCGTTCCGCGACGCCCTTGAGCACGGCACCGGACTCCAGCATCAGGGTGAAGACCCGATCACTGTGACGAATGGTGTCGAGCGTGCCCGCGATCCGGACGGCCTGGGGAGCGGGAATCTGGCGACGGAGCCGGATCACCCGCTCCACCCCCTCGGTGTCGATGGGGATGGTGCGGCCATTGACGATCTCGATGGCCTCCACGCCTTGTTCGAAGAGCCGGGCGAACGCGCTGAACGTTTCGACCAGTCCTTCATCGAACGTGTCACTGTCCGTGGCTCCGGCGAGCGCGTCCTCGAGCCCCTCCTCGAACAAGTCCACGGCTGTCTGGGCCAGATCGAGACCGTACGGGGCCTCACCCGGCCGGAGGTTCGCGGGGAGGACCTGCCGCAAAGGGCGCGACTCGACCCGAAAGACCCCGGGCTCGGACGGCGGCTCGATGAGCAGATCGAACTGCGCGGCGGAGCGCATCCACGCGGGCTGGGTGCCCCGCGCGGTGCTCCGTCCCTCGACGCGCAAGCGCAGGGCCCGCTGCGCTCCCTCGACGAAGATGTGCAGCAGATCGTGGAACAGAGGCGCGGGGATGCGCTCCGGACGAATGACCGGACCCTTCAGCTTGATTTCATGCCGCGAACTCACGAACGCCCTCCTCGGCCGCCACACCCCTTCCTTAAGGGTTCCGGCTTCGCACCGCCAGGGAGCAAATCCAGGGCCACCCCCTCGAACGGCCGCTCGCCATCCACCGCGTCGCGGGAGTTCCAGAGGCCCGGGTCCATTCGTCGGGAGGCATCCCTCAGGAGGATCCAGCCAGCGAGACGGAGAGCATCGTCGATGGTTTCCCTGGCGCGGCACCTCACAGGTTCCGGTGGAGCCTCTCCTGGGCCTTCACGATGGCCGCGGTGCGGGTGGTCACGTCGAGCTTGGCGAACACGTTGCGCAGGTGCCACTTCGTGGTGGAGAGCGCCACGTTGGAGCGCTCGCTGATCTCCTGATTGCTCAGCCCCTGCGCGAGCAGCTTGAGCATCTGGAGCTCGCGCTCGGTGAGCGGCTCGAGCGGCGTGCTGGGCGGATCCGCGAACTCATGCGGCTCACTCCTCCCCGCCGAGAGCACGTCCTGGAACCGCTCGGTGTAGCGGGAGGGCAGGACGTGGCTCAGCTTGCGCTGGGTGGCGGCCGCGACGATGACCTCCTGCAGCCCCGGCGTCTCGTCGAGCACGCCGCGGGTGAAGCCGAAGCGCTGCACCAGCGCGAAGCCGCGGTTGAGCGCGGCGAACGCCGCCGTGGGATCTCCGGCTCGCCAGTGACACACCGCGATCGCCGCGAGCAACGCGCTCTCCCGGGACACGTAGCCCACGTCATGGGCGCTGGCTCGCAGCGTCTCCAGCAGCGCGTGCGCCTTGCCGTACCGCCCGCGCGCCATCAGCACCCACGCCTGCGCGAGCCCGAGCCGCTCCCAGGTCTCGTCGTAGAAGCGCCGCTCGCTCCACTCTCCGCGCCGCATGCGCTCGCCCAGGCCGAACTCCCGCGCCACCACCCGCATGCGCTCCGGCGCCTGCTCCATCAGGCCGAGCCGGATCTTCTCGCCGCAGACATGGGCGAGGAAGCGCGTCTGGTGACCGCACTCGAGGACGCTGTGGAGGTAGTCCAGGAGCTGCCAGGCCTCCGTGTGCTTGCCGCGGATGGACTTGATTCGGACCAGCACGAGGTAGGCCATCGCGCAGGTCTCGAACGCGGGCGCCTGCGGCAGCAGTGGCAGCACCTCGGTGCAGAGCGCCTCGGCCTCGTCGAGCCGGTTTTGATCGTAGCGGGCGTTGGCCAGTGCCGTCGCCGCGTTCACCCAGACCGGGTTGCGCCGGCCACGGTTCGCCTGCGCGAAGGCCACCTCGCACCGCTCCGCCGCGTCCTTCATGTTCCCCTGCGCCCGGTCCGCCAGCGCGATGAGGACGTCCGTGTAGCCATCGATGAAGGGGCTGTTGAGTCCCCGTAGTGTCTCTCGCGCGCTCAGCGCGAGCCGGCGCATCGCATCGAACCTGTTCATCCGGAGCGCCTGGTAGGCCTTCGCCGCCAGCAGCACGCCCGCCATGAAGACGTCCGGGTCCTCATGGCCCGGCCATGCGTCCAGCTCCGTGCCGGAGCCCGGGGCCGCGCCGGACAGGATGGAGTGCAACAGCGTGAGGCGCTCGAGCTGCCTCGACAGCCGCTCGCGCCCCGGTTCGGACGTGGCGTGCGCGGTCGCGAGGTGGTGCCTGGCGTCCCGCAGCGCGCAAGAGGCCTGCGCGTAGCGCCGGGACAGGATGAGGCACGCGATGTGCGCCACGCAGAGCGCCGGCGAGCGGATGACCTCCTCCGTCGTCAGCTTCTCCGTCCAGTGGAGCACGGAGGCGATCTCCCCCTCGCGCATCCACGCCTCGGCGCAGCGCGCCGTGATCTCGAGACACCAGCCCCGGTCTCCGGAGGCGAACGCGTGCTTGAGCGCCTCGTCCGGCCGCTGGTGCTCGGCGAACCACGCGCTCGCCGCCCGATGCAGCCAGGGGACGCGGTCGCCGAAGTCGCACGCGAGCTGGGTCCTCAGGAAGTCGAGGAACAGGGCGTGGTAGCGGTACCACTGACGCTGGGCGTCGAGCGGCTGGATGAAGAGCTGTGCCCGCTCGAGGTTCGCCAGCAACGCCGGGCCATGGGTGATGCCCAGCAGCGCGTTGCACAGCTCCCCGTTGAGCTGGTCCACCACCGAGCTCAGCACCAGGAACTCGTGCACCTCCTCGCTCTGCTCGCGCAGCACCGCGTCCGCGAGGTAGCGCGCCACGTCCTGGTTGGAGCCGATGGCCTCGCGCAGCGCGTCCCCCACGTTCGCGTGCTCGCCCACCGACAGCAGCGCCAGCTTCACGCCGGCGACCCACCCCTCGGTGCGGGAGCGCAGGTACTCGACGTCATCGGGCGCGAGCTCGGTGTCACACAGGCGCTGTCCCAGCTCGCGGATGGCCTCGCCATCCAGGCTCAGGTCGCGGCTGTCGAGCATCACCAGTTGCTCGGTGAGCTTCAGCTTCGCCAGGCCCAGCTCGGGCAGGCTGCGCGACGCGACGACCCAGTGGACGTGCGGCGGCGAGTGCTCGAGCAGGTACGAAAAGGCCCGCACCAGCGCGGGCTCGCGCAGCACGTGGAAGTCGTCGAGCACCACCACCAGCTCGCGTCCCAGGTTCCACAGGCTGCGCAGCACGACGGACATGGCGTGATCGAGCGGAAGCTCCACCTGCGCGTCGAGCGGGCTCGCGATGTACGCGTCGAAGTCCGGCGCGGCCCGGCGGATGGCCCCCACCAGATACGAGAAGAAGCGCTCGGGCGCGTTGTCCAGCTCGTCGAGCGACAGCCACGCGAACAGCCGCCGCGCGCACGCTTCGCGGTACCACTGCGCCAGCAGCGTCGTCTTGCCCCAGCCGAGCGGCGCGGTCACCAGCACCAGCTTTCCGCCGACGCCCCGGTCCATCTTCCGCAGCGGCGCGTCACGCGCCACCAGCACGGACGTCGTCTGCGGCGGAGAGAGCTTCGTCGGCAGCAGATGCGAGAGATGTTCGCCGCACGGTGCCACATGCTCCGCGACGTCCGACAGGAAAGGCGATGACGCACGACGACTCCTCATTGCGCTTCCAAGGCTCGGCATTGACCCATCCCCCGACGACTGATTTCCGGGTCAATTAGAACACGTACTTCTGGTTCTTGCCCTTATTTCGTGGAAATAGAGTTTTACAGCCCTTGTGGTGTGATGCGTCGTGAGAGGGGTCTCCCCGCCCAGGACGCATTGCGTCAACGCACGTTTTCGCGAGCCCATGGGGGGGTTCCCCCTCCCTTCGGTGGGGGCGATGTCAGGGCGTCGCTTGGTACTCCCCGTGCGTTGCGGTCTGAACTGCAACGCTTACCCCCCGAGGAGGTCCAACCCATGGGTACCCAGCAAGTGGGCGCGAGCCAGAGCCGATGGCGCGCTCGAGCCGCTTCGTTGTGCGCCGCCGCATCGATGTTGGTTTCGGTCAATGCCACCGCCCAGACGCCATCGTTCGTCGAGTTCGATAGCGCGCACGTCCGTCCGATGGCCCTCTCGCCAGACGGGACGCGGCTGTTCGCCGTCAACACGCCGGACAATCGCCTGGAGGTCTTCTCGGTCTCCGCCACCGGCCTCTCGCTCATCGCCGAGGTGCCGGTGGGCCTCGAGCCGGTCTCCGTCGCCGCGCGGAGCAACACCGAGGTGTGGGTGGTCAATCACCTCTCGGACAGCATCAGCGTGGTGAGCCTGGAAGGCACTCCGCGCGTGGTGCGCACGCTGCTCGTGGGCGATGAGCCGCGCGACATCGTGTTCGCTGGCACCAAGGGCCATGCGTTCATCACCACCGCGCACCGCGGCCAGCACCGCACGGATCCGTCCATCGCCTCCGTCCCCGGCGCGGGCGACCCGCAGCTCACCACGCCCAGCGTGGGCCGCGCGGACGTCTGGGTCTTCAACCCGGCCTCCCTGGGAACGACGCTGGGTGGCACGCCCGTGCGCATCGTGACGCTCTTCGGTGACACGCCGCGAGGCCTCGCCGTCAGCCCGGACAAGAAGACGGTCTATGCGGCCATTGCCCAGTCCGGCAACCAGACGACGTCCGTCAGCATGGACAGCGTGTGTGACGGGTTCGAGAGCACGGGCATCTGTTTCGTCTTCCCCGACTCGTTGCCGTGGGGCAACAACATCCTTCCGGGCGGTCTGCCCGGTCCGCGGACGAACGCCGCGGGCGCGAAAGCGCCCGAGACCGGCTTGATCGTCAAGTGGAACAACACCACCAAGCAGTGGGAGGACATGCTCGGCCGCAACTGGAACAACGGTGTGCGCCTGAACCTGCCCGACAAGGATGTCTTCGCCCTCGACGCGGACAACCTGCAGCAGAAGGCCTTCTACACGGGCGTGGGCACGAGCATCTTCAACCTGGCCACCAATCCGAAGACGGGCGTGGTGTACGCGACCAACAGCGACGCCAACAACCTCACGCGCTTCGAGGGCCCCGGCGTCTTCGGCGGCAGCACGGTGCAGGGCAACATCGCGAAGATGCGCATCAGCGTCATCTCCGGGGGAACGGTCTACCCCCGCCACCTCAACAAGCACATCGACTACTCGAAGCTGGCCAACTCCGCCGGGTTCGATCCCTCGGCCAAGAATCACACCCTCTCCACCCCGACGGAGATGGCGATCTCGAGCGACGGCACGAAGCTGTACGTGACCGCGTTCAGCTCGAACAAGGTCGGTGTCTTCGACACCGCGGCGCTGGAGGCCGACACCTTCAACCCGAAGACCGCGAGCGCCAACTACATCCCGGTGAGCGGCGGCCCCAGCGGCCTCGTGCTGGATGAGGCACGCAACCGCCTCTACGTGATGACCCGCTACGACAACGGGGTGAAGGTCATCGACCTCGCCACCAGGAAGCAGGTGGCCTCGGCCGCCCTCTACAATCCGGAGCCCGCCTCCGTCGTGGAGGGCCGTCCCTTCCTGTACGACGCGGACTTCTCCTCCGCCAACGGCGAGGCGTCCTGCGCCAGCTGCCACATCTTCGGCGACAAGGACGAGATCGCCTGGGATCTGGGCAACCCGGACGACGAGGTGTCCACCAACCCCATCGACAAGCGCCTCGCGAGCGATCTGGCGATCGGCGCGTTCAATGCGCTCACCGGGCACCCGGGCTCGCCCATCAACGGCACCGGCGACCAGCATGCCTTCCACCCGATGAAGGGGCCCATGACGACGCAGACCCTGCGCGGCATGGCGAACTCGGGCGCCATGCACTGGCGGGGTGACCGCTCGAACGGCTTCTACGGCGTCAACTCGGACGCGGAGGACGTGTCGTTCAAGAACTTCATCGTGGCGTACGAGGGGCTGCTCGGCCGCGTCTCGATGCCGAGCGAGGAGGAGATGAACAAGTTCACCGCCTTCCAGCTCCAGGTGCAGCTGCCGCCCAACCCCATCCGCAAGTTGGACAATTCGCTCACCACCGCCCAGCAGGCCGGCCGCGACTTCTACTTCGGCAGCCGCCGGGTGGACGGCCTCGCGATCGGCTCGGACACCGGCTTCAACTGCAACGGCTGCCACACCATCGACGCCTCGCAGGGCTTCTACGGCACCGACGGCAAGTCGAGCTTCGAGGGAATCAGCCAGATCATGAAGATTCCCCACGTGCGCAACATGTACACGAAGGTCGGCATGTTCGGCTTCCCGGACAGCAGCTTCTTCCAGCACCCGGAGACGGGGCCGATGGGAGACCAGATCCGCGGCTTCGGCTTCACGCATGACGGCGCGGTGGACACCCTGTTCCGCTTCTTCAGCGCCATCGTGTTCTCCAACACCAGCGTCGGTGGGCCGCTCGTGGGCTTCCCGGGTGACACCGACCGCCGCAACGTGGAGGCCTTCATGCTGGCGGCGGACTCCGATCTGGCGCCCATCGTGGGCCAGCAGGTGACGCTCACGTCGACGAACGCCGCCGCCGTGGGCTCGCGCATCGACCTGCTCATCGCGCGCGCCAAGGCGCCGTTCGTGTCGAAGGCCCTGGGCGGCGCCACCTACGAGGCCGACCTGGTGGCGAAGACGGTCGTGGGCGGCAAGCCGAAGGGCTTCCTCTACGACCGCGGCGCGGGGACGTGGAAGCCCGACGACGGCACCGCGAACATCACCACCACGGCCCTGCGCACGCTGGCGATCAAGGCGGGCCAGGAGGTGACCTTCACCGCGGTTCCGCCGGGCTCGGGCGTGCGCATCGCGCTCGATCGCAACCTGGACGGCAAGCTCGACGGCCAGTAGCCGGCGAGTGAGCCAGGCCTCCCTACCCCATCCCGCCCCGCCCCGGTCCCACCGGCGGCGGGGTTTCTTTTTTGATGTGGCCTCCCCCGAGTCAGACACCTCGCCCCGAGCGAGCCCGGGAGGCCGAGAGAGTTCACGCTAGGTGCGTTGCCGCTTCCCCCATTAACTTGCGCGGCCACACATCACCGCCACCCGCGCCTTCCGGGACTCTGCTCATGAACGACACCGCCACGGGTGCAATCCCCCAGCCGCTCTACTCCTCACGCTACAAGAACCTGGTCCTGGCGCTGCTCGTCCTGGCCTACACGTTCAACTTCGTCGACCGCACGATCATCGCTACCATCGGGCAGGCGATCAAAGTCGACCTGAAGATCAGTGACACCCAGTTGGGCCTGCTGGGTGGACTCTATTTCGCGCTGCTCTACACGCTGTTGGGCATTCCCATCGCGCGCATCGCCGAGCGCTCGTCCCGGGTGAACATCATCTCCTGGGCCATCGTCATCTGGTCGGGGTTCACCGCGCTGTGCGGCATGGCGGCCAACTTCGCGCAGCTGGCGCTGTTCCGGTTCGGGGTGGGCGTGGGCGAGGCGGGCCTGACGCCCCCCGCCCACAGCCTGATCAGCGACTACTTCGAGCCGAGGAAGCGGGCCTCGGCGCTGTCGGTCTACTCCTTCGGCCTTCCCCTGGGGGTCATGTTCGGCGCGGTGATGGGTGGCTGGCTGGCGCAGAACTACTCCTGGCGTGTCGCCTTCATGGCGGTGGGTCTGCCGGGCGTGCTCATCGCGCTGGCCATCAAGCTGCTCATCCAGGAGCCGCCACGCGGCCATTCCGAGTCCAGCGCCGGGCCCGCTCCGGCGCCGCACGTCGTGGCCGACGCTCCGGCCCGGACCGCTCCGACCCTGGCCGCCGAGCTCAAGGAACTGGGCGTGGTCGCCCGGGCCATGCTCCGCAATGGGCCGGTGCTGCACATGTCGCTGGGCATCACCCTCGCGAGCATCGGCTCCTATGGCTCGGGCACCTTCGTGCCCCCCTACTTCATCCGCACCTTCGGGCTGAACTTCACCCAGGTGGGCATCATCACCGGCCTGGTGAGTGGCTTTTCCTCGGGTATTGGCACGCTCCTGGGCGGCTTCGTCGCCGATCGGCTCTCCCAGCGCAGTCCCCGCTGGTATGCCCTGACGCCGGCCATCGGTCTCGCCATCGCCGCGCCCATCTACATCACCGCCTACATGCAGGACTCGTGGAAGACCGCGGCGTTCATCCTCCTGCTGCCCGGCATCTTCCACTACACCTACATGGGCCCCACCTTCGGGGTGGTGCAGAACGCGGTGGAGACGCGTCGGCGCGCGACGGCCGCGGCGCTGCTGTTGTTCTTCCTGAACCTGATCTCCCTCGGAGGTGGGCCGCCCTTCGCGGGCTGGGTGATCGATCACTTCGCGGCGTTCAACCATGCCCACCCGGGGGTGGACAGCCTCTTCGCCTCGCTCGGCGGCTTCTTCAGCGCCGCTCCCCAGACGTTCCAGGCGGCCTGTCCGGGCGGCGCGGCTCCGGTGGGAGCGACGGCGGACGTGGTGAGCCATTGCGCGGGCAGTCTGGCGCTCGCCACGCGGCAGGGAATCATCCTCCTGCTGTGCTTCTATTTCTGGGCCGCCTTCCACTACCTGCTGGCCTCGTTTGGACTGGCGAGGAAATAGGATGGGCGGCCCTTGGGGGACGGGCCGCCCTGCGTGACTCACGGCAGGGAGTACAGCTCCGTCGTGGTCGCGCTCCCGCGAAGCGGGGTCGGTCCCTCCCATACATCTCGTGAGGATCGTCGCGGGAAGGGACGTCCACGATGCGCGCCTCACTCGGGAGGCTTCGCCCTCCTGGGGAGGCGCACGCGGAAGGTCGTCCCCGTCTCCTGGGTGCTCTCCACGTGGACGCTTCCATCATGCGCCTCGGCAACTCCCCTCACGAGCGTCAGCCCGATTCCCCAGCCCTTCTTTCCACTGCTCTCCGCGCTCTTCGCCCGGGTGAGGTAGTGGAAGAGTTGCTCCCGCTCGTCGGCGGGGATGGGGTTTCCCCAGTTGTGGACGGCCAGCTCCGCCAGGTCGCCGTCCTGCTTCAGGCTCACGGTCACCTGCTCCATCGGGTCCCCGTACTTGATGGCATTGCCGCAGAGGTTCTCGACGAGCCTGCGCAAGGCCCGCGCATCCCAGTCGCCCAGCAGCCGCTCCTCTCCCCGAAGGAGGAACCGCTCCCCGTGAATGGTCGAGAGCTCCTCCAGCGTGTCGGACACCACCTGCCAGAGATCGCATGGAGCCAGCTCGATGGGCAGCCCCTGGCCCGCCTGGATGCGGTTGGCATCCAGGAGGTCGGTGATCATCTGGTCCGCGCGGTCGATGTTGTGCCTCACCCGGGCGGCCAGTGAGTAGACCTTGTCGGGCAGGTTCGGCTGGCGGGGAATGAGCTGGGCGCTCATCTTCGCCGCGGTCAGGGGCGTGCGGAGATCATGGCTGAGCGCCGACACGAAACGCTCGCGCAGCTCCCGCTCGACCCGGAGCTGCGCCAGGATGGTCTCCGCCTCTTCTCGGGCCACCTGCTCACTGGAGAGGCTCCTCGCGAGCAGTTCCTCGGACTCCTTGTTCCCCGTGATGTCGATGACGAACGCGACGTTCTTGAGGCGACCCGCATCGATGAAGGCACACCCCAGGAAGATCCACACGACCCGGCCGTCCGGGAGGATGTAGCGCTTCTCGTAAGGAGTGCAGACTCCCTCGGGTGATTCGAGCATCTCCCGCGCCGCGGCCTTGTCCTTCTCCAGGTCCTCCGGCGGCGTGAGGAGATCCCAGCGAACCTTGCCCGCGAGGATCTCCTCGCGGGGAACACCGATGAGCCGGGCGTAGTAGTCGTTCACGTCGTAGAGGCCCCCCTGGATGTCGCCGAAGACGATACCGATCAGGTTGGACTCGAAGAGCCGGCGGAACTTGTTCTCGCTCTCCTCGAGCTTCCGCTCGGCCCGCTTACGTCCCGAAATGTCGGAGAAGACACTGACGGCCTCGGTGATCCGGCCCTCCGCATCGCGGATCGGCGCCGCCATGACGGAGAGGTAGGCGAGCGTTCCGTCGCCCCGGCGGTACAACATCTGCTCGTCCTTGATGGTCTCGCCTTCGTGGAGGGCCCGGGCCAGCGGATACTCCTCGGGCTTGTAGGGGGTGAGATCCGGATGAACGGCTCCCCACGGGGCGCACGGCTCCTGGCCCTCGAGCCGCAACGCCGGATGTCCCAGGAGGCGCTCTGACTCCTGATTGGAGTAGATGATCCTTCCCGACGAAGCCGCCGCGAGGGTGAAACCCGCTGGCATCTGTTGCACGATCGTCTCCAGGGTCCTGCGCTCGGATTGGACCGTGTCGAAGAGGCGCGAGTTCTCCAGGGCCACTCCGGCAAGGGCGCTCAGCGCCTGGAGGAGTTCCAGGTCCTCCTGGGTGAAGGGCTGGTGGTCCTTCTTGTCGTGGAGCTCGAAGCAACCCAACAGTTCCCCGGTGCGGGCCAAGAGGGGCAGGTCGATGAGGTTGTAGAAACCCCGGGCCTTCTGCAGATGCGACAGGACATGCTCATCGTTGGCCGCATCGTTCGAGATGTAGGGCTTCCGGGTGACCAGCACGTGGCCGGGAACCCCCACATTCGGCTCGAGGACGACGTGGCGGGTTTCGACGGCCCTCCCCTCGCGCCACAAGGACTCCATGATGATCATGCGGCCTTCGCTCAGCCGTCCCCAGAGGCCCTCGGCCGCGTCCACCAGATCCATGGCGCTCCAGACGAGCCGCCGCATGATGTCCAGGCCATGAAGGCTCGAGTTGAGGTCCCTCGCGGCGAGCGTCAGGACCTGGAGTTGCCGGTCGCGGCGCTCGAGCTGCGCCTGGGCTCGCTGGAGTTCCGCTTCGAGCCGCGAGGCGCGACACTCGGGCTCCTCCTCCTGGCTGGACTGCTCGCGTCCCTGCTCTTGACGGGATGCCTCCTGACTCGTTCCGTTTGGAGTCTCCTGCGCCATACCTTGTGGATAAGCCTCCTGGCGGGCTGGGGCCAGCCGCGAGGAGAGTGTCAGGGGCTCATGGCCGGCCAGCCAGGCGAACTCCCGCTCTTCTGAACGATGGAGCCAACAACCCAACGTTCCTGACCGCCGCTGGACGCCGCCGGACAGAAAAACGCCCTGCTTCCGGGGACTTGGGAAGCAGGGCGAGTGGCCCCGACTGGAATCGAACCAGTGGCCTGCGGTTTAGGAAACCGCCGCTCTATCCAACTGAGCTACGGGACCGTGGGCGGACGGGGTTTATCGCAGGCCGCACCTCGGATGCAACGCCGTCGCGTCGTCCCCCGCGAGGACAGGGCGCTCTCGGGCGGAGTCCCGGCTCGCCCGGAAGCGCTCTGACCGATTCTCGACGGTCGCGGTCCGTCCGGGCCAACCCCGGCGAGCCCCTCCCCCGGATGATTCACTCGAACTTCCTCACCCGACCAGAGACGGAAACCATGACGAAGACAAGACGAATGGGCGTGGGCATCATCGGCGCGAGCCCCGAGCGCGGCTGGGCGGCGAGCGCGCATATCCCCGCCTTGCGCGCCCTCCCCGCCTATGAAATCCGGGCGTTGAGCACCAGCCGGCGGGAGTCCGCGCAGGCCGCCTCGCGCCAGTTCGGCGTGCCGCTGGCGTTCGACAACGCCGAAGAGCTCGTGGCGCGCCCGGAGGTCGACCTGGTCGTCGTCTCCGTCAAGGTGCCCCAGCACCGCGAACTGGTGACGACGGCGCTCGAGGCGGGCAAGGACGTCTACTGCGAGTGGCCGCTCGGCAACGGGCTCGCCGAAGCCGAGGCCCTGGCGGCGCTCGCCCGCGCACGCGGCGTCCGGGCCATCGTGGGCCTCCAGGCCCGTGCCTCACCGGCCGTGCGGTATGTCCGTGACCTGGTCTCCAGCGGCTTCGTGGGCGAGGTCCTGTCCACGAGCCTCGTGGGGTCGGGGCTCGCCTGGGGAGGCATCATCGACCCCTCCAGTCTCTACCTGCTCGACGCGCGCAACGGAGCGACCCTCCTCACCATCCCCTTCGGGCACACGGTCGACGCGCTCTGCTGGTGTCTGGGTGAGTTCCGGGAGGTGAGCGCGACGCTGGCCACCCGCCGTCCGGCGGTACCGGTGATGGGAACGAACGAGACCCGCCCCCAGACCTCGCCCGATCAGGTCGCCGTCTCCGGGGTGCTCACCACGGGGGCGGTCGCCTCCATCCATTACCGGGGTGGAACCTCGCGCGGCACGAACCTGCTCTGGGAAATCAACGGCACCGAGGGAGACCTCGTGTTCACTGGGAGTTCGGGCCATCTGCAGATGACGGACCTGTCGCTCTCGGGAGGCAACGGGAAGGAGAAGTTCGGCCCCCTCTCCATCCCCGAGCGTTACTTCGCGGCCCCTGGCGCCCCCCAGGGAAGCGCCTTCAACGTGGCTCAAGCCTACGCCCAGTTCGCGCAAGACCCCGGCTCGGTCCCGAGCTTCGATGACGCCGTGGTGCGCCACAAGATGATCGAGGCGATCCTCGAAGCGGCTCGCACGGGCCAGACACAGCGCCTCTGATATGGCGTGATGCCCCGGCTATGAGTCCTCCCGCCCTCAAGTCACGCCTCCTCGCCACCGAGGCCCCCGCCGCCACGCTCCTCATCCGCCTGATGGTCGGCGGTGTCTTCCTCTCCGAGGGGCTCCAGAAGTTCCTCTTCCCCGCCGAGGTGGGGGTCGGCAGGTTCGCGAAGATCGGCCTCCCCGCCCCCGAACTGCTGGGCCCCTTCGTCGGTGGAGTGGAGATCGTGTGCGGCACCCTGGTACTCCTGGGGCTGGTGACGCGCCTGGCCAGCATTCCACTGCTCATCGTCATGGGGGTGGCGCTGACCACCACCAAGGTGCCCATCCTGCTGGCGAGCGGCTTCTGGAAGATGGCGCACGAGTCGCGCACGGACGTGTCCATGGTCCTCGGCGCCCTCTTCCTGCTGTGGGTGGGCGCGGGCCCCAGCTCGTTGGACGCGTGGCTATGGCAGCGGCACGGAGCCCCGCGTGTCTGACCTCGGGCAGGCCCGCGCGCACGCGTTGAAGGAAGTGGCGCTGCTCTTCCTGCGGCTCGGCTTCACCGCCTTCGGTGGGCCGGCGGCCCATGTCGCCTTGATGGAGGACGAGGTGGTGCGCCGGCGCCGCTGGCTCAGCCGCGACGAGTTCCTCGATCTGCTGGGCGCGACGAATCTCATCCCGGGGCCGAACTCGACGGAGCTGGCCATCCACCTGGGCCACCGGCGAGGCGGATGGGCGGGCCTGCTGGTGGCGGGCGTCTGCTTCATCCTCCCCGCGATGCTCCTCACCCTGGGGGCCGCCTGGGCGTATGTCCGCTGGGGCGCCCTGCCCTCCATGGAAGGCGTGCTGTACGGAGTGAAGCCCGTCATCATCGCGGTGGTGCTCCAGGCCCTCTGGGGCCTCGGCCGGAGCGCGGTGAAGACCCGCGTGCTCGCCGTGGTCGCCCTGGCCGCCGTGCTCGCCAACGGCCTGGGCCTGCACGAACTGCTCGTCCTGTTGGGCGCCGGAGCACTCATGGTGCTCTGGCGGGGAGGCCAGCGCGGGGCGGCTCGGGACGGAGCGCCGAAGGGGCTCGGCGGGCGGTTGGTGGGAGGACCCCTGGTGCCGCTGGGCCTCGCGGCCGGGGCCACGAGCGCCGTGCCCTTCAGCCTGGGAGGCCTGTTCCTCTTCTTCGTCAAGGTGGGCTCCGTGCTCTACGGCAGCGGCTACGTGCTGCTGGCCTTCCTGCGTACGGATCTGGTGGAGCGCTGGGGGTGGCTGGGCGAGGCTCAGCTGCTGGACGCGGTGGCGGTGGGACAGGTGACGCCCGGCCCCGTCTTCACCACGGCCACGTTCATCGGCTACGTGCTGGGGGGAGTGCCGGGCGCGGTGGTCGCGACCGTGGGCATCTTCCTGCCGGCCTTCTTCTTCGTCGCGGTGAGCGGCCCGCTGGTTCCGCGCCTGCGCCGCTCGTGGGTGGCCGGTGCCGTGCTCGACGGCGTCAACGTGGCCTCGCTCGCGCTGATGGCCCGCGTCACCTGGGAGCTGGGCCGGGCGGCCCTGGTGGATGCGGTGACGGTGGGGCTCGCGCTCGTCAGCGCCCTGCTCCTCTTGCGCTATCGCATCAACTCTGTCTGGCTCATCCTCGGTGGCGCGGCCGTGGGGCTGTTGCGTCTCTCCTGGTGATCAGGAGGGCAGGCACCCAGGCCCGACTGGCAATGGATGAGCCCGGTGCGAATCCTCGGAGCGAGACGCGTGTTGCCTTTCCTTGACACAAACCGGAAAATCGAGTCCTCATTGTTTTTCAGGAGGTGACTGTGTTCGGACGAGACCCGGTGGCGTGGAGTCTGTTCATCGCGACGTGTCTTGGCGGGTGCGGCCCCGCTCCGGACGTGGAGGCCAGAAGCGAGACCGCCCTGGAATCGCAGGCACGACCCCTCACCGAGGGCGCGCCGCTCACGGCCCACGACGCGAGCTGTCTGCGGCTGGTGGATCAGAACACCTGGACGAGCTCCGTCGCGAACATGGCGGACGTGGGCCCCGCGCTGGGGCTGCCGGCCCTCCTGGGCGATCTCAACCGCGCGGGTCCCGTGCTCACCGCGAGCACCCATCCCCCCGCCACGGGTTACAAGGGCGGCTTCCGCTGGAACGACGGCGACATGGCCACCACCGACTGGATTCCCCAGGCCCTGACGGCGGGCGTCTCCGGTGACACGAATGTCGCCATCGTCTCCTGGCACTACGCGCCGAGCAGCCCGGACAAGGGCGTGCGCCTGTCCGTGGCGGACATCTCGAACATGTCGGGCAGCACGGTCAACTACCGGCACGTGCTGCTCGTCCGGCCCACAGGCGCGGGCCAGTTCACCACCGTCAACGAGCATGGCGGCGGGCTCGCCTGGTTCGGCAACTACCTCTACATGGCCGACACCTCGGACGGCCTGCGCGTGTTCGACCTCACGCAGCTCCGCCAGGTGGACACCAGCACCACGTGCGAGACCCAGGTGGGCAAGGTGGGCTCGGTCTGGTGCGCGTACGGGTACAAGTACGTGCTGCCGCAGGTGAGCGCGTACACCGTGCCCTCGGCCATCGCGAGCCCCTGCCGGCCCAAGTTCTCCTTCCTCGGCAAGGACACACGCGGTGGCACGAGCGCGGTGCTCTCGGGCGAGTACTGCAACAGCGGCGACGCGCAGTGCCCGTATGACGGCTCCACCCCGGGGCTTGGCGGGCGGCTCTACCGCTGGCCCCTGAACACCTCCACGAACCGGCTCGTGGCGGTGAGCGGCGCGGTGGTGCCCGAGCGTGCCTGGATCATGAACGAGCCGAACGTGCAGGGCGTGGCCCCCCTGATGACTTCGACGGCCACCACCTCGTACTGGCTGAGCTCCACGCGCTACGGCGGCGCGCTCTTCAAGGTGTCCACGAGCGCCTCGCGCAAGGCGTACCTGTCCGGCAGCTCCCAGTGGGCGCGGATGCCCGAGGGCATGCACGCCACGGGCAGCGGCACCAACCTGTGGACGGTCACCGAGGGCGTCAGCGGCGTGACGAACCCGGCCACGGGCGGACGTGTGGTGTTCTTCGTGGATCAGGCCGCCGTGGACTGAGCAGCAATCGGGGCATCCTGCACCGCAACACCGTGGACGCGCGCGGCTCGTTCCCGGCGGACGTGCTCGAGCGGGCCCGGGTGCTGGGGACGCGCGCGAGCAAGGAGGGGGCCGAGGTGCTCGCCGCGGACGAGATCGAGCGCCGCCTGAAGCAGGCCCGGGTCTGAGCGGCGACGGGGCTGCCCCCACCCCAAGGCCTCGCGTGCCCGCCGGACAGGAACCGTGCGTCTCCCGGTGCGGTGAAGCTAGACTCTCGCCGGAAAGCACATGGCGAGCTTCGGACACATCGCGGTGGGACTGGCGCTCGGGCGCCTGGGCGGAAGGACGGCATCACCCCGGAGGCGGGCGGCCGCCATGGTGGCACTGGCCGCGCTGGCCATGCTGCCGGACGCGGACGTCGTCGCCTTCAAGCTGGGCATTCCCTACGCGGCCGAGTGGGGACATCGCGGCGCCTCGCACTCGCTCGTGCTCGCGGTGCTGGTGTCGCTCGGGGTGGCGGTGGGGACGCGGGTGGCGCGAGGGCCCGCGGTCGAGGCGGGGCTGCTCGCCTTCGTGGCCGTGGGCAGCCATGGCCTGCTGGACGCGATGACCACCGGGGGCCTGGGCGCGGCGCTCCTGTGGCCCTTCACCACCGCCCGCTACTTCCTGCCCATGCGGCCCATCCCCGTGGCCCCCATCGGGGCGGGCATGCTCTCCTCGCGAGGCGGCTACGTGGTGATGGTGGAGCTGCTGCTCTTCCTCCCCTTCTGGGGCTATGCCCTCTGGCCACGCCGCCGGGCGGTCTCCACTTCGATGGAGAAGAGCTGAACCCGCCCCTGCTTCACCAGCGCCTGGAGGAGGGCATGCTCCGAGGTGGCGTACTCCTCCGTCAGGACATCTGGCTGCTAAAATCTGGGATGGGGCGCCCGCCCGAGCGACGGTGCAGCAGGGGCCGGTCGCGGTGCAGGAAGCCCAGCAAGGCGGGCACCGGCGAGATGACGCGCTCGGCGCCCTCCAGTTGGGCGGAGAGCTCACGCCGCACCTCGGGCAGGAGACTCCAGTGCGCCTGTGGCCGCAGGTGGTGCTCCTGGTGATAGCCGTCGTTGAAGGCGAGCAGGTTGTAGATTCGGCCGTAGTAGCTCACCGAGTCCGAATAACGGCTCTCGGGGACCGCGCCAAAGTGCTCGAAGTAGTTCTGCAGGTTCACCAGCACGAGTGCCAGGAAGAGGGCCGGCAGGTAGCAGCAGAGCGTCCAGCGCCACGACAGAGCCAGGAAGACGCACACCCCGGCGAAGTGCGCCAGGCGATCCCGCCGCACCTGGCGCAGCTCCTGCCCGCGCCGGGACGGCTCCTTCGTCACCAGTTCGAGCAGCTCCCGCTCGTGCTCGCCCACCCGCCACAACCGAGTGCTCGAAAGCAACCCCCGTGCGGTGGTGCCCAACATGGAGAGCGCTCCGCCGAGGACATAATGGAAGAGGCCGTCGTGATCTCCGTGCTCGCCCTTCTGGAAGGTGGAGGTCAGATCCTTCGTCTTCCCGTCCGCGTCCTTCCGATCGTTGTTGTAGCGGTGGTGGTTGCGCACGTGGAACAACTGATGGCGCTGCAACGACTGGCCGATGATGAGCGAGTTGAGCGCCGACGCCAGCGCGTTGAGCCACCGCGACTCGAACCAGGGCACGTGCATGAAGAGGTGCGAGATGACGATGAAGTTGTAAGTCACCATCAGCACCAGGAGGCACGCCCCCCCCAGCCGCCAGGGCCAGGAGGACCCATCCCAGGCCGCCGCCAGCGCGAACATCGTCGCCGCCTGGGCGAGGCTCAGCGCCAACAGGGCCGCGTCCAGGCGCGAATGCTTCCAGATCTTCATTCCCATCCAGAGCGGCACTGGCCAGAGGGGGCCATGCGGTCTGGCGGTATCGTCCCGGGGCACGCGCATCACTGTCAACCCAGGTGGGAGGCGACCAGATCGGCCTGGCGGCGCCTCGAGGTGCATCTCCGTCCGAAGAGAGCCAGGCACCACCCTACAGGGCCTGCCATTCATCTTGACTTGTTGGGTCAAATCCGTTCCGCTGAGCGCTGATTCGGAGATGGCGCACGTGGCGAACGACAAGAGTGGGAAGCGCAGCGGGTGGGGGCCGTTCGAGCGGGGTGCGGCCTATGAAGAGGTGGGGCCCGGCCTGGGCCGACTCCATGACGCATGGGACGTGGAGACAGGCAGCCCAGCCCTGCAACTGCTGCCCACGGCTCGCGTGGAATGGCAACCCGAGGGGTCCTGGCGGGTGTCCCTCTTGTGCGAGCCGCATCCGGCCTCGGTGACGCTGAGAGTGGACGAGGCCCCCGCGTCCGTCCCCGTATCGGAGTTGGCGGACATGCTCGTGCTCACCACCGCCGCCTTCACGCGCGTGGAAGACAATCCTCGGCTCCGGGCGCATCTCGCCTCGGGCTTGTCGCTGACTCCTCCCACCTCACGCCGGAGCACGGGACACCCCGCCACGAACTGGATGGGCCTCTCGCTGGGTCTGGGCTTCTGGCTCCTGACGAGTCTCTCCGCTCCCGCGGAGGAGACACCCGAAGCCTTCACGCAAGAGGACGCCTCGGCCCTCGTCGACCTCGATGCATCGGACCCGGTGGCCCTCACCTACCCCCTGCCCGCCAAACCCTTCCGCAATCAGGCGGTGCCCCCCTGCAAGACCAACAAGGGCGCGGTGGAAATCAAGGGCGGGTGCTGGGTGGCATTGGAGCAGAAGCCTCCCTGCTTCAGTGATCAGGCCGAGTACCAGGGCAAGTGCTACCTGCCCGTCGCCAGGCCCCAGCGGCTGCCGCAATCCGCCAAGCCTTGATGGAATGGGCTCTCCAATTTGCCCTCGCGTGAGCCTTCTCGCGGAACCAGGCGGACTCCTGGTGCGAGAACACTCCGGGTGCGTATGCTCCCCCAGCGCCCATGACCGGGCGTGACATGCCTTCCCCCTGGAGGTCGCCCCCATGATGTCCGTCCGTCGCTGCCTGTCCTTCCTCGCCGCACTCGTCGTGACCCTGTCCCCCGCCGCGTTCGCCGAGCCCATCGCCCTCTGTGACAACAGCGCCCCCGCCAACGCCTCTCTGAGCCAGGAGCAGGACGCGCAGGGGTTCATCTGTCTGGCGCGCCTGTGCGAGACCGATGAGGAGTGCGCGTTCTCGTGCTCGAGCGCGCGCACGGCGGCGTGTATCGACAACACCTGCCACTACACCTACGGCACGGGTGGTGGGGGCGGGGGCGGCGGTCCAATCTGCCCCGCGCGGTTCTGCTCCGAGGATCTGGACTGCGAGTGCAACGGGCGGATCGGCTACTGCGGCCCCGACTCCGTCTGCTCCTTCTGAGTCGCTCGTCCGCCGAGCACACCCACGACATGGGAATGAGCCCTGTCACTGTGCGAAGAGTTGGTCCGGCGTTCCTGGCCGTGGCCACCACGCTCGTGCTCCTCGCGGGTTGCGCCACGAGTGCCCCGCTCGGGAGTTCGAAGAGCGGCGTCGGTTCGCCCAACCTCGGAGACGCCACGGGAGGCTCCGGCGGTTTTTTCCCCCAGGGGGAGGCGCTCTCCTGTGGGGGAGTGGCCGTACCCGCGGGTTGGCCCGACCTGTCCTCCGGGGATGCCGAGGCGCTGCTGGCCCCTTTCCTGACGTGTTCCTCACCCGCTGAGTACATCGCGTTGCAGCAGCGGGTGGACATGCCCCGGTTGGTGGAGGCATTGGATGACTGGCGCGCCGTGCGCCTCGGTGCCCTGGGGCCCGTGCGCGAGGACGCGGTCGGAATCCTCAACCGCAAGCGCGCCGCCTTCCTCCTCGACACCACCGAGCGCCATGGCCTCGTGTACGCCGAGGTCTTCGCCCTGTTCGTCCTGCACTCGGCCCATGACGACGAGGTGGACGCGGTGTTGCGCCTGTTGGCCCGCGACAAGCAATTGGGGCCGACGCTGGGGCGCATGCCCCGGGTACGCGAGGAACTGGAGCGGCGAGGACTGCCGCTGTCGGCCTATCCGGATCGGGCCGAGCAAGCCGGTGACGTGCTGCGGGGCCTGGGCCGCGCCGCCCGGGATGCCCTCGCCACCAGCCAGACGATGGATGGCCTGCGGTTCATGGAGATGTCCGCGCGACGGGAGCAGTTGCCGCCGCCCTACCGGGAGGCGCTGCACGAGAGGGAGCATGCCCTGGCCTGGAGGCACTTCGCCCCGGGCAGCGTGGCGGTGGGCAGCTTCGACGCGATGACCTTCGGCGTGCCACTGGGCTTCTACTACCTGGTCGCCGGAACAAGTGCGGGCCTCGCCTCGCTGTCCCAGGGACAGTACGAGCAGGCCACACGCGAGTTGGCGCCCGCGATGCTGTTGGGAGCCCTGTATGCCGGAGGCAGAGGAGCACGAGGGCTGGGGCTGGTGGAGCCGCGCCTGACAGCGCTCAAGGAGAAGGCACGACAGTTGGAGGCCCGGCTGGGCGTGGAGGGCCTGCGAGAGCTGGCTCGGAACATCCAGGCCAGCCGGGAAGCGGGCCGCTTCGTGGCCGAGGGAGGAGTGGACGCCGCCCTGGTACTGCACGAGTCCGGGGGAAACGTGGCCAGGGCCCAGGCGATGATGGCCAGAGCCCGACCGGGGGCTACAGGCTCCTCGTCCCCAAGGAGGGGAGCGGAGGCTGCCCTCCCTCCCACGAAGACGGCCGGGGTCCCACCACGACCGGGAAGCCTGCTCTCGCTGTTGGACGAGCAGGCGGGCATCAACCCGGGAGGTGCTGGAGGCCAAGCTCACGGCGGTGGAACTCGAGTCCACGGGCCCACGCCTGCCCACGACCGTGGCGGAACTGGAGAAGCAACGTCCCTCCGTGGAGGCTCCACCACCTGGAGCCGAAAGTCACCCGCGTTGGCCCGAGTACGTCGCCTATTACGAGAAGCGCCTCGGGGAAATCAAACAAGGCACGGCACTCGAAGGGCCTTTGCGCTGGGCGCCCTACGAGGAGATGCGGGGGTGGTTCGCCCGGGGGCTCGCCTTCGAGCGCCTCATGGTGACGTTGCTGCGGGCCGACGCGAAGCTGCCTCGGGCGGAGCGTCGCTTCCTCGGGGACTTTGACACGCCTCGCGTCGAGCGGTACGTCGGAGTGAGAAAGGTGGATACCGGCCTGCGCTTCGCGGACGTGCTCATCATCGAGGAGGGACTGTTCACCAAGGGTCCGCCTCGCGTCGAGACCTTGAGTTTCAAGAGCCGCGATCTGTCACGGTTGAAAGGAAAGGCACTGGAAGCACAGATGATGGAGGACGCGAGAGAGGCCCTGCGGAAATACGGTGAGACGGTGGACATCCGCCGGGACTCCCTGCGGCCCCTTCTGCGCGAGAGCAGCCAGGTACCAGTTTCAAGGGTTCGCCTTGTCTATGAAGGTGGTGCCCTGATGATAAAGGATGTAGCAGAAATGGATCTGGCCTTGAACAAAGTCCAAGGTGAAGTTCCAGGAGTGGAGGTGCTGTTTCAATGAAGGTGCTGAGCATGTATGATTTGAATCCGGACGATGGGCTCCGGATCACCTTCGATGGTGCCTTCGACTCGCGAGTGGCACTGGAGCGCGAGTTGGAGCCCTTCTTCCAAACGCTCGAGGAGTTTTCGGGCGAATGGATGCCAGATGTCGTCGAGGGCAAACGGCGACGTAAATACAACCGCGCTGCCGTCTGGAAGTCGTTGGAGGAGGAGCGCAGCGAGAGAGGAGTCACCATCGGGCTCCACCGGACGAAGTGGCCCGTGTTGGACATGACGCTCAGACTCTATTTTTCGACCTGCCCTCCTAAATTGGATCTTCTGCTCACGGTCTACCCGCTCTCCTTCTTCATGGAGGCGGAGCGCTGCCCTCGCGTCGTGGAGATGATGCGCACCTGGGCCTCTCGCTACCCTGTCTCCCATGCCTTGGCCCATAGTCTGGCAGACGACCAGTTGTCTGGCGCACCCCGTTTCGGCCGCGATATGCAGACATCCATTCGAAACGGATTCGACAAAATCTATGAGGTGTTCTGGCTCAACGTCTTCGGCCCCAAGCTGGTGGAGAGCGTCGGACGCGAGCGCATGCTGTCCACGCCGGCCTGGCGGGTGGAGGAACTCCCCAACGGCTCCGTGCTCCTGGTGACGTGGCCCACCGCCACGGACTTCGCCAGCGAGGAGGCACGCCTGGCCCAGGCCCGTGCCCATGCCCACCTCCGCCCGGACCTGGACTTCTCCACCGTGCTGCGCACCCTGCGCGAGCGCAGCGCCACGCTCGCCCTCGTGGAGCCCCGCTTCCCCCCAGACGTGGCACCGCTCCTCTCCCGCGTGGTGGATGACGTCGCCATTCACGAGCGCCAGCGGAAGATCGCCGGGTTCAACGCGAACCCACCGCCCGAGCCCGAGGAGTGGCGCCCGGCCACCGCCGCCCTGCCCTCGGACGTGGCGGACCCCGAGCGTGCCCGCGAGCACTACAGCTACCTCGCCGAACTCCTGGTGGCGCTGATGCACACGAAGGTGCCCTCCGTCTTCCAGGCAACCCCCGAGTCCCTCACGGACGTGGACTTCCAGTTCTGGCACGAGGACTTCCCGAGTGTCTTCGAGCGGGAGAACATCGACGCGCGGGCGGTGCCCACCATTGGCGCGTACCTGGGTCAGGTGCTGGTGCGCCACCTGGGGGGTCAGTGGATTCCACGCCAGAAGCTCGAGGAGACCCAGGTGCTCGTGGGCCAGCGCGTCTGGTTGCCCTTCGTCCGGGCCTGGCGCTACATGCGCTCGCGCCAGTCGCTGTTGGACTCTTCCCTCACCCAACTCTACCGCGTGGCCGAGCGCCACCGCTCCTGAGCATCAGTCGTCCGCCTTCTCCGGATCCAACCGCCCGGCCCCCACGGGATAGTCCCACGCCGTCTCGTAGGCGGCGCCTTCCGCGAAGCGCGAGTCCACGTACTCCTCGAAGGCGATGGGCTTGTCGATCAACTTGTTCTCGAGCATCAGCCGGGTGACGAGCTCGAAGTCATCCCTTCGGGGAATCAGCGGGTTGAACCGCACGCGGTCCAATGGCCTCGTCAGCGCCCACTTCAGGAGCGAGGGCGGCTGGTTGTAATAGTAGCGCCCGACGAACTCGGCGGCGTACTCGCGCTCGCTCTGGCCCGAGTCCAACCACAGTCCCGAGCGGGCGATGCCATCCACCAGCACCTGGACCGCCTCGGGGCGCCGCTGGATGACGTCCTCCCGCACGACCAGCACACAGGACAGGTAGTCCGGCCAGTACTCGCGCGCGTGAAAGAGCACGTGGCCGTAGCCCCCCATCTCCGCCTGCGACGGAAAGGGCTCGCCCATGACGAACCCGTCGATGGCATTGGACGCCAGGGCCGCCGCCACGTCGGCGGGCGGCATCTCCACGATGCGCACGTCCGCCGCGCGCACCCCGTGCTGCTCGAGGGCGCGCAGCAAGAGCAGCCGCTCGTCCGAGAAGCGGCTGGGAATGGCCACGGTCTTCCCCTTCAGGTCGGCCACCGTCTTCACGGGGCCCCCCTTCTTGACCACCGCCGCGCTGCCATAGCGGTGACCCAGGAAGACGATCTTGATGGGAACGCCCTGCGACCGCAGGGCCACGGCCAGGGGAGCGACCAGGAAGCCCGCCTGCACTCGATTGGAGATCAATGCCTCCTTGATCTCCGGGAACCCCTGGAACAGCCGGGGGAGGAACACATACTGATCGAGTGAGCGACGGGCGATGTAGTCGGTCACCGGGCACGCGAGGTGTCAGGTGACTGGGATGTAGGCGACGTTGAGCTTGCGCTCGCTCTCGGGACGCCACTCGTTGACGACGTCGTCCCAGCGCACGTTGAGCGAGACATGGAGCACGGTGAGCGAGAGGACCCAGAGGGTGAGCGCCGCGGCGAGTTTGCGAGGGGACATGGTTCTCTTCAGGTGAAGGGAGCGCCTCAGCTCTCCCGATGAAAGGCCCAGCGCACGGCGCCGGCCCGTTCGATGCGGCGCATGAGTCCGTCGAGGCCGAGACCGATGACGCCGATGAGCAGCATCCCGGCGACGACGAGATCATAGCGCTTGCCGGCGTTGCGCGCGTCGATGATGAGGTAGCCCAGGCCCGAGTCGACCCCCATCATCTCCGCGGCGACGACCACCAGCCAGGCCACGCCCAGCGCGAGGCGCAGCCCGGTGAGCGCGTAGGGAAGGCACGCGGGGAGGATGACGCGGCGGAGCAGGGCCCAGCGGCCCAGGCCGAAGTTGTCCCCCACCCGGAGGTAGATGCCGGGGACGCGCTGCACGGCCTCCATCGTGTACGTCACGATGGGAAACAAGGACGACAGGAAGACGAGGAAGACGGTCGCGGTGTTCGCCACGCCGAAGAGGAGGATGGCCACGGGACTCCAGGCCAGCGGGCTGATGGGGCGCAGCACCTGGAGGACCGGCCCGGCCACACGGGCGGTGAGCGGGTGCAGGCCCATCACCAACCCCGCCGGCAGGCCCAGGAACACCGCGAGCGCATAGCCCGACAGCACGCGCACGAGCGAGTCCCGGACGTAGGGCACCAGGTGGCCGCGAAGAGCGAGCTCCCGCACGCCCAGGAGCACCTCGAACGGAGTGGGCAGCACCTTCGTCCCCGTGAGCTTCACGGCGGCGTGCCAGAGCACCAGCAGCACCGCTCCCACGGCACAGGGCCACAGGAGGCCTGGAAGCTTGCGCGAGCTGTTCATGGCCGCGTCACCCTCTCACACCTGATGGGCCAGACCCAGCTCATCCAACAGCTCGTCGCGGTACTGGAGATAGCGCGGGGAGCTGAGATCCCGGGGGTGTGGCAGCTCGATGTCCACCACCCGCTGGATGCGGCCCGGCCGGGACGACATGACGAGCACGCGATCCGCGAGCTGGACGGACTCGTCGATGTCGTGGGTGACGAAGAGGATCGTCTGCCGCTCGGCGGCCTGGATGCGCAGCAGCTCCTGGCGCAGGGTGTGACGGGTGATGGCATCGAGCGCGCTGAAGGGCTCGTCCAGGAAGAGCATGTCGGGTTTGACGGCGAGCGCCCGCGCGACCTCGAGCCGCTGCTTCATCCCTCCGGACAGCTCCGAGGGCCAGGCCCGCGCGAAGCCCGTGAGCCCCACCAGCTCCAGGTAGTGGGAGAGCCGCCGCCGCCGCTCGGGCGCGGGCAGGTCGGTCAGGCCAAAGCCGATGTTCTCCTCCACCGTGAGCCAGGGGAAGACGCCGCGCTCCTGGAAGACGAAGATGCGTCGCGGATCGGGCCGGGTGACGGGCTCTCCATCGATGAGCACCTGCCCCGTGGTGGGCTTCAGGAAGCCGCCAATGACGTTGAGCAGCGTGGTCTTGCCACACCCGGACGGTCCGAGCAGGCAGAGGAACTCGCCCTCCCGGCACTCGAAGTCCACCGGAGCGAGCGCCTGGCGCGGCTGCCCCTCTCCCGGGAAGTGCACCGAGACGCCACGGGCTCGCAGCTTGATGGCGCCAGACTTCAGGGGGTTCTCGACGCTCATCCTGGCTCCTCGCCGACCACGTCCTGGCGATGCATGAGCGAGCGGGCCACTCGCGCCATCGCCCGATCGAGCGCCAGTCCGGTGAGGCCAATCAATACCATGCCCGCGACCACCAGATCGTACCGGTTGCCCGCGTTGCGGGAGTCGACGATCAGGTAGCCCAGTCCGGAGTTCACGGCGATCATCTCCGCCGCCACGACGACGAGCCACGAGATGCCCAGCGTCAGGCGCATGCCGGAGAGCAGCTCGGGCAGGGCCGCGGGCAGGAGGACGCGCAGGAAGAGCCGCCGGGTGTCCAACCCGAAGTTCTGGCCGGCCCGCACGTAGACCGCGGGCACGTTGCGCACCGCGTTCATGGCGGCCAGCGTCAGCGGCGGCGCCGAGGCGATGAAGATGATGAAGACGGCCGAGGCATCACCCAGTCCGAACCAGAGGATGGCCAGGGGAATCCACGCCAGCGGGCTGATGGGGCGCACGAGCTGGACGAAGGGGCCCAGGGAGCGGCCCGCGTGAAGGCTCCAGCCCAGGACGAACCCCAGGGGCAGCGCCACCGCCACCGCCAGCAGGAAGCCCCACGTCACCCGGAACAAGGAGGCGATGAGGTGCTTGAACAGCACGCCCCGACGCAGCAGCTCCAGCAGCCCGAGCCCCACCTGCCAGGGCCGGGGCAGCAGCGGCGCACCCGAGACATACAGCGCGACATCCCAGAGCAGGACGAACAGGACCAATCCCACGCAGGAGGCGCCCACGCGCCATCGGAGTTGGCTCGACATCCGGGCTAGGAGGCGACCTTGCGAACGGGGGATGGCGCCTCGGTCTCCTGGGGCTCCGCCCTGGAGTCGGGCTCGAGGAGCCCGAGCTGGAGCAGGAGCTTCTGGACCTCGGTGTCGGCCCAGTCATAGGCATAGCCCAGCAGGAAGAGCACCAGCAGGGTTTGCCCGCGCACGGCGATGGCCCGGGAGAGCCGCTCCGACGAGGACTCGGGCAGCCAGCGGCGCAGCCACGCGGGGACGCGCTCGAGGAACTTCTCCGGATGGATGAAGTCCTCCGCGGAGAGGTCCGCGCGCTCCTGGCCGCGCAGGAACGGCAGCTTCCACAACTGGGGCACGGGGGCCGCGAGCCGGACGATGGCCTTGAGCGTCGGCACGCGGATACCGTGCTCGAGACGCCAGCGCGCGCGCTCCCCGATTCCCGCCTGCAGGCGCCCCTGGAGTTCCCGGACGCGCTCCGGCGACAGCCAGTGCCAGGGCTTCGTCTGGGAGTAGAACATGTGCCGCGAGAGGTACTCGCGCAGCTCACGCAGCTCGGGCGTTTCGCGACGCGTGTCTCCCCCCGTCTCCACCAGCCAGCGCGAGATGCGCGAGCGGGAGGCCCCCGCGGACCAGAAGATGCTCAGGTCGAGCATGTGCGAGAGCACGAAGAAGCGGCTGTCCGCGATGGCCGGCGTGTACTTCTCGCGGATCATGTTGCGCATGATGTGCCAGTCCTGCCGGGTCGCCCGGTTCACCCGCTCGAGGTACTCCGGGTCCATCCCCCCACCCCGCAGATCCTGCTCGACGAGGTTGGCGACGTGCCAGGAGCTCACCAGCGCCAGCGAGATGCCCTGGCTGTAATAGGCATCCACGATGGAGGCCGCGTCTCCCATCATCCCGTAGCGTTTGGCGCTCACGAAGGTGTCGGTCATGTACTGCACGTCGCGGTACATGCGGAACTCGAGCATCCGCTCCTGGGCCAGGGCCTTGCGCAGCGGAGGATGGCGGCCGATGAGCTCCCAGAGCTGGGCCTCGGGCGTCGCCCCCGGCGGCGGCTTGCGCTGATCGAACGTCGCCCCCACGCTGATGCGCTGCTTGGACAGCCGGATGACCCAGATCCAATAACCCTCGCCCCACAGGTGCAGGGTGTGCAGATCCCTCGAGGTCTGGTCGCCATCGGCGTACGTGTGCACCCACGGCTCGCCGAAGAGGTCATCGGTGATGCCCTCGAACTGGCCCCACACGGCCGTTGTCTGGAAGCCATCCTTCAGCTCGACGGCGTGCTTCTGCTTCCTGGCCAGCAGGCGGTTGCGCCCCGAGCAGTCCAACACCCACCGGGCGCGCACCGTGCCCTGCTCGCGCGTGGCCTGACACTCCCAGCGCAGCTCGTGGGGCCGGCCCTCCTCCTCCTGGATGACCACGTCGCGCACCTTCACGGTGTCCAGGAAGCGCACGTTGGGAAAGGACGCGAGCGACTCACGCATCACGTCCTCCGCTTCCGGCCGGACGATCTGCACGTCCATGAGCGAGGCCCGGAAGTAGCGTTTGTCCTGGGCCTGCTCATACAGGTAGTGGGGAGGATCCGCGTGGACGCCCCACTCGGAGGTCGCCTCGAAGCGCTCGGAGTGTTCCAGCCCGTAGGTGAACCACACGCCGTGCTTGGGAAAGCACTCCCCGGCGAACGCATCCAACCCCCCCACCGTGCGCAGGAAGGGGTTGGTGAAGATGAGGAACGACTCGCCCACCTTGAAGCTGCGCTTCTGCCCCCGCGCGTTGTCGAGCAGGAGGACCCGGAAGCCCCGCTTCGCGTATTGCAGTGCGTTGAAGAGACCGACGATGCCCGCGCCCATGATGGCCACGTCCGCGTCGACCACCTGCGCCTGTCCCTGAGTGGCCTGCTCCATTGTGCGTCTCCCCGCCCGTGGCGGTCGGTCCCGATGGAGCCTCGACCTTACCGGAAGCTCCCGGGCCGTGCATCGCCGAGGCTAGGGAGCGGGCTTCACATCCGTGTTGTGCCCGGCGAGGATCCGCCACTGCCCGGAGATCTTCTTCATCACGTACTTCATCTGGGTGCGCAGCAGCCCGGGCTGGGTGTTCTGCACTCCCGGAGGCAGTCCGGTGTGTCCCGTCAACTCGTGGATCGTGTCCACCACGGCGATGTCCGCTTCGGGGAACACGATCCGGCGCACCGTCACCTTGACCTGACTGCCCTTGAAGATGGTGGCGAAGATGGCGGCGTGGCGCTGCTCGATCTCCGCCCGTCCTTCAAAGAGGCTCCCCACGATGTTGATGAAGTCCGAGTCCTGAGTGAAATCCTGGGTCCACGCCGTCGCGTCCCCGCGATTCCACGCCTCGGCCTGGACCGCCACGAGCTGGCGCAGCTCCATTTCGTCCTGGGCATGGCTCGCGTCCGAGCACGCCGTGGGCAAGAGGAACAGCAGGGCCAGCAACGACGTGGCCGGAACGATACGTGTCATGTGTCCACCCCATCCAAAAAAGGAGGCGGAGCATGGCACACCCGGGCATGCGCGATCAGTCGTCAGACCCGGCGGGAATCGCGGCGGGGGCAACACGGCGAGTGTGGGCCGCTGCTACAATGAGCCCCCGGCTCGAAGAGCCCCTACCCCCCCAGGAGACGTCATGAGCACCACCAAGCCGACCACGGAACCGCTCTGGTTGCAGGGACGAGACGCCGTCGTCGAGAACGATGAAGAC
The DNA here is from genome assembly GCF_000335475.2 of Cystobacter fuscus DSM 2262. Lineage (NCBI taxonomy): Bacteria > Pseudomonadati > Myxococcota > Myxococcia > Myxococcales > Archangiaceae > Cystobacter > Cystobacter fuscus. The sequence goes on along the minus strand of NZ_ANAH02000066.1, from coordinate 72,036 downwards.
GTGAAGTGGCGCCACGGGCGCCCGGACTACCACCTGACGAACATCACCGTGCACAAGGAGCGTACGCGCCAATTCCCCACGGGCTCCCTGGAAATGGTGGTGGAGAACCTCGTGCGCGTGTTCGAGATGGAGGTCTCGCACAAGGCCGATCCCGCGCAGTGGGTGTCGGTCGTGCGCGACCGGTTCCGCACCAACGTCAACGGAGGCACGTGGGCCAGCGCCGACGACATCGCCGCGCGCGGCAGCTACAACGTCTTCCTCGGTGACACGCAGTACTACAAGGCCAGCGAGGAGACGTTCGAGTCGTCGCACGACGTCTTCCACACCGCCTTCCCCGAGGGCTTCTTCTGGGAGGTGCTCGAGGTGTACTCGGCGCCGCCGTCGGTGAGCTTCAAGTGGCGCCACTGGGGCAACTTCACGGGCCCCTACAAGGGACAGGCTCCCAACGGGCAGCGGGTGGAGATCTTCGGCATGAGCGTGGCGCGCGTGGCCGAGGATCTGCGGATCCTCGAGGTCGAGCACTACTACGACAACAGCCAGTTCCTCCGGCAGATCGCCACCGGCTGCCCGATGCACGCCGCCGGGGCGAAGTAGTCCGCCCCGGGACGCACGCTCAAGAACTGCACGAGAGCGCCGAGCACCCGGGCTTCGAACGCGCCCACTCCGGCCGCCGGCCCGCGTACGCCTCGCGGCCCGGCTGCTCGTCGAAGGGCCGCCGCATCACCTCCAGCAGCGTGTGCACCTTCGAGTCATCACCCGCGTGGGCCGCATCGATGGCCTCCTGGGCCAGCCAGTTGCGCAACACGTACTTCGGATTCACCGCGTCCATGCGCCGCGCCAGCTCGGCGGGAGCCACGTCCTCGCGCCGCGTGCGCCGCCACCAGGCCGCCAGCCACTCCAGGCCCCGGGCCACATGCTCGTCGGGCACCTTCCCGTAGAAGGCCTCGCGCAGCACCGCGGGCCACTCGCTCGGTGCCTCCGGCGCCGTCACCACCCGCGACAGCCCCCGGAAGAAGATCGTCATGTCCGTCTCCTGCGCGGCGAGCCACGAGAAGCAGCCCTGCACCAGCTCGAGGTCTCCCTCCTGGACGAGCGAGGACAGCCCGAGCTTCGCCGCGAAGCGCCGCTCCAGCTCGCTCTGGAAGACGCGCTCGTACTCGAGCAGTCCCGCCTCCACCAGCGCCTCCTCCTCGTCGAGGAGCGGCAAGAGCGCGATCCCCAGTCGCTCGACGTTCCACAGGCCGATGCCCGGCTGGTTGCCGAAGCGGTAGCGGCGCTGCTGGGCGTCGGTGGTGTTGGGCGTCCACCCGGGGTTGAAGTCGTCGACCCAGCCATAGGGGCCGTAGTCGATGGTGAGCCCGAGGATGGACATGTTGTCGGTGTTCATCACGCCGTGGACGAACCCCACCGCCTGCCAATGCGCGATGAGCCGCGCGGTGCGGCGCGCCACCTCCAGGAAGAAGGCGGCATACGTGTCCTTCGACGGCGCCCCGAGCTCCGGATAGAAGTTCTTCAGCGTGTAGTCCGCCAGCGCCTTCAGCAGCCCCACGTCCCCCCGGCTCGCGCACAGCTCGAAGTTGCCGAAGCGCAGGAAGGTGGGTGACACCCGGCACACGATGGCCCCGGGCTCGGCCTCGGGATTGCCGTCGTAGAACATGTCCCGGATGACCGCGTCCCCCGTGGCCACCAGCGACAGGGCACGCGTGGTGGGCACCCCCAGTTGATGCATGGCCTCACTGCACAGGAATTCCCGGATGGAGGAGCGCAGCACCGCCCGCCCGTCTCCCCGGCGGGAGTACGGCGTGGGCCCCGCGCCCTTGAGCTGGAGTTCGTAGCGCGTGCCCTCGGGGCCCTGCAGCTCGCCCAGGCTGATGGCGCGCCCGTCACCCAACTGCCCCGCCCATTGACCGAACTGATGCCCGCCATAGTTGGCCGCGTAGGGCACCATGCCCGGCCACAACCCATTGCCCGAGAGCACGCGCACGGCCTCCTCGGAGCGCAGCGTGGCCTCGTCCAGGCCCAGCAGGGCCGCCACCTCGGGGGACCAGGCCACGAGCCGCGGGGCCGACACCGGCGTGGGCTGCACCTTCGACCACAGGGCGCCATGCACCTGACGCGGCTGCCGGTCGGTCTGCGGATCTCCAGGAGTCGAGTCGATGAAACGAGAGGTGAACTGAAGCATGGGGATTGGATGCCTGGCGGGCGCGAACGTTGCAAGACAAGCCCTCGGAAACGAGGGGCGGACGGAAAGCCGTGCCCACGCTCGGATGGCCCGCGAGGGACCCCTCTCAGTGCGCCGCCTCCCACGCGAAGTGGGACATGAACATGGAGCGGCGGCCAAGGTGGTAGGTGAGCGCGAAGTCCGCGTAGTCATACGCTCCAGGCCTGGGCAATTGGAAGCGCCGCCCCGCGGAGAGCTGCGCGCACGAGGCCACCAGCGCCATGTGCGTGAAGGCCTGCGGGAAGTTGCCCCTCGCCTCTCCCGTGTCCGGGACGGACTCCTCCGCGTAGAGGCCCACGTCGTTGGCCAGGCTCAGCAGGTAGCGCAGCAGCTCCTCCGCCTCCTCCGCCCTTCCCGAGTGCACCAGCACGTCGTGCATCCAGAAGGAGCACAGCAGGAAGGTGCCCTCCCCTCCACGCAGGCCATCCGGCGCGTGGTAGCGGAAGAGGAGTCGGCCTCTCTCCAACTGCTCGCGCACCACCTGCACCGTGCGCTCCACCAGCGGGTGGCCCGAGGGCAGGAAGCCCAGCGCGGGAAGCTGCAACACCGAGGCGTCCGCCCGCTGCGAGCCCACCGACTGGGAGAACCACCCGAGGCGCGAGCCCTCACGCAGCAGATACTCGCGCAGCAGCGCGCGCTCGCGCGACCACCGCCCCACCGGCGCGGGAAACCGCCGCGCCCGCGCGATGCGCAGCGCCCGGTCCAACGCCACCCAGCACAGCAGCTTCGAATGGAGGAAGTGCCGGGACTCGTCGCGAATCTCCCAGAGCCCCTGGTCCGGCTGGCGCCAGCGCTGGCACACCTCCTCCACCAGCCCGCGCAGGAAGTCCCAGTGCCCCGGGGACAGGCTCCCGCCCATCTTCGCGAAGAGCCACGAGCCTTCCAGCAGCTCCCCGAAGACGTCGAGCTGGAGCTGCTTCACCGCTCCATTGCCGATGCGCACCGGCCGCGAGCCCTGGTGCCCATCCAGGTGGGGCAGCTCCACCTCGGGCAGCAACCGGTGGCCACGGATGCTGTACATGATTTGAACGTCCTCCGGCCGGCCCGCGCTGGTGCGCGCCAACCAACGCTGGAAGGCGAGCGTCTCCGTCTGGTAGCCCAGCAGCATCAGCGAGATGAGCGTGAGCGTCGTGTCCCGCAGCCAGGTGTAGCGGTAGTCCCAGTTGCGCACGCCGCCCGGCTCCTCGGGCAGGGACGTGGTGGGGGCGGCCACGATGGCGCCCGAGGGGGCATACGAGAGCGCCTTGAGCACCAGGGCCGAGCGGCGCACCGCGTGGGCGTAATCGCCCTCGTAGGCGCAGTGGGAGATCCACTCGCGCCAGAAGGCCACCGTGTCCTCCAGCCGCCCCCGCAGCGCCGCCAGGTCCGGCATCTCCTGCGGCGTGCGCTCGATGAGCGAGGGCGTCCAGGCCGCTTCCACCCAGGCCTCGTCCCCGGCGCGCAGGTGCCAGCGCGCGCGCAGGGAATCCTCGTGCGCGATGAGCGGCCGGGTGGCCGTCACCCACAGCGCGTCCGCGCCGCCCACCAACTCGGCCGTCTGGGGCGAGGTGAGGCGAATGCGTGGCACGAAGGCCCCGTATTCGAAGCGAGGTGCCACCACCACCCGCGCGTCCACCTCGCCCGTGGTGCAACGCAGCCGCCGGAGCAGCGAGTGCCTGGAACCCAAGCGGGGGCCCTGGGCGCCGCGGGTGCGCACGGGCATGCAGTCCGTCACCTCCAACACGCCGGTGGGCGTGGTGAAGGTGGTGACGAGCACGTTGGTGTCGTCGAGGTAGCGGCGGCTGGAGGGGAAGTCGCCCTCGGGCCCTACCCGGAAGGAGCCGCCCCGGCGCGCATCCAGGATGCGGCAGAACACCGAGGCCGAGTCGAACCGGGGGAAGCAGGCCCAGTCGATGGAGCCATCCCGGCCCACGAGCGCCGCCGAGTGGCAGTCGCCCAGCAAGGCGTAATCAGCGATGCGCTGCCGCATGGGGCCTGCCTCCTGTCCGTCCAGCTCTCATCAAGGTGGGCGCTGGGCTCCCGGGGAGAGGCATGCGGCACGGGAAGCGCTTCCCCAGCTGGACCCCGAGTGACGGGACGGCGACGGTATGCGAAGAGAACAGCCCTCATGCTGACGAAAACCCCACCGCTCGCTTCCGCGAGGAGCCCTGTCACGACACCCAGCATCGGCCCGGCGCTTCTTGCCCTGGCCGCACTCGTGCTCCTCACGGGGTGCGCCACGGGTCGCCCCCATGAACGTCTGACGAGCCGCCTGGACTCGCACGCCCAACCCCTCGCCTTCCAGGACGGTTGTGGGGGTGCGCCTCCGCGTCCAGAACGTCCCGACTCCTCCCGAGAGGCCGAGGCGCTCCTCGCCCGCTTCCTCGCGAGCACCTCGCCCTCCGACTTCGTCCGGTTGCAGCACGAGGTGGACATGGCCTGGCTGGTGGAGCGGCTGGATGACTGGAGCGCCGTCCGGCTTGGCGCCCTGGGACCCGTGTCCTCCCCCGTAGCGGTCCTCCTCAACCGCAAGCGCGCCTCCTTCCTCTCCACCTGCGTCCATGAGGACGGCTCCGCGCTGGCCCAAGTGTTCGCCCTCTTCGTCCTTCATTCCTCCTCCGACCAGGACTTGAAGCAGGTGTTGCGCGCGCTGGCGTGGGACAAGCGTCTGGACTCGACGCTGGGGGACATGACCGTCGTGCGCGAGCAGTTGCGGCGACGAGGGCTGCCCCTGTCGGACTTTCCGGACCGGCCCGAGCGCCCCCGCGAGGACATGGCCCGGGGTGCTCGCGAGTCCCTCACGGAGGCCGTGTCCACCACCCCCCTGCTTCAGTGGGGAACGTCCCAGGACTACGACACGCGCAAGTGGCAGTTGCCCCTGCCCTACCAGCGGGCCCTCACGCAGGTGGAGAGCGCGCTGGTGGAGCAGGCCTTCTCCGCGAGCCACGTGACGACAGGCGTCCTGGACGAGCTGACCTTCGGGGTGCCGCTGGGCTTCTACTACCTGGCGACGGGGACAGGCCGGGGGGTGTCTTCCCTCTCGCGGGGCGAATACGAGCAGGCCACGCGCGAGCTGACGCCCGCGGCCTTGATGGTGGCCCTGTACGCCGGGGGCAAGAGCGCGCGCGCGCTCAAGCCACGCCTGGAGGAGTTGAGGGAGACAGCCTGGCACCTGCGGGAGCAACTCGGAGCAGGCGGCCTGGAGGCCGTGGCTCGCTACCTCCAGGCGGACCCGGAAGCCGCCCTCCTCGTGGCGGAAGGAGGAGAAGCCGGTGCCCTGGCCCTCGCGGAGTCTCGGGGGAACGTGCCCGGGGCTCGTGCCTGGCTGTCCCAGGCTCGGGGCTCGCCTCCAGGCGCCTCCCCACCCAAGGGCGGCATCGCGAAGGGCTCCCTGCCCGGGAAGGCGGCCTCCCTGGCGGATGAAGCAGTGGAGTTCCCTCGGGAGGTGCTGGACGCCAGGCTCCTCCAGGGGGAGTTGGAGTCCACGGGGCCGCGGATGTCCGGGGACGTGGCGGTGCTCAGAAAGCAACTGGCGGCCCTGCGGGAAGCCCCGCCTGCCGGCGCCCAGGGTCATCCGCTCTGGAGCGAGTACGTGCGCTACGGCCAGGAGCGCCTGGTGGAACTCGAGCAGGGCGCGAAGGCCAAGCAGGGGAGAACGGTCGAGCCGCCCCTCCAGTGGGAGGGCTACCAGCGGATGCGGGGGCTGGTGACGCGGGGACTGAAGTTCGAGCGCACCATGGCGGAGGTGTTGCGGGCCGACGCGGCCCTGCCCAGGGCGCAGCGCCGTTTCCTCGGGGACTTCGACAAGCCCCGCGTCGAGTGGTACGTGGGCGTATGGAAACCCACGAGCGGCCTGCGCTTCGTGGATGTCCTCATCATCGAAGAGGGTCCGTTCTCCGGGCGCTCCCCTCGCGTGGAGACCATCAGCTTCAAGAGCCGTGATATGTCGATGCTGAAAGACAACGCCCTGGCGGCACAGATGATTGAGGACGCCAATCAAGCTCGGGGCTATTACGGCGAAACAGTGGACATCCGCCGTCCTTCCCTCAAGCCACTTACTGGTGGAAGCAGTCAGGTGCCAATTCAAAGAGTCCGGCTCATCTACGAAGGTGGAGACCTCAAGCCCCGCGATATCAACGTGTTGGAGAGAGCCAGGAACAGAGCAGAACTTCGCGTCAAGGGAGTGGAGATACTGGTCCAATGAAGGTACTGGGCTTGCACGACTTGAGACCAGAGGATCGCCTCTGGGTTACTTTTGATGGCACACTCGGGGACCCATGCTCGCTGGAAAGTGAATTGGAGCCCTTTCTCCAGGCGCTCGAGGAATACGCCCACGGATGGATGCCCGATGTCGTCGAAGGCAAGCGACGACGCAAATACTCTCGCGCGTCCTTCTGGAAGGCCCTACAAGAGAGCCGCGACGATAACGGCGCGCCCCTCGGTCTCTATCGCACGAAATGGCCCGCCTTGGACATGTCCCTCTGGCTCTGGCTTGAGTCGCAGCCATCCAAACTGGACATCACGATCAACGTGAAACCACTTTCCTTCTTCGCGGACGAGACGCGCTGTCATCGATTCGTGGAGATGGTACGCGCGTGGGCCTCTCGCTACCCGGTCTCTCACGCCATGGCTCACAGCATGGCGGACACGGAGTTGACGGACTCCCCCGACTTTGGCCGCGACAAGGAAACACGACGCAGGGACGGTTTCGACAAAGTCTACGAGGTCAGCTGGCTCAACGTCTTCGGTCCGAAGCTGGTGGAATCCGTCGGCCGCGAGCGCGTGCTGTCCACCCCCGCCTGGCGGGTGGAGGAACTCCCCAACGGCTCCGTCCTCCTGGTGCTCTGGCCCATCGCCGCGGACTTCGCCAGCCAGGAGGCTCGCGAGGCCCAGGCCCGCGCCCATGTCCACCTCCGGCCGGAGCTGCACTGGCCCACCGTGCTGCGCACCCTGCGCGAGCGCAGCGCCACGCTCGCCCCCGTGGAGCCCCGCTTCCCCCCGGACCTCGCCCCACTCCTCTCCCGCGTGGTGGACCGCTTCGCCATTCACGAGCGCCAGCGGAAAATCGCCGAGTTCAACGCCTGGCGGCCCCCCGAGCCCGATGAGTGGCTCCCCCTCCGCGACGCCCTTCCCCCGGACGTGGAGGACCCCGAGCGCGTCCTCGCCTCCTACCGCCTCCTCGCCGAGCACCTCGTGGCCATGGTCCACTCCGACGTGCCCTCCATCTTCAAACAGACGCCGGAGTCGCTCACGGACCTCGACTTCTTCTTCTGGCGCGAGGACTTCCCCGAGACCCGCCTGCGCCACGTCCTCGATGAGCACGTGGTGCCGGCCGTGGGGGCCTACCTCGGCCAGGTCCTCGTCGAGCACCTGGGCGGCCAATGGCTGCCTCGCCAGAAGCTCGGCGAAGCTCAGGTGCGCGTGGGCCAGCGCGTCTGGTGGCCCATGGTCCGCGCCCGCCGCTACCTGCGCTCGCGTCAGTCCCTCCTCGACTTCTCCCTCTCCCAGCTCTTCCTCTCCGCAGAGCGGTTCTAGGGAACGTTCGAGGGAAAGAGATCCTCACGTGGCGGCCTCCGTCCACGCGCCACACGCTGGGCCTCCGGCCGTGCATGGGCCTCCACCGCCTCCAACACGCGAAGCACCCGGGCCGCCGAGCCGTCGAGCTGCTCCCGTGTCACCCCATGCGCCTCCAGCGCTGCGAACAGCGCCGGCAGATCTCCCGTGTGGCGCATCCCCCGCGCACAGCTTCCTCCAGGGCGGGCCCGCTCGATGACGCTGTTGAAGTCACTGCCCAACATGACGGCCTCGGCCCCCGCCTGCCGCGTGTAGTGAAGCCAATGGGCCACGTCGTCGTCACACGTTCCCGGCTCGAATCCCTCCCAGCGCTCCTCCACCGGCACCTGCTGAAACGGCGACCGGAAGAGCCCAATGCCAATCAACCCTCCGCCCGCTCCCACCCGGCGCGCGAGCGGAGCACTCAGGCATCTCGTGTCCGCCCACCCCGCCCCGGTATGGGAGTAGACCACCGGCACCCCGGCGGGCTCGGTCAGGGCGAGCACCTCGGTGATGGTCCGGTCGCTGGCGTGGGCCACGTCGATGACGATGCCCAGCTCCATCATCCGCCGCACCACCTCCACGCCCAGCGGCGTCAGTCCCCCATCCCCTCCGTTGGTCAGCCGTCCCATCAGCGGTCCGAACTGGTCATCCGCCGCGTCCGCCACGGAGTTGTCGAAGAAGTGCACCAGGGTGATCGACCGGGCCCCCGCCGCGTACAGCAGGTCCACGTCCTCCACCCGCCGGATGCCCTCGCCCCCCTCGACCGTGGGCACCAACACGAGCTGTCCACTCGCGAGCCGCTGACGGGCCTCCCCGGCACCATACGCCAGGACGAAGTCCGGACTCCTCCGGGCGAAGTCCTCGAGCAGTGCCAGTTGGTGGAGCGCCTCGCCCAGGGCGCCCCGACCCGGACGCAACGCATTCGGTGGCCAGACCGTCGCGAGCACCAGGCGTACCCCCGCGCGCCGCAGCGCCTCGGGCTCCATCTGGTTGACGAGGCGCTGTCCGGGTGCGTCCGCCAACTCGGCCCCACCCGGTTCCCCCTGGAAGAAGGGGTGCAGCGCCTCGCGCATCGTCACGTGCACATGCAGATCCGCCCGTCCATCGGGAGGAACTCCTCCCCTGGCGGGCGCTTCCAACGCGGGCCGGAGGGCACCACATCCCAACAAGGCCAGCCCCCACACCAGCCCCACCGCCTTCGCACGCCAGGTCATCGCGTCCACCTCCGGCATGGGAGCATGCCGGAGTCCAGGCGCGTTCCCTACGGGCCCGTCTGGGGACCGAAGCTCTCCGCCCCTCGGGACTTGCGCCCGTAGGCCTCCCCGGGCTCGAGCGGCGCCAGCCACAGCACGTCCAGCGCCATCAGCCCGTCCGCCGAGTACAGCGCGAGCTCGGGAGCCTGGAGGTCCAGCGTCGCGCCCAGGGCCTGGGCTCCCACGGCGCCCTGGCGCAGGGTGATGACCTGTCCGGGCTCCAGGGTGGACGCGGGCAGCGTCCACTGCTCGGGCAGCCGGGTGTGGCCCGTGAGCATGAGCCCCCCGAGCGCCACGGGCGCCGAGCCCCGGTTGTAGAGCTGCACCCAGAACGCTCCCGAGGCGTCACGGCCCACCCGATCGATGACGAGCGCGCCCTGGCCATGCGACTCGATGTCCTTGAGGTGCTCGAGCAGCCAGGCGCGGCGCTCGCGCACGAACCGGTGGAGGTACTCGCTGCTGCGCGCGGCGTGCTCGGTGCTGACGTAGGGATCCCGCGCCTTGCCGTCCGGGCCCGGCAGGATGTAGGGCGCCAGCAGCGCGTGCATGGCATCGATGCGCGGCCCGAGGTTCTCCTCGGTGAACCACGTGTCGAGCAGCTGGCGCAGCCGGGCGGCGTAGCGGGCGCGCAGGCCCGGGTCATCGTAGATGCGCGTGGAGAGCGTGCTCCACCCGGGCTTCATGTCCTCCATGCCCTCGAAGACGCGGCGCTCCGCGCGCAGCTCGTACACCTTCGGATCGTACGGAGTGAAGCTGAAGAGCGGGTGCGACTTCTTCACGCCCTGGATGACGGCGTTGGTGCGGTTGTAGAGCGACAGCGCGTTGTTGAGATCCCACGGCACGTGCGTCCACTTCTCCGTCTTGCGGTCGTAGACGAGGTAGCTGCGCGTGTCCCCCTGGAGATCATGGGAGATGAGCGTCTCCATCGCCAGCCAGGTGAGGTAGTCCTCCAGCTCCAGGTTCTCTTCCACGAAGGCCGGGAAGGCGTGCGGCGGCGTGCGGTTGATGCCGTCCAGGAAGCTCCACAGCTCGTCCCAGGGCGCCTTCTCGTTCGTCTTCTTGTCCCAGGGCTCCTGGTAGGACTCCTGGGGCGGCGGGCGCAGCTCGCCATCGTGCATGCCGGCGCGGTACAGGTCGCTGTCGTCGTCGAAGCCGTGGGCCTCGAGGAAGTCCTTGTTGACGGACTCCAGCTCGGTGAAGACGCCCTCGTAGCGGGTGATGACGGAGCCGTCTGGCTGCACCAGGTGCAGCTTCACGTGCGCATAGCGGGCGTTCGACGCGCGCAGCCCGATGCTCGCCGCGAAGTCGTACCAGAGCTTCTCGGTGAGGTAGCCGCTGTCCTTCCACGCCGCGAGCAGCTCGATGTTCTTCTTGCCCTCGAAGCGATCCTTCTTGTCGAAGCGCACGTCCCAGGACTTCTTCACGATGCGCGGGTCCGTCTTGGAGGAGCGCCCGCGGAAGCTCAGCTCCGCCGTGTACGCGCGGCCCTCGAGCGAGAACCGGCCCATGACGCTGAAGTCCCGGGAGGGCGGATCGTGGATGTGCGCGTGGAGCGCGTCGTGGTCCGCCTGGCTCAACGTCAGCTCGTAGACGGGAATGGACGTCTGCAGCGCCGGCCAGCGCGGCTCGGAGGGCGAGGGCCGCGACGGCGTCTGGGGCTCGGGGGGTGGCTGCCCCGGTGGATCCTTCGGCGGTGGAACCGGCTGGGGAGGCGGCTCATCCCGTGGCACGTCGGGGCCCGGCGGCGTCGAGACCCCGCCGCCTCCCACGTCGGCTTGAGCGGGAGGTGTCTCGGGCATGACGGCAGGCTCGCTCGGGCCACCGCATGCGCTCACCAGCAAGAGGAGTCCAGCGAAGAGCGCGATTCTCATGGCCGCGAACAGGAGCAAACAGCGCGCCAGGACAATCCCACCGTTCGCGGGAGCAAACGGTGGGGCTCGCCGCGACAGGATGGGAAATAAAGTACCCAGACAGGGCGCGCACCGCCCAATTCCCTTCCCCATCCGGGAACACCGCCCGGGTGAGGGAGTCCCGAGGTGACGCCCGGACAACACCGCCGTGGCCCAACGGGGCACCTGCTATGGTCGCGCACGGTGATTGCCACGAGGAGATCGACCTTGCCCGCGCTCCAGGACACCGATGTCTGAGAAGGTCCGCGCCGAGGACGGCCAGGGCCACGGCCGGCCCCTCTTCGTCATCCATCGGGGCCCCACCGAATCCCAGGCCACCCATGCCCCCGTGACCCACGACTACGCCGTGCTCGCCTTCCATACCGGAGGCAGCAGCACCGTGGAGCAGCGGGGGCAGTGGACGCTCGAGGAGGGAGATGTGCTGCTCATCCCCGCGGGCGCGCCGCACCGGCATCTGGCCTCGCGGCAATCGCACCTCATGGGCGTCGGCTTCTGTCCGGTGTGTTTCCTGGGCGACGACGCCTCCGAGGAGCTGCTCGCGCCCTTCGAGCACGTGCGCTCGGGGGCCGCGGCGGTGGTGAAGATTCCCGAGGGGCGCCGGCCCTTCCTGGAGAGCCTCCTGCGAGAGTTGCGGCACGAGGTGGAGCGCGAGGGCGGAGGCACCTTCGCCATCGAGCGCAGCCTGCTCACGTTGATCCTCGCCGAGGTGTCACGGGCCGCGTCCTGGGGACAGCGCTCCGGGGCGTCCGACAGCCTCGTCACCGAGGCGCTGCGCTATATCGAGCGGCACTGCCTGGAGCCGCTGTCGCTCCGGGACGTGGCGGCGGCGGTGCACCGCTCGCCGGCCCACCTCACCACGGCGGTGCGCGAGGCGACGGGGCGCTCGGTGCAGGAGTGGATCATCGCGGGGCGCCTGAGCGAGGCGCGGCGCCGGTTGCTGCACACCGATGAGATCGTCGCCGTCATCGCCGAGCGGGTGGGCTACGCGGACGCCACCCACTTCATCCGGCTCTTCCGGCGGGCCCACGGGATGACGCCCGCCGCCTGGCGCACGCACTACCGCCACGGCTCCCCTCCCGAGCCCGGGTAGGGCTGGACCGTCTATGACCAGAACATGTGGTACGTCGTGCCCGTGCCGCTCGTCCTGGGCTCCCATCTCGGTTACGAGTTGTCCCAGCGCTCCCCGCCCAAGGAGTCCTCGCGCCCGGGCATCCAGCCGCTGGTGTCGTTCTCCTCGCGCGGCGCGCTGCTGGGCCTGGGCGGCCGCTTCTGAGCCTCCTGGAGCGCGGTGTGCAGTCCGGTTCACGGGGCTGTGCAGAAGAGCGCCGCGCGGAGAGTTCCGGGCGCGACGCGCGGCTCAGGTGGACTCGCCGAGGAAACGGGCCCGCAGGGCGCGCGTCACCTCGGCGTCCCAGCGCACGGAGAACACTTCCACGATGGTGCGGCGCCAGCGCAGGGCGCACGCCAGGCACGCCGCCGTGGCCGCCATGCCGATGAGGGAGTTCTGCCACGAGGCCAGATCCCACTGCCCCGCCCAGAACCATTCCCGCATGGACGTGGGCCAGAAGTAATAGAGGGGCCAGCCGGGACCGCTCCCCACCAGGTCGCAGAGCAGATGCAGGTGGAAGGCGGCGAGGGACAAGAGCGCCACCGCCCCGCGCCGCCGCGCGAGGGCCGTGCACACCGCGGCCACGGCGAGCGCCCCCACGTAGCCATGCGAGAGCACGTGGTGGTAGCGCCCATACATGTCCACTCCCCCCAGCAGCGACAGCCCATCCAGATCGGGTGACAGGCCGGCCAGGGTGACGAGGATCCGGTCACGGCGCTCGGGCAGCGCTTGTGACATCAACCAGGACAACTCCGCGTGGACGATGGGATTCATGGGGAGAACATATCCCGGGTGGGCCCCTCCACTTTTCTACCCCTCCGGACACGAAGCGGGGGAGATTGGCCGCCGCACGCGGGAGGAGCAGAACACATGGAGAAGCTGCGAAGACTGGGTCGTTCGGACATCGAGATCTCCCCCATTGGCCTGGGCTGCTGGCAGTTCTCCGCGGGTGTGGGTCTGGTGGGTGGGTTCTGGGAAGCCCTGCCCCCTCCGCTCGTCGAGGAGATCATCGACGCCTCGCTCCAGGGAGGCATCAACTGGTTCGACACCGCCGAGGCCTACGGCAATGGACGCTCGGAGCAGGCACTCGCCGCCGCCCTGACGCGTCTGGGCAAGAAGCCGGGCGACGTCGTCGTCGCGACCAAGTGGCTGCCCATCGCGCGGCTGGCCTCCAGCATCGGCGCGACGATCGGCGAGCGGCTCTCCGCGTTGAGCCCCTTCGGCATTGATCTGCATCAGATCCACCAGCCCTACGCGTTCGCCACGGTCGACGCCCAGGCCGAGCAGATGGCGAAGCTGGTGCAGGAGGGGAAGATCCGCACGGTGGGCGTGAGCAATTTCTCCGAGAAGAAGATGCGCGCGACGCACGCCGCGCTCGCCCGCCGGGGGGTGCCGCTCGTCTCCAACCAGATGCAGTACAGCCTGTTGGACCGGAGGATCGAGTCCAACGGCGTGCTCGCCGCCGCCAAGGAGCTGGGCATCACGATCATCGCCTACTCGCCACTGGCCCAGGGGCTCTTGTCGGGCAAGTTCCACGATGATCCCTCGCTCATCAAGAGCCGCGTGGGCCCACGCAAGTTCCTGCCGAACTTCCGCCTCAAGGGGATGGAGCAGAGCCGGCCGCTGATCGAGGAACTCAAGAAGATCGCCACCGCGCACGGCGCCACCCCCTCGCAGGTGGCGCTCAACTGGTTGTGCGCCTTCCACGGCGACACGGTGGTCGCCATCCCGGGGGCCACCAAGCGGCGGCACGCCGAGGAGAACGTGGGCACCATGGGTTTCACCCTGTCCGCGGACGAGCTGCGACGCATCGACGAGCTGTCCCAGCGCTACCGCTGACAGTCGGGCCGCGAGAGCGCGCGGGACGGCTTGCGCTCCACCTCGTTCGTGCCTCCCTTGCCGGAGTCCAACTCGAAAGAGGTACGCATGTTCTCCGACAACGAGGGGCGGATGCTGCCCGGGCAGGTGTGGGTGCCGCGACCCCCTATGGGGCCGCCTGGCTACCTCGCGGGCGAGGCGACGTTCTCGGCCACGCCTCTCTCCTGGACACCTGCCCGGTGGGTGCGTCTGGCCCGGTCCCTCCAGGAGGGGCGTCCGGTGGAGCAGCCCTCGGTGGTGGCCTGCCGCTACACGTCTGCTGGTCGATAGCGGAAATGACCTGTGGCGTCAGCTCACCGACATGCCCGTTGTGGTCCGGTCCCATTCAAGTAGACAATGGGGTACTCGGAACCCCCCTCCCCCGTTTTGACCCACCCTCGCCGTCTCGCCGAGTCATGACGAAATCCGTTTGTGTCTTCTGTGGCTCCGCGCCAGGTGTGCATGAAGTGCACCTGAGCACGGCCTCCGCCCTGGGTGCCCTCCTGGCGGATCGGCAATTGCAATTGGTCTACGGAGGCGCCCGCGTGGGAATGATGGGCGCGGTCGCGGACGCGGCGCTGGCCCGGGGGGGGCGGGTCGTCGGGGTGATGCCCCGGGGACTGGAGCGCTACGAGGTGGCCCACCGGGGCTTGAGCGAGCTCGTCTGGACGGAGGATCTCCACGAGCGCAAGCGCCAGATGGCGGAGCGCTCGGATGCCTTCGTGGTGCTGCCGGGGGGCTTTGGCACCCTGGAGGAGGCGCTCGAGGTCATCAGCTGGAAACAGATGCGGATGATGGACAAGCCCATCGTGCTGCTGGACATCCGGGGCTTCTTCCAGCCCCTGGTGGCCCTGGCCGAGGCGGTGGCGCGCGAGGGCTTCGCGCACGCGCGCGTCGAGACGCTGTTCACGGTGACGTCCCGGCTGGAGGAAGTCCTCCCCGCGCTCGGGTTGGGAGACGGCGAATGAACAAGGATCTGGTCACCCTGCAGTACCCGCAGATGTTCCAGGGCGTGTTCGCCCGCCGGCGCGAGGTCTTCGTGCCCCTGGTGGAGGACGCCCGGCGCTCGCTGCACACCCTGCCCGTGCCCGAGGCGCTGCGGCCCTTCTACGACACGGTGGTGCGCGACAACCCCCAGCCGTCGTTCATGCTGCTGCCGCTCATGTTCCTGGCCACGGCGGAGGCGTCGGGGGGCATCCAGGCCGTGCACCGCCGCTTCCTGCCCGTGCTGCTGCTCACCATGGAGATCTGCGCCATCGTGGATGACACGGTGGACCGCACCCCCATGCGCTCGGGCCGGCGCACCTTCGCGCTGCGCTTCGGCGAGCCCAGCACCACGCCCTTCGTGGGCTCGTTGATCGCCCTGGCGGCCCAGGAGGCCGCGCGCGTCGAGCCGTACCTGCTCGGGGCCACGATGAACCTGTTCACCGAGCTGTACGCCCTGCAGATCTGGGAGCGCCAGCACCTCTACCCCAACGAGTCGCTGTTCGCGCGCTGGCTCGACAACCGCTACCGCGAGAACACGCTGGGGGTGTCCTTCGGGCTCGACACGGCGCTGCGGCTCAACGGGCGACCCCCCCTGCCCCCGCGCGTGGTGGAGGCCTTCGGGCGCATCTTCCAGGACGTGGATGACCTGGTGAACATCATCGAGGACCGGCGCGCCGAGGGCGAGAACGACGACGTGTTGATGGGCGCCGTGACGCGGCCGCTGCTGGTGACGCTCGAGAACCAGCCGAGCCTGCGCACCGACGTGGCGAACCTGTGGCGGGTGTGCCGCGTGATGACGGGGGCCTCGGCGTCGGCGGTGCACAAGACACCGGCGCACCTCAACCCCACCATCGCGAAGATCTACCGCCCCATCCACGAGGCCATCCTCGACGTGGGCGTGCGCGGCACCGTGCGGCACGTGCTGGCCGACTACCGCACCTGCGTGATGAGTTCGCCGCCCGAGTTCCGCCCGGCCATCCAGGAGATGACCCGCACCTGGGTGGACCGACTGCGGCGCTGCAGGGGCAACGAGCTCATCACCGAGGAGGAGATCCGCCACTCGCTCGGCGAGGACGAGCCCCAGGAGGCCGCGTGACGGACGCCGTCATCTTCGACCGGGATGGGGTGCTCGCCGAGTTCGATCTGCCGGGCGCGCACCGGGAGCTGAGCGGGCTGTTGCCCTTCGGGCTCGAGCAGCTCGGAGCCCACCTGCGTGAGTGGGCGCCCCGGGCCCAGGCCATCGTCGACGCCGCGAGCGAGCGCGTCTTCTGGGACTCCTTCTGGGCGCACCTGTGCCAGGCGCACGGCCTGGATGAAGGGGTGCGCGGCCAGCTGTGCCGCTTCGAGCCCCGCCGCACGCTGCGCGCCTTCGCGGATGCGCGCCCCGCGCTCGAGCAGGCGCGTCGCCACGGCTACCGGGTGGGCGTGTTGTCCAACTTCACCCTGCTCGACCTGCCCGGCTCCCTGGCGGCGCTGGGGTTGGGAGAGCTGGTGGACGCGGCCCTGTCGGCGGCGGTGATTGGCGCCGCCAAGCCCCGGCCCGAGGCCTACCTGGCCATGGCGCGCGCGCTCGGCGTGGCGCCCGAGACGTGTCTGTTCGTCGATGACCGGCCGGAGTGCGTCGAGGGGGCGCGCCAGGTGGGCATGCGCGCGTGGTTGCTGGACCGGAAGGGCAAGTCCACGGAGAAGAACCGGCTGCGCGGCCTCGGCGAGCTGTTCGACGTGTCGCGGGAGAGCCCATGAAGCCCCTGCTGCCCGCGCTCCACCACGTGGCGATCATCTGCTCGGACTACGCGCGCTCCAAGGCCTTCTACAGCGAGGTGCTGGGCCTGCGCATCGTCCACGAGGTGTACCGGGAGGCGCGCGGCTCCTGGAAGCTGGACCTGGAGATCAGCCCGGGCGTGCAGGTGGAGCTGTTCTCCTTTCCGAACCCACCGCCGCGGCCCACGCGGCCGGAAGCCCAGGGCCTGCGCCACCTGGCGTTCGCCGTGCCCGACGTGGAGTCGGTGGTGGCCGAGTTGAACCGGCGCGGCGTGAGCACCGAGCCCATCCGCGTGGATGAGTACACGGGCAAGCGCTTCACCTTCTTCGCCGACCCGGACGGCCTGCCCCTGGAAGTCTACGAGGTGCCGTCTACGAGGTGACGTCGGACTCGGTCATCGCCAGCGCCGCGGAGCGCACGTCCTCCAGCGCGAAGGACTGATCCAACACCAGGTGCACCGGCAGGCACTCCATGCGCGCGCGCAGCCTCGGGTTGGTGAAGGCGCTCACGAGGATGACGGGCACCCACGGGTGCGCATGGCACCAGCGCTCGAGCAGCGCCAGCCCCGGCTCGCCCAGCATCCGCGCGTTGCAGATGAGGAGATCCGGCGGCGTGACGCCCTCGGGCATCAGCTCCTGGGCCAGGCGCGAGAGCGCGCCGCGCGCGTCCTCCACCACATCCACCTCGAAACGATCCTGGAGGAGCAGATCGCGCAGGCCATGGCCGCGCTCGCGCAGGTTCTCCATCACCACCACCCGCCAGGGCGTGGCCCTGGGGCGCTCCGGGGGAGAAGGCCGAGTTCCCCGCGCTCCCGACGGGGATGAGTCTTTCTGCTGGGCAACCACCGAATAGGCGCGCTTGACCACCATCGCGTCCTCCTGAAGACCTCTTTAGCAGGAGTCGTACCGTTCCGCTGAAGTGAAATTTTTCAGTGCAGTGGGATTAATCTCCAGAACTCCACGAATGTCGCTCCCCATTGTGTCATCTCTTGTCCCAGGAAGGGACAGGGAAAAACGCGACAGTGGGGTATTCCACGATATTTGTAATTTCTTCATGGAAGTGGAAGGAGGAGGTGGAGGGCGCCGGCCTGGGGCCCGGCCATGAAGATTCATGGTAGGGAGTGCGCCAACTGCGGGGCCGGGCAGTTCCTCAACGCTGGTGGTTCACCACCAGGGATGCGCGGAACATGAGACTCGAGTCGCTCCCCTCGCTGCATCGGCCGTCAGGGCTCTACCTGCTGCTCGCCGCGGTGCTCTGGCTGGCTTGCCTTCCCGGGGGCGGCACGCCTCCCACGGTGACGAGCGTGCGCGTGGTAGCCGAACCCACACGGATCGCTCCGGATGGCACGGCCCGTCTGGTGGCCGTGGTCGATGGCACGGGAAGCTTCGATCCAGGGGTGTCCTGGACTCTCGAGCGTGGACTGGGAGAACTCTCCAGTCTGGAGGGCTCCGAGGTGACCTACAAGGCGCCCCCGGCGGTGGGCGAACCGGAGGTCGTCATCCGAGCCACCTCTCGGGTTGATCCCACCCAGTCGGCCACCGTCGCGCTCACCGTCTCGGCGGGAACCGTCTCCCGGGTGATGATCTCGGCCACCCCCACCACGCTCGCCCCGGAAAAGTCCATGCTGCTCGTCGCGTTCGTCGCGGGCCAGGAGTTGGAGGAACGCCGGGTCACCTGGAGACTCCTCGAAGGCCCGGGTCGGCTCTCCCAAAGTCTGGATGGAAGCGCCACCTACCTGGTGGAGGCCACGGCCACGGGCGTGGCCGTCGTGGAGGCCACGTCCAGAGCGGACCCGAGCCATTCGGGCACCTTGACCCTGACCAACTCACCACCGGCCACGGACCTCATCCACACCGTGCTCGAAACGCCACGATGCGTCGTCGAGAGGGGCCGCGCGCAGTGCCAGGGGCAACCCGCCGCGTACGGCCTCCCCGTCAGAGCGAGGATCTCCTCGACCCATGAGGTGGTCCGCGTGCTCGCGCGCATCCCCGGAACGGACAGGCAGACCCCGCTCACGTTTGACTTTGACAAGGGGGTCTTCACCGGCACGCTGGACCTGCGCTCGCTCAGCCAGGGTCACCCACCGCTGGAGGTGGAAGTCACCGACAGCCGTGGGAACACCCTCGTCACCCCATCGACCTTCGTGATCGATCATCCCCCCGAGTTGGAGGTACTCGAGCCCACGGGCTGGTCCACCGTGCTCTCCGCCTTCCCGCGAATCCGCGCCACGTGCCGTGATCAGGAGGGAGCGTGCACGCTGTCGGTCGGCCATGAGCAGATGCCGGGTACCATCCTCGTGACCGGTGGCGAAACGATCGACACGACCGTGGACCTGTCCCCGTTCGTGGGCAAGAACATCCAGCTGACCCTCCAGGCGAAGGACTCCCTGGGGCAGCAGCGCTCGCGCTCCTTCAGCGTGTTCGTGTCGGACAACCCCTCGCTGGAACTGGTGGCGCGAGTCCCTGGACTCATCGCGCAGGTGGACGCCACCCGAATCCTCTACACCACGGCGCGGGCCCCCACCGATCGCGCGACCGGACTGGTGCTGCGCGACCGTGCCTCGGGGCTGGACAGTCAGCTCCCCGTCCCCCAGGGGACCTCCGTCTCCGGCGCCCAACTCATCCCCACGGGCGTGGTGTTTGGCACCGTTACCGCGACCGAGTCGGTGTACCCGCGGCTGTACGCGTATCAGCAGGGCGTCCTCGTCTCCTTCGCGGACAGGGTGCATGAGTGGAAGATCAGGGGAGACCATGTCCTCTGGAGCACGCCCTATCCGGAGGTGAACCTGATGCTGCGCCAGCTCTCCACACAGAGCACGGTGCGGGTGGCGCAAGCCGCGGGTCGCTTCGGGATGAGCCTGACGGAGACGGGCTTCGTCGCGTTCGCGGACGAAGGGTACGACATCCACACGTACCAGGACGGCGTGACGCGGCGTCTGACGAATGAGCCGAATGAGGTGGTACTGAACTCGAGCCCGCTCACGGATGGAACGCTCGTCGTCTACCGCAAGTACCGCCCCAACAAGACACAATGGCTCGCCCTTCATGCCGGAGATCAGGAACTCTCCCTGACGCAGCCGTACGCCACGTCAGGTCCTGAGTTCGACTTCGCGCTCCACGCGGGCTGGGTGGCCTATACCAACCTGGGAAACACGGGGCAGGCCCAGGTCTGGCTGCGCAACCCGGGCGGCGACACACGACAGGTCAGCGACTTTGGCACGTCGAGCAACATCGAGGCGCTCGTGCTCGGCCCGGAGGGACAGCTCGCCATCCAGAACAATTTCCACTTGTGGGTGAGCCGAGCGGAGGGCCCTCCGCGAGATGCGGGAGTCGTACGCGGCCATCCCATGTGGCTGGACGGGGCCTGGCACGTCATCTGGGAAGACTGCCTGTTCCGCGTCCGGTGACGCCAGGGCACCCACACCGCCCCAGAAACGGCCTTCCCCAAGTGTTGTGGAGCAAATGGACAGGATCACCTCCCCCCCTGTTCTTCTGCTCCCCACCGCACCCGCTCCGGGTGCGTCCCGGCGGCTCCGACAGCCCGACAAACCCCCGAAATCGTTTGGGTAGAAATCTTTCCCACGAGGAGGAAGGCGGGAAGCTCGTGAATTCGCTGGGCATCCGAGCGGCCCGGCATGGCTGGCACGAGGGCTGCTAGGGCCCGACCTCGTTCGCACTTTCGCAGGCTTGCGAGGAGGTCACCCGAAGTGGAGCCGATGACGTGGGCAAAGAGGTGGGTGCGCGGAGCCTGTGCGCTCGGGGTGCTGGGGTCGCTGGTGGCCAGTGCCGCGCCGCGCGCCACGCCTCCCACCTTCAGCGCGGAGACGGTCCGCGCGCGCGCCCGCGAGCTGGCGCAGAAGCCCTATCGGGCTCCGGCGCCCCTGCCCCAGGGGGCCTTCGCGGGGCTCACGTACGATCAGTACCGGGACATCCGCTACCGCCCGGAGCGGGCCTTGTGGCGCGAGGCGGGCCAGCCCTTCCAGGCGCAGTTCTTCCACCCGGGCCTCTTCTACCCCGCGCCCCTGCCCATGCACGAGGTGGAGGGCGGACGGGTGACGACGGTGCGCTTCTCTCCGCAGCTCTTCACCTACGGCCCGCTCGTGAAGGAGCCGCCGCCCTCGTCCGTGGAGGGCTTCGCGGGCGTGCGGCTCAGCGGCCCCATCAACCGGCCGGACTACTTCGACGAGATCGTGGTCTTCCTCGGCGCCAGCTACTTCCGGGCGCTGGGCCGCGGCAACGTGTACGGGCTGTCCGCGCGCGGGCTGGCCATCGACACGGCGCTGCCCGAGGGCGAGGAGTTCCCCCTGTTCCGCGAGTTCTGGCTGGAGAAGCCCAAGCCCGGCGCGGACCGGGCCGTGGTGCACGCGCTGATGGACAGCCCGAGCGTCACCGGTGCCTACCGCTTCGTCATCATCCCGGGCGAGCGCACGGTGATGGAGGTGGAGGCGGTGCTGCACGCGCGCAAGCCGGTGAAGCGGCTGGGCGTGGCGCCGCTGACCAGCATGTACCTCTTTGGCGAGAACGATCGGGGAAGCGCCGAGGACTTCCGGCCCGAGGTGCATGACTCGGATGGGCTGCTGCTGTGGATGAAGGGCGGCGAGCACCTGTGGCGTCCGCTGCAGAACCCGTCCCAGTTGAGCGTGTCCAGCTTCCAGGTGAAGGGCCTGCGGGCCTTCGGTCTGCTGCAGCGCGATCAGGCCTTCCCGAGCTACGAGGATCTCGAGGCGCGCTACGACAAGCGCCCCAGTGTGTGGGTGGAGCCGGTGGGCGAGTGGGGCCCGGGCACGGTGCAGCTCGTGGAGATTCCCACCCAAGAGGAAGTGAACGACAACATCGTGGCCTACTGGGTGCCCGAGAAGCCCTTCGGGCCCGGGGCGCCGCTGAGCCTGTCCTGGAAGCTGCACTGGGGCAGCGAGGCCCCCGAGCGCGCCCAGGTGGCGCTGAGCACCGCCACGCGCATCGCCGCGGGCAGCACGCCGGGCGCGCGGCGCTTCGTGCTCGAGTTCTCGCGCGGGGGCCCCGAGGGGGGCGAGGGCCCGGTGGAAGCCGTCGTCACGGCGTCCTCGGGCCAGGTCCTCCGGCCCATCGCGCAGCCCAACGCCGCCACCGGCGGCTGGCGCGCCACCTTCGAGCTGGTGCCCGCGGCGGGCACCTCCGCTCCCATCGAATTGCGCTGTTTTCTGCGACGCGGAACCGAAACCCTCACCGAGACCTGGAGTTACCCGTGGACACCGTGACGACGTCGATCTCCTCCGCCTCCGTGCTCTCCTCCAGCTTCCCGCTTCCCGCCGGGACGCGCGAGGCGCTCGATGCCTTCTTCCGCTCCTTCGGCTTCAGCCAGGAGAGCGATCTGTCCCGTCTGGCCGTGTGGGCCCTGGGCGCGCGGCGGGTGGACTCCCGCGAGGCCGCCCTGGCGCTGGCGCGCGAGCGCATGGAGCACTGGCTGGCCGAGGCGCTCGGGCAGGCCCACGTGGCCCACGGCGCGCTGCTGGCGCGCGGCCGCGCGGCGTTCGTGCTGTGTGAGGGGGCGCGCTGGGGCGCGGCGGTGCTGCTGTCCGCGCCGGGCGCGCTGCCGGTGGAGTTCACGCGTGCGCTCCGGGCGTCGGTGCCCGTGCCCGCCCCGCGGCCGCTGCCCACGACGATGCCGGAGCAGACCCTGACCACCTGGTCCCTGGGCGAGCTGCTGCGCCGCTGGTGGCGGGTGGGCGAGCCGGACGTGTCCGTCTCCCGCTGAAGCACCTGGAGGCCTCATGCACGCGCATTCCTTCTCGCCCGGGTCGGCCGGGCTGCGGCGGGCCCTGGTCCTCGGCCCGGCCGCGCTGTCCACGCTCGTGGCCACGGGGGAGCTGGTCCGGTTGTTGAGCGTCCGGGGCTTCACCCTCCCCGAGGGGGTGATGACGGGCCTGTTCGTCCTGTGCTTCGCCTGGATCTCGCTTTCCTTCTGGGCGGCGGTGGCGGGCTTCGTCCAGACGCTGAGCGGCAAGCGGCCGCCGGGTCTGCGCTGGCCGGACACGCGGGAGGAAGCGGCGCCGCTGACGAGCCGCATCGCGGTGGTGATGCCCATCCACAACGAGGATCCGACGTCGGTCTTCGCCAACCTCCAGGCCACCTACGAGTCGGTGGCGGCCACGGGGCGGCTGGAGTCCTTCGACTTCTACGTGCTGAGCGACTCCACGCGCCTGGAGGCGTGGGTGGCCGAGGAGCTGGCGTGGTCGGACCTGTGCCGGCGCGTGGGAGGCCAGGGCCGCATCTTCTACCGGAGGCGCTCGGACAACACGGGCAAGAAGGCGGGCAACCTCGCGGACTTCTGCGAGCGCTGGGGCCGCCGCTACGACTTCATGGTGGTGCTGGACGCCGACAGCCTCATGGCGGGTGACACGCTGGTGCGCATGGCACGGCTCATGGAGCTCAACCCGCGCGTGGGCATCCTCCAGGCCCCGCCGCTGTGCGTGGGGCGCACCACGCTCTTCGCCCGCCTGCAGCAGTTCGCCGGCCGCGTGTACGGGCCCGTGGTGGCCGCGGGCGCGGCGGCCTGGCAGCTCGGCGAGTCCAACTACTGGGGCCACAACGCCATCCTGCGCGTGTCGGCCTTCACCGAGCACTGCGGGCTGCCGGTGCTGCCGGGCCAGCAGCCCTTCGGGGGCCACATCCTCAGCCATGACTTCGTGGAGGCGGCGCTGATGCGGCGCGCGGGCTACACGGTATGGCTGGTGCCGGAGCTGGGGGGCAGCTACGAGCAGTCCCCGCCCCACCTGCTCGCGTACGCGCAGCGCGACCGGCGCTGGTGCCAGGGCAACCTGCAACACCTGGGGCTGGTGCTCGCCGGAGGCCTGCACCCGTCGAGCCGGGGGCACTTCCTCATGGGCGTCATGTCCTATGTGGCCTCGCCCCTGTGGCTGCTCTTCCTCGCGGCGGGGCTGGGGGCGGCGCTGTGGGATCGCTTCGTGGCGGCCGAGTCCCCGCTCGACACCCAGACGCTGCTCGCCGAGGCGCCCTCCTTCGACGTGCCGGGCGCGCTGCGGCTGATGTCCGTGTCGCTCGCCATGCTGCTGCTGCCCAAGGTCTTCGGCCTGCTGCTGGCCCTGGCGGATCGGGAAGAAGCCGCGCGCATGGGCGGCCGGCTCCGGCTGGTGCTCGGCGTGCTGGTGGAGAGCGTCGTGTCCACGCTGCTCGCTCCGGTGATGATGCTCTTCCAGTCGCACTTCGTCTTCGGGACGATCCTCGGCTACCGGGTGTCCTGGTCGAGCCAGCAGCGCGGCGACGAGGCCCTGCCGTGGGCGGAAGCGGCGCGGCGCCACGCGGTGCACATGGGCGTGGGCGTGGGCGTGGCGGCGGTGGCGTTCGGGGTGAATCCGGGCCTGCTGGCGTGGCTGGCCCCGGTGGTGGCGGGACTGCTGCTGTCCATCCCCCTGACGGTGTGGACGTCGCGGGCCTCCTGGGGCGAGTGGACGGCGCGGCTCGGCCTGTTCCTCATCCCCGAGGAGTCGGCGCCTCCCCCCGTGCTGGTGCGGGCCACGGAGCTCGCGCGCGACGAAGTGGAGCCGGTGGAGGACGCACTGGAGCGGGTGCTCCAGGACGACCGCGCGCACGCGCTGCACCTGGCCCTGCTGGAGTCCGCGCCCGGTGCGGAGGGGACGTCGCTCACGCTCGCCTCGGCCCGCCGCAAGCTGATGGAGGGAGAACCCGAGCGGCTCTCCACGCAGGAGAAGGCGGCCGTCATGCTGGACGCGAACACCCTCGCGGAGGTGCGCGGCCAGTACGTGGCCTCGCGCAAGCCCGCCCCCGCGACAAGCGCCTGATCGACGAGGCGGACTTGGAGTAGCGTGCCGGGCACCATGAGCGCCGACACCGCCGCGTCCTCCTCGAATCAGAAGCTGTCGAACCTGCTGCGCTGGCTGGAAGAAGGAGGAGCCCGCTTTCCCAAGCTCCAACTCGTCCGGCGTGAGGACGGGGAGCGCGCCGTGCTCGCCCAGGCGCCCATCTCCGCCGGGGAGACGGTGCTCCAGGTGCCTCGCACCCACATGCTCACCCTGGAGCTCGCGCGGGAGTCGGACATCGGGCGCGCCATCGCCGAGGGGCTCGATCCGGACAACGAGGACCTGTACCTGGCCTCCTTCCTCCTCCAGGAAAAGCACCGCGAGGGCTCCTTCTGGAAGCCCTACATCGACAGCCTTCCCGAGTCCTACTCCCAGATGCCCCTCTTCTATGGGAGCGAGGAGCACGCCCTCCTCAAGGGCTGCTTCGCGCTGACCCTGCTGACGCACCAGGCCCAGTCGCTCCGGGAGGACTACCTGAGCCTGTGCCAGAACGTCCCCGGCTACGAGCGCTTCACCCCCGGGGAGTTCGTCTGGGCCCGGCTCTCGGTGTCCTCGCGCCTGTTCAGCCTGAAGAAGGGAGGCTTCCTCGGACAGACGCTCGTGCCGATGGCGGACATGCTCAACCACCGCCGCCCGCCCGATGTGCTCTGGGAGACCACGGAGGATGGGGAGTCCTTCGTGATGAAGGCGAACAACGCCGTGGCCGCCGGCGACGAGGTCCACGACAGCTATGGGGCCAAGAGCAACGATCTGATGCTGCTGCACTTCGGCTTCGTGACGGACGACAACGAGCACGACGAGGCCTTCCTCGGCCTGCGCATCCTCGATGGGGATCCGCTCGCGGCCACCAAGCAGATGCTGCTCATGCTCCCCTCCCCCACCGCCGCGCGCCCCTTCAAGATCTCGCGCCCGTACGTCCATACGACCACCCGCATGGCGTTCTCCTTCCTGCGGATCGCCGCCGCCGTCCCGAATGACATCGAGGACATCTCCAGCCGGGTGATGTCCGGCGAGCGCGCCCTCGGACCCCTGAGTGTGGAAAACGAGGAGAATGTCCTCGAGCTGCTCGCCGCCACCTGCCAGGCCCGGCTCTCCATCTTTCCCACCTCGCTCGCGCAGGACGAAGAACTGCTGCGCGGCGAGTCCCTCTCGCCCAACGCGCGCAACTGCGTGCTCGTGCGGCGCGCGGAGAAACAGCTCATCGAGGACTACCTCGAGATGACCCGCGTCTGCCTCAAGCTGCTGCGCACGCCCCGGGAAGAAGTCGAGCGGCTCGCCGCCCTGTCCGACTCGCCCTGGGGCTGGTTCGACGCCTACGTGCGCACGGATCTGCTGCAACTCATCGGTGGCGAGTGACCAGGCGGGCGGCCATGCCCCGGCCCGGTGGGCCTGCCCGGCTACCAGGATGGGGCGCCCGCCCGTGAAAACTTCGAGCAAATAGCGCCGGGGCGTCACGGGGTTGGCACAAAGCCCGCCTAGCTTGTCGGTCGAGTACGAGTAGGAGTGGTCCCTCCACACCGAAAGGTTCGTCACCCATGGCCGATCCGATCTCGCGACCCGTCTTCGCCGCCATCGACGTGGGCACCAACGCCGCCCGCCTGGAGTTGGCCCGGCCCGGCGCCACGGGCGTGCTGGAGACCGTGCTCAAGGAGCGGGACGCCATCCGCCCGGGAGAGGGCGTCTTCTCCCAGGGAACGATGTCACCGGGGGCCGCGGAGCGACTGGTGAGCACGTTGCGCCGCTACGCGGTCGTGTGCCGGCAACACGAGGCCCGGGTCCGGGCGGTGGCCACCAGCGCCCTGCGCGAGGCGCGCAACCAACAGGAAATCCTCCAGCGGGTGCGCGAGGAGGCTGGGCTGGAACTGGAGGTGGTGAGCGGCGAGGAGGAAGCGCGGCTCATCTGCCTGGGCGTCCTGCACCGCACGCCCCCGCGCACGCGCTCGCTGCTGGTGGATCTGGGCGGAGGATCCACCGAGGTGGTGCTCGCCACCGGAGAGCGGCCCGATGCCATGTGGAGCCTGCCGCTGGGCGCGGTGCGGCTGACACAACTGTTCGACACCTCCGGCGAGGTCTCTCCCTCCCGGCTGAGCTCGCTGCGCGACTTCGCCGAGGCGCGCCTGCTCGAGACGATCCCCGCCGCCCTCGCCTCTCCGCCCTTCACGGCGATCGGCTCCTCCGGCACCATCCGGGCCCTCGTGGACTTCGCGGCGCGCGATGGCTCCTGCGTCGCGAGCCGGGAGGATCTCTCGAGCGCCGCGCACCTGCTGGCGCGGATGAAACCGGAGCAGCGGCGCGAGCACTTCGACGCGCGACGGGCCGACATCATCGTCGCCGGCGCCGTGCTGCTCGAGCGGCTGGTGCACCACCTGGGCGTGGACGGCATCACCGCCGTGAAGCGCGGCCTGCGCGATGGCCTGCTCGTGGAGCTGTGGTCCCGTCAGGACGGCACGGCGGGCGACGAGGCCTCCCGCCTGGGGCACGGGCGCGGCTTCCCCCGCGAAGCGCGCGCCGTGGGCTTCAACTGACCACCACCCGCTGGGTCAGGGCCTCGCTCTCATCGGGGGCGCCCGACAGCCGCCGGGTGACGCGCCGGCGGACGACGTCGATGTGCTCGCGGAAGAAGTAGAGGTTCTCCGCGTACGCCAGGGGCATGGGAATGCGGTTCACCGCGCGCTCGGCCTCGTCGAGCCGCGAGAGCATGTCCTCCAACATCTTGCGTCCCGGGTTCTCCTCCAGTTGCAGCTCGATTTCCTTCAGGCGCGCGTACCAGCGGACGATGCGCGAGCGGATGCGCCACTGGACCAGCGCGGGCACGGCACGGCCCAGCGGAACCACCACGGCGATGATGGGCACCAGCATCAGCCAGAGCCGGTCCACGAGGTTCGCCGCCCAGAAGGGCAGGTAGCGCTGGAGCAACGGGGGACCCGACTTGTAGTAGCGGCGCGCCTCCCCGCTCAGCGGGTAATCCCCCTCGAGCGCCGCGGGGAACTCCCCCGAGCGATCCAGGATACCCGCGCCGCCATGCACCTCGCTCGCGGCGCTCAGCAGGAGGTAGGCGAGCGCCGGATGGAGCGAGTCGCGCGCCACGAGGCTCGCCGTGGGCGCGAGCAGCACCACATCCCGCGCGGGGAGATCCGCCTCGAAGTTCAACACCCCCCGGGGCAGCACGTGCCGGGACAGATAGGGGAAGCGGCGGACATAGGCCTCTCCTCGAGCGAAGCTGAGCAGGCGGATGCCGGGCTCCGCGATGAGCTTGCGCACGAAGGGTGCCTCGGCGGAGGCGACGAGGAACACCGCGTCGAGCTCGCCCTGCTTGAGGCGCGCGAGGGCCTCGTCGCGCTCGAGCGTGAGCAGTTCCGTGGGCGACTGCTCCGCGGCATTGGCCTTGAGCAGCGTGAGGGCCAGCGCGCGGGTGCCACTCTCGGGCGAGCCCACGGCGACGCGCTTGCCGCGCAGCTCGCGCACGTCCTCGATGGGCTCACCCCGGTAGAAGACCCACAGGGGGATATAGGTCAGACCTCCGAGCGAGACGATGTTGGGCGCCTGGGGCCGCCCCGAGGCCGAGCCGCTCTGGACGAAGGCCACGTCGGCCTCCGCCGTGTCGCCGGTGAGCATGCCCAGACTGGTGAGCGAGCCCTGGGTCGGGCGGATCTCCAGGGTGACGCCATGGCGCGCGAGGATGTCCCGATAGCGGCGCGCGAAGTAATTGAAGCCCCCCTCATCCTGGGCAGCCGCGACGACGAGCGTCTTCGGGGGCGCGGGCTTGATGAAGTAGAAGGCCACGGCGAACGCGGCGATCGCCAGCAGGATCGAGGGCCCGAGGACGAGCCACAAATCGCGCCGAAGGGTGAGCCGGAGCTGGTCCTTGAGAGTGTCCGTCTTCAGCATGGTGGACGCGAGTATAGGGGCTCGGAGCGTCTTGACGCTCCCGGGATGAAGGGCGACAGTGCCCCGTGCCTCCCGTTCCACATCCCTGGTTTCCCCTCCGGCAGCCCAACCCCCACGCGCGCCTGCGCGTCTTCGGTCTTCCCTACGCTGGCGGAGGCGCCTCCATCTACAACGGATGGACCACGGCCCTGCCCGCGGGCATCGAGTGGGTCTCCGTGCAGCTTCCGGGCCGCGAGCGCCGCATCCTGGAGAAGCCCTTCCAGCAGCTCCCGCCGCTGCTCGATGCCCTGGAAGAGGCCCTCGCGCCGCTCCTGGACAAGCCCTTCGTCTTCTTCGGCTACAGCATGGGCACGCGCATCGCCCTGGGGCTCGCGCAGCGCTGGCAGGCCCGGGGCGCGCCGCTGCCGCTCGGCATGGTGATGGCCGCCGCGGGAGCGCCCCACCGGTCCCGCGAGTCCCGGGGCGCGCTGAGCGACGCGGAGTTCATCGAGCTGCTGCGCAAGTATGAGGGCACGCCCGCGGAGATCTTCGCCCACAAGGAACTGCTGGACATGGTGTTGCCCACCCTGCGCGCGGACTTCGCCATCGCCGACGCCGTCATGCCCGCCCTCCCCGTGCGCTGTCCGATCTCCGTCTACGGCGGACTGGAGGATCCCTACGTGACGCTGTCGATGCTCGAGCCCTGGAGCGAGCTGACGACGGGGGAGTTCCGGACGCGAAGCTTCCCCGGCAAGCACTTCTTCCTGCGCACCGCGCGCGAGCCCTTGCTGAACGCCCTGCGCGAGGAGCTCGTGCGCTGGGCGCCCGACGTGGGCCCGTAGCTCAGCGGTCCCCCGAATCCACCCTCCAGGGGGACTCCTCGCTGGCCAGGGGGACACACCGCTGGCAGCGCACGGAGAGCGGGAGCCCCCGGGGGCGGCGCACCGCCACCGCCGCCGGGTGCTCCGCCGACAGCCGCAGCTGCACGAACTGCCACGACTCGGGCTCGTCCACCATGCGCGCATCGAAGGAGATGCGCGGCGGTTGCCCCGGCGCCAGGTGGAAGGAGAACTGATCCAGGGGCAGGCTCAACCCGGCGCCCCGGGCCTTGATGTAGGACTCCTTGAGCGTCCAGTAGTCGAAGAAGCGCTCGCGCTGGAGCGCCTCGGGCAGGGAATGCAGATCCGCGACTTCCGAGGGCGCGAAGAAGGACTCGGCCAGCTCCACCGTCTGGCCCATGCGCCCCGAGTGCTCCACGTCCGCGCCCACCTCCATGTCATGGGCCACCGCGCACACCGCCATGCCATCGGTGTGCGAGAGATTGAAACGCAACCGGGGCATGCCCTCTCCCGCGATCTCCGGACGCCCGTAGGCGTTGGTGGAGAAGCGCCAGTCCCGGGGCGCCACCGGCGCGTAGCGCGACAGGCAGACGCGCACCAGGGCATGGGACACGAGGAACTGCTGCCGGTGTTTCTCGAAGCGGAAGCGTTGATGCCGCTCCCGCTCCTCGGCGCCGAGCAGGGCCAGGTAGGCCGCGAGCAGCCGGGGCTCCGTCACCCGCTCCGGCTCCACGATCCACAGGTGGACCTCGTCGGGGCGCGGCAGCGGCGAGGGAGCAGGAGAAGGAGGGAGAC
Source organism: Cystobacter fuscus DSM 2262 (assembly GCF_000335475.2). NCBI lineage: Bacteria > Pseudomonadati > Myxococcota > Myxococcia > Myxococcales > Archangiaceae > Cystobacter > Cystobacter fuscus. The sequence goes on along the minus strand of NZ_ANAH02000066.1, from coordinate 42,086 downwards.
TCATGTGTGGGCTCGGCCTTCTCCCTATCGCGTCGAGGACGCCCGCGCCAGCGATGGCCGGGCGCCTTGCTTTCTCGGAAGCCGAGGGGACGCGGTGTACCCGTGTCCCCTCCCCTGTCTCAGTAGCCCCGGAGCACGGTGAGGCCCTGGTCGGTGACGACGTAGAGCATCGCCGGAGAGGCGTTGGGATCGTAGAGCAACTGCTTCACCTTGTTGCCCGTCACCTCCGTCACCCGAGCGAGCTGCTTGTTGGCGTCCATCCGCCACAGGCCTCCGCCATCGGTGCCGATGAAGAGCGAGCCGTCATCCGTGGCCGCGAGCGACGTGAGCCGCTGGGTCGGCAGCCCCGCCACCGCGGTGCCCTTCTGGGGCCGGCTTCCGGCGGAGAGGATGCTCATCTCCCAGAGGCCGAAGCTGGCGCTGGCCAGGTAGTAGCGGCCATCGCGCGTCTGCTGGAAGCCCCGCCAGTAATCGAAGTCGGCGAGCGAGTTGACCTCGGGAAGGAAGGAGGACTCCACCTTCATCCTGTTGACGGATTTGTCCATCCAATCCCAGTAGCCGATGTCCGCGGTGGGCGTGACGATGCCGAACGTCCAGTCATTGCCGATGAGCACGTCTCCATCCTGGGCGATGCCCACCGCGTAGCTGTAACCGATGTGCTGGCCGCCATGCTCGTCGAACCAGGTCGGATGGCGATGGCTGTTGTAGACGAGGCCGCGCACGCGGGTGACGCCGTGATTGGTGCTGACGTACACGTCGCCCTTGTCCCGGCCGCGCGCCACCTTCACGCAGCCGAGCACCGCGCGATCCTCGTCGTAATGCCAGTCATTGGAGTTGTGGATGCCCGTGTTGCCGGGCGGGTTCCACGTCAGCTTGCCTTCCTGGCTCCACCGGTAGGAGTGAGTCAGGTGCTCCTCGAGCCGGATGCCGTTGGCCGTGAGGTGGACCGCGTCCAGATCACCCTCGCCGTAGGTGGAGTCCTCATGGGACTGACGCTTGGGCTCGTCGAGCTCCCGTGCGTAGTAGCCCACGTAGGCGCGGCCGGCGCTGCCGCCGCAGATGACCGTGGAGGTGAAGCCCCTGCCCGCCTGGCCGATGTTGCTCGCCCATTGCGGCTGGGTGTCTCCGGGCCGGAGCACGCCGATGCGGTTGCCCTGGAGCAACCAGATGTTGAAGGCGTCATCCACCGCCACGCCCTGGGGCTGGCCCACCCCGAAGCGCTGCGTGTAGTTGACCACCGGCTCCTGGGGCCAGATGTCCACGCCGGGGAAGTCGTCGACCGTCCCTCCCCCGGGCTCGTCCGGAGGACCGTCGCCGGTTCCACCCCCTCCGTCCGTGCCCCCATCCCCAGGAGTGCCCGCGTCGGGGGGCGGCGTGCTTCCGCCATTCCCGGGCGTGCCCGCGTCCCCAGGGGGCGGGCTTCCCGCGTCAGCGGGCGGAGGGGTGGTGCCACCGTCCTCGGGAAGGGGCGTGCCCGCGTCCCCGGGTGGCGTCCGTGGCTCCGAGGGAGCCACGGGCTCCGTGGGTGGCTGACGCGCCGAATCCCCGGGCACGGGCTCTGTCAGCCCGCCACCGCATGCGACCCCCAATGCCGTGAAACAGAGAACGGCCCCCCACGCCCCCACCCATGCTCGCATCGTCATCCACCTCCACGCCGACTCCTCGGCCCGGAGACGCAGGAGCAAGCGCCGTACCGGACACAACGCCCACTAGTGGATGGGCGCGAGGCGCGAGTGGGAAGGGAGATTCCCAGGCAAGGCCTCATGCGTGCACTCGTTGAGGCCGGGCGTCGCACGGCTCGGAACCCGCCCGAGGCCGAGTCGAAGGACTCCGTCATCCTTCGATTTTTTCGAAGGATCCCGCCTTGATTTCCTATTTGCCGAACCTTTGAAGGACCCTTAATTCAGAGGGAAGCGCCGCGGTCCGGCGCGCCCCCTTTTTCCATCCGAAGGATACGACCACATGGAAGCGCACAGCGTAGGCAGCCCCGTCCTCTGGGGCGGATTCATCCTGTTCGTGCTGGCGATGCTCGCGCTGGACCTGGGGGTCTTCCACCGCAAGACGCACGAGGTGAAGTTCAAGGAAGCGCTGACGTGGAGCGGGGTGTGGATCTCCCTGGCGCTGCTGTTCAACCTGGGCATCTGGTGGAAGTTCGGCTCCGAGCCGGCGCTCAACTTCCTGTCCGGCTACCTCATCGAGAAGTCGCTCTCCATCGACAACATCTTCGTCTTCGTCGTCATCTTCTCGGCGCTGAAGATTCCGGTGCTGTACCAGCACCGGGTGTTGTTCTGGGGCATCCTGAGCGCGCTGGTGCTGCGCGCGGTGATGATCTTCGCGGGCGTGGCGATGCTCGAGCGCTTCCACTGGCTCATCTACGTCTTCGGCGCGTTCCTCATCTTCACGGGGGTGAAGCTCTTCGTGCAGCGCAACCACGAGGAGCACCCGGAGAGCGGCGCGGTCATGAAGCTGGCGCGGCGCATCATCCCCTCGTCGAAGGAGCTGGACGGGGACCGCTTCTTCACGGTTCAGAACGGCCGGAAGCTGGCCACGCCGCTGTTCATGACGTTGATCCTGGTGGAACTGACGGACGTGCTGTTCGCGCTGGACTCGATTCCGGCCATCTTCGCGGTGACGACGGATCCCTTCCTGGTCTTCACCTCGAACATCTTCGCCATCCTGGGCCTGCGCTCGCTGTTCTTCGTGCTGGCGGGGGCGGTGGAGAAGTTCTCCTACCTGAAGGTGGGCCTGGCCGGAGTGCTGGTGTTCGTGGGCGCGAAGATGGCGCTGGTGGACGTGGTGAAGATTCCCTCGCCGGTGTCCCTGGGAGTCATCGCCCTGCTGCTGGGCGTGTCCATCGTGGCCTCGCTGCTCAAGTCGAGGAAGCAGGAGCGCGCGGTCCAGGGCAAGAACATCGTCGCCAACTAAGCCCCCGCGCTCACCACGCCGGACGGAACTCGCGGAAGAACGCGCGCACGTCCTCGAGGAACAAGTCCGGCGCATCGACGGCGGCGAAGTGGCCCCCCGGGGTCCCGCGAGGGCCAGGTCGAGGTGGATACCCACCAGGTGCTCGGCATGAAGTGCCAGCAGCAGGGCCCGCCTGCTGGCGCGCGGGGCGTACGGGCGAAGGAAGAGACCTCTGGCCTCGTCCGAGGTGGCCCCCACTCCCTTCCAGGAGAGAGGCCGGGGAACCCCCCTCTGGGGAGCACCCTTGCCCGCCGCTCACTCCTCCAGCTCCGTGTGCCAGTACGCGACATCACGGAGGAATTTCCTCCACGGCAGGGGCATGCCCTTCTCGTAGGTGAAGGCCAGTCGCACCGTGCCCGCCATCTTCCGGGGCTTCTCGGGGATGCTGAGCAGCTTCATCCCGGCCTGCTCTGGAGTGCGGCCTCCCTTGGCCTGATTGCATGGCACGCACGCGATCACGATGTTCTCCCAGGTGGTGCGGCCGCCCTGGGCCCGGGGCACGACGTGGTCATACGTGGCCTCGGGGCGAGACACCTTGCGGTTGCAGTACTGGCACCGGCAGTGGTCACGCATGTAGACGTTGTCACGGCTGAACTTGATGCCGCGCCCCTTGCGCCGCGAGCCGCGCAAGAAGCGGATGATGGAGGGCATCCGGATCTCCAGGGTGACGGAGCGGATGAGCTGGTCATACTCCTCGACCACCTCGACCTTCCCCTGCCACAACAGCATGACCGCTCGCTGCCAGGAAATCCGTGCCACGGGTTCGTAGGAGGGATTGAGAACCAACGTCTCCATGACTCGGGTGTCCTTCACTTCGGTGGGATGTCCGCGGCGAGAGTCGAACTCGCACGTGAGCTGGGTTTGAGCCAGCCGCCTCTGCCAATTGGGCCACGCGGACGAACAGGCCGCCGGGGAGTCGAACCCCGCATGCCCGGGTTTGGAGTCCAGGCTGCTCCCAGAGCGCGGCCTACAATGGGACTACGACGAGTGCCGTCCCTCGGAATCGAACCGAGTCCTCCCGCTCTTCAGACGGGCGCGCGGACCACCTACGCCAGGGCGGCATGCTTCACATGACAGGAAAAAGTCTGGGTGACAGGATTTGAACCCGCGGCCTCACGGACCCGAACCGTGCGCTCCACCAGGCTGAGCTACACCCAGACAAGACAATCAAAAATGGGCTGGACATGCGGGAGGCCGGACCCCGTGGGGGACCCGGCCTCCGGTGCACCGCCTCGAGTCTCGAGACGAAGCCTCAGAAGGGACTCGGGCGGGAGCACCAGGGGCGCGACCACGAGGCACCCGGCGATACGAACAAGCTCTCCGGGACGGAGCTCGCGACGAAGCGATGGGAGGACTTCAGCTTCAACGGGTTCGGCGTCATCGTCAGCGTTCGCATCCTCACCGCTCCTTTCAGCGAGGAAAGACGCCAGCCCCGCCAGATCCTGACGCGGGATTTTTCCGCGAAGTACCGCGAGGCCCTGCACTCCAGTGCCATGCGAGTACACATCCCGTAGCGCCTGGCCCCAAAGCGGCGTACGGTCAGTGCTCCCACTGGCAGCCAACAACCCAGAGGATGTCATGGATGTTTGCGTCTCTTCCCCATTCGAGGGCGGAAGTGACGAGCAGTATGAAGGTGCGTCCAAGCGCGCGGGCCAGCTTGAATTCGCCCTCCTGGGCGTCACACGGGGATGTCGCTGGCGTCCGGCCAGGCTCGCCGGACAAGAGCGAGTATCTCCTCGTCATCCGACTCGATGTCCCACGACGTGCTGTCAACGGCCCGAAGTACGACCGTCGGGGATGTCTGATCGGAGTGGGCGTAACCCAGAAGCACTCCATCGATGAGCTGCATGTCCAGCGTGAGCAGGTGGCGCGCTTCGAACGTCGTCAGCCGCTGCTCCGGACCCAGGGCCTCGAGCCGTTCCGCCCCAGGGCCGGGTGCCACTTCGCCGAGGCGCGGCTCCCAGGTGAAGTCCGCGACGCGTGGCTCCAACAGCCGCAGCAATTCGGCGAGGCCCACGTAGTGCTCCGCTCGCCACGCCTTCAGCGTCACACCGCGCATGGAACTCCCCCCCAAAAGCGAAGAGGCCGTGAGCCCCTGGGGACTCACGGCCTCTGTCGTGTGGGCGCACCAGGATTCGAACCTGGGACCCCTGCCGTGTGAAGGCAGTGCTCTACCGCTGAGCTATGCGCCCGACTGCATGTCCGGCTTCGTGGGTGTGGGCGCACCAGGATTCGAACCTGGGACCCCTGCCGTGTGAAGGCAGTGCTCTACCGCTGAGCTATGCGCCCCCGACGAAGCGACGGGGGGCTAGATGCCACCCCCTACCCCCACCTGTCAACGCCTATTCTCCCGCCAGTCCGCTCAGCTTCTCGTCCAGCTCGCGCAACCGGCGTTTGAGCCCCGAGAGCGCCTTGCCCACGGCCTTGAAGTCGCTCCGGGTGGCGAAGTGCAACGTGTGCATCAACTCCTCCTGCCCCCGGTCCAGCGCCTGCTTGCCCCGCTGCACCGAGCCGAGCGCCGCGGCGAACGTGCGCGCCCGCTGCTCGTCCGCCAGCAGCGTCTCCATCGCCTTGTGCGACGCCCCCAGGGCCTGCTTCGTCAGTTTCTGGCGAATCCCCATGGCCTCTCCTCCCGGCGCGCGAGCGCGCGTCTACGGCTCGTCCAGGTACTCGGTCTTCAACCCGCTGAGCACCCGGTCGGCGATTCCCTTGAACCGCAGGCGCTCGATGAGCTGCTGCAGGTCCCCCTTCACCGAGATGCGCCGCCGCAGCACCGCCTCCACCGGATCCAGGCTGCCCTGCAAGAGTTGCTTCCACACGGTGTAGGGCGCGCGCGCCAGGTAGGCCGGCTCCAGCTCGTCCAGATCGTCCGGATCCTCGAGCACGCGCAGGGTTTCAATGAGCGTGCCGCGCGGCACCACGTGCACCACGAAGGCGCGCGCCAGCCGGCCCGGCTCCGCGTCGACGATGACCCCGATGTCGCCCTGCCACCCCCGGGCGGCGAGCGAGCGCTCGGGATCCGCGTTCAACAAACGCACCGCTTCCTCACACCACTCCTTCGATGGGAACGTGGCCATGCCGACCGCTACCCTCTCCGGAAGATGCTCTTGATGCTGGACAACAGCCCACTGCCTTCTTGAGGCGAGGACGGTGTCGCCGCGGCCTTCTCGGCCTTCTCGGCCTTCTCCTGTGCCACGCGCGCCAACTCCTTCTTGAGCAGCTCGGGCGTGTCCCGCGTCGCCAGTTCGATGCGCCGCGGACCGCTCGGATCGTCGACCACCACCTGCAACAGACACTCCTCGTTGAGCCGGAAGTCGATCTTCCGCCCCGCCGCTTCCGCGGGAACCTTCAGGGTGCCCAGGTACTCGTTGTCCACCACCAGATCACTGTCTCCCTGGAAGATGTCCATCTCGATGAAGGGCGCTCCCGGCTCCCGCGGCGACGGCAGCCGGAAGCTCTTCACCAACGGAATGATGGTGTTCTTGTCGATGACCCGGCGCACGCGCCCGTTGGGCAGCGCGTAGCCGATGGGCATGGACACCGCGTCCAGGAGCGTCACCGAGTCGAGGCTGCCCAGCGACTCGGCCAGCAGCGCCGCGCCCAGTGCCACGCACTCGTCCGGGTGCACGCCCTTGCGCGGCGGCTTGCCGAAGTGCTCGTGGATCCGCTGTTGCACCAGCGGCATCCGGCTCTGTCCGCCCACCAGGATGACCTCGTCGATCTGCGAGCGGTCGATGCCCTTTTCCTTGAGCACCCGGTCGCACAGCTCGAAGGTACGGTCCACCAGATCCATGGTGAGCGCGTTGAGCGTCTCGCGCGTGAGCGGGATGCGCACGTCCACCGGCTTGCCCTTGCGCTCCTCGAGGAAGGGCAGGTCGATGACCACGTTGGGGATGAGCGTCAGATCGATCTTCGCCGCCTCGGCCGCGTTCTTGATGCGCTGCATGGCGATGGGGCTCGTGGAGAGATCGATCCCGCTCTCCTCCCACGCCTTCTCCAGCACGTAGTCCACCACCCGGTTGTCGAAGTCGACACCGCCCAGGAAGGTGTCTCCGCCGGTGGCCAGCACCTCGAAGACGTTGCCCGTGAGGTGCAGCACCGACACGTCGAAGGTGCCTCCGCCCAGGTCATAGACGAGGATCTTCTGATCCAACCCCCGGTTGAAGCCGTAGGCGAGCGCCGCCGCGGTGGGCTCGTTGACGATGCGCTTGACGTTGAGTCCCGCCAGCCGCCCCGCCTCCTTCACCGCCTGGCGCTGGCTGTCCGTGTAGTACGCCGGCACGGAGATGACCGCCTCGTCGATGTGGCCTCCGAGGAACTGCTCGGCCATCGTCTTGAGCTGCTTGAGGATGAAGCTGGAGACCTCGGGCAGCGTGTACACCTTCCCGCCCAGCGACACCGCCGCGTCTCCCTCCGGCCCCGGGACGATGTCGTACTTGAAGTAGCTCTTGAGCTCCTCCACCACCTTGGACTCGTACTTGCGGCCGATGAGGCGCTTGGTCCCGTAGAGCGTGTTCTTCGGGTTGGTGACCATCTGATCCTTGGCCACCCCGCCCACCAGCATCTCGCCCTTGGCCGACAGCGCCACCACGGAGGGCAACACCAGGTTGCCACGGTCCGTGGGGACGATCTTCGGGACACGGTTCTTCACGGACGCGACCAGGGTGTTGGTCGTGCCCAGATCTATCCCGATGATGCGAGGTCTGTCCGCCATGGTGGAGCTTTCCTCTGTATCACGACAGGCGCGCTCATGCTTATTTCTCGGCCGCTCGCTCCCGCTGGACGACAGAGGGCCACCCACCCCGGCCGGTCACATCCCGGCGATACGTCCGGGCGACTCAGGGGGTTGGCCGCGCCAGGAGCCGCTCGGCCTCGGCCCGGATGTCCCCGGAGGGATCCCGCGCCCTCGCCGCCTCGAGCAGCACCGGCGCCAGCCGCGGCAGCCGCGCGCCCACCGAACGCAGCGCCGCGCGGCGCTCGGCGACGGCGCTCTCCAGGCGCTCACGCACCGCGTCGTCTCCGCAGGTGCGTGCCCCGGGTGACTGCTGGCGCAACAGCAACTCCGCGTCCGCCAGCCGCGCCTCGCTCAGCTTGAGCGCCTCCGTCGCCGTCACCCCGAAGCCCTCCAGATCCTCGGGGAACTCGGTGTTCGCCGCGCGCGCCCGGCCCAGCGTCTCCGACGCGAGCCGCGCGGAGCGAACCGCCGCGCACAACTGCCGCGCCGCCGCCAGCGGCACTCCGCCCTCGGCCGACAGCGTCTCCTCACGCGCCACGCGCAGGGCCCACAGCGAGAGCTGCCGCGCCGCCACCGCCGCCGAGAACGCCTGGTGCCGCGCCTCTCGCAGACCCACCCACCGCCGCAACACCACCGGATCCGGATCCTCCGGGAGGAAGGCCCGCTGGTACTCCGCCGCCGCCTCGCCCACCCGCCCCGACAGGTCCAACAACACCGCCGTGCGCAGGTACAGCTCCGGGCTGCCCGCCTTCTCGCGCAGCGCCTCCAGCCGCACCGCCACCTCGTACTGCGCCACCGGCCGTGGCAGGGCGCGCAGCACCGTCTCCAGGCTGTCCAGCGCCTGCCACCGGATGATCGGGTTGCGTCCCGAGCGCAGCGCCTCCAACAGCGGATCCAACACCTTCACCGACACGTGCTGTCCCAGCTCCTGCGCCGCCTGCCAGCGGTCCATCGGATCCGGGGCCCCCAGCGACCGGCGCAGATCCTCGATGGAGCGCAGGTAGTGCTCCACCTGGGCCGAGCGGACCAGGGCGTCCGGTTGGAGTAGGACCGCGCGCTCGGCCCGGGCCCGCGCCAGGCGCGCCGGGAAGTCCTCGAGCTTCGCGCCCAGCGGATGCGCCGCCACTCGCGCCTGGGCCTCCTCCAACAGCCCCGAGAACAACAGCCCCTCCACCTCCAGGCCCAGCAACTTCACCTTGGCCTGCTCCCGGTAGCGCCCCGCCGGGAAGTCGCGCAGGTAGGCGAACAGCTCCGTCGCCCCCGCCGCCCGGGCGAAGCTCTCGTCGTCCAGGCGCGACTCCACCTCCAGCCGCCGGGGATCCTCCGGCGCCTCCTGCAGGTACTCCCGCATGCGCGCCGGATCCCTCGTCGAGGACGCCTCCTGGAGCTCCGCCGCCTTCAACAGCCGCTGCGCCTCCTCGCGCTGGGCCCCGTCCGGATGGTCTCTCAGGAACTGGCGCAGCGCCGCCGCCGTGCCCTCGTCCTTCGCCGCGTTGAAGCGCAGGCCCTCCAGCAGCGCCCGCGCCGCCCGGACGTGCGAGTCCTCCGGGTGCGCCTCGATGAAGCGCTTGTAGGCCACCACCGTGTGCAGCCTCTTCGCCTCCTCGAACTCCAGCTCCGCGATGCGCACCTCCACCGCTTCCGCCTCGTCCCCCTCGGGGTACTGTCGGAGGAACTCGCGGTACGCCTCCACCGTGTCCGAGGCGCGCGCCCGCTCGTAGGCCCGGGGCAGTCCACAACCGGTCAGCAACCACAACAGGCACAGGGCTCGAAACGCACGCATCCCCCCAGCATTACCACCCCGCCCCCGGCCCGAAAAACACACCGGCCCCTGTCCGCTCGACTGGGTGGTTTTTTTGACCACACCCCGCCGCCACCCGAGCATCGCCCCGAGGCCTGATGCAGGGAGGTGGCGACATGAAGCTGGGTGTACTGCTCGCGGGACTGCTGGTGTGCACGGGGTGCGCCACGGGCAGCCCTCCCGGAGGAAGGCTCTTCGCCTCGAACTACCGCTACAGCCCCCTGACGCCCCCCGCGGCGCCCCGTCCCCTTCCGCCCCTTCCGAACGATGGGGTCGACTCCGCGCCCGCATCCAGCGACTCCAGCACCGGCGGGGCAGCCTCCTCTCCCGAGCCGCGGCGCTCCCCCGCGCCCGATGCGCGCGAGAAGGTGCTCGCCGCCGCCCGGGGGATGCTGGGCCGCACGAAGATCCAACTGTCCGGGCGCACCTGGCCGGCGGACTGCACCGGCTTCGTCGAGGCCGTGCACTCGCGGGCCGGGGTGTCGCTGCGCGGCGCCGCCGCCAAGGGAGACAACGGGGTCACCGCCTTCTACCGCTACGCGCGCGCCAAGGGCCGGGTGTACACCCGGGGTACGCCGCGGCCGGGAGATCTGGTGTTCTTCCGGGAGACCTATGATCGCAACCGGGATGGCCGGCGCAACGACGGGCTCACCCACGTGGCCCTGGTGGACAAGGTCGAGCCCAATGGCACCGTCGTCGTCATCCACCGGGTGAAGCGGGGCGTGGTGCGCTACCGGATGAACCTCGCCCGGCCCGACCTCAAGAAGGACCCCCGTACCGGAGCGGTGCTCAATGACATGCTGCGCGCGCCGGGGGCCGGCAAGACGCCGGTGCTCACCGGCCAGCTCTTCGCCGCGTATGGCTCCGTGCTGCCCGAGCCCCGCCCCGAGGCGGTGGCCCGGCGCTGAAGCCGACCCCCTCGAGGGCGAGTCCCTCGGGAGGCCAGGCACTCAGGACGAGACGCGCGCCGTGCGATCCCAGGCGGCGCGCTGCGAGTTGCGCAGGAAGCGCCAGAAGCCCACCGCGATCGCCAGGTTCATCGTCACGAAGTAGTAGGCCACCGAGGCCACCCGGCGCGCCGTGCCCTTGAGCGCCCCCGTCTTCCCCAGCAGCGCCAGCCCGTAGAACAGCACCTGCCCCATCAGCGTGAACCGGTAGAAAATACTGTTCACCAGGAGGAGGTTCGCCACGAATGCCAGGGCCATGAGCGCGGGAGCGCACCAGCGCAGCAGCTTGTGCGACCAGAAGGCGAACGCCGGGAAGCCGGCCAACGGAGAGAGCAGCCGAGGCACCATGCGCAGGCTCTGGAAGTTGCCCGCCGCGATGCGCGCCCGGCGGCCGAACTCCTTGTCGTAGTCCTCCGTCGTCTCCTCGTGCGCCACCGCCTCGGGCTCGTAGACGACCTTGTAGCCCTGCTCCAGGATGCGCAGCGGAATCACGAAGTCGTCCACGATCGTCGACGCCGGCAGGGGCTGGAACAGCGAGCGGCGGATGGCATACAGCCCGCCGTTGGCCCCCATCACCGCCCCGCGCTTGCCCTCGTAGAACTTGATGAGCGACTCGTACGTCCAGTACGTGCTCTCCTCGTACTCGGCCTTCGTCGGGTTGTAGAGCCGCAGCTGCCCGCACACCGCCCCCACCTCGGGGTCCTCGAAGTGCCGCACCAGGCGTTGAATCGCCTCCGGCTCGATCATCGTGTTCGCGTCCGAGAGCACCACGATGTCGCCCCCGGCCAGGGGAATGCACCGGTTCAACACCGACGTCTTGCCGCCCCGGGCCGCGGCCGACAGCCGCACCCGCTCGTCGGTGCACGCCATCACCAGCTCGTCCGTCCCGTCCGACGAGCCATCCGAGCCGATCAGCACCTCGAAGCGCTCGGCCGGGTAGTTCAACGCCAGGCTGTTGCCCAGCTTCTGCTGGATGCAGCTCGCCTCGTTGTAGGCCGCCACCACCAGGCTCACCCGGGGCGGCACGCCCACCGGCTGCGCGCGGCGCTGGTTGGCTCCCGAGCGCATGTAGCGCAGGTTGTGCGCCACCTGCGCCACGCCATCCATCGCGAACAACACCAGCGGGTAGAAAAAGTAGGTGTGAACCAGCAGCACCGCGGCACACCAGAAGACCAGCTCCGCCATCACCCGTGCCTCCGACCTGGGAATCGCGTCCATGCGCGTCCCGCTCGGAAACACCAGGCTAGCAAGGGACGTACCGCCGTCCGCCCCCAGTCACCTGCCCTGGGGACCGAGCGAGAAAACCCCCAACGCACGGCCCGAAGACGGAACTTTTTTCACCCTCCCCGCGCACGAGGCGCCCTTCAGGGCGTGATGGATGTCGCGTTCGAGGGCTCCCCGGGCGCCGACCCCTCCGTGGGCGCCGTCCCCTGCGTGGGGGGGGAGTCCGAGGGGGCGGTGGGCGCCGCTTCATTCGTGGGCCCGGGCGCCGGCGTGGGAGCCGGCGCGGGCGCGGGCGGGGGCTTCACGGAGGGGGGAGGCTCGGACTCCTGGCGCTCCACGTCCTCGATGTAGGCGTGGAGTTGCTGGGCCAGCTCGTGCTTGGGGTTGAGGGTGATGACGGTGTTCAGCAGGGTCCGCGCGGCGGCCGGCTCGTGGCGCAGCAGGGCGATGCGCGCCCCGAGCACGTAGGCGCGCAGGTAGGTGCTGTTACGGACCCGCAGGCTCTCCATCCCGGCGGCGGCCTCCCGGAGCTCGGCGGGCGAGGCCGAGGCTCGGTGGAGGACGTACTCGGCCATGACCAGCGAACTCCACTCGAACTGTTCCGTCTGGGCCAGCTTCACGGCCAGCGCGGGCGTGTTGCCCACCCCCAGCGTGGCGGACATCAGGGCCCGGGCCCGCAGGCGCACCAGGGCCACCTCGCGCGGCTCCTTCGCGGACTCCAGCTCCAGGTTCTTGAGGACCTGCACGGCCTCCTCCGCCAGTGCCTTGCTCCGCCCCTCCAGGGAGAAGCGCTGCCGCTGGAGCGTGGCCAGCTCCTCCTTGCGGGCGTTGGCGCGGCTCTGCCAGTCGATGGGGGTCTGGGTCGAGACGAGCCGATCGATGAGCTCGCTCAACTGCTTCTCCTTGGCCAGGAGCGTGGTGAGGCGCACCTGGGTGTCATCCAGGTGCAGGGCGAGCGCGATGCCCACCTCCGCCAGCAGCTCGACGCTCTGGGGATGCCTGTCCGACAGGGACTTCAACTCGGCGAGGGCTTCTTCCTTCGAGGCCGCGTCGTCCCGGCGAAACTTCGCCACCGCCTCGTCCCTGGCGGCCTGCACCGCGTGCGGCAGGACGTCGGACTTGGACAGCCAGGCCCGCGAGGTGAGGAACGCCGTCAGGGCGAGCACGAGGACGCCCGCCGCGATGAGCAGGCCCCGGCCCTTGCCCCCCTTCGCCGGGCGCTTGCCCCGGCCCTGATCGCGGGCGGAGAGGTTGGGCGCATCCATCAACTCGGGCGGCAGCTCGAGCGGCTTGTTCAAGGCGGGCGCGGGCCCCGCGGCAGGGGGTGCCTGCTCGGCGGGAGCTTCCTCCCCCATCAACTCCGACAGGGGCCGATCCAACTGGACGAGGATCTCGTCGGGCAGCTCGATGGGCGTCGTCGCCGCGACTCCGATCCGAGGCTCATGACCGTAGGGAGGGGGAGCATCGGATGCCGCGGGGGGTGGGGGCGCGGGGGTTGGCGCGGGCTCCGGAGAGGGGCGCTCGGGCGCTCCGGCGCGAGGCGTCATGCCGGGCGGCTGGGAGATCGGTGGCCCGGAGGGCGCATCATCGAACGGAGAGAACGCGGCGGGGCCCACTGCCTCCAGGGCGGCGAAGGGATCCTCTTCCCGCGTTGCAGGAGCGGCCTGGGGCGACACCGGCAGCGACACGGTAACGGGACGGGCCGACGTGGGCCGGGGGGCCGCGGAGCCAGGGGGCGGAGCGGAGGGCGTCGCCGCGGCGGCGGGTGGCTTGCCGGTGGGGGGAGGAACCGAACCAAACACCTGCGTCGTGTGGGGAGCGGGGGCCGCTTGCGCGGAAGGCGACGGGACAGGCGGTCTGGCGGCGGCCGGGGCGGGCCTCGTGGGAGCGGCGGGCCTGGCGGCTGGGGCGGCGGGCCTGGTGGCGGGTGGCACCTGGGGGACGGCGCCAAAGGTCTGCGTCTTCTGGATCGAGGGCGCCGCCGGGGCACCAGGTGGGGCCCGGGGCGTCACGGGAGCCACCTGCGGGACCTGGGGAACGGAGGGAACGGCGCCAAAGGTCTGCGTGGTCGTGGGGGCCGGAGCGTCCGAGCCCCCGGCATTCGTGCCGTAGAGCAAGGTGGAGCTCAGGGGATTGGGCGCGCGCACCGGAACCCCGGGCACCTTCGGAGCCGGGGTGGGAGCCGGAGCGGAGGCGCCCGCGATGAAGACATGGCCGCAGCGAGTGCACTGCACCGGGACGCCCCCGGGCGGCAACAGCCGGGGGTCGAGCGCGTACTTCATCGAGCACTGAGGACAGGCGATCTCCACGCTCCGTGCTTTATCACACGCCTCGGGGCCCTGGCGCCTACCGCAACTCGGTCGCCGCCCGGAGCGTCGCCAGCCTGGCCGATCCCACGCCGGGAACGGAGGCCACCTCGTCCCACGAGGCGAACGGCCCTCGCCGCGCCCGCGTCCGCACCAGCTCTCGGGCCAGGGATGCTCCCACGCCAGGCACCCGGGCGAGGTCCTCCTCGGAGATCCGGTTCAGATCCAGCTTCTGGCCCAGCAGCAGGCGCTGCGGGGCGGAAGGCGGCTCGCCCGTGCCGCACCGGGCGATTCCCTCCACCACCCGCACCTGGCCCGGCTCACAGTCCAGCGCGGGCTCGGTGGAGGGCCCGCGCACGCGCGCCACCACGCCCAGGCCCCACAGCCCGAGCGCGGCCACCGCGAGCGCGCCGGTGCGGTTCACCCCTCAGCCCACCGTGGTGGGCTTGTCCAGACCGAACGCGGTGTGCAACGCGCGCACGGCCAGCTCCGTGTACTTCGACTGCACGAGGCAGGAGACCTTGATCTCCGACGTGGAGATGACCTGGATGTTGATGCCCTCCTGCGAGAGCACCTGGAACATCTTCGCCGCCACGCCCGAGTGGTTGCGCATGCCCACGCCCACGATGGAGATCTTGGCCACGTCGCTGTCCGTCTCCACGCCGCCGGCCTTGATCTCCCGGGCCACCTGCTCCACGGCCTCGCGGGCCTTGGTCAGGTCCGTCTTGCCCACGGTGAAGGACACGTCCGTCTTCCCATCGCGCGAGGCCGTCTGGACGATCAGGTCCACCACGATGTTCTGCGCGTCCAGGATGCCGAAGATCTTCGCCGCCACACCCGGCATGTCCGGCACGCCACTGATGGCGAGCTTCGCCTCGTTCTTCTCGTAGGCGATGCCGCTGACAACCACGTTCTCCATCGACTTGTCCTCCTCACACACCAGCGTGCCGGGATCGTCCGAGAAGGACGACTTCACCCACAGCGGCACCTTGTACTTCATCGCGAACTCGACCGAGCGGATCTGCAACACCTTGGCGCCCAGGCTCGCCAGCTCCAGCATCTCCTCGTAGGAGATGCGATCGAGCTTGCGCGCCGCGGGGCACACGTTGGGATCCGTCGTGTAGACACCATCCACGTCCGTGTAGATCTCACACGCGTCCGCCTTGAGCGCCGCGGCCAGCGCCACCGCCGTGGTGTCCGAGCCGCCGCGTCCCAGGGTGGTGACGTTGCCCTGCTCGTCCTGGCCCTGGAAGCCGGCCACCACGACGATGTGCTTCTGCTTGAGCGCCTCGACGATGCGCTCCGCCTCGATGCGCTTGATGCGCGCCTTGGCGAAGGTGCTGTCGGTGACGATCTGCACCTGATGGCCCAGGAAGCTGGTCGCCTTGGCGCCCTGGGCCTGGATGGCCAGCGCCACGAGCCCGATGGAGACCTGCTCCCCGGTGGCGACGACCACGTCCTGCTCGCGCTCGTTGGGCCGGTCGGTGATCTGGGAGACGAGCTTGAGCAACCGGTTCGTCTCTCCCGACATGGCGGATACCACCACCACCACGTCGTGCCCGGCCGCCTGGGCCGCGATGCAGCGACGGGCCACGTTCTTCATTCGCTCTGTGTCGCCGACGGACGTGCCGCCGTACTTCTGGACGATCAAGGCCACCTGGGCTGCTTCCTCCTCACCTAAGGAGCGGCCACCGTAGTGAGGTGGCCCGGGGCTGTCAAAAGGTCCCGGAGGGGGACGGGCTGCACACGCGCCCGGGTTGAGATAAGAGAGAACGCCCCTCGCGCGGCACCGCCGCCGACAGTCCTTGGAGCTGCTCACATGTACCGTCCCCGACTTCTGATCGATGGAGACACCCTCCGCCTGGAGGAAATCCTCCAGGTCGCCCGCAACGAGGCGACCGTGGAACTCTCTCCCGAGGCGGAAACGTGCGTGCGGGCCTCGCGTGATCTCGTGGAGCGCGTGGCCGCCGGAGACGCGCCCGCCTACGGCATCAACACCGGCTTTGGCACCCTGGCCGAGGTGCGCATCGACAAGAAGGACTTGTCGGAGTTGCAGCGCAATCTCATCCTCTCGCACGCCGCCGGTGTGGGCACTCCCATGTCCCTGCCCGAGGCGCGCGCCCTGCTGCTCTTGCGCTGCAACGTGCTCGCCAAGGGCTTCTCCGGCATCCGCCTGGAGACGCTGAAGCTCGCCCTGGACATGCTCAACCAGGACGTGGTGCCGGTGGTGCCCGAGCGCGGCAGCGTGGGCGCCTCGGGAGACCTGGCGCCGCTGGCGCACCTGGCGCTCGTCTTCATCGGCGAGGGCGAGGCCTTCTTCCAGGGCCAGCGGATGCCGGCCCGCCAGGCGCTGGAGCGCGCGGGCCTCAGGCCGGTGGTGCTCGAGGCCAAGGAGGGCCTGGCGCTCGTCAATGGCACCCAGGCCATGTGCGCGGTGGGCACGCTCTTGCAACTGCGCGCCGAGTCGCTCGCCCTGGTGGCCGACATCGCCGGCTCCATGACGCTCGAGGGCCTGCTCGGCAGCCACAAGCCCTTCCTGCCGGAGATCCAGGACGTGCGCCCCCACGAGGGCCAGAAGGCCGTCGCCGCCCACCTGTTGCGGCTGCTCGCGGGCAGCGATCTGGTGGAGACGCACGTGAACTGTAGCAAGGTGCAGGACCCCTACTCCCTGCGCTGCATGCCCCAGGTGCACGGCGCGGCGCGCGAGGGGCTCGCCTTCGGCCGGCGCATCCTCGAGGTCGAGGTCAACAGCGCCACCGACAACCCGCTCGTCTTCGTCGACACGGGCCGCATCATCTCGGGCGGCAACTTCCACGGCCAGCCCATCTCGCTCGCCATGGACGTGACGGCCATGGCGCTCACCCAGCTGTCCTCCATCAGCGAGCGGCGCGTGGAGCAGCTCGTCAACCCGGCCCTGTCCAACCTGCCCCCCTTCCTCGCCAAGAACCCGGGCCTCAACTCGGGCTTCATGATCGCCCAGGTGACGAGCGCCGCGCTCGTCGCCGAGTCGCGCGTGCTCTGCCACCCCGCCTCGGTGGACTCCATCCCCTCCTCCGCCGGCCGCGAGGACCACGTGTCCATGGGCATGACCGCGGCGCTCAAGGGCCGCCAGGTGGCGGACTTCACCCGCACGTGCCTGGCCATCGAGCTGCTCGTGGCCAGCCAGGCGCTCGACTACCGGCTGCCCGTGAAGGCCGGCCGGGGCCCGCGCGCCGCGCATGAGCTGGTGCGCAGCCGCGTGCCCACCATGGAGAAGGATCGCGAGATCCACCGCGACATCGAGGCCGTCTGCGAGCTCATCGACTCGGGCCTGCTCCTGCAAACCGTGCGACACGCCACCGCCTAGCCACCCCTCACGGCCCGGGACGAGCTCCGGGCCTTCCACGGCATGACGCGCTCCATTCGAGACCTGAGTCCTTCGCGCCTGGCGGTGCTCGTCCTCATCGCCGGGGTGGCCTACGTGGGGTGGAGCACGTTCTGGTTCCTCACGGACGACGCGTTCATCACCTTCCGCTACATCAGCAATCACATGCGGGGCTGGGGCTATACGTGGAATCCGCCCCCGTTCCGCCCCGTGGAGGGCTACTCCAACTTCCTCTGGATGGTGCTGCTGGAAGGCATCTGGCGGCTGACGGGCGTGGAGCCTCCCGACGCCGCCAACCCCGTGTCCCTGCTGCTCTCCTACGGCACGCTCGCGCTGGGCTCTTGCTGGGTGTGGCGCATGGCCCTGCCGCCCTCTCTCGAGCGTCATCGCTTCGCGCTCGCGGTGGCGGTCCTGGTGGGCGTGCTCTCCAACCGGACCTTCCTCGCGTGGATGAGTTCCGGACTGGAGACGTCCCTCTTCATCTTCTGCACCACGCTCTGGCTCGTGGCCACGCTCGAGCTGGACCGGGGCGGAGGGCCTCGCGCGCTCGCGGTGTCGTGCACCGCCGCGGCCCTCACCGCGCTCACCCGGCCGGACGGGCAGTTGATGGTGCTGGCCAGTGGGCTGCTCGCCCTGGGTTTCTTCCTGAGGACGCCCCCTCGGGGCCGCTGGGTGCTGGCGGGACTACCCCTGTTGCTCGATGTCGCGCACCTGCTCTGGCGCCATGCCACCTATGGCGAGTGGGTCCCCAACACGTACTTCGCCAAGCACGTGGCGGCCTGGCCCGAGAGTGGGCTGCGCTATGCCCTGTCGTTCGTCCTGGAGTACGCGCTGTGGGTGTGGCTCGCCGTGGGCATCGCCGCCACCGGGGCCGTCCTCCGGAGCCTGGGCGGGCGGCGCGTCGTGAGCGCGGTGAGCGCACGGCCCGGCGCGGTCGCGGTCGTGGCGGTGCTCGTGGCGCACTTCGCCTACTACACCCTCATCATCGGCGGGGACCACTTCGAGTACCGCGTCTACGCGCACCTCGTGCTGCCCTTGTGGGTGTCCTTCGTGGGCTTCCTCGCGTGGCTGGAGTTGTCGGCGCGCGCCGCGGCGGTGGTGGGTGGCCTCTTCCTCCTGCTGAGCCTGCCCCTGCCCTGGGTCCACTACGCGCGCACGCACGAGCTGACGACCCGCGCGAGCACCCACATGCTCTTCCAGCCCGTGGCGGACGCGTTTCCCCCCGGCGTGCGCGCCTATGCCGCGCTCTTCGACGCGCAGCAGGCGTGGCTCATCCGCCACCTGGTGGGCCTGAGACATCAGGAGCACAAGGTCTTCTTCGAGGTGAAACAGCGCACCCTTCCCCCGCGGGAGGTGGGCGAGGAGCAGAAGTTCGGAGATCCGATGACGCGGCTCGTGCTGGTCAGCCAGACGGTCGGCGTGGTCTCCTGGGTGCTGCCCGAGGTGGTCATCCTCGACTACCTCGGACTCAACGACCGGGTGGTGGCGCGCACCCCCCTGAGCGCCACCAAACGGGAGAACCGGACCATGGCCCATGACCGCCGGCCACCTCCGGGCTACTTCGAGTGCTTCGAGCCCAACCTGCGCTACCAGGAAGGCCGGTTCACGGTGCTCCCCCGCCGCGAGCCCCTCACCGACGAGCGCATCCGCGAGTGCGAGGCCCGCTTCGATCCGACCCGCGCGGCCCCCGTCACTCCTTGAGTCCCGCCTCCTGGGCGATCTGCCGGGCGAGCACGGCGAAGTCCAGGTCCTGCTCGCCCCGGGCGCGGGCCGAGATCCACCGGTCGCGCACCAGCGAGGCCAACGGCAGCGGAACGGACAGCGCCTCGCCCGCCTCGAGCATCAGCCGCGTGTCCTTCGCCGCCAGCGTCACCGGAACCCCCTGGGGGCCGTAGGCGCGCTCGAGGATCAACCGGCCATAGTTCTTGTGGACGGGCGCCGAGAAGAAGCTCTCGGTGAGCACCTCGAATACCCGGGCCCTGTCCAGGCCACCCTTCTCCGTCAGGGCGAAGACCTCGCCGAGCTGCTCGATGGTGGAGAAGATGAGGAAGTTGCAGCACAGCTTGAGCAGGTGCGCCTGGGCGGGCGTCTCCCCCACCACGAAGAGGCGCTGCCCCAAGCCCTCCAGCACCGGGCGCGCGGTGGCCACCGCTCCGGCCTCCCCCGCCGCCATCACGAACAACTTGCCCTGGGCCGCCGCGGGAGGCCGCCCCAACACCGGGGCCGCCACGTAGCCCTGCCCCTTCCTCGCGTGCGCGTCCGCCAGCCGCTCGGAGAGCTTGGGGGAGATGGTGCTGGTGCCCACGTGGACCGCCCCGGCGCCCAACCCCCGCGCGAGCCCGTCCTCCCCGAGCACCACCTGCTCCACCGCCGCGTCGTCCGCGAGCGAGGAGATCACCACCTCGGCCCCCGCCGCCGCCTCCGCCGGTGACGCGACCCGGCGAGCCCCCGCCTCGACGAGGGGCGCCGCCTTGTCCGGCGAGCGGTTCCACACCGTGAGGGCATGGCCGGCCTTCAACAAATGGCCCGCCATGGCACTGCCCATTGCACCCAGTCCGATGAACCCGATCTTCATGAAGTCTCCTCTTGGAATGAGACGTGGCGATCCAGTCCACGCCAGAATCCGAGGAGACCGGGAGCCTTCCCGCGCGAAGGGGCGACTAGTGAACGCCCCTTCGCCGCCGGGAAACCGGAGGGCTCAGCGCCGGGGGCCGCGGCCGCCCGACACCTGCCGCAACGACACATCATCCACGTACGTACCCGAGCCCGTGGAGCGGCCCACGTCCCGCAGCTCCACACGCGAGCTGGGGCCGTCCGCCCGGACCCTCAGCACCACGTACGTCCAAGAGGTGTCCGACAGCTTCTGTCCGCTGGCCTCCAGGCGCGTGAGCACCTCCCCGTTCCACAGCACCTCCAGGCCATTGTCCCGCGCATCCGTCCCCGGACGGGCGGAGAACGCCAGGCGCAGCTCGTACTCGGCCCCCGGGCGCGTGGAGACATCCTGCTGGAGCGTGGTGTTGTCCTGGCCATCCAGCTCCACCAACTGGGCACCCTGGGCGGCGCTGCCCGCCACGTTGTTCTGCAGCTCGATGGTGCGTCCGGCCGCGCGCCTCCACCCCGGCAGCTCCCCCAGGCTCTGGAAGCTGCCCCGCCGCAGCGAGGGCTGCTCGAAGTCTCCGTTGAACAGCAGGTTGCCGTCCGGAGAGGAGTCCGGCG
Source organism: Cystobacter fuscus DSM 2262 (assembly GCF_000335475.2). Classification (NCBI taxonomy): domain Bacteria; kingdom Pseudomonadati; phylum Myxococcota; class Myxococcia; order Myxococcales; family Archangiaceae; genus Cystobacter; species Cystobacter fuscus. The sequence continues at coordinate 21,529 of NZ_ANAH02000066.1, read as the reverse complement.
GCGGAGGACCCGGAGGAGGCCCGGGAGGACGCGGCGGGGAGCGGGGCTGGAGCGCCAGGCGCAGGTCGCGGATGGCATGCAACGCGTTGGCATCCCCTGTCGCGGCCCCGATGCCCAGGCCCGTGAAGGACGAGTTCACCTGGCCGCGCCAATCGATCTGCAAGGCCCCATCCAGGTAGACGCGGATGCCGTCGCGCTCCACCTCGACGCGCAGCGTCGCCCAGCGCTCATGGGTGTAGACGGCGGGATTGCGCCGGGAGGCCAGCGCGCGCCCCGTGCCGTCCGTGAGGAGCAGCCCGCGCTCCTCGCCATAGAGCGTCACGTGCACGCCATAGCCCGAGCCATCCGTCACGAAAGCGCGGCCACTGCCCGTGGGCAGCACGTCCCGGCGCGACAGCGGCCGGCGGCCAAACATCAGCACCAGCCCGTCTCCCGTGTCCCAGGGGCCGCCCCCCTTGCGATTGTAGGTGTTGAAATCGAATTGCACCGCGAAAGGCGCCTGCACCGGCTGGTTGTTCAGGAAGATGGCGCCCGCGGCGCCCGAGCGGTTCTCGGGCACGAGCACCATCCGCTCACCCTCGGCGCGCGGATAGCCCGGGTTGCGCGTGGCGAGCACGTTGAAGCGGGAGGACTCATTGAAGCGCAGCGGGGGGCTCTCGCTCAGGGCGTAGGCCCAGGGGGACTGTTGCCACTCCTGCTCCCTCCCCCGCTCCTGCTCCTGCCGGGGTCGCAACTCCTGCTCCTGCGCCTGGCCTTCTCCGGTGACCAGCGTGGCCACCAGCACGACCGCCGTGCCCAGCAGACGCAGCCCTCCATGACTTCCCTTGCGATGCATTGCGTAATCCCTCGTGCCGACGCCGCCCGCGAGTGGGCGGCCCATGTCGTGCGTGCTCCGACGCGACCTGCTTCGCCTTATTCAGGACACTCGCCGGCCCTTCGCCCTGTCTCTCCCCCGTCGTACCCTGCTCGGGACCTACCGACTCCGGGTGGGTTCATTGATCATGGTGGGTTGTCTGTCCATGACCCTGGGCTGCCAACCCGATATCTCCGAGCCGTCCGCGACGATGGCGAGCGGAACCGAGGCCCTGAGCACGGGCGTCGGCACCTGGACGCCCACCGCCACCAAGGCCCTGCTCTACCCCACCAACAGCGCCGTGCGGCTGCGCGCCACGGGCGAGGTGCTCGAGTCCTATCAGGGCTTCGTGCAGCGCTATAACCCATACACCGATACCTGGCGGGTCACGACTCCCGCCTGCTCGCCGGGATTCTGCCGCGTCTACTCGATGGTGCAGTTGAGCTCGGGCCTCCTCCACCACGCTGCTCTACTCGGGCGAGGTGCTGGCCTTCAACGACGCCGGACAGGCGGCGGTGTATGACCCCACCCAGAACGCGTGGCTGCCCGCGGCGTCCGCGACCCAGTCCCCGCCCTACACCTCCACCTTCGGGGTGTTGCTCCACACCGGTCAGGTGTTGAGGGTGGGAGGCGCCTTCGACGCGCCCATCTCCGAGCGCTTCACCCGCTGAGCCTCCACCAGGTGCCCGACGCCCCCACCTCGTGCGCCGGGCACCCACTCCCTCCTCCTCCCAAACCTCGCCCGCCCCACTCCGGGCACGCCGCTGGCCCCCGGGTCCGAGACGCCTTTCCTGCAACGGACACAATCCCTCGTCAGGGCGTGGCTGAATGAACGAAGCACGCCTGCCCCCCTGGCCGCTCCGTGCATGAGCACTAGATTTCTCTACCCCGAAAGAGGAGAAATCCATGAAGCCGCTCCCGATCCGCCGCCCCGTTGCCCTGACGACGCAGAAGCGCGCCTGCACCCTGAGCGTGACGCGCGTCACACTCGAGCAGCGGTTGGGACGCCCGCTCGTGCATGAGGACGAGGGCGATGGGCTGGGGCCCCGCTACCGGTGGGAGTCCACCTGTGAGTGTGGGCTGGAGCTGTTCATCGATCTGCCCATCCACGCCGCCGGGGAAGAGGGCGAGGCGACGCTGTGGATGGACCATGTCGAGGTGGACCACGCGCTCGCCCACCTGGGCCTCGCCCCGCGGCACGTGCGCTGGCGCGTGGACATGCAGCACCCCCTGCCCCTGGATGGCTGGGCACTGGTGCGTCAGGACGAGTTCGGCAACCGCTCCGACCTGTGCATCCTCCCGCTCCAGGCCCATGCCGAGTGCCTGGGCAAGCTCTTGAGCACGCGCGCCACCCGGCGCTCCTTCCAGGTCGAGCCCCGGGGCACGCCGCCCCGCCAGGGCTGGGCCGTCATCCGCCAGGACGCCCAGGGCAACCAGTACGAGGTGGCCGTGCACCCCCAGCCGCGGCGCGCCTCGCGGCTCGTCGGCTCCTAATAGGGTCCGCTTCAAAGTTCACAAATCCCGCCGTGACGCTCTGCTAGACCGCTCGGTCTGACCTAGAGAGCGCAACATGCCCAAGCGCGCACCCAGCAAGAACACCTCCAGCAAGACCGCCGAGCGCGACGTCATTCCCCCCGGCACGGACGTGTCGGACGGCAGCCTGTTCTTCAACCGCGAGCTGTCCTGGCTCGCCTTCAACAACCGCGTGCTCCAGCTCGCCGAGGACCCCTCGGTTCCCCTGCTGGAGCGCGTGAAGTTCTGCGCCATCTACGCGCGCAACCTCGATGAATTCTTCATGATTCGCGTGGCGCGGCTGCACGAGCAGATGAGCAACCGCGTCGCCCGGCTCGTGCCCGATGGCTCCACCCCGGGCGACACGCTCGGCAAGATGCACGAGCGCATCCTCGAACAGGGCCATCGTCACGCGGATTGCTTTGAGAGCAAACTGCGCCCCGCGCTGGCGGAGAAGGGCATCCGCATCTACTCCATGAAGGAGCTGGACGCGGAGGGGCGCGCCCAGATGGAGCAGCGCTTCCGCGAGCAGATCTTCCCCGTGCTCACCCCGCTGGCCATCGGCCTGGGGCGGCACTTCCCCTACATCTCCAACCTGTCGTTGAGCCTGGCGGTGCTGCTGCGCGATCCGGTGGCGGACACGGAGAACGTGGCGCGGGTGAAGGTGCCCAAGGAGCTGCTCTCGCGCTTCGTGCCCCTCAAGGGCGGCACGTCCTTCGTGCCACTCGAGGAGGTCATCGCCCACCACCTCGGCGCCCTGTTCCCGGGCATGGAGGTGTTGGACCAGGGGCTGTTCCGCGTCACCCGGGACGCGGACTACACCGTGTCCGAGGACGCCGAGGATCTGCTCGTGGCGGTGCAGACCGAGCTGCGCCAGCGCCGCTTCGGCGACGTCATCCGCCTGGAGGTGCAGACGGGGATGAACCCCAAGCTGCTCGAGCCCCTCATGGAGGCGCTGTCGCTCGAGCCTCAGCATCTCTACGAGGAGCGGGGCCTGTTGGATCTGTCGGATCTGATGGCGATCGTCTCCACGCCCGGCTTCGCCGAGCTGAGGGATCCGCCGTGGACGCCCGTCACCCAGCCCCGGCTGCAGTCGGAGGACGACGGCGAGGTCACCCCGGTGATGACGGCCATGCGCCGCGGCGCCCTGCTCGTCCACCACCCGTATGAGTCCTTCACCACCTCGGTGGAGCGCTTCGTCACCGAGGCGGTGGAGGACCCGGACGTGCTCGCCATCAAACAGACGGTGTACCGCACCTCGGACAAGTCGCCGCTGGTGCCCGCGCTCATCCGCGCCACCGAGCGCGGCAAGCAGGCGGTGTGCATGGTGGAGCTCAAGGCGCGCTTCGACGAGCGCACCAACATCCGCTGGGCGCTCGCGCTGGAGGAGGCCGGGGTGCACGTCGTCTACGGCATTCCCGGCCTCAAGACACACGCCAAGGCCATCCTCATCGTGCGCCGCGAGGGCGAGAAGGTGCGCCACTACGTGCACGTGGGCACCGGCAACTACAACTCCAAGACGGCCCGGCTCTACACGGACCTGGGCCTGTTCACCACGGACCCGGACATCGGCGCCGACGTGGCCGACCTCTTCAACTTCCTCACCGGCTTCGCCCGCCCCAAGTCCTTCCGCAAGCTGCTCGTGGCCCCCGTCAACATGCGCGAGGGCCTGCTCGAGGAAGTCCGCCGCACCATCGCCCAACACACTCCCGAGACGCCCTCGCGCATCGTGTTGAAGATGAACGCGCTGGTGGATCCGATGATGATCCGCGCGCTCTACGACGCCTCGCGCGCCGGCGTGAAGGTGGAACTCAACATCCGCGGCATCTGCTGCCTGCGCCCCCAGATGCCCGGCGTCTCGGAGAACATCCGCGTCATCTCCACGCTCGGCCGCTTCCTGGAGCACTCGCGCGTCTACCTCTTCGAGCGCGGCGGCGACACGCGCTGCTACATCGGCTCGGCGGACCTCATGCCGCGCAACCTCGACCACCGCGTCGAGGCCCTCACCCCCGTGGAGGACCCCACCCTCGTCGCCCAGGTGCGCGACATCCTCGACCGCTGCCTCGCCGAGAACACCCATGCCTGGGTGCTCCAGGCCGACGGCGCCTGGCTGCGCCGTCCCCCGGAAGGCGAGAAGCGATGGGCCCAGCAGGAGCTGATGGAGCGCGCGGTGCGCATGGCCCAGGCCTCCACCGGCCGGCCCCTCCCCTGAGCGGCGCCCTTGCCCCCTCGTGACTCCCGGACAAAGCGCTCGGTTCCATATTGAACCGGCGCGCCCCGGGAGGTAGGAGCGCCTGTCATGGGCGCTCAGTGGAAGCACAAGGGCCGCACGGAGCACGCGGCCGCGAAGGGCCGGCTGTTCACCAAGCTGGTCAAGGAACTCATCATCGCCGCCAAGGCCGGTGGGCCGGAGGTGGGCACCAATCCCCGGCTGCGGCTGGCCGTCGAGCAGGCCAAGAAGGCCTCGATGCCGCGCGACACGCTGGAGCGCGCCATCAAGAAGGGCGCGGGCCTGTTGGATGAGCCGGTGAACTACGAGCTCGTCACCTACGAGGGCTTCGCGCCCCACCAGGTGCCGGTGATCGTCGAGTGCCTCACCGACAACAAGAACCGCACCGCCACCAACATCCGGATGCTCTTCCGCAAGGGGCAGATCGCCACCACGGGCGCGGTGTCGTGGGACTTCAACCGGCTGGGCGTCATCGAGGCCTCGCCCCCGGAAGGGGGCGCCGACGCCGAGGCCGCCGCCATCGAGGCGGGCGCGCAGGAGCTGGAGCCCGGAGACGAGGGCACGACGCGCTTTCTCACCGCGCCCACGGATCTGGACGCGGTGAGCCGCGCCCTCACGGGCCAGGGCTGGTCGGTGAGCGCGCAGAGCCTCGCCTGGGTCGCCAAGAATCCGGTGCACCTGGAGGGCGAGCAGCGCGCCGAGGTCGAGTCGTTCCTGGAGGCCATGGACGAGGACGACGACGTGCAGAACATCTACGTCGGTCTCAAGTGAGCCGCGAGGCGCTGAACACCCGGCTCGGGGAGCTGCTGTCGCGCCCGGAGCCGGAGTCCCACGCGATCCCCCGGGCCCCCGAGGGAGGCCTGTCGCTCTTCGAGCCGCCCTCCCCCGAGCATCGCTTCCTGCCCTCGCTGCCCGCGCACCTCGAGCAGGCGCTGTCCACGGCCGCCCACTTCATGACGCTGGCCAATGCCCGGCCCGGCGAGGAGGGGCTGGCGGCGGTGTTGGACGCGGCGAAGTGGGGCGCGCTGCTGGGCGATCCCGAGTGGGTGCGGTACGCGCTGCGGCTCTTCCTCGCCCACCACCCCGAGGGCCGCGCGCTCACCGTGCCCCCGCTGCACGAGCGCGCCCCCCACCTCGTGCTGCCCTCGCGCCGGACGATGCCGCCGCGCAAGGGCTCCCCGGGCGTGCCGGGCGCGGAGGTGTGGTTGGACTACTTCCGCGAGGACTCCGGACTCAACGAGGCCGTGGAGACCTGGCGAGTGCTGTACCCGGCCGCTGGCCATCCGGACCCCGCGCAACCCTCCCGGCGCGTGCTTCCCGCCCGGCACGCGGAGGCATTCTGGCACACGCACCAGCAATTGCTCGCCCGCTACGACACGGAGCGCCTGTCGTTCGGCATGCCCCGCACGGCGCCCCTGCAGGACTTCACGGCACCGCTCAACGAGGCCTATGACTCCCGCCTGCCCGGCTTCGCGCCCCGCCCTCCTGGACTGAGCATCCAGGGCGTGCCCGGCTATGGCGTCGAGGACCATGCCACCCGGAGGGATCGGCTCTGCGCCGCGGCCTCCTCGGGACTGCTGTGGCACGGGGACACGCCCATCGACATCGACAGCGTGGAGCAGCTCGCCCACACGGTCGAGTCCACGCCCGCGTCCCTCGATGGCGAGGCCTGGCGCGACCCGCTCGGCCCCCACGGCGCGTACCACCACCTGGGAGAGCTTCTCCTCGCCTGTCTGCGCCCTCCGAGGGACAAGAGTGGCCTGCCGGGCGTCCTGGCCGCTCCGGCCACGGCGGCGAGGGATCCGCTCTTCTACCGCTGGCACCGCCACGTGGACGACATCCTCGATGGCTGGCGGAGCACGCACGAGGCTCCGCACGATCTGTCCGAGCACACCCCGGTGCGGATGCGTGCGTGGATGACCGAGGGCCCGGCGCCCATGCACCAGAGCCCGGACCTGCTGCTGTGTCTGGACAAGGACGTGCCCGGGCTGGGCTCACCGGACTTCGACGGGCAGCGCTGGGGCGAGGAGCAGTTCGGAGGAGAGCACTGGGACGGGCGGCCTCCCTCCTTCCCGATGACCACGCACGTGCTGCACACCCATCTGGCGCAGCGCCCGGTGCGACTGCCGGATGGCTCGGAGGTGCTCAAGCCGCGGCTGGAGCACGAGCCCTTCTCCTACTTCCTGCGGATGGAGAACCTGCTGCCGCGCGAGCAGCGGGTGACGGTGCGCATCCACCTGGTGGCCGAGCCCTTCGTGGACGAGCGGCGGATGTGGATGGAGATGGATGGCTTCGTCCATACGCTGCGGCCCTCGGAGCGCGCGGTCATCTTCCGTCCGTCCCGTCTGGCGTCCGTGGTGAACGAGCGGGGCTGGCCCGCGCACCTGCTGCTGCCCCGGGGCCGGCGCGAGGGCATGCTCTTCCGCTTCCAGGTGACCGTCACCGGCGAGGGCCAGGAGACGGAGACCTCGGGCGAGTGGGGCTATCCCTTCAACCGGCCCTTCCCCCCGGGCCAGCGCATCGTGGATTTGTCCAAGCGGCCCGACGTCGCCACGCGCAACATCTGGCTCATCCACGAGGAGGGCTGAGTCATCGCGTGGCGTGAGGGTGGAAACCGCGCCGGGGGCCCTCGGCGCGGTCCTGGCCGTTGCTTGCCCTATCACCCGTGGTGAGCGCACCCGCGGGGCCCTTACCCTCGTCCACTTCCACCTGCTTCACCCAGTTGCGCAGGACCGAGTCCGTTACAAGTCAGTATGGTCAGTGGAGGATCGGGAAAAAGCGGTACTGCCCGGAGGCATGCATGAAGCAACTCGCCTTGTGCCTTGCACAGGCGGAGGCCAGTCCTGTGCGATTCGAAGCCATGGACACCGCGGTTGATTGGGTCAGGCGACATCGAACCAAGATCCTGGCCGGTACAGTCATCATCATTGCCGGCGTCGCCTTCATCGCCGTGGTCGGCGCTTCAGGTGGGATTGCGCTCGTCTTCGTACCGGTCGTGCTGGTGGCTTCCTCGGACAACCCTTCGGGGTTCGAGCTGGCGCCGGAGACACCGTGACGATCTCCAAGCTGCTCTCCGCATCGGAAGCACTGGTTGCCGACCAGTGGCAGAAGATCCAGCCGCCCGGCGACCCCAAGGCATACCGTCTCCTGAAAGAGGCGGGCTTTTTCATCTGGCGAACAGGCCAGCTTTATCGCTTCGAGGACTATCTCGCACGCCCCTCAGCGGACCGTGCTGTCGATGTGAGAACCTCCTGGCGTGGCGAGAATGGCGACGAGGCCAGCGAGGCCTGGCAGACGCTCGCTCGAATTCGAGACACCTTGCGATCCGCGGAGAAGAAGAATTTCATCCAGGTCGCCAGAGCCCAGCTCGAATTCATTGCTTCAACAGGACAATGCGAGGAATTCCACGACTACCTGAAGACCTTCTACCGTCATCCTCCTCCAGTCATCGCCCGATTCGACACGCGCGACGAGGCGGAGACCTGGTTGAGGAAACTCCCCGAGCCGCCCAGCAGCGCATATATCCTGGTGGGGAATGAATATCTGGAGGTCTTCTACTCTCGCGAGAGGGGTGTGCGTGCCCTCCGACGCGATTACGCACTGGAACGATTCATCGAGGCTGTCACGTCACGCGGGTTGCCTGCCCCCGCGGCCTCGTTCGACACCCATGCGGAGGCAGCGGCCTGGTGGAAGAGTCACCCTGCTCCACCCTTGTCGGTCTTCGTGCGGATCGCGGGCGAACACCACTTCGCGGTGTATCACAAGAAGATCGATTACCGCTCGCTACACCCCATCTCCATCCTGGAAGACTGGCGGAGGGAGCAGGAGAGAATCGCAGAGCAAGAGAAGACGCGGAGCAGGTGATTGTCCATACCGAAAGGACTCGTTCCGGCACCTCGTCTCCTACAAATCGTCTGACACCCTTTCGCCGGAGGTACCCGACACCATGCTCCCCCTGCAGCGCTGGTTGTCCTCTGACGAAGCCGCCGCCTACCTGCGCCCCTACACGGCGTTCCGACGTGTCGGCGCCCGGATTGGCATGGATGTCGACCCCCAGGTCCTCTCCTTCGGCTCCAACAACAGCGGTGCCGGGCTGTTCACGGGCGGCCGCGTCCCCTCGCTCAGCCTCGTGAACCCCAAGGGCTCCACGTTCATCGAAGGTGACCTGTACGTCGATGGGTGGCTGGAGAATCCCGGTGGACTCGTCTTCGTCCGCGGCAACCTCATGGCGCAGACGCTCTACACGAGTGGCTACCTCGTCGTGCTCGGGGAGCTCCGTGTCCGGCGGCTGTTCGGCGAGGACGAGCCGCTCGGCACCTACGTCTTCGGCGATGCCTACGTCGAGAGCGCCATCTTCAACCACAACCACCCATTCGATGTGTGGGGAAAGGCCGAGCTGGGGGACCTCGTCCACGACGAGACGCACGGACGCGAGGCCGTGCGCGAGCGGCTGGCGGCCCAGGGCGTGCTCTCCTCGCCGAGGTACGAGGACTTCCTCGTCGACGTCCAAATGGGCCTGCGCAACCAGGCCGAGCGGTGGGGCTCCCTCCCAGAGGACTGGGTCGCACGCAAGTACACGCCGAAGCCCGGCGACATCGATGCCGGGAAGCTCCCGCCCCCGCGGTTGGGAGTCGTCCTCGAGCTCGAACGGTGGCTGGCCACCACGCAGCTCACCCAGCGGCAGCAACTGGAGGAGCTTCGTGCGCACTGGCGCTCCCGGTTGACCGACGCCGAGGTGCGTCCGGAAGCCACGCGCATCATCCGCAAGGCCATCAACTCGAAGAAGCTCGCCGAGGAGCGGGATGCGCTCCTGCGGACGCTCGATTGAGGAGGCCGGGCGGGTCGCTTGTCGAGCCCCTCCTCCTGGAACATCCTCAACGGCCAGCCCATCCCCCGCCCCCGCGTGCACTCCGCCGGGCCGGATGCACCCCGTGGGCCCACTCCAAGTCCTCGGTTCTCGCTCGAGTCCCTCGCTTCGAGTTTCGACCTTACCCATTTTTTTGGAGGCCCAAGGGCGAAGGACTAGGTGTGCACGAGAGGACGAACATTCACGACAAGAGGAATCCTCAACACTTCAAGACGGCGGAAGGACGCGCATTTTCGGCTATGCGGTGCTGAGGCCCAAAAACTGAGGATGGAGCGCCGACCTCAAACGGGACGACGCTCCATCCTCGGTAGTTGACGGTAATGGTCGTAATACGGCTTACCAGTTTAGAGCTAAGCCTGTCTGGATGCCCCCTACGGCTCCCACAAGGAAGTGCACAAGCCATTCGAGGCAAATGTACCCAGATCGCATAATCCATCTGCCGTCTGGGCCGGTCTCTGCTTCAGCGGATTTGCGGAACTGCGCGGCTTGATTGAACAGCATCCACGTAGTCTTGTCTCCATGGAAAGCCAAGGCTGTTGCCGCAAGGTTCGCCATGCTGCTGACGGACTCGTTCGGCATAAAGCGGCACAGGTACGCTACGGCGCATCCGACAGCACCACCAGCGAGTGAGCTACCCAGCACCGCAGCAAATGTGTTTCTAGCGGGCTGTCCGGTAGGAGTTTCGCGAAGTGTTCGGGCGGCACAAGCAAGCGCTCCACGGATGACGGGCACTACCTCGCTGCCGTCGCTGATGAATTGGCAAATGGGGGTTTGGTAGAAGGCTTCAGCGACATCAGCCAGCCAGTAGATAACGCGGCGCGAAACACCGGGATCTAATAGTGTGACTACTACTCCCCATAGGCCGGGGCTAGGTGTCGGCGTTGCAGTGCGCGGAGCCTGAACGGTAACGATCCGTGTTCCATCTGTAGGCGTGGAAGCAGGATCGGATCTTTTATTGAATGTTTCTCGGTTATGAGTCATGATATAGGGTTATTCCGTAGTGATCTTTGTGGGGCTGTAAGCGCCACCTAGGCGTTGGAATGGAGAGCTGTCGCCCAGGTCGAGCTTCTCCTTCTTCCTCACCTAGTGCGGGTCTACGGCCGGGCGGTGGCGCGGCTTTTGCTTGCAATCGACGCCGGGCGCCGCGCCTGATGACTCACTCATCTACTAGTGCGGGTCTACGGCCGGGCGGTGGCGCGGCTTTTGCTTGCAATCGGCGCCAGGGTGCCGCGCCTGATGACTCGCCGCAGGAGTGTTCTACTAGGGGGGTGCTACCGCCCCCCCCCCTCAATCAGGTGTAGTGGGTAATCCGTAAGACTACTTTGGCCCACATCGTAGAGTGAGCGTCGCTAGCGTCGTACGTCTGCTACGGTGGACCTTGGAGGTATCCACCCTGGCCCGACTTCTCCCGTGGCTGCCGCTCGCGCTCCTGATGAGCGCCACCGCGGCAGCTCAGCCCCAGCCCCCCGCCCGCGAGCGCCAGGAGCGGCGCGTCACCCTGCCCAGCAACCCCGAGGAGCCCGGGCCGGAGGTGCGCGTGGCCGCCGGCATCGCCACGTACCTGCGCTTCGACATGCCCGTGGACAAGGCCGCAGTGGAGATGGAGGGCCGCCCCGTCCGCTTCAAGTGGGTGGAGATGGGAGACACCCTCATCGGCCTGGAGCCCTCGGTAGACTTGGGCGCCGAGGAGAAGTTGGTGGTGCGCGTGCGCTACCGGGACGGTGCCTCCCCGGCCCGGGCCACGCTCACGCTGGTGACGCGCCCCGGGGTGGTGGACAAGGAGGTGGAGGTGGTGCGCCGCCCGCGCACGCTGGAGGCGCTGGAGGCCGCGCTGGTGGAGAAGGAGGCGGAGCTCGCGGCGCTGAAGGCCCAGTGCGGGGTGGGTGGGCACGCCGGGCTCGTTTTCTCGGGGCAACTCGACGTGGACGGCGTACGGGCCCGGCGCCTCGAGGGTGAGCGTACAACCCCTCAGAATGGCTTGGAGTACATGGGAGGAGAGGCGTACCGCGCCGCCCGCTGGGCACTCGCCGTCGTCCGCGTGCGCAACCTGCCGGGGCAACCCCCGTGGGTGCCCGGCACCGCGCGCCTCGCCCGAGAGGACGGCACCTCGGTGAAGGTGCTCTCCATGGCCATGGACAAAGCGCAACTCGCGCCTGGCGAGGAGGGCCTCGTGGCGGTGGAGACGGAGGCTCACCTCTGGAAAGCGAAGGACGTTCTCCGCCTCGAGTTGGTGGACAAGAGCGGCCACCGGCACCTCTCCATTCCCAACGTGAAGCAGTAGGAGCGGCGACCCATGACGACGCATGCTCTGCACCCGGACCAGCTCAAGCCCGGCGACATGGTGGGGCCCTGGCTCATCACCCAGGTGCTGGGCCGCGGCGGCTCCTCGCGCGTCTTCAAGGTGGAGCGCGACGGCCAGTCCTACTCCATGAAGGTGGCGCTCCACCCCCTCTCCGACTCCCGGGCACAGCTCTTCGAGGACAAGTACCCGGAAGAGGCGTACGTGGAGGACAAGAACGCCTACCGTCGGCTGGCGCGTGAGGCTGCGGCCCTTTTTACCTACGCCTCCCACCCCAACCTCTTGCGCGTGTACGGGGTGGACTTCTGGCCCAGCCCCAGCACGGGCTACGCCTTCCTCGTCACTGACTACGTGGACGGGGACACCTGGCATGAGTGGCGCTGGCGCACGCCTCCTCACGCCCTCCGGCTGGCGCGCACCTTCGGCGAAGTGGTGCGCACCGTGGGTGCGCTGCACGCGCGCGGCGTCTACCACCGGGACTTGAAGGCGGAGAACATCCTCATCCGCCGCGCGGATGGCCGCCCCTTCCTCATCGACTTCGGCACCGCGCGCCTGCCCGGCGCTCTCACTCAAACCATGGGCCTGCCCGAGGGCGTGCTGCACCTGGTGCCGCCGGAGCTGCTCGCCTACGCCCGCAGCCAGGCATGGGAAAAGGGGAAGCCCTTCCGGGGAGGCGCGAGTGCGGACCTGTACGCCCTGGGGGTGCTGCTCTACCAGGCCCTCACGGACTTGCACCCCTTCAACCCGGAGTTGCCGGACAAGGAGCTGGTGGCGGCCATCGCCACCGTCCCTCCCATGGCCCCCCACCTCCTCAACCCCCTGGCGCCGCGCTCCTTGAGCGACATCGCCATGAAGCTGCTGGAGAAGCGGCCCGAGGATCGCTACCCCAGCACCGAGGCGTTGCTCCAGGCGCTGGAGGCGGCCACCGAGAAGGGGAGCACCTCTCCCGCCTGGAAGGTGCCGCTCTTCCCCGCCGAGGAGGGCCTGGATGAGGCGGAAGAGGGCCTGGATGAGCCACCGCCCCAGGAGGAAGAAGAAAGGGAGCCTTCGCCGGGGTGGCCGGAGCCGGAGCCCGAGGGACCGCAAGAGGTACAGCCGCTTGCCGAGGAGCGAGAGCCGCAAGCCGCGAGCGCGGCTCAGGGCGCGCCCCCGCCTTCACCCGAGGAGTCGGCACGGCAGGAGCCTCCCGCCGCAGCCATCCCTCCGCGCCGCGCCTGGAGCTCCCGGCTCCTCTTCGGAATGGTGGGCCTGGGCGTGCTCGGCCTTGCCTTGGGGGTGGTGCTCTCCTCCACACTCGCGCCCCCGCCCGCGGCGCTGCCGCCCGGGCCTGGCCGCTCCGCGAAAGGAAGTCCGCCCATGTCCACCGCTCCCCGTTCCTCCTCCTCGAGTTTCCTCGCCGCCTGGTTGTGCGCCACCGCGGGGTTGGGGTGTCCCGCCGTGCAGGTGAAGCCCCCGGAGCCCGCTGACTGCCCCCAGCAGGCCACCGAGGCGATGGAGGCGTTGGAGCTCCGGACGGCCAGTCCGCTGGAGGCGATCATCGACATCAACCAGCCCGGGCGATTCGGTGAGGAAGGCGTCTACCAGGACGGCCCCATCACCAGCCGCATTACCCGGGGAGACGGCAACCTTCCGGAGGGGACATTGCTCCACGGCCAGCTCTGGACGGGCCCCGGCATCGACGAGGACTGGGGGGAGAGGAAGCGGCCGGCCGTCATGGGCCGCTTCACCCAGGCCGTGCTACCGGATGGCCGGAAGTACCCGGTGTGCATCGTGCTGGGCGACCGGGACGGGCGTATCGCCGTATGGGAGGACTCCAAGCCAGGAGCCTTCCTCCTCAGCCGGAACGTGCCGGTGAGCGCCGTCTGGCGTTGGCCCTAAAGCCATAACACAAATGTACTGGGTTTTCCCCCGTGTTCAGCCTGAACAAATCGGGCGGCGTTTGTTTTGTTTGACAGCAACTGGAGATCTGGGAAAGCTGCGAATCGCACATTCGAAAGAAGCCCTGCCGTGCAAAAAAAAAGGGCCGGAGCAGGGCCGGCCCCCACGAGCGAGGATCATCACATCCAAGCTCGTGTCACAGCGCCCCCGTATCGGCGGAGGAGCCGCAATGTTCTTGAACTTTAAATCAAGGGCCTTCTTACGTCAATGCGGGCGGCGTCCGAAAGGAAGCAGCCATGCCGAAGAAAGCCCTGTTCAGCTTCTCTCCCCTCGCAGAGCACATGGAGTTGATGCGCCAGATGCGGCCCCCCCAGCCATTCGTTCCGCCCTCCAGGGCCTTTCTGGACCAGGTGAAGCCGCCCCAGCCATTCGTTCCGGCCTACAGAGACATGATTCGCCAGGTGACGTCCCAATCCGCTTCGGATGACGCGCGCAATGGCGGCGTCGTCGAGAAAATCCAGTTGTAGCTGTGCCCATGTGGACATGAGTGGGTCGTTTCTCAGCGACTTCTCTGCTCTTTGAGCCTGGGGTTGGGGCTCAGGCGTCCTGAATAGTCGGTGAGGACCGCCTCGGTTGAGCGACGCGGCGGTCCTCATCTTTTTTGGGACTCGCTCGAAGGGCCTACGGGCCGACGAGCTCGCAGTCTCGTACGAGCACATCCATCATCAGCCCCGCGACGCGGCCGCGGATGGTGACGCGCGCGCCTTTGGAGAGAGAGGCCGCCTTCGCCGCCTGGGCTTTCCCGAGGGCGCACTGCACCCGGACGGCTTCGAACGCCGCACCATCGCTGAGCACCAGGTATGCGTCGTTGAGCATGTCCTTCCTGATGTCGGTGACGGTGCCCGTCGTCTGGATGACGTGCCCCTTGAAGGCGCCGTCCGCGCGGAGCTCGTTGTCGCGGTACTCCCCGAGGAGCGTGCGGATCTCCACCGTCCGCGCCGGCCCCGACGAAGCGGCACCCGCCGCCGTGGCGCCACCGCCCTTGAGCGCCGACACCAGCCCGCCGAGGAAGCATGTGCCGAAGCACACCAATCCCAGTCCCCCGAAAATGAGGGCCAGCACCTTCCCGGTGGACATGCCGCGCGGGCGTGGTGTCCCGCATTTCGGACAGGCCACCGCGTCGGTGGCCACCTCAGTACCGCACTGCTTGCACCTCACCAGCGCCATGTCCGCTCTCCCAGGACGGAAAGTCCGTGCGCGTTGCTAGAGACACGTCGCTAGCGTCGTGGTGCGCGGTTGTAGGCGTTCCTAGGGTCCGCTGCAAGATGCCGCGGCCCCGCACACGCCGCCCAGAGAGGGCGGAGCAGTACGAGAGCGCGGCCTACCGTGAGTTGCAGGCCCGGCTGGCCACCGCCGTGCGGCGCCTGCGCGAGGAGCGAGGCTGGACGCAGGAGGAGGCCGCCCACCGCTGCGGCATGACGACGCGCCTCTTTCAGCGTGTGGAAGGAGCGGACGTCAACCTCACCTTCACCTCCCTCGCCCGCCTGTGCGAAGGCTTCGAGGTGGACGTGGCGTTGCTCTTCCCCTCGCCGTGAGGCGGCACCTTCGCGCTCTGCCGCCGGTGTCACACCTGTTGCTGGACGTAGAGGGCGGTAGCAGCGAAACGCTGGCCGCCTGCTTGCCAACAAGGCGACTACGCTCCGTGCAATGGGCTAAAATGCCCTGCTCATGCCAAAGCCCTTGCTTGTTGATGAACTGATCCAGCTCGCCCAGGACGAAGACACCCCGTTGCCCGAACTGCTTCGACGTACGCGAGTGCTCGCTGCGAAGCTCAAAATCCCCGAGTTGGAAGCTTGGGTGAAAAAAGAAACCTCGGGCTACACTGGGCAACCCACCGATCTTCCCGACTACAGGCGGATTCCATGCGAACTGCGGGCGCTCAACCTCGTCCGTGGCTGGATTCCTGTGGTCCTGGAGGGCAACGACCAGTTCGCGGAGCACTTCGGATTGGTCTCCATTCACCAGTCGGTGGCTGAGATCGAGACCTTGCTCGAATCTGAAAACGGGAACCTCACGTCGAACGTGGCGCCTGGAGAGCACTCAATGCTTGCGCAGATCATCCCCCAGCTTGGGCGTACCCAAGTCGTCCGTCTGTTCGGGAAAGCGAGTCTCAAGGGCGTGTTAGAAGCACCCCTTTCAAGGTCGATGGCGGGTGCTTCTTTTAGAAGGACAATCAGGGAAGAAATGGCGAGCCAAGGCAACTTGGCGCTCTATCAGGATATAGTCATTGCACGGAGGGCCCATCACTGGACACTCTTGGGCTCGTCCCGGTCTTTTGGGTGTCTCAGTTCCTTCCCAGCTCAGGAGAGCTTCTCTCCTTTAAGCACACGCGCTGTTGCTACATGTTTGCGCGCTACCTCCCCTGGAGCATAGCCCTTCTTCACTTTCTTCTTGGCTGCCCGAGGATGTTTGCGCAACGTCGTGGGCTTCACCTTCTTCGCCATTTCCAAAAGGGCCGCACTCAGTTGCTCGGCGGACTGCACTTCCTGCTCCGCCCACTCCTCTGGCTCCACCATGACCATCATCCCTCCGTAGGTGAATTTCACCTCGGCGGCGATGTAGTAGGTGGACACTTGCATGTTGCTTTCCTCCAAGTCATGGCTGGCCTCCACCGCTGACTTCACTACGGACAACGCGTTGTAGGCCAGCACCGCCACCCCAAAGGCCAGCAGCGCCGCTCTCGGCTTCCCCAGACTCCTCACCTCACTTTCGAGCACCGCCTCCAGTTCTCCAAACATCCCTTCAATCTTCCAGCGCTTCCTGTACAACTCCGCTACTTCCAGGGCGCTCAGTCTCTCCTCGCGCACATTCGTGAGTAGCCGAATGACTGTTTCCCTATCCTCCGTTGGCTCATCCAGGTGCACTTCCACTCGTCTCAACTCCAACGGCTCTTCCCCCTCCATGCGCACGGCCTGCTCGTAGACGAGTCCTGTTTGTCCTCGTCCCATCTGCCGCTTCTCTCCCAACGCCGTGGGATTGGGGGACACTCCATGCTCTCGGATGATGAAGCCCGCTCGCTTCTCGTGCACCGCACGTAGAATCCGACTCGTGGAGAAATTCCTGTCGGCCAGCCACAGCTCTCCCTCCCGCACTCGCTCCAACACAGGTCCCATCAAGGCCCGCTCCTGCGCATGTGCATCCTCCGCGGGCAGCACATCCACCACCAACCCCACCTCGGGCGCGTACACCACCAAGGACTGCCCGGGCAGTGCTGCTCCTCGGAAGTTCCTCAGTGGCTTGAGCCTCTTCTCGCTGGCCGGCAAGTGATTGCCATCCAAGACTCGCACCTGGTAGCCCGCCGCCCACG
Source organism: Cystobacter fuscus DSM 2262 (assembly GCF_000335475.2). Classification (NCBI taxonomy): domain Bacteria; kingdom Pseudomonadati; phylum Myxococcota; class Myxococcia; order Myxococcales; family Archangiaceae; genus Cystobacter; species Cystobacter fuscus. Next base: position 4,523 of record NZ_ANAH02000066.1, on the reverse strand, counting down.
GCCCTTGCTTCTTCATCGGTCGCACCACGGGCAACAATCTCTCCGCGCTCCCTTGCACCAGCGCTCGCACCACCTGGGGTTCGGTGCGATTGACTTTGTCGTAGAGCGCTGCCAGCGAGACGCTCAAGTCTGGGTCCGACTGTGCTGCGGCGTGCAGCGACGGTCTCAATCCCATCGCCACCAGCCCCATCAAGTCCACCACCGAGGAGAAGAGCAGCTCTCTCGTGTACTGCTTGTCCCGCTGTGCTTCGAATACCTCGTCAATCCACTGCGAACTCAGGGCATGCTCAAGCGTGCGGCGCACCATCACCGTCACGGGACTGCGCTGCGTGAAACGCTCCACAATCGCATTCAAGGCCACGTTCATTCCTCCGCGTTGGGGCGCGAGGATTCCGCCTTGGCCGTCCGATGCCTCGGACCCACCTCCGCCCAAGTGGGCCTTCACCTTCCCACCTGACCGCTATGGTAGCACCCTCCACATGACCTTGAAAGTGGTGCGTGTTAGAAGCAGTCCGAAACCGCGTACTGGAAGCTGCGCTTGAACTCGATGCAAAGGGAATCCGAGGTGAGGGCTTGAGTTTCACGGATGAAGAGAGGGCCAAGGCCGCAGCAGTGACCACTAACATCGTCAACAACATCTACGGAGACAATGCGAACGTCGCCTCGACCGCTCACTCGCCGAATTCGGGCGCGGCGTTTGCGAGTGGCAACGCGATCATCAATCAGCACATTGGGAACATTCAGCAGGGCAACCAAGAGCTAGCGAACGCATTCAAGAACGTCCTTGAGGCCCTGAAGACTGATGCTGCGCTGGATCCAGCGAAGCGGGCCGAGGCTGAGCAGCAACTGACGTTCTTGGCGGAACAAGCCGCGAAGTCCAAGCAGCAGCGGCAGCCGCTGGCTGTGATCAAGTCCGTGTTGTCGGGCATCGCCCAGGTCACAACCTTTAGCGTGAACCTGTCGAAAGCCTGGGAGACTTTTGGCCCAGTGATCGCCGGATATCTCGCCGGTTAGAGGCTGGGCCTCATCTCTGGGGGCGTGGGTCCCGCGAGTGGCGTTGTCTGCATGCAAGCGGCGTTGCTCGAGGCCCTCCGTCCATGGTGGATCGTAGAAGCCGGCCAATGCCCTCAAGCAGCCGGTAGTAGAGGTACTCGGGAACCGGACCGAAGGCCTTGAAGTCGGCTGCCACGCGCTCCACCTGTTTGCGTGGCCCGTGCACCAGCAGGGAGAGGAAACCGTAGGCCAAGTGCGTGAGTTGCACCATCCGCTTCAGCCCCGTCCACGTGAGGGCGCGCACGTCCTCCAAGTCAAAGCCCTGTTTGACGAAGCGGTTGCTCTCCTCGACGCCCCACCGCTCCAGGTAGATGTCCACCACCCTGCCGGCATCCTCCCGCGTCCGCACGTCCTGGGTGGTGAGAATGACGAGCGGCTTCTGCCCCAGGCCGCGGGCGACGACGAGGGAGTAGCGCGTCTCGCCCAGCTTCTTCTTGGAGGGGCGGCCTCCAGAGGTGTACGCCGGCAGGCGCACGTCACGGACGAAGCCGAGCTGGAGTTCCTGTTTCCTGCCTGTGCGCTCGGGGCGGTGGTACTTCGTGCGGTGGGTATGGGGCTGCGGCAGCAACTCCACGGCCTCGCTCACCTTCATCTTCCCGTCGGGCAGGTGGAGGAACCTGTCGTTGCTGAGCTTGATGCGCACTGCGTAGGAGAGGCCGAGCTCGTCCAGGCGCCGGAGGAAAATGTGCCCGTCGAAGCCGGAGTCGAACACCCAGAAGGCGTCGCGAGGGATGTGCGGGCTCACGGTGGAGATGGCCTCGAGCGCGGTGGCGTTCTGGCTCTTGTGCTCAGGAGAAACCTTCGAGAAAAGCCGAGAGAGGAGCGGCAGGCGCCGACCGCGCACGCCCACGGCCTCCACGGAGACAACCTGGTAGCCGGTGGCGAGCTCGTCCTTGGAGCCGTCATGCACGGTGGAGAGGTACGGCATTTTCCGGGCGCGCGGCTTGGCGATGTCGGTGATGTCCACCGCGACAACCGGCCGAGGGTAGCGCTCGTCCCGGAGAATGGGCGCCACGAGGCGTAGATAGTCCTCCTCCACGGCCGCGTCCTCGTAGCGCTCGTTGGCCAAGTTGCGCGAGAGGCGCTTCTCGGTGTGGATGAGGCGCCGCGGCTCCTCCAGAGCCCGGCCGATTTGGGAGATGAGAACACTGCGGTTCTCCACCAGCCCGAAGAGGGCCTCACGCAGGAAGCGGCGGCACGGCTTGTAGAGCCGCCCGCCCACCCTCTCCACGTACGCGTCGAAACGCTCAGCGATGGACTTCTCGCGAGGCACACCCCTCCCGGCACTGGACGCGAGCCTCGAGGGTGCCTACGTTTCCCGTGTCCTTGGCCGGACGGGAGCGTGGCCCCAAGCCGCGTTCCAGCTGTGAAGGAAGGCGGAGCTGTTGGCGCAGCTCTCCTTCCTGTTAGAGGGCTGGACCTTGGCGGGTCCGGCCCTTTCCCTTTTCCCTTGGTCTTCTTCGGCTGCACCTCCCCATGAGGACGCGCGCGGTCATGCCGCGGTGGCTGTCCTCGAAAATGGGGTGGGAGCCCGCAACCGCAATGGCGCAAGTGCGGAAACGTGTGCGGGCTGCTCAACGTCCAACATGTAACTCTCGGGTTACTTTTCACGCCCAAGCCGAGAGAAATGGATGTGATTGTAACCCTGGCGTTACATGCTTGGGCTCTGGGACGCGGCCGACTCGGCACGCTGGGCGCGGGCTCCGCATGCGTGCACCTCTCGGCGTCACTTGGCCCTGGAGTTCATTCGGAGCTGCGGGCAGGACTTCGACAGCTAGAAGGACTCACGGCTCGAAGAGCGGCCCGCCAGGGCTAGTGTCTGCTGGAACACTCTCTAAGTCGTCGTCTGCCATCCGCCCTGTACTCAGATGTTACTCGCCCAACAGGCGGCGTGTGCTCCATAAGCCTCCACATGGTATGAAACCTCACCTAACGCGAGAGGTTGTCATGGGCATGGAAAAACACTGTAGGCATGGCGCGCCGAGCGTCGAATGCATCGTTTGTACTGCCTCGAAATCATGCAAGCACGGCATGCTTTCGAATTGCTTGCAATGCAATCAAGTCCGCACCAAGTCCATGGCGACAATCGCCAGGACAGGGTGGACTGCGTGCGACCCAGGCTCTGCTTTCGATATCGCCAAGCTCTCCAGTGGAAGTCTCATGGGCGATAGCGACGTACGTGCAATTCCTTGCCCATCGGCGTTTAATTTTGTTGTATCACAAGAAGAAAAAACTTGGCAGTCTGCGGTAATCGTAGACTACCGTATTGAGTACCAAAAAAAACCCAACGTCGGACCGCTTTACGTAGTAGACATTGGCATTATCGAGGTTGGTATGCCTCGGGTAACGCATAAAAATGCCGGAGGCGTCTTGGTGCACGACGCGCAATCGATAGCAGTTGAGGCCGCAGAGAAGGCGGAGTTCGTGATCATGACCGAGCTTGCGTTGATGCTGAAGGCAGGAATCAAGTTTGAAAGAACAATACGAAATCAAGAATGCAAAAATTTATTTAAATCCCTATATAAAGGCTTCTTGAATGACATATTAAGCAAGAAATACTACGCCGGAAAGCGTGTGGACGTCGCGACGGTATCCTTTGATGATGCTAGTTTTGCATTGCAAGACAAATCGGAGTACCGAACCTTGAAGTTTCGTGGGCGCGATTGTCGATGATTTCGCGTGCAAAGCACTAGCAGGAAGGTAGTGGGCGGTAGCAATGAACTTGTCCGTGCGTCTCTTGGCGCGCGTTGGTTCAATGGCGTGAGCGCTCAATCAGTGAGCGTCAACTGACGGAACGTCAGCAGGAGGGCGATGGCCGTAGGGTCGCCGCCCTACCGTGTTTTCGTGTGCTTGGAGCGCATGCCGTGTTGTGTAGACGGCGCTCGATCATTCCTCCACCACTCGGGATGGGCTCCCTCGGCAGCCGAAAAAATGGGTAAGGTCGAACTGTCGGGTAGGCCGGGGCAGTTGCCCACCCCGGCCCCCCACAGATCCGGACGTGCAGAATTCCCGCATCCGGCTCCTCGGCTCATGGTTTCGCCGCGAGCACTATCCGAGGACGTTGTGTTGAGACGGTTGTAGGGCTCGGTGTCCCCTCCGTCTTTCCCTCCCCCGGTTCCATGTTCCGGTGCCCCCTTCCCTCCACGGGGTCCGCTCGCTGCGTTCCCCCGCTTCATCGGTACTACGAGGCACTCCGACTCCCTGACGACCTTCCCGCCCGGCTTCGTTGCCTTCGTCGGCGCAGTACCACCGCCACCCGTCTTTCGCTCCCGTGGAGGTCGGGCGCCCATCCTCCGCGGACCAGGGTTGTTCACCGGCTTCCCCAACCGGCCACTCAACGTGGAGTCGTCAGGACCTCCCAGGTTCCTGGAGGACCCTCTTGTGTGCGTGCCCCGCTCTCAGACCCCGGCGAGACCCCAGGACCTGGCCTGTTGCGACCCTGGGATGCTGCCTTCCGCTACTCGAACGGC